>JBGTFZ010000036.1:0-42267 GCA_041746955.1 Bryobacteraceae bacterium
AGATAGGCCTGCCCCAGCCAGAAGCGCGGCCTGGATTTTTCGGGCGCCGAATCGACCGCGCTTTGCCAAAGAGCCACAGGGCTCGACCACGCCAGCGCGCGCTGGTAGCTGAGGACGCCGTAAACCGCCAGCACCGTGGAGGCCGTTGCGATGATCGTTCGGCGCGAAGTCCCGGCGCGCGATAGCGCCACCGACGCCATCAGCGCTATTCCAGCCATCGGCAGGTACATCCGGCGCTCCGCAATCGGATCGCGGATGGGGATAACGCTGGATGTCGGCGCAAGGGTCAAAAGCACGAACAGCAACCCGAAGAGAATCATCCCCCGGGAGTCGCGCTTCCAGATCACCAACGCTCCAACGCCCAGAAGCAGCAGCAGGTACCAGACTGCACCGTGGTCCAGCGGCCCTGCGGACAGCGGGATGTCGTAGTCGATCGTCAGTCCAAAAGGCAGCAGCAGCAATCGCAGGTAGGTCGCGATCACCCGCCATTGCGTGAAAAAGTAGGACGGGTCGGGCCGGAGTTCGACGCCCGAAGCGCCGACGATGTAACTGACCACCACAGCCAGGCCGGCAACTGCGCCAGCCACCAACAGTCCGTAAAGCTTCCACGCTCCGCTTGTGCGCAGGCTTGGAACCCGGTCGCGGAAGATCCATTCGAAGGCGATCAGAACCGCCGGAAACGCCACCGCGCTTTCCTTCGAACCCAGCGCAAGCAAGAACAACACTGTGATCCCGATCGCCGCCAGCCATGTTATTCCCTTTGGACGGCAGAGAAGAAACAGAACCAACGCCGCAAGGAAGAACAGCGACGACAACAGATCGGACCGGGCAGATATGTAGGCGACCGCTTCGCTCTGCAAAGGATGCACAAGGAAGAATGCGCCCCCCGCCGCCGCCAATTCGTTCCGGTACCGCGCGTCGGGGTAGGCAAACTGGAAAAGCAGATAGATCAGAATCGAAACCAGCGCCGCATTCGCCGCATGCAGAAGGATGTTGACGGCGTGATACGAACCGGTGCTGTCCTGCGACACCTGATGATTCAGGAAGTAGCTGACCTGCAGGACGGGGCGCGCGCCCAGCAGATACCCCGCGGGCGAGCCCGGGGGCAGATTCGGAGCGGCGAAGAACTGGTAAGTGTCGTCGAAGACGAATGGTCCGCTGGAAGCCGGCCCGAACACCAAAAAGGCTACGGCGCAAAAACAGACCAACAGCAACGCGGCGGACATGCGCGACGTCAAGGTCATCGCGAGGAGCGTTTCTCCAGATCCTGAATCCGCAATTGAAGGATCGCCACGCGCTGCACCAATGCGATGTTGTCGTCGCGCAACCGGGACAGGATCTTCGCGTAGTGGAAGCTGACAAGGACGACTAGCACCAGCGCAAGCAGCAGGATCAGCGTGGGCATATCGCCGAGTCCCACCAGGCCAGCGAGCCATTGCATGAAGCCGTCCGAAAGCACCAGCCCAACGAAAACGATCACCACGGTCAGCCACACCAGCGAGTATTCAACTCGAACACTTTCCTTGCGAATCGCCCGAAGAATCACCAGCGCCAGCAAGCAGCCCAGCACCATGACGACGGTAGAAAAACGTGTCATGCGGATTTGTCCCGCTTGGTCCAAAAGGCCGGCACGCGCAGGACGTTCATCAGGAATCCCAACATCACGTGGACCATGTAGTAGAACGACGCTTTGGGCGTGAGAGTGGACGAGCCGGCAGACCGCGGCCGCATCTGGCACGGAATTTCCTGGAAGCGGAACGTAGTCCGCTGCAACACGACAAGCATCTCGATCTCCGGGTACTCCAATGGAAACGCGGCCGCGAAGACAGCCAGCGCCTTTCGGTTGACGCCAATAAACCCGGACGTGGGGTCGTAAACCCAGCGTCCGAGAATGGGCCGCAAGAGAAAGCGGAACAAGCGTGTTCCCACACCGCGAATGCCCTCCTGCGCGGCCCACAACTGGCCGACAAAACGGGAGCCGATCACCACCTCGGAGTCGGACCGCCGAAGCGCTTCCAGCAGCTCACCTAGTTTCTCCGGAGGATGCTGGCCGTCGGCGTCCATGCGGATGACGTACTCGAACTCTTCTTCGAAAGCGAGTTTGTAGCCGGTTTGCACGGCTCCACCGAGGCCCAGATGGCGCGGCAGCGTCAACACCTCGGCGCCGCGCGATCGCGCGATGTAGGTGGTTGAGTCCGTCGATCCATCGTCGACAACAAGAATCGGATACTGAGTGTGGATCTCCCGGATCGAATCGATCGTGCTTCCCAGCGCAAGCTCTTCGTTGAACGCGGGGATCAGGATTAGCAGATCGCGAGCCCAACCTTCAAACACCGGCAATCTCCGACGCCGATAGCCGGTGAGTTTTTAGGACTCGGCGAAACTCCGCGCTTGTCAGCTTGGCCCGGCGCATCAACTGGGAGCGGCGCTTCAGCAGTGTTGGCAGCCGCGTAAACGCGTCCCACATGCCCTTCAACACAGCGCCCACGAATCCGCCCCACGTCGTGCCGCCCGACACTTGGCCTGCGTATCCCTTGCCACTTGCAAGCGCCCGCACGTGGGCCGCGTATCGCGCGAGTGTGAAAGCGGGCGACATCAGGATTAAGTCCCAGGGGAAGTTCTTTACCAGCACGGCAATCCGGTTTCGTTCGGCGTAATAGACCTTGCTTGCGCTGCCGCCGCCAGCCGTCGCGGAATATTTATGCCGCACCACGGCAGCTGGTTCGTAACGGCATCTCCACCCCATCCGGCGCATGCGCAGACCAACATCGGTATCTTCGCAATATAGGAAGAAGTCGCGGTCGAAGCCACCCGCGTCGGCCAACGCTTCGCGCCGGTACATTGCGGCGCAGCCGCTGGCAAACAAGACTTCGCCTGCGGCGCGGTAGCCGTCCGGATCACGGCGATGGCCGCGCTGTCTGCTGGAACCGTCCAGCCCGATAGCCATGCCCGCCGAATCAAGAAGATTCTCGCCCGCCAGAACAATCTTCGGCGCGCACGAGCCGAAAGCCGGGTCGCGTTCCAATGCCCGAATCAGGGCGGCTAGACATCCGGGCTCGGCTACCGCGTCGTCGTTGATCGTCATGAAATAGGGCGCCGCCGAAGATTCGAACGCATCGGCAACGGCACCGGCGAACCCAAGATTGCGCCCTGGGCTGAGAACGCGGACAACTTCGTGGCCATGGAATCTTTCGCCAAGCCGGAGCGACCCGTTGTCCACGATGACCACGTCGAGGCCTACGATACCTTGCGCCTGTAGAGCCTCAACGCACTCCTCAAGCTTTTCGCCGCCAGTCAAAGTTGGAACCACCACCGTCACAAGCAAGCGTCAGTATCGCATCGCGCGTTGCTAGGAATAGCGTCCGCGCACCTGATTCCAGCGGACACGCAACAAGTCCAGGAACATTCCCGCGCTGTCGGCGAACATGTTCACCTTCGTCCCATCGGAGTGATTCCAACGCACGGGCACCTCGACGATCTTGAATCCGCGCAAGCGCCCAATGAAGAGCGCCTCGACGTCGAACCCGAAGCCGTCGATGATCTGCCTGGGAAAGATCTCCTGCGAAGCTTGCCGGCGAAACAGCTTGAACCCGCATTGCGTATCCCATAGGTTGAGTCCGACGATGATGCGCATACAGAGGTTGAAGAATCGCCCCGCGTTCTCCCGGAGCCACGACTGATGGACCCCGATTAGCTTCCGGTCCAGCGCCCGCGAGCCGACGGCGATATCGGCGCCAGAGGCTTCGACGGCGCGAAAAAGCTTCTCAAGTTCCTCAATGGGAGCCGAAAGATCGGCGTCGCTAAACAGAATCCACTCCCCGGACGCCTCCTTCATTCCGTGGCGAACCGAGTATCCCTTTCCGCGATTTCCCGGATTCCTGACTAAGCGGAAGTTGGGGTAGAGGAGCGTGAACCGCTCCACAACCTGCGCCGTTCCGTCGGAGGAACCATCGTCGACTACCAGCACTTCAGTGTTGCCGCTGCGGGACTGCGGACGCGTTCCAGCGAGGTAAGCGGCGACGCGCTCCAGCGTTCGGGGAAGACGGACCTCTTCATTGAAAGCTGGGATAACGATCGAAAGGAAAACCAATCGTCAATTATAATTAAGGATTCCCGAAAGGACTATCGAATTTGTCATTAGAGCAAAGCCTGCTCGACCAGCGGGCCGCGCGCATCCGCGAGATCGAAGCGCTCGGATTTCTTCCCTATGGCCGCCGCTTCGACTTCGATTCCACTATCGACGCCATCGTCAGCCGCCATTCCAGCACCCCCGGCGAGGAACTTGAAGCTTCCCGAATACCAGTAAAAGCCGCTGGCCGGATCTATACCATCCGCCGGATGGGCAAGGCGGGGTTCGCGACGATTGGGCAGAACGGCGGCCGCATACAGATCTACGTCAAGAAGGATGGCGTTGCGGAGAAGGACTACCAGCTGTTTCAATTGCTGGATCTCGGCGATGTGATCGGCGTTGAAGGATACCTGTTCCGGACGCGGACGGGTGAGCTCAGCATCCATGTCGAACGCTTGGATTTTCTCAGCAAGATTCTATTGTCGATGCCGGAGAAATGGCATGGCCTGGAAGACGTGGAGATCCGCTACCGGCAGCGCTACCTTGACCTGATCGCGAACCCGGAGGTTCGACAGGTGTTTCTGACGCGGGCGAAAATCATCGGATCGCTTCGCCGCCAATTGGAAGCCTTGGACTTTGTGGAAGTGGAAACGCCGATGATGCAGCCGCTGTATGGCGGCGCCGCCGCACGGCCTTTCGTAACACACCACAACACGCTGGATGTCGATCTGTATTTGCGCATCGCTCCGGAACTCTACCTGAAGCGGCTATTGGTGGGCGGCCTGGAACGCGTGTATGAGATCAACCGCAACTTCCGCAACGAAGGAATCTCGTTCAAGCACAATCCGGAATTTACGATGCTGGAGTTCTATCAGGCCTACACGGACTATCACGGGCTGATGGATTTCACGTGTCAGCTTCTGAAGACCGTGGCCGTGGACGCGACGGGCGGCACACAGGTTGAGTTCGACGGACACCAACTGGACTTCGGCGCCATTCACCGGATGACGATGCAGGAGGCCGTCCGCGAGTACGCGCCGGCCGGTTCGGATTGGCAGATCGCCGGACACGGGCTGGTGGAACTCTTCGAGCGCTACGCGGAACCGAAGCTGATCCAGCCGACGATCATCTTCGACCACCCGGTGGAGATCTCTCCACTCGCGATGCGGAGGCGCGACGATCCACGCTTCACGGAACGATTCGAGCTTGTCGTTGCGGGCATGGAACTGGCCAATGCGTTTACCGAGCTGAACGATCCACAAGAGCAGTTGCGGCGCTTTGATTCGCAGTTGGAGCTTCGCGCCAGCGGCGACGAAGAGGCGCACCAGATGGATGAAGACTACGTTCGAGCCCTCTGTTACGGAATGCCCCCCGCAGGCGGTGAAGGCATTGGCGTGGATCGTCTGACGATGCTGCTTACGAACTCGCGCTCCATCCGCGACGTGATTCTCTTTCCGCTGCTCCGTCCCGAGGGACAGATCGGAATCGCCGCGCAGTTGCGGGCTCTGAAGTGACCGGCACAATCCGGAACTTCGAGTTCTTCGTCGCACGCCGGTACCTTGTTGCGAAACGCAGACAGGCCATCGTCTCCGTCATCACCGTCATTTCCGTTTTTGGTGTGGCCGCCGGAGTGATGGCGTTGATCATCGCCCTTGCCATCAACAATGGGTTCCGGCAAACGCTGCAACGGCTGCTGCTGGGTGCGACGGCGCACGTCAGCGTGCTCGAAAAGAATCCGGGTAATGGAATCGGGGGTTGGGAAGCACTCAGCAGCCGGTTCGCGAAGTTTCCGGGCGTGGCAGGTGCGTCGCCAACGCTGTACGGTGGCGTCTTTTTCTCGAGTCCGTTGCAGTCCGCCGGCGGTGTGCTGAAGGGAATCGTTTCGCCGGACGAAGAGATGCGCCAGTTCCTCGTCGCGGGTGATTTCAACTTGACTGAGGGTATCGTCGTCGGGTCGAAGCTCGCCCGCTCCGCCGGACTCCTTCTCAACAGCCGCGTAACTGTCATCAGCCCGCAAGGCGAACTGACGCCGTTCGGCCCGCGTCCTTCGTACTTCCCGATGCGGGTTGTTGGAATCTTCGAAACCGGTTTCTACGATCTCGATTCCGCATGGGCATTTACGTCGCTCGGCAACGCGCAGAGAATCCTTTCGACGGGCGACGTGGTCAACGCGATCGAACTGCGGTTGAGCGATATTCAGCAAGCAGGCAGCGTCGCTCAAGCCCTGGAGGCGGAACTTCCCGCCGCGCTAAGCGCCACCAGTTGGATGGAGCAGAACAAGCCACTGTTCAGCGCACTGCGGACCGAGCGGACGGTGACGGTGGTGACGATCGGATTGATCGAACTGATCGCCGCGTTGAACATCCTGATCACGCTGACGATGATGGTGATGGAGAAGACACGCGACATAGGAGTGATGGTGGCGATGGGCGCCACGCGCGCGCAGATCCGGCGCGTCTTCCTGATGCAAGGCATGCTAATTGGATTGGCCGGGACGATTCTCGGATTGATTCTTGGGTTCACGGTCTGCCACTTCGCGGGACAGCAGCGATGGATTCAATTGGATGAGCAGGTGTATCCGCTTGGCTACCTCCCGTTTGAGGCGCGGTGGCCCGATGCCATCTGGGTCTCCGTGGCTGCGCTGGGCGTAAGCGTTCTGGCGACGCTGTATCCGGCGCGGAATGCGACACGTATCGTTCCGGCCGAAGCGTTGAGGTACGAGTAGCGCCGCATGTGCGGCATCGCAGGATTTACGCATCGCGGCGGCGCACCGCGGCCAGCCGGCATTCTCGCGTCCACACTCTCGTTGAAGCACCGCGGACCCGATCAGCACGGCGCCTGGGAATCAGACGATGTTTCGCTGGGCGCTGTGCGGCTGAAAATTCTGGATCTGGATGGCGGCGATCAGCCCATTGTTTCGCCGGATGGTGAGACGGTCATCGTCTACAACGGCGAAGTCTACAACCACCTGGAGATTCGCGCTGAGTTGGAGAATCGTGGCCACCGCTTCACCAGCCATTGCGACACGGAGACGATCCTGCACGCCTTCCTGGAATGGGACACCGCGTGCTTCTCGAAACTGCGGGGAATGTTCGCCGTGGCGCTGTGGAATCAGCGGCAGCGCCGATTGGTCCTTGCGCGCGATAGAGTCGGCATCAAGCCCCTGTATGTATTCCAGCGCGAAAGCGACCTCTACTTCGGTTCAGAACTGAAGGCCCTGTTCGCGCTTCCTGAGATTCCTCGGAAGCTGGACCACACGGCGCTCAGCTATTACCTTTCGCTGAACTACGTGCCCGGCCAGTACACGCTTGTGGAGGGGGTCTCCAAGCTGTCGCCAGGACACTTTCTGGAATGGCGGGATGGTGAAATCGCCATCCAACCTTTTTGGACATCTCGTCCATGGGTGTCGGGTGCTCGCACGCTGGAATCCGCGCGCGAAGAGTTGGATTGGCTGCTAACGGAGTCGGTGCGCGAGCATCTTCTGTCCGACGTGCCACTCGGAGTCTGGGCGTCCGGTGGACTGGACTCGTCGACGATGGTCCACTACGCGCGCAAGGCATTTCCAGGGCGACTGAAGACGTTCTCCGTCGGGTTCTCCGGAAAGCAATTCGACGAAAGCGCGTACTTTCGCGAGGTCGCGAAGCACTACGACACGGACCATCACGAGTTCGATCTGACCGAGAACGAAAACATTCCCGCCATTATCGAGCGAATCCCGGAATTCTCCGACGAACCCAGCGCGGACGCGGGCACGGTACCGGTATGGTTTCTTTCCGCAATGTCGCGCCGGGAAGTGACGGTGGTCCTCTCGGGCGACGGCGCCGACGAACTGTTTGGCGGCTACAACACCTATCTTGCAAACGGCTACGCCGGCACCGCGCGGCGTTGGCCGAAGTGGCTGCGCCAGGCCGGACTAGGGGCCGCTTCGTTATGGCCCGCTTCAAACACGAAGATCGGGTTGGACTACAAGATTCGCCGCTTTCTTTCAGGCTCTATGCTTGACGAGCAGTCGGCGCATTTCTTCTGGAATGGAACCTTCAGCGACGCGGCACGCAAGAGAGTCTATCGCCATGACGAGGGCCGGAGCGTTGCTGACCTGACGCGTTGGATGCCCGCGGAGTTCTCGGCGGCATCACCAGTGAATCGATGGCTGTGGCTCGACCAGACGTACTACTTGCCCGACGACATTCTCAACAAGTGCGACCGGATGTCGATGGCGCATTCGCTTGAAGTAAGGCCTCCGTTTCTTGATCACCGGCTGGTTGAATTTGCGAATTCCCTACCCGTGGATTTCAAAATCCGCAATGGCGTCCTGAAGTTCCTGTTGCGGGACCTGATGCGGAAGAACCTGCCGACAAGCGTCATCTCGAGACGCAAGGAAGGATTCGATATTCCCGCCCACTATTGGTTTCGCACGATCCTGAAACCGCTTCTGATGGATACGGTGAACGAGCGAACGGTGAGTGCGACTGGGCTCTTCAACTGGCCCGAGATCAGCCGCGTGATCGACGACCATATGCGCCGGAGAGCCAACAACGGCTACCACCTTTGGGGTCTGCTGATGCTGTTTCTGTGGATGAAGCGATGGAACATCGTCACCGGCTGATCGTAGTTCTCGCCGCCGCCGCTATCTATCTGGGCGGAGTTGTCAGCCCTCCGAATCTGATGGACGACGTGGATGCCGTCCAGGCGCAGATCGCACGAAATATGCTGGACTCAGGCGACTGGGTTACGGCGCGGTTGAACGGCGTGCCTTACCTTGAGAAGTCTCCACTGCTGTACTGGGCGACCGCATCGTCGTACGCCATCTTTGGTGTGTCGGATTGGGCCGCACGAATTCCACTGGCCGTTTCAGTTGTGCTGCTGTGCATTGTCGCGGCACAGTTTTCCGCTTGGGCGTTCGGCTCAGCGGCGGGTTTGTTTAGCGGGCTGGTGCTGGCCACTTGTGTGGGACTTTGGCTGTTCACGCGAATCCAGATTCCCGACGCGATCCTGACACTGGCCATCACCGTCGCCATGTGGTGCTTCCTGCGCGCGCTGGAGGGACAGCGGCGCTGGGCCGCCGCCGGTGCCGCAGCCATTGGCGTTGGGCTTTTGCTGAAGGGTTTGATCGCCGCGCTATTCCCTCTGGCGGCGATGACGATCTTTCTGGTCGCAACAGGCGACTGGCGGTCGTGGCGCAAGCTGCATTTGCCCAGCGGCGTGCTGATTGTATTGCTGATCGCCGCGCCGTGGCATGTCCTGGCGACGATCGCGAACCCGCCATACTTCGACTTCACGTGGCGCTCCGCACCGGGCGAGTATCACGGGTTCTTCTGGTTCTACTTCCTGAACGAACACGTGTTCCGGTTTCTGAACATGCGGCACCCGCGCGACTACAACACCGTTCCGCGGCTATTGTTCTGGGTATTTCATCTTCTGTGGTTGTTCCCGTGGTCGGGGGCGATAGTGGGATTGACGAAGCTGCAGTACCGGACGCAGGATCGCGCGGCGCGCACGCGACTGCTGGCCTTGTGCTGGCTGGGTTTCATTCTGTTGTTCTTCACCTTCTCCACAACCCAGGAATATTATTCGATGCCGGCTTACCCGGCCTTCGCTCTCTTGATCGGCTCCGCCCTGGCAAACCGGTCCTCAGCGGCGTGGGGCGGAATTCGCGCGGCGGGATGGATCTTCGCGCTGGCGGCGCTGGCGACCGGCGGCATCCTCGCGTCGGTCTGGAATCTGCCCTCCGAGGGCGACATATCCCGCGCGCTAACGCAGAATCCAGACGCATACACGCTATCGCTGGGGCACATGGGCGACCTGACTCCGCAATCCTTCGCTTACCTGAAACTCCCACTGGCGATCGCCATGGCTGCTGCCCTCTGCGGAGCGCTCGCCATCCGAGTCCGTCGGCCGGCGACGGCGCTGGTGATTGCGATGCTGCTGTTTCTACACGCGGCGCGGGTTGCGCTAGTGGCGTTCGATCCCTACCTCGGGTCGCGAGAACTTGCGGACGCGTGGCGCGCCCAGCCTGCCGGCACACTGATTCTGGACAACCAGTACTACACGTTCTCCAGCGTCTTCTTTTACGGAAATGTGGAGCGGGCTCTGCTGCTGAACGGACGTGTGAACAATCTTGAATACGGCAGCTACGCTCCTGGCGCACCGGATGTTTTCATCGACGACGCGGGCTTCCTTCAGCGCTGGCGGCAGCCGCAGCCGCACTATCTTATGGTGGAGGGGCCGTCGGTGGCGCGAATCGAGAATCTGGTTGGACGGCCTTCGATGAGGCTAGTAAAGGCGAGCGGCGGCAAGTTTCTTTTCACGAACCAGACGGAGGGCGAATCAGATCCAGCGCCGCAGGATTCGCAACCGTAGACGAATCGCCCAGCGGTTCGCCCAGGTATCGTTGACGAATCAGCCGCCGAACAATCTTGCCCGATTGCGTTTTGGGAAGTTCCGCGACGATTTCGATCGCGTTCGGGCGGAACGTGGGGCCCATCGTCTTCACAACATGTGCGGTGAGGTCCCGCTGATCCACTTGCCGCTGCAGAACAACGAAAGCCACAATTCCTTCGCCTTTCACGGAATCCGGGACGCCAATGACAGCCGCCTCCGTAACCGCCGGATGCTCGATCAGGGCCTCTTCGATCTCGGCGGGCCCCACTTTCCGCCCGGCCACGTTCATCGACTCGTCGGCCCGGCCATGCACGTACCAAACGCCATCCTCGTCGGTTGACGCCCAGTCCCCGTGATTCCACCATCCGGGAAACCGCGACCAGTACGTGTCGAGATAGCGCTGGGAATTGTTCCACACGCCGCGCGTCATCGACGGGCACGGCTTCTTGCAAACCAGATAGCCCATCTGCCCGCGAACCGAGACGCCATTCTCATCGACGATATCGGTGGCGATGCCCGGCGCCGGCTGGCCCAGCGAACACGGCTTTAGCGGCTGTACCGGAAGGCATGTCAGGAAAGACCCGACGATTTCAGTGCCTCCGGAAATATTAATGATGGGGCAGCGGCTGCCGCCCACTTCTTCGAAGAACCATTGCCATGACGTATCGTCCCAAGGCTCGCCTGTCGAGCCAAGAATACGAAGTGCCTTTAGGGCGAACCTCTCAGGCTTGGAATCCTTCATCAGCAGGCGGATTGCGGTGGGCGAGATGCCAAACGTTGTGATGCGGTGGCGTTCCAGCATTTGCCAGAGCCTGTCCGGCGATGGATAATCCGGGGCGCCGTCATAGAGGAAGATCGTCCCGCCGAGAGTGTGGTTCCCGATAATCTTCCACGGGCCCATCATCCAACCGATATCCGACAGCCACCAGAAACGGTCTTCCGGCTTGTGGTCGAACGCGAAGAAGATCTCTTTCGCCATCTGCGCGAGGCATCCAGCGTGCGTGTGGACCACTCCCTTTGGCTTGCCCGTCGTGCCCGAAGTGTAGAGGATGAACGCAACCGCTTCACTAGGCAGCTCCGCATCCGGGATGTCGCGAATCGTCCCCAGTGCGCCCCATGAATAGAGGACGACGTTCTGGACATTCGTTCCGCGCTTAATCGCCTCCGCCACCTTTGAGTGCACGGCGACGGTCTTCCCACGGCGCGCGATGGATTCGACGGTGATCACCAGCCGCGCACCGGAGTCGGCAAGCCTTGTCCAGATGGCCTGTTCACCGAAACCGGAGAAGATGGGGACAACTACGAGACCCAACCGGAAACACGCGTAGAGAATCGCCACCACGCCGGGCGTCATCGGCATCACCAGCGCAACGCGGTCGCCCGATTCCAGACCCAGGCTCAGCAGGTACGAGGCTAGGCGGCTGGTCTCGTCCCGCAACTCGTCAAACGTCACCTCCGTGGCGGAACCGTCCTCGGTCTCCGCAACAATAGCCAAGCCCTGATGGCCGTCGAGGCAGTTGTACGCAATGTTGGTGGTTCCGTTTACGAACCATTGGCTCCACTGCGGTCCGCGGGAATCGTCCAGCACGTGTGTGTAGGGCTGGAACCAGCGAATGCCACATTCTTTAGTGCATTCGTCCCAGAACGACTCGGGCTCCGCCACTGACCAATCCAGAAAGCTCTGTAAATCTTCAAAGCCGAGGCGCGACATGAACCGCGAGAGATTTGTGGCTTCGATCTGCTGTGGCGAAGGCTGCCAAGTCCACTGAGACATTTCAGGAAGGCCGTTGAAGATCGAACCTGTCAGTGCATCTCGCATACGTCGGACCGCCCATACGGCCGATCGGCCGCAGCACGCCGGGATCGATCCGGAAGGTTTCAAGAACCTCGTCCGCGACGTGGAATAGCAGAACTTCGCCCAGCACCAAGCTTCCACCCAGGGGCTTGTCGCTAACCGGAACGATCTGGATCAGGCGGCACTCCATGTGGATGCGGGATTCGCCGACGCGCGGAGGTTTGACGAACTCACTGGGAAGCGGAGTCAACCCGCTCAGGTTCCATTCGTCCACTTGCGGGGCGACATCGGCGGAGGTGAGATTCATCTGCTCCGCAAAATCCTCACTGACGATGTTGACGACGAACTCGCCGGTTTCGCGGATGTTGGTAACCGTATCTTTCATCCCGCCATTGCCGCGCACGGAATTCTGAAAGACGACCACCGGCGGGTTGGAACTGGCGACCGTGAAAAAGCTAAAGGGAGCGAGATTGCGAACGCCGCTGGAGGAAAGCGATGACACAAACGCAATAGGCCTGGGGACGACGGAACCAACCAGAAGCTTGTAGACATCGAGGGGCGCCTGCGACGCCGGATCGATACGAATCATCGATTCACGGTAGCAGGCGGTCTCCAACTGGCCCAATAGTCGGGCACTTCGACGCTTTCGGCAGCCGGCAGGACGTGGATCGGGTTAAGGCCATCCAGCATCACCGCGTACTCGTCGGTATGCGTCTTGCGCTGCTGATTCGCCAACGCCTTTGGATGCGGCCCATGGTGAAGTCCTCGCGGATGAAGCGTCGCCATGCCGGGTTTGATGTTGTCCTTCGAGAAAAAGTCGCCGTCGTGATAGAAGATGAACTCGTCAAAATCGGTGTTGCGGTGAAAGAAAGCAACGCGCACGGCGTCGGCGTCCTCTTCCAATGGCCGCGGGACGAAACTGCACACCACCGCGCCTTCCGTCACGAAAGTCGAATGCGCGCTGGGGGGAAGGTGCGCGCGATGCGACATTACCGGACGCAGATCGCGGATGCTGATCTTCCACGCCGTCAGGTCGCCCTTCCATCCAACGACGTCCATCGGGTTGAACGGATACCAGACGCTGGACAACTCGTCTTCCACCTGAATGCGAACTTCCCACTCGCGACGGTCGTCGAGGTTCGGCTTTGGCTCCGGCGTCACGATCATGGCCGGGTCGTATAAGGCATGCTGTCCCAGCAGACCCTTGTCGGGCTGATCGAACTCGCTCTGCGACTGGATGATCAGAAAGAAATTGTCAGACGTTTCCGGAATCACGCGATACGTCACGGAGCGGGGCAGGACGATGTAGTCGCCGGGACTGAAGCTGAGCGGGCCGAAATCTGTCTCGATCGTGCCAGAACCGCGATGGATGAAGTACAACTCGTCGCCGTCAGCGTTCCGGAAATAGAATGGCATCGGGGAAGAACGCCGCGAGACCGAGAGCCGGATGTCGCGGTTGCCCAGAAACGGAACGGGCCCGCCCGCCGGATCGAAGTGGTCCGAGGTTTCGATCTGATTCAGGTCGAAACAATGCGGCCTCAGCTTTCCTTCAAAGCGTATCCAGTTTGTGGGAGGGTTGGCGTGATACAGATGCGCCGACTTCCCATAGAATCCTTTGCGCCCGTGTTCCTCTTCGAACGTTCCTTCGGGCAGCCCGACGTGGGCCTGTTTTGCAACCTTGCCTTTGACGAAGGGATTCATGACACCACTATACGAGTGTGCCGCCGGATTGGATCAAAGGAAGCGCTTGAGCGTGAAGAAAACCGGAGGCGGCGGCTTTGCCTCGGCGCCAGGGGGTGCCGTGCTCTCCTGTTCGCGCGTCAGGTTCAGCAATCCGTTCTCAAGGCAGCCATGGAATTTTAGACGGGTGCGGTTGATCTGATTGCCTTGTTGAACCGGCGTGACGACGACAAAAAATACCTCGCCGCCCACGACTCTGCCTTCGCTGATTTCCGTGCTGTTGAAGTCGCCATACAGCTTTCCGGTGAGGACATCGCCGCTTTGAGAGAACCGAAAAGAGATATCCAGAACTTGCCCATTGCGTCCGGCCATCTGCCCGGTCCAGAAACCTTCAACCTCTGCCGCTGAAAGGCCACAGACCACGATCAGGGCGATTGCAAGGCGCATGAGTGCTAGGACCGCAAGAGCCCGGTCAACGGGCCGGTGCTGTCGCCGAACCGTGGAACCGGCGCGCCGAATGCGTCCAGCATCGACACGTAAAGGTTCGCCAACGGACTGTCCTCGCCGTAAACCAGGTGCTGGCCGGTTTCAATCCTGCCGCCTGCACCGCCCGCAAGCAGCAAAGGAAGGTTGTGCGGATTGTGCTGCTGCCCGTCGCTGAGCGCGGAGGCAAACAAGACCATCGAATTGTCGAGGACGGTGGAATCGCCTTCTTTCAGTGACCGCAGCTTCTCCAGCAGATACGCATACTGCGCAACGTGCCACTGATTGATCAACTGGTACTGCCGCAGCTTATCTTCGTCCTTCTGGTGATGCGAAACGTCGTGATGCCCCGCGCTGACTCCTTCAAGAAAGCGGAAACTGACGTTGCTGACGGCGTTGCCGAACATGAACGTGGATACGCGGGTGGTGTCGCTTTGAAAGGCGGTGGCGATGATATCCAGCATCAGGCGCACATGCTCCGCGTGTCCGGCGGGGTTGCCATCGGGCGCATTCTTCGGATCTACCGGAACCAGCGCTTTCCAACTGGACTTCTCCTTGCGGTTGGCGCGCTCCACACGTTGTTCCAGCGATCGCATGACGGAGAGATACTCGTCGAGGCGAAGCTGGTCCGCAGCGCCCACTTCCGCGCGAAGCCGCTTCGCGTCCTCCATCACGCGGTCCAGCAGCAGGGCGTCCATCTTCGCGTCGTCGCCAACCGGAGATTTGGAGGCGCGGTACAACCGCTCATACGCCGCACGCGGGTTGATCTCACGCGCCAGCGGAGTGGTGGGGCTGCTCCAGGCGATGTGCGATCCATAGACGCGGGTGTAGCCGACCACCGTGTCGACGCCAATCGCCACGGGCGTAACGCCAAGTTCGATCGATGGCAGAGGCGTGCGGCCGGCCACTTGGCTGGCAGCCACCTGATCCACGGAGATTCCATTGGCGAGATCGGCGCCAGGTGTTTTCTTGATGGTCGTGCAGGTGAGGATTGCCGACTCTTTGACGTAGTGTCCGTCGCCGCCCTTCGACGCCGCGTTCCAGAGATTGGTCATGACGACCAACCGGTCCTTGAACGGAGCAAGCGGTTGAAGCGTTTGCGAAAGCTGGAATTCCCTGCCTTTGCCCTCCGGCGTCCAATGATTGGTGTTGACGCCGTTCGGCATGTAGAGCATCGCCATCCGAACCGGATACGGCACCGCCCTCGCCGCGGCCATCGCTTCCAGCCACGGCAGACCCAGCGTCACTCCAACGCCGCGCAGCAACGTTCTTCGCGTGATGTGTTTCCGGTTTGTCATGGCTGCACTTCTTTCAAGGGGCTCTGTTGATACTGAAAAGGCACGCTCATCACCACGGCTTCGATCAACGCTACGGCCCTGTAATCATTGTCCCGCACCTGCGACACAATGCTATCCACAGCGCAGGAGTCCGTCAAGGTGAGGCCCCGGCCCAGCGCGTAGCCGAGCATCTTGTTCGCCAGATTTCTGACAAACAGGTCCTTCTTGTCGAGCAGCACACTTTTCAGTTCTTCCGCACCGTGAAACTTGGTTCCATTCGCCAGCTCTCCGTTCGTGTCCAGCGGTTGGCCCGCGTCTTCCGTTCGCCACCGCCCGATCACGTCGTAGTTCTCCAGCGCAAACCCGGGTCCGTCGATACGGCTGTGGCAGCCCGCGCAGGCCGCGTTCGCACGGTGTTGCTCCAACCGCTCCCGCACTGATTTGGGCGGCGCTCCAGCAGCCGTCTCCGGAAGTGCCGGAACGTCGGGCGGAGGAGGAGGTGGCGGCGTGCCGAGAATCGAATCAAGAATCCACGCACCTCGCAGCACCGGGCTTGTCCGGTAGGGGTACGACGAAACCGCCAGGACGGCGGGCATACCCAAGAGACCGCCGCGGCCGCTTCCTTCGGGAAGGCGCGCCCATTGTGGCTGTTTCCGCCGGCCGGGGTCCAGCGGCAGCTTCAGGTCGAAATGCTTTTCGAGATTGCTAGTGCCGATGGTGAAGTCGGATTGCAGCAGATGGGTTAGAGGAAGGTCGCGCAGCAGCAGCTCGCGGAAAAACAGAACGGGCTGAAAGCGGATATCCGATCGCAACTCCTCATCGTTGGCGTAGGACGGAAACAGTTCGGCATCCGGAGCGTGTTCGCGCGCCAACTCTCGCGTCCGCAGCCATTGCTCAACAAACCGTTGCGTGAAATCGAGAGAGCGGTCGTTGCGAAGCATTCGCGCCACCATCACCTTCATCACGTCCGGCTGATGCAGGCGGCCAGTCGAAGCAACGTCGAACAGCAGTTCGTCGGGCATGCTTCCCCAGAGGAAGTAAGAAAGGCGCGACGCCAGCGCGTAGGGGTCCACCCGCGTCACTCCACCTTTTCCCGGCGCTTCCACGCGGAACAGAAAATCGGGAGAGATCAGCACGGCGCGAAGTGCGAACAAGACTGCCGGCTCAAAGTCGAGGCCCTGTTGCGAAGCCGCCTGATACAGCTTCATGTAGCGCTGCGTTTCGGCAACCTTGATGGGGCGGCGGAACGCGCGGGGCAACAAACGGGCGAGAATGCGCTCAGCAGCCTGATCCTGGCCGGTTTTGGGCGCGGGCCCTTCGAAAAAGATCTGCGCTTTCGACTTTTGTTCTTTTGCCGCGAAGTTCAGAATGAAGCGGGCCGCCTCCATGTATTTTTCCGAGTGAAGCGGTGAAAGAAATAGCGTCTCGGCTGCGTTGTCGAACCCCTCCCCACCCGCGCCATCTTCGGGAAGCATTCGACCGAGGTCCATGTGGATGTCCAGCAGGTCGCGCACCGTGGCGGCGTACTCATCGCGATTCAGGCGCCGCGTCAGCGCCGGGCCGGGTACGATTCCGCCGGAGCACGCTTCTGTTCGAAGCTCCGCGTCCACCCAGCTGACGAAGCGTTCCCGGCCATCAAGGTCTGGAGCGGGCGCGCCCTTGGGCGGCATCTCGCCATTGGTAACGCGTCGAGACGCGGAGGTCCACTTCGGCGCGGCGGAACCAAAGGTGGCGGGAGTGGAGACCTGCTCCACATGGAAACCGCCGGCAGCGGTCTTGCCGATGTGGCACGCGCGGCAATAGGAATTTAGGAAGTTCTGGGAATCGTCGAACGTGAAGGGAGCCTGCGCGAATGTGGCCGCTGCAAGAAGTGGAACCAGCGCCAGCCGACGGGGCCAGCCTTTCGCGCCATTAGACATGTTTTTTCTGGAGGCGCGGGCGGGAATCGAACCCGCGAGTAAAGGTTTTGCAGACCTCTGCCTTACCACTTGGCTACCGCGCCGCAGACCTAATTTGAAATTACCATGCCCGGGTCTGTGGACTTCAGTAAGTGCCAGAATTGCTGCGCCACCGCCGCCGGGGCGTGGTGTTGAAGCACGTGGCGCCGCCCCGCCCCGCCAAGCGCCAGCCGGTCCGCCGGGTAAGCGGACAGCCACTGCATCACTGCGGCAAGATTCTCAATCTCAGCAGGACCTTCGTCAATCGATGCGCAGGTTCCGGGCGGATAGTCGCACCCTTCGCTGGCGTCGCTGACGATGGCGGGCCGGCCGAGCGCCATCGCTTGCACGGTAATGCCGGATGTCTCGCCGACAGAGGGCGACCGTAGGCTGACCACGGCGTCGACCGACAGAATGCGCTCCGCGAACTGCTGACGGGAAAGGTAAGAGGTGTGCTCCACCCCGGCTTCTGCAAGAGTTGGCGCAAGCGCCTTGCGGTAGTTGTCGTCGACAAAGTCACCCGACAGAACCGGCTGTACGCCAGCAATCTTCGCGGCCGCCAGAAACGTGCGGATTCGCTTCGACTGCCTCAAGTATCCGAAGACTCCGAATCGCGGACGGCCACCGCGCGTCGCTGGAGGTAGCGCGGGCGTCTGTACAAGATGAGGGATCACCACCACCGTGGCCGTCGCCACATGCTGCCGGACCATAGCCGCCGCCCGGGAATTGTGGACGACGATCGCGAGGCTTGTTTCCGCAAGGCGGCGCAGCATTGGATAGCGAAAATAGATCGCCGCCGATCCAGACTGCGAACGATTGCAGAAGAGCTTTTGGCCCAATTGCCGGCTCCACTCGCCGTAGTTGTAGACAAACTCATCCACGTAGTCAGCTTCGTCCAGCGCCCCCAACAGCAGGTGCTGAAGAACGCCATCGTGCAGGATCACGACTCCCGGGTGGCGGAGCGCTTCATCGTAGATGGACCGGTGGAGTTCATTGTTCCCGACATGGTAGAGACGCGTTGGAGAGCCGCCTCCCCAATGGATTTCTCCGCTGCCGGCCAGGGTCTGGTGCAGCAGTTCGGCATACTCGGTTACACCGCTGCGCGATGGAGGCCTTGGGGCGAAGTGCGATACCGTCATGGCCGCGTCCGGCTTCCGAACAACGCGGTGCCCACTCTGACATGCGTTGCGCCTTCTTCGATCGCGACATCGAAATCGTTCGACATTCCCATGGACAGCGACCGGAGGCCGTGCAACTCCGCGAGCTCCCGAAGTTTGGCGAAGTACGGGCGGGACTGCTCCCCCACTTCCGTCCAGGGTGGAATCGTCATCAAACCCAGCACATTGAGATTCGGCGCGGAGCGCAGCGTTTCCAGCACCTCGGGAATCGAAGCCGGGTCCGCCCCGTGTTTCGAATCCTCACCGGACAGCTTCACCTCCACCATGACATCCAGCGCAACGCCGTGATCCCGTAAACGCGCCGCAAGTTTGACGCTGTCAACCGTCTCGACTGTCTGGAACAACTCGACGGCCTTCTTCGATTTGTTCGACTGTAGATGCCCGATCAAATGAAAGTTCGCCTCGGGCAGGCCGGCTAGTTGCGGCCGCTTCGTCTCAAATTCCTGAATGTAGTTCTCGCCGAAATGCCGGAGCCCAAGGGCGTAAGCCTCGTCAATGACCGACGCGGGAAAGGTTTTTGTTACGGCAACGAGGGTAACTTCCTCACGCTTCCGGCGCGCCCTGGACAGTGCGCGCTCGATTGTCGACTCCACCTCCGACAGCCGGTCTTGAAGCATCTTCAGGCTTTCGATTCTAGCCTGCACTTATACTGGCGATTGCGTGGCGGCCAGCATTGAAGCGGCATTCGAGGCGATTGAGCGCTTTCTCGCGTCCGCATCGCGGCCCGTGCTGCTTGAGGCGGGCGAAGCGGAAATTCCGATCGTCGAAGGATCTTACGCGCTCGACCGCAAAGGTTCCGACTTGCGCATCAGCGCATGGACGGATTCGCGGAACTACAGCCGCCGTGTCGTCGGTCTTCGAAAAGTTCTGCCGGGGCGCGTGGAGCTTACGATCACGAAGCTCGGGCGCGTCGAAGGAACCCTGACGCTGGTCGATACCGGCTATCAGGGCAACGCGGGAGTGCGAAAGCGCGGACAGCGGGAGCACTTTCGGGAAGAGTTCCGGCTGATGCTGGCGCGCCAATATCCGGACTGGAAACTGGTGGAACTGACCACTGGACCGGATCTTGAACACTCGCTGTCACCTTCCTATCCCAGGGCTCTGCTTCGCCAGGGAACGATGGCGGTGGCGGCAATCGCGTCCGGACCGGAGGCGCTGAATCCGGACGGTGCGCTGACGTTCGGCCTAATCTGGTTGGACTACCTGCGACGGCGCGAGCGGCAACTGACGGTTGGAACCTTGACGATCTTTCTGCCAGAGCAGGCCGCGCGCAGCACGGCGCTTCGTCTGGTTTGGCTGGACGAGACTCGCGTCGCATGCCGCTTGTTCGTGTTCCGCCCCGGCGGCGAGTTTGAGGCGGACCCGAAGGATCTGGGAAACCTGCAAACTCGTCTTGGACCACCGACGACGAGTGATGCTCCTGGCGCAGGGCCGGAAGCGGAACTGGAGCGGGTGGTGATGCACAATATCGGCGCGTTGGACGCGCGGCTGATGCGTGCACCGGTATACCGGCAGGCGCCGGCGATCGCCGGATCGGACCGCGGCATTGCCGACCTGGTGGCGATGGACATCGAATCGCGGCTGGCGGTGATGGAGCTGAAGGCGTCGCAGGATATTCATCTGCCGCTGCAGGCGTTGGACTATTGGACACGCGTCAAATGGCATGTCGATCACGGCGACTTCTCCCGGCTGGGCTATTTCCCGGGCCGGGAAATTCGAACATCCGATCCGGTGCTGTATCTGGTGGCGCCCGCGTTTGAGTTTCATCCGGCAGTGGAGACAGTGATGCGCTTCTTTGATCCGCGTATTCAGATCACCCGGCTGGGCGTTAGTGCAAACTGGAGAAAAGAGTTAAAGGTAATATCGCGCGAGGACAACCGATGAGCATTCTTCAGCAGATCCGCGATGCGGCGGGAAAACTAAATCCGAGCGAGGTCCGGGACGAGGCCAATCGCGACGTAAGGCTCCGGTTGAAGGCATCGTCTGAGGCTGGCTACGACGCGATGTTCCGTTGGTTGATGCCCGACACGCTGACGGCGGACCGGAGGCGCAAAGTGGCGGGGCTGATTCATCTCGAAGGAGAGCCGAACCCGCCAAAACATTTCGACCTCACTTTGGTTGAGCCGGGAGTGCCCGCCGGACCCGACGAGTTCGTCTTCCGCCGGGGTCACGAACAGGAACTGGCGAAGGAGATCCTGGCTGCCCGGGAGTCTGTCGCGGTGGCGCTGGCGCGAAATTTCGCCCCGCTTCGCGAAGAGTATTCGCGCAATCTCATCCGCCGCATCTCCGCCGAAAACGCAATGTTCTCGCTGGCGACGGCGATCCCCAACATCGCCCCGTTCATGAGCCTGATCTGGGCGCCGGGTGAGTTTGCTTCCGATACCGCTTTGCTGACGCTGAACCAGATCCGGATGATCTTCCTGCTGGGCGCAGCCAACGACCGCAATGTCGGGTATGGCGAACAGAAATCGGAAATTGCCTCCGTCATTACCGGCGCGTTTGGTTGGCGTGCGGTGGCGCGCGAGCTGGTCGGTAAGATTCCCGTCGGCGGCGGACTTCTTCCCAAGGCCGCTATCGCGTATGCCGGAACGTGGGTGGTGGGGTCGTCGATTGAACGCCTGTACCGCATGGGGTACGGCTACACGCGCCGAGAACGTTCGGAGGCCTACTCCGAGGCGTTCAACCGGGGGAAAGAAGTCGCGGGCTCGTTATTGAATCTCGTGCGGCGCCGGAAGAGCTAGGATGCTGCCCGCACTGCTCCTGTTCGTAGCGGCGCTGAGCCAGTCTATCGAAGGCAATCCCCGCTCCAAGGTTCGCATCATCGTCTACGAGGATCTACAATGTGCCGACTGCGCCACGTTTCGCCAGATGATGGACGATTTTCTACTACCGAAGTACGGCAGCCTGGTCGCGTTCGAGCATCGCGACTTTCCGCTTCCGAAGCACGACTGGGCTCGAAGCGCGGCGATTGCGGCGCGCCACTTTGAGAAGGTTCGTCCCGAAGCGGCGGTTGAGTTTCGACGGTTCATATACACACGCATCAAGCAGACGCCAGTGGAAGGATTCGAAGAGCGGGTGAGAGAGTTCGCGCGCGATCAGGGACTGGACCCTTCGGAGGCCGTCAGCGCCTTGCGGAGCCGCGAATTGGACGCGCTGGTCGAAAAGGACTATGAGGAAGGCGTCGCCCGGGGAGTTTCGAAAGTGCCCACGATCTATATCGAGGACCGGGCATTCATCGAGAAGTTTCGCCGTACCGATGTGGCGGCGGCAATCGACAAGGCTCTCGCGAAGTGAGCCGTCCGGTCGCGTTGGTGACCGGCGGCGGCCGGGGCATTGGCCGCGCCATCGTCGAGGAACTTTCCCGCACGCATTCAGTGGTGGCCACGTATCGCGGCAACCGTGAAGCTGCCGAGTCTGTCGCGCAAGCGACGGGTTGCGAAGCCGTTCGCAGCGATGTTGGATCCGCGGCCGATCGCGCCGCGCTGCTTGATCTCATCCAGCAACGATTTGGCCGGCTGGACCTGCTGATCAACAATGCGGGGATCGCACCGCGTGAGCGTCTTGACGTGCTGGACGCGACAGAGGAGAGCTTCGACGAACTGGTTTCGACAAACGTCCGCGGCCCGCATTTCCTTACGCGCGACGTGGCCAGGTGTATGCTGGCGCAACATTCGGGCCGCATTGTGTTCGTCACTTCTATCAGCGCCTACACGGCGTCACCGAGCCGCGCCGAGTATTGCATTTCAAAAGCCGCGCTGAGTATGAGCGCTCAGGTTTTCGCGGAACGGCTGGCGCCCGAAGGCATCCTGGTCTTCGAGATCCGGCCGGGGATCATTCGCACCGACATGATTTCAGCCGTGGAACATCAATACGACGCAAGGATCGCGGGCGGCATGCTGCCCCAACGGCGCATGGGCGAAGCTGTGGATGTGGCGCGCGCAATCAGGGCCATTGCGGACGGGATGCTGGATTATTCGGCGGGCCAAGTCCTGAACGTTGACGGCGGTTTTCACATCCGAAGCTTGTGAATACGCTGTTATAAGCTGGGTGAACATGCAGCGATCCTTTTACGGCTGGTGGATCACCGTACTGGCGTTTTTGACGTTTGGAGTGGCGGTTGGAATCCCCTACTATGGCGGGCCGTTCTTCTACGATTACTACGAAAAAAGCTTCGGCTGGTCGAGACCCGAGATCACTTTCGGATTCCCACTTGCCGCGACGCTCACCATTTGGGTTGGCCCCCTCGTCGTTCCCCGGCTCTCGCCACGCTGGCTGATCGTCGCGGGCACGGGGCTGACGGCGCTGGCCTTCTTAGGCTTCAGCAGGATGAACGGGTCGCTGCCGTTCTACTACTTCCTTTGGTTTTTGTATATCGTCGGCTACATCTTCTCGGGACCCATCGCCCATCAGGTGATCGTTTCGCAGTGGTTCCGCAAGAGGCGTGGATTCGCAATGGCGATCGTCTATCTGGGCGTTGGCGTGTTTGGCGGCATTTCCGCAAAGTTCATCGCGCGGCCATTGACGGAGGCGTTTGGAGACTACCGGATGGCGCTGGTTGGATTCGCGGCGTGCCTGCTGATCGCCTGGCCGATTGCGATCTTCGGATTGAAGGACAAGCCGTCGGACATTGGCCAGTTTCCCGATGGCGACCCTACGCCGGCGCCCGACGCAAAGGTGCAGCCCCGTACGTTCTCCTACCTTCTGCGTCAGCGTTCGTTTTGGCTGCTGCTGATCGGAAGCGTGTGTTCCATCGGGTCCATCGGGTCCATCAACCAGCACATGAAATTCGTCTTCAAGGAACAGGGCTATTCGGACCAAAGACAGTTGGACGCATTGTTCGGGGACGCGACGCTCTACATTCTTTTCGCCTCGATCGGCGGACGGCTGTTCATGGGATGGCTTGCGGACCGCTACGACAAGAAGTACGTGATGCTGGGCACCTACGCACTGGTGGCGGGAACGATTCCGCTTCTACTGCTTGTAAAGCCCGGCGACGAAATGATGATCTACGTTTTCAGCATCCTGTTTGGCTTCGGCATGGGAGCCGACTATATGCTGATTCCGCTGATGGCCGCCGAGACCTTTGGCGTCAATTCGCTGGCGCGCGCGATGTCGATAATTCTGCCCGCCGATACGCTGGGCCAGACGTGGTTTCCGTTCTTCATCTCGCAACTTCGAGTTGGGTTTGGCAGCTACGGCCCCGCCCTGAACATCGTGTTCGCACTGGCGGCGGTTGGCGCCTTTGCGATTCTGCTGCTGCCGCGCAAGAAAGATACGGATGAAACACTTCACCTACAAGACGCTGAGCGAGCTCCGGCACGCGGCTGAGGAGCTTGGCGCCGGCCACGTAGCGTTCGAGGAAGCGCCGGGTAAAGTCAGCAAGATCCTAAGCCAGCCCGTCCAATGTGGCGATCTTCGTGTCGGCAATTCCATGGCAATCCATCCCATGGAAGGATGCGATGGGACGCTGGACGGAAGGCCCGATGAGCTGACGATCCGCCGCTACGACCGCTTTGCGACGGGCGGCGCGAAACTGATCTGGTTTGAGGCGACGGCTGTGCGCGAAGATGGCCGAGCGAACCCACGCCAGCTGTGGCTTCACGAATCGAACGTCGGCGACTACGCCGCCATTCACGAGCGAATTGTTCGACTGCATGGCGAGGCGTGCGGCACTACAGACGATCTGCTGATGCCGATGCAGCTTACACATTCCGGACGCTACGCCGTTCCGCGAAAGACCATCGCTTACCACAACCCGCTGATCGACAAGAAAAGCGGCACACCGGACGACTATCCGGTAATCGCGGACGACGAGTTGGAGCGTCTGGAAGACGACTATGTGCGGGCGGCGGGCCTCGCTCTGCAAGCGGGATTCCGCGCCATCGACTTAAAGGTGACTCACGGCTATTTGCTGCACGAGATCCTCGGCGCGAAGACGGAGCCTGGACGATACCGTGGACCGGAGTTGTCAAATCGAACGCGGATGATCGAGAACATTCTTGGAAAGATCCGTGCAAAGTTTGGACGCCAGTTGCGCTTCTGCATGCGGCTGGGCTGCTTTGACGGTGTGCCGTATTTGCGGAACGCGACAACGGGTCTGGGCGAGCCTTATCCATACACCACGCCGTACGCCTGGGGATGGGGTGTTGATGCCAACGATCCGATGCGCGAAGATCTGTCCGAGGTGAAACAGGCGATTGGCTGGTTTCACGATTGGGGTGTGGAGGTGCTGAACGTTTCGCTGGCGTGCCCCTACTACAACCCGCACATCGGACGTCCATTTGAGCGTCCGGACGAGGGCAACTACGAACAGCCGGAGCATCCGATGATAGGCGTCAACCGCCACTTCCGGATCGCGGCGGAGCTTCAGCGCGCCTTCCCGGACTTGCCGATGGTAGGCACCGGGTATTCCTGGCTGCAACAGTATGCAATCAACGCGGCCGCGCACAACGTGGATTCTGGAGCGATACGGTTCTTCGGCCTTGGCCGGGGCGTGCTGTCGTATCCGGACTTTGCGCGCGACGTTCTGGAAAAAGGCGAGCTTGATGAGCGCCGGGTGTGCAAGACGCTAACCTACTGCACGTTCCTGATGCGGCAGAAGAATCATCCTTTGGGACAGTTTCCCGCCGGCTGTCCGCCGTTCGACAAGGAAGGCTACGG
Source organism: Bryobacteraceae bacterium (assembly GCA_041746955.1). Taxonomy (GTDB): domain Bacteria; phylum Acidobacteriota; class Terriglobia; order Bryobacterales; family Bryobacteraceae; genus JAPKYZ01. The sequence goes on from JBGTFZ010000036.1 coordinate 25,461, forward strand.
CGGAATCATGAAAGACGCACGAGCCGCGCAGCGAAAGCAGTTCGCGGAGATAAAAGCCTAGTTCAGGTTCTCGAAGATACCGGCGGCGCCCTGCCCCCCGCCGATACACATCGTGACGAGACCATAGCGACGGTTGCCGCGCTTCATCTCTCGAAGGATGGTGGCGGTAAGCTTCGCGCCCGTGCAGCCGAGCGGATGGCCCAGCGCGACCGCGCCGCCATTGAGATTTGTGCGGTCGATATCGATGCCCGCTTCGCGCATGACGGCTAAGGCCTGACAGGCGAAAGCCTCATTCAGTTCGACGACGCCGATCTCGTCCAGCTTCAGGCCGGCGAGCGCGAGCGCCTTCGGGATCGCGACCACCGGGCCGATGCCCATCACTTCAGGCGGGACGCCGCCAACGGCGAAACTGACGAATCGCGCCATTGGCTTCAAGCCCAGATCCTGAGCCTTTGCCGCGGACATGACGATAGCCAGGGCCGCGCCATCGGAGGTCTGCGAAGAATTCCCCGCTGTCACCGTGCCCTGCGCGTGGAAGACCGGCCGAAGCTTCGCCAGCGCCTCAACGGAAGTGTCGGCGCGAGGCCCTTCGTCCTTCTGGAACGTAGTCTTCCGGCTGACGGGCTTGCCGTCGACGATCGAGGTCTGCTCCACTTCAAGCGGCACGATCTCCTCGTCGAACTTGCCGGCCGCCTGCGCCGCCAAAGCGTTCTGATGCGAGCGGTACGCGAACGCATCGGCATCGTCGCGGGATACGCCGTACTTGCGCTGCACATTCTCCGCAGTCAAACCCATGTTGATGTAGATCTCGGGCCGGTGATCCACCAGCCAGGGATTGGGTACAAAGCGGTTGCCCGCCATCGGCAGCAGCGACATGGATTCGCTTCCGCCCGCCAGAACAATCTGTGCGGAGCCTGAACGGATCTTTTCGGCGGCCATCGCAATGGCCTGCAAACCGGAGGAACAGAAACGGTTGATCGTAACGCCGGGAACCGAATCCGGAAGGCCGGCGCGAATCGCGGCGATACGGGCCATGTTCGTGCCGGACTCCGCTTCCGGCATCGCGCAGCCGAGAATGACGTCGTCAATCTCACTTAGCGGCAACGCTGGATAGCGATCAATCAGCGCACGAATGACGGATGCCGCCATGTCGTCCGGACGAGTAGTGCGAAGCGAGCCGCGCCCCGACTTTCCTACCGCCGTGCGCAAGCAATCGATGACAACGGCTTCCTGCATGATTTAGTTCCTTAGCGGCTTTCCGGTTTTCAACATGTGCGCCATGCGCTCCTGCGTTTGCGGCTGGCCGCACAGGCTGAGAAACGCTTCTCTTTCGAGGTCGAGCAGGTACTGTTCACTTACCAACTGTTCGCTGGACAGATCGCCTCCCGCAAGAACGTGCGCCAGCTTTTCGCCGATGACGGCATCGTAGTCCGAGATGAATCCGCCCTGTCTCGCCATCCAAACACCCATCTTCATCAGGGCCTTTCCTGGCGCGCCAGCGGCCTTGATGTCATTCCTTGGCGTCCCGGGCGCGTAGCTTTTCGCGATGCCAAGGGCAAGGGCTTTGGCGTCGGCGATCAACCGGTCCGGATTCATCGTAACCCCGGCGGATTTGTCCAGCAGGCCCAGCGTTTTGGCATCCGCGGCGGAAGAGGAGACCTTGGCATAACCGATCAGTTCGAAAACTTTGCGTGGATCTTTCAGCCGAGCGATCAGTTCCTTGCAACCTCCCGCTCCCGGTATCAGGCCAACGCCGACCTCAACCAAGCCCATGTACAACTCCGCCGACGCCTGCACGGCGCGCGAGTGCAGCACCACCTCGCAACCCCCGCCCAACGCGCGTGAGAAAGGCGCTGCGACGACGGGTTTCGGCGCGTACTTGATCGCCATCATCGCCTGTTGAAACTGATGGATTGCGGAGTTGAGATCGTCCCACTCCTGCTCCTGCGCGGCCATCAGCACCAGCATCAGGTTCGCGCCAACGGAGAAGTTCTCGCCCTCGTTCGCGATCACCATCGCCTCGAAATTCCTTGCGGTCTCGTCGATCCCGGCGTGAATCATCTCCACCGTGTCGGCGCCAAGCGAGTTCATCTTGGAATGGAACTCCAGGCAGAGAACTCCGTCGCCCAGATCGATGAGAGACGCGCCGGGGTTCGAACGGATCGCGGCTTTCCTTCGCTTCTCCGACGCAATAGAGGTGGTTCCGGGAAGTTGGCGGCTGGCGTCGCCGGGCCGATACCAGGACTCGACGCCGTCGGCCCGGAACTTCGCCGCCAGTTCCGGAAGCTTGCGGCCATCCTTCTTCAGGCGGTCACAAACGGCGTTGAAGCCCAGCGTGTCCCACAACTCAAATGGCCCCAGCCGGTGGGCGTAGCCCCAGCGCATTGCGCGATCAATATCGATGGGACGATCCGCGATTTCCGGGATGCGTTCCGCACAGTAGAGGAAGAGGTCGGAGTACAGCTTCCAGAGAAACTCCGCGACGCGGCCCTTGCCGTTCACCAGCGTCCGAAGGCGCTGACCAAAGTCTTCGATCGGCTTTACCGCCTCCGCCTCAGCAAACTTGGGTCGCGACAGCGGATGGTAGTCCAGCGTCTTCCAATCGATCACATAGATGTCGCGCTGCGGCCCAACCTTCTTGTAAAAACCCTGGCCGGACTTGTCGCCTTTCCATCCGCGTTCCAGCATCCCGGAGAGAAAAGCGGGAGGCAAGAACCGGTCGCGCCAAGTGTCGTGCGGAACCAGACGATGGAGGTTGCTGCCAACGAAGGCCCATACGTCAACGCCGACAAGATCCAGCAGACGGAAGCTGGCGGAGTTAGGCAGCCCGATCAGCGAACCCGTGATCGCGTCGATCTCTTCGATCGACCATCCGTCCTCCATCATGATCTTGCCCACCGTGCCACCGAAGAAGCTGCCAATGCGGTTGGCGATGAAGTTTGGCGTGTCCTTGCAGACGACGATGCCTTTGCCCAGACGCCGGTCTCCAAAATCCGACACCCATTCCAGAATCTTCGGATCGGTTTCCGGTCCGGGGATAACTTCCAAAAGATGCAGGTACCGGGGCGGATTGAAAAAGTGCGTCCCGAGAAATCGCTTGCGGGCTGAATCCGGCCAGCCCTCGGCAATTTGAGACAGCGGAATGCCGCTGGTATTCGTCGAGAGGATTGCGCTAGAGGGCGCCGCCTCGATCACTCTCGGCCACAGTTGCCGCTTCACTTCCAGGTTTTCGACGACGGCCTCGACGATCCAGTCGCACGCCGCCAGCTTCGGCAGGTCTGTCTCAAAACTACCCGTCTCGATTAGCGCCGGACCATCGGTTGAAAAGAACGCCGCCGGCTTTCCCTTGATCGCCGCATCCAATCCAGCGCGGGCCGCGCCGGGCATGTCCAGAAGAAGCGAAGGCACACCCGCATTGGCGAAATGCGCTGCGATTCGCGAGCCCATGGTACCGGCCCCGAGCACGGCGACACGTCGAAGTGTGTTCATGAGGAAACGAAAAATAGGGTAGCAGGTATCCTATGATTTGACTTCCGCGCGAGCGAAAATCCTTTTCGTTCTTACGAACTTAATCTCCATTGTTTGCTTGGTTTGGGTGCTGCGCGGCGCAGACCTGCCGTCGCTTGGGCGCGAGATTCAGCAGATGAAGTGGCCGTGGGTTCTCTTCGCGTCGGTAACGGACATTCTGGCTTATGTTTTGCAGGGTTGGCGGTGGAGCATCCTTCTTGAGCCGGTTGCGCGGATTCCCGTTATGCGCACGGTCCGCGCAGTGTATGTCGGGCTGTTTGCGAACGAAGTGCTGCCGTTCCGCACGGGCGAAGTGATCCGGTGCTACCTGATCTCCCGCTGGACGCAGCTGCCCATCAGCGTGTCGCTGTCCTCCGCGCTGATCGAGCGAATCTTCGATGGAATCTGGCTGGTGTTGTATCTGGGCGTCGTGCTGATGTTCGTGGAAGTTCCAACGCCCTTGCAACGGGCGGGAATCGTCCTGATGCTTGTCATCGCGGCATTGGTGGCGGTGATGGGTTGGGTGATGTTCTACAAGCAGCACGCACAGAAGGCGCTTGCCACCAGCCGCTGGGCGAAAACGTGGAACACGCTGATCGAGGATCTGCACGCCATCGGCAACTCGCGGTCGTTCTACTTTTCGTGGCTTGCAAGCCTGCCCCATCTGTTGAGCATGACCCTGCCCATCTATGGTGTGGGACGCGCGTACGGAATCGACCTCAGCATCGCCGAAGCAGCGGTGGTGAACGCGGTGGTCCGGCTGGGCACGGTGATTCCCAGCGCACCTGGAAACCTGGGGACCTATCAGGCCCTCGTTGTGTTGGCGCTTACGATGCTTGGGTACGATTCGGCCCTCGCGAAACGCTTCTCACTGATCCTTTGGGGCATCGTTACTCTGCCGTTGCTGCTGGGAGGCTTTGTGGCGTTGTCCGTCACAGGGTTCAAGATTGGTGAGCTGCGGCGCGAAGCGCAGAGCCACGATCCGAGTTCACCGTAGGCCGGATCGACCAGAGACTTCCGGTCACGATTTTTGGCTGGCGATGATAGCGTCGACCTGATCCAGGTCGAACTTGTTCAATCCGACGATTTTGGCGTTTGAACGGAACTGTGGCGGCACCACCAGCCGCGCCTCGTCCTTGTTCGCGGCCTCCACTACCAGCCAGGCGCTATGGACGCCGTCCATGCAACCCCAGTCGGCGCGGGTGAGGAAATGGGACCCTGAGGAGAGAAACACCTTGACGATCCGGGCGCAAGCCAACGTTTCTTCGGGATGCGGTACTTCGATCAGGAACTGGGGCATTATCGGACTCCGCCGCTGCGCGCGGGCGACTCTGGGATCAGGAAGGGACTCACTAGGTTGGCTGGCATTTGAAGCTTTCGAAACCACGGAGTATATCCAATTTCAAGGCTTTCGGCTGAGCCGGCGGGTTGATCGCTAAAGGGAAGCGGCCCGCTGTCCGCGCAGGTGTAAAATCCTCCCATGACCAGACGAGATGCCTTGAACGGCGCTGCCGGTTTCGGAATTATCAGCGCGCGAACTGCGTTCGGATCGCAGGCGAATTCCAAGATCAGTGTCGGGCTGCTGGGAGTTGGTGGCCGCGGCACGTATGACGCGAACATCGTGAATACCGATCCAAGGGCGCAGATCACCACGCTCTGCGATAAGTTCAACGACCGCATTGAGCAGGGCGTCGCGAAGTTGAAGCTGGCCAAGCCGGCGATTTACACGGATTGGGAAAAGTTCTTAGGATCGCCAGTTGATGCAGTGATCATCGCCACGCCTCCTTTCGAACATCCCCGGATGCTGGAAGCGGCGGTGGAGGCAGGCAAGCATATCTACTGCGAGAAACCGATGGGCGTGGATGCCGACGGCTGCAAGCGCGTGATTGCGGCGGGCCGGAAGAACAATCCGACGAAGTGCATCTCGGTCGGCTTTCAGCAGCGCTACGGCGGCGTCTACGTGGAAGCGTACAACCGCATGAAGGCCGGCCAGATTGGCGAACTCGTCAACGCGCGCGGCTTCTGGATCTCCGGCGATCCGTTCCAGCGCCGTCCGTATGACGATCCGCAGGTAGAGAAGCTTCGGAATTGGTTCTGCTATCGCGACTACTCCGGAGACTTCATCGTGGAGCAGGACTGCCACAACTTCGACGTCCTTCACTGGTTCCTGGGCGGCGTGCCGACGCGCGCCACCGGCTATTGGGGGCGGAAGGTCCGGACATCCATGGAGATTCACGACCACCTGTCGTTGACGTTTGAGTGGCCCGCGGGGATCCACGTGAACTATGAGGCGAACCAGATCTCTCCCCGCGGCTTCGCCCGGGTGGGCGAGGAGTTCACGGGAACGAAGGGCGTGCTGGCAACGTCGCGGAAAGAACTGGTGCACATCAAGGGGCCCAACGACTCCGAGACGGTTCCCGCCAAGCGCGACATCACGTTCGACGCCTTTGAGCAGTTCCTTTCACGCATCGAAAACAACAATCCCGAAAATGTTGCGGAGCGGTCCGCACTGTCGACGCTGATCGCAATCCTTGGGCGCACCGCGCTGGAGACAGGCAAGGAGGCAACGTGGCAATCTTTCGGAGTCTAGGCTTATTGGGCGCGATCGCGGCGATTGCGCTGGCGCAGGAACCCCTCCGCGTCATTGCCTTTGGCGCGCACCCGGACGATTGCGACATCGGGATGGGCGGCACTGCCGCGATTCTGGCATCAATGGGCCACAAGGTGAAATTTGTCTCTGTCACCAACGGAGACGCGGGTCATCACGAAATGGGCGGGGGCGCGCTTGCGAAGCGCCGCTATGCGGAAACGCAGGAAGTGGCGCGACGGCTGGGAATCGCTTACGACGTGCTGGACAATCACGATGGCGAACTTGCGCCGACGTACGAAGTCCGCAAGCAGATCATCCGTAAGATTCGCGAGTGGCAGGCCGATGTCGTGATCGGGCCGCGGATCAACGACTATCATCCTGACCATCGCTACACGGGAATGCTGGTGCAGGATTCGGCGTATATGGTTGTCGTGCCGAATGTGGCTCCCGACGTTCCACCGCTGCGTAAGAACCCGCTGTATCTCTACTTTCAGGACCGGTTTCAGAAGCCGCAGCCCTTTCAGCCCGATATCGTCGTGGCAATCGATGAGGTGTGGGCGAAGAAGTTGGACGGATTGGATGCGCACGTCAGCCAGTTCTACGAGTGGCTGCCGTGGGTGGAAGGAACGCTGGATCAAGTGCCAAAAGATCCCGCTGCAAGAAAGCAGTGGCTGGGAGAACGGCGCAAGCGCGCGGTGACTCCTGCGATTCGAACCGCCGCCGAGAAATGGTACGGCAAGCAAAGCGCGGCGCGTTTCCAGAATTTTGAGGCGTTTGAAATCGCCGAGTACGGCCGCCAGCCCGACGAAAGCGATATCCGCCGGTTGTTCCCTATGTTAAACAAGTGAGCGATCCGGAATCGAATCACGCGCAGCACATTCCGTCCGTGGATGTGCTGGCGCGGCAGTTGCGGCACCTTCCCTGTCCACGTTCACTACTGATCGCCGAGATTCGCCGGGCGGCGGCGCTTGCACGGGAAGGCTCGATTACACCCGGCGATATCGCTGCGACGGTGGAGCAATCGATTGCCGGCATTCGAAGGCCTTCGCTTCGACGCGTTATCAACGCCACCGGCGTCGTCCTGCATACCAACCTGGGGCGCGCTCCGCTGCCTGAAGTCGAGAGTGTTCGAGGATATTCGAACCTGGAGTATGACCTTTCAACCGGGCGGCGCGGTAAGCGAGACTTGCACTTGAGTCCGCTTCTGGACCGGTTGGTTGGGCTGCCCGCCATAGCGGTGAACAACAACGCGGCGGCGATGTACCTGACGCTGCATGAGGTGGCAACGGGCCATGAGGTATTGGTTTCCCGCGGGGAGTTGATCGAGATCGGAGACGGCTTTCGAATCCCCGATATCCTGGAACGCTCCGGCGCGATTTTGAAGGACGTCGGCGCTACCAACCGGACAACGATCGAAGACTACCGCCGGGCGATCACGGAGCGCACCAAAATTATTCTTCGCGTGCATCCGTCAAACTTCCGCGTGACCGGCTTTACGGCAAAGCCGGAGCTTTCGGAACTCTGCGAACTGGGACGCGAAGCGGGAATTCCGGTTTATGAAGACCTGGGTAGTGGCTGCCTGGTCGATCTGCGGGAGCAAGGCATCGACGAACCGCTGATCCGCGAGAGCGTCGAGGCCGGTGTGGACGTTCTCAGCTTCTCCTGCGACAAGCTGTTGGGCGGCCCGCAAACCGGGATCATTGCCGGACGCGCGGCGCTGGTGGAGCGTATCCGCCGCAATCCGATGTACCGCGCCCTTCGGTGCGACAAGCTGATCGTGTCCGCGCTGGAAACGACGCTGCGCCATTTAGTGCTGGAAGAGTACGATTCCATACCCGCGCTGTGGATGATCCGGCGAAGCTCGAGTGAAATCCGCGCGCGTGCGATCGACTTGGTGGAAGGTCTCGATGCGGAGGTAACGCCCGGGCACAGTGTGATTGGTGGAGGCTCCACACCGCAACAGGAACTTCCCACGTGGCTGATTGCGCTGAACGGCGACGCCACCCCGATGGAACGCAAGCTGCGCGAACACAATCCACCAGTGATCGCGCGAATTGAGGCGGGGCGGCTGCTGGTGGATCTAAGAACGGTCTGCCCGGAAGACGAAGTCACGCTACGGGAGGCGCTGCAGAGCGTTACGGGCTCTCAGGCGCGGGCCATATAAGACCCGTCGATGGTGGAGACCTTGATCTTCTCGCCCTCGTTGATGAACGGAGGAACGGTAACGACCAATCCCGTTTCCATCTTCGCGGGTTTGCCGACGTTGGAAACGCTGGCGCCCTTGATTCCGGGCTCCGTCTCGATGACCTGCAGATCCACCGTGCCCGGCATTTCCACGCTGATCGGATTGCCCTCAAAGAAAGTGACTTGGACCTTCAAGTTCGAGATAAGGTACTCGGTCGCGTCGCCCAGCAAGTCCTTCGATAGATGAACCTGCTCATAACTTTCGGTGTTCATGAAGCAGTACTCGTCGCGCTCCGCGTATAAGTACTCCATCTCCTGCTCGTCCAGCGAAACACGATCCACCGAATCGGTGGAGGCGTAGCGGTGTTCGAACGAACTGGCGTTCCTGAGGTTGCGCATTTTCACCTGGACGAATGCGCGGAGGTTTCCCGGCGTGCGGTGGGCCGCGCTGATCACGGAGTGAAGTTCGTTGTTGAACTTAATCACCATGCCTGGCCGGAGATCATTGGCTTGCATAAGATAGTGGAGAGACCTTTGAGTCTAACAGAATGAACACAAAACAGCACCGGATTCTGGTGGTTGAGGACGAGAAGCGGATCGCGGATTTCGTGGCGCGGGGCCTTGAAAGCGCGGGCTACTCCGTGGATGTCGCGCCGGACGGAAACGCGACGATCGAGATGGCGCAGGCGGCCGAGTACGACCTGATGATCCTGGACATGATGCTGCCCGACATCGACGGGCTTAAGGTTTTGGAGAAGCTGCGCAATCGCAAGAATACGGCTCCCGTACTGGTATTGAGTGCGCGTGGCGGAGTGGACGACCGGGTCCGCGGCCTTGAGGTGGGGGCCGACGACTATCTCACGAAGCCCTTCGCGTTTGTCGAGCTTCTGGCGCGTGTCCGCGTGCTGCTTCGGCGTGGCCAGCCAACTCCAGAACGGCTGGAGGCCGGCGATCTGACGCTGGACTGCATCCGCCGCAAGGTGACCCGCGCGGGCGAAACGATTGAACTTGCGCCGAAGGAATTCTCGATTCTCGAGTACCTGATGCGCAACAAAGGCCGGCCGCTGACGCGTACCGTAATCGTCGAGCATGTGTGGGACATGGACTACGACGGGCTGACGAACATCGTCGACGTCTACATCCGGCACCTGCGGGCGAAGATCGACGATCCATTCGACACAAAGATGATCCACACGGTTCGTGGCATTGGCTATGTGCTGGAGGAAGGCGTGACGGTGACGGCCGGAGTGAGAACGTCCGAGCGATGACCGCGCCGACGGGGGCGAAGCGCGGGAAGATCACGCGCTGGCTCCGGTTCCGGCTGACGCTTAGCTACGTCCTGTTCTTTGCGGTGCTGCTGGCGGGTATCGGAATCTTCTTTCGAGGACTGCTGAGTTCCATCCAGCGGAACGAAATTGGCGCCGTGCTGGAGCAGGAGTGGGGCGGGGTTCGCGGCTACATGGCGATCAAAGCGAAAGCCGGCGGTACGTATGCGACGGTATGGAACTACGACCGGGACGACGCGGTGGAGACCTTGGCTGTGCAGCGGCTGCGGAGCATTCTGCTGGTTGCCGACTCCGCCGGCCAAGTGATGGAAGCATCCGAGATCTATCTCTCTTTGGGCGTCGAGAGCCCGGAGAAGATTCGCGATGCTTTGAACTTGAGTGAGCCTGCGCTGGAAGTCCGCACCGCGTCCGACGGAACGCCCTACATGCTTCTGTCAGGCCCAATGAGAGACGGCAAGCGCCTGTTCTATATTTCGGTAGGCCGCTCCATGGCGCAGCAGCAGGCCGTGCTGAATCGCTTTACGCTTTACTATTTCGCGCTGCTACCGTTCATCCTGGCCGCGTGCTCCCTGCTGGGCTGGTTTGTTTCGAAACGCGCATTGAACCCCGTGCGGGAACTGGCTGCGATGACCGGCGACATCTCCGGGTCGAACCTCAGCCTGCGGATTCCTTCGCGTGGCGCAGGCGACGAACTGGATCACCTGATAGAGACGTTCAATGGAATGGTCGGGCGTTTGGAGAAGTCTTTCAATCAGTCGCGGCAGTTCTCAACCGACGTTAGCCATGAGTTGCGAACGCCGCTTACGGTGATCCGGGGACATCTGGAGGTTGCGCTGATGACGGCGAAAACAGAGGAACACTACCGCGATGCGATCGCCACGGCGCTTCAGGATGTCGAGAGGCTGACGCAGACCATCCGCGCATTGTTGAACCTGTCGCAGGCCGAGAGCGGCCAGATGACACTGCAGAAGGATGCCATCGATCTGTCGGCGGCGGCCCGCTCGGCGGCTGAGCAGTTCCTGCCATTGGCGGAAGCGAACGAGGTGGCTTTGCACTACGAAACCCGGGGAGACTGCGCGATTTCGGCCGACCGGGTTCAGGTGGAGCGCCTACTGTGGAATCTTCTGTCGAACGCGGTGAAGTATACGGAGCGCGGCGGAAGAATCCGGGTGATGACACAAAGATCCGATGGAATGGTGGAGCTTGCCGTAGACGACACGGGCATCGGCATTCCGGCGGATGCACTTCCGCGGATCTTCGAGCGCTTTTACCGCGTTCCGCACCGCGCCGACGAAAACCTGGATCATGGAGTGGGCCTGGGGCTGAGTTTCGTCGCCTGGATTGTGCGGGCGCACAATGGAACAATCGACGTCGAAAGCGAACCCGGAAAGGGAAGTTCCTTCCGCGTTCGACTGCCCGGGATTCGCACCGCCCGGGAGCCGGATATTCGTAAGGAGGAACATGGAGTTTCAAATCGCCGAGCGTGAGCGCGAAGGAATCGTGATCCTAGACATGGAAGGACGGCTGGTTCTCGGCGAACCGGCGACGCTGCTGCGCAACCAGATGCAGGATCTCTGCCAGAGCGGAAGAACGCGTTTGGTATTGAACCTGGCGGAGCTCGATTACATCGATTCAACGGGGCTGGGGACGCTGGTGATGACGAATACGACCGTCAACAAGGCAGGCGGCAGTATGAAGCTGCTGAATCTGAACAAGCGCGCGGCGGAGTTGATGGTGATGACGAAGTTGTCCACGGTCTTTGAGATTTTCAACGACGAAATCAGCGCCGTGAACAGCTTCTTTCCAGACCGCAAGATTCAAACGTTCGACATTCTCGATTTCCTGAAGAGCCAGGAGAAGAAGTAGGGCCGCTAGACTAGAAACATGGGCCGCAAGCAGTTGGGTGCTGGCGCACATGCGCCGGATCTGACTTTGACGGGTTTGGACGGAGGGCGGCGCCCGCTTCTAGAAATGGCGCGGGAGCGTCCAACGGTCTTCGCATTTCTGAAGGTCAGCTGCCCGGTTTGCCAGATGACGTTTCCGTTTTTCGAGCGCTTGTCCGCCTCCAAGACGCACGAGTTCGTCGCCATCTCGCAGGACCACTCGGGCGCCACTGCCAGCTTCAATAGCCGGTTTGGCGTCACCTTTCCAGCGATGCTGGATTTGGCTGCGGAAGGATACCCGGCTTCAAACGCGTTTGGAATCTCCCATGTGCCGACGGCATTCCTGGTTTCGGCGGAAGGCGTGATTGAGTGGGTGATGGAAGGATTCTCCCGCGCGCAGATGATTGAGTTGGGAGAGAAGGCCGGCGTTCCCACGTTCGTCGCGGGCGAATACGTGCCGGAATGGAAGTCCGGTTGAAGCAGCAAAAACTAGGCTCCCGTGTGGAGCATCGGTTACCCTAGGAAAGACACAGCGAATCATGCCATCTATCAACGATGTTTTCGGAGCCGCCGGCGCGATCGCCAAAGGCATGGGCATCACCTTCAAGGAGATGCTTAAGCCGACGATCACGGAAGACTACCCGGACGTAGCACCGAACTTCCAGGAGAGATTCCGGGGGGAGCATGTGCTGCAGCGCGACGAAAACGGGCTGGAGAAATGCGTCGCCTGCTTCCTGTGCGCGGCTGCGTGTCCGGCTGACTGCATCTACATTGAGGCGGCGGAAAACACCGAACAGACGCGAATCTCTGGCGGCGAAAGGTACGCATCGGTGTACAACATCGATTACAACCGGTGTATCTTTTGCGGTTTCTGTGTCGAGGCGTGTCCGACGGACGCGATTACCCACGGCCACGGATTTGAGATGGCCAGCTTCAACACATCTACGCTGATCCGGCGCAAGGAAGACATGCTGGTAAAGGTGGCTCCCGCTGGCAGGCCGGTAGCGTTTGGCGACCAAATGGCTTCCGGCGAGTAATTTACGGTCCTTTTTGAAAGTCTCTCTTTAAGCAAAGAGCCCACCTTCCGGCGGGCTCTTCGTGACCCTGTTTTGCAGGGCGATGTTACATGGGAGAATCGATTTCGACAGAACGCAGCCTGTCAAAACCTATGTGATTCGAAGTCTACGGCGCGCGTCCGTTGAAGTCAACAGAAAAAGCTGCTGACCTTTAACACATAGGAACCGGGGCACTTGCGGGCCAGATCCGGCGGAACGCATCTGTGGAAAAACCAGTGAAATCCTGTGGATCTTCCTTGGATTTCGTCTCTAACGGTCCCGTCCGGCGGAACTTAGCGGTCTGAGAGGTTCAGCTGCTGAAGAACCTGGCCGTGCCCGCCTTTTCTGGCGTGCAGCACGCGAATCAGGCCCACGACAAGCCCCGCGCCGAAGCAGATCGCCAACAAAATGCCCGCCAGGACGAAGATGTTCAGGATCATTCGAGCGGCGTCTTTGGGGAAATTCAGCGGGTTGGCCTCGTTTACGGTGACGTCGGCGCGGAACTCAATTTGCCGCAGGGCGGCCTCGGCTTCCAAGCGGTCAGCCGCAGTTGGCTGCGCCTCTCCGGAGGCTTCAGCGGGCAAAAGAAGGGCAACCAAGGGGCCGCTGCGGTGGGTAAGGGCTCCAGAAACGCCCTGAAGCTCAGTCATCTTGGTGCGGGCGATCAGCTGATTGGGGTAGCGGATGATAACGATCCGGCCGCCTTTTAGCTGGGAAACCTGGAGTTCGGCCCCCAGTTCCAGCCCCGCCTGGCCCGGCGTCAATTCGGGGACAAACTGCGCAAGTGACCTTTCTCCCGTCACATAGCGCTCCGTCCCGGGGGTTCGTCCACCCGGCAGGTAAGATGGGAGCAAGGGCAGCGGGCTGTTAATGAAGCCTTCCAGGTCGTTGAAAAGGATCAGGAGCTCAGAGGCGGCGGGCCGGTAGCCGTCGAACCGGACCAGATAATTTCCGGCGGCGGCAAGCATACCCTTCGGGAAACGGACCGCGTTCGGCAGAGTGGGGACGGGTGTAGCGTCATCGGGACGCTGCCACTGGAAGGCCGCCATCGCCCCGGTGGCGTCGGCCATCCTCCAGGCGGTGATATTGAAGGGCCGGCCGGACCCTTTGTAAGAAGCGGTTTCGGCTTCCTGGAGGCCGTACTCCTTCCAAACCTGTTCGCTGCCCTGAACGGGCCAGGAAGCGGCGGGGCCCTGGCGAACATACTCCTGGATTGATGTAGGAAGAACCGCCGCGGAGGCGGTGGCGGCCAGCAGCGCTAGGAGTTGAGTCCGCAGCATTTTTTGTATTTCTTACCGCTGCCGCAGGGGCAGACGTCGTTTCTTCCAACCTTTACTGAATTGACAACCGGAACTGCCGTCTTGTTCCCGGAAGAATCGCCTCCGGCAAGTGAAACGGCCGCCAGTTCCCGTTCCTTCTTCTTTTGGATGCTGCGGGTGAAGTCGACGATGGAGGACTGGGCGGCCGCGATCAGTTCGGGCTCAGGCTCAGGCTCGTCCGCGGGATCGTGCGCCGCATCGCGGGGACTAAGGTCGAGCGCGGGTGGGCCGTCGCTTTCGGCCACCTGAAGGAAGAACAGGTAACGAACGGTTTCGTCCTCAATCCGGTCCATCATGTCCTGGAACAGCTTGAAGGATTCCTTCTTGTATTCGATCAGCGGGTCCTTCTGCCCGTAGGCGCGCATGCCGATGCCCTCTTTGAGGTGGTCCATCGACAGCAAATGATCCTTCCACTGGTTGTCGATGACGTTCAGCATGATGATGCGCTCCGCTTCGCGCATCAGTTGGTGGCTGACGGTTCGTTCCTTGTCGTCGTAGCGGGCGTACAAGCGCTCCCGGATGGAGTCTTCGATTTCGTCGCGCGTCATTTCGGCGAGTTGCGCGGGCTCTATCCGGACGCCGAAGAACGTCAGGATTTCCGATTGCAATCCGTTGAGATCCCAGTCGAACGGTTTCACCTCGGCGCCGCAATACTTGTCGAGCGCGGTTACGAGGATGCCATCCACCATCTCCCGGATCTTCTCCTTCTGATCCGCGCCCAGAAGCAGGTTCCGGCGCAGCGCATAGACTGCCGTTCGCTGCTTGTTCATGACGTCGTCGTATTCGAGAAGATGTTTGCGGGCGGCGAAGTTTTGCGCTTCCACCGCTTTCTGCGCGGCGGCGATGCGCTTCGCGATCAGGCCGGATTCAATGGGTTCATCCTCGGTCATGCCGAGGCGAAGCATCAGGTTCTGAATCCGGTCCCCACCGAAGATGCGAAGCAGGTCGTCCTGAAGTGAAAGAAAGAATCGCGATGCGCCGGGATCGCCCTGGCGGCCCGCGCGGCCACGGAGCTGATTGTCGATCCGGCGGGATTCGTGACGTTCCGTACCGACGATGTACAGGCCGCCGGCGGCGCGGACTTCCTCACGCTCCGCATCGGTCTCCAGACGGTACTTTACGAGGAGGCCGTCCCACTCAGCCCTCTCTGGCGTATTCGCGGCGGCGGTTTGGTAGTGGTCGGAATCCTTCCCCTGTTTGCGGAGGGTCTCCTTCGCCATGGCTTCGGGGTTGCCGCCCAAAAGAATGTCGGTGCCGCGGCCGGCCATATTGGTGGAAACGGTAACCGCGCTCTTCCGGCCCGCCTGGGCGACGATGAACGCCTCCCGCTCATGATTCTTGGCGTTTAGAACTTCGTGCCGCACGCCCATGCGCTTCAGAATTCCGGACAGCGTTTCCGACTTTTCGACCGAGATGGTTCCGACTAGAACCGGCTGCCCGAGTTCGTGCGCGCGCTTGATCTCTTTCGCCGCGTTGCGGAATTTTTCCTCTTCCGTGCGGTAGACGATATCGACGGCGTCCTTGCGGATCATGATCTTGTTGGTCGGCATTTCCATGACGTCGATCTTGTACGTCTTGCCGAACTCCGCGGCCTCGGTCATCGCGGTTCCGGTCATGCCGGCCAGCTTCTTGTACATCCGGAAAAAATTCTGGAACGTGATGGTCGCCAGTGTCTGATTCTCGCGCTGAATCTTCACGCCCTCCTTCGCCTCGACGGCTTGGTGGAGCCCGTCGGACCAGCGGCGGCCCGGCATCAGGCGGCCCGTAAACTCGTCGACAATCACTACTTCGGGTTCGCCGTCCGCCCCGGGCTGCACAAGGTAATCCTTGTCGCGGTGAAACAGAACCTGGGCCTTCAGGCTCTGCTGCACATGGTGATTGAGTTCAATGTTCGCGGGGTCAAAAAGGTTGCCGCAGTCCAGCAGCCTTTCCACTTTTAGAGAGCCTTCTTCGGTCAGGGCGACGCTGCGGTGTTTTTCGTCCACCGTGTAGTCGCCGGTTGTCGTCTTCTGCCCCGGTTCCTTACCCTCCATCACTTCGCCGCGGATCAGCTTGGGAATGATGCGGTTTACCCGGTAGTACTTGTCAGTGGACTCTTCGCTGGGTCCCGAAATGATCAGCGGGGTACGCGCTTCGTCGATCAGGATGGAATCCACTTCATCGACAATGGCGAAGTTGTGTTCCCGTTGGACACAATCTTCGATGCGGAACTTCATGTTGTCGCGAAGGTAGTCGAAGCCAAACTCATTGTTCGTGCCGTAGGTGACGTCGGAACCATAAGCTTCGCGACGCTGCGTTTCCGAGAGGTCGTGGACGATGACGCCGACGGTAAGTCCGAGGAACTTGTAGAGGCGGCCCATCCACTCCGAGTCGCGGCGGGCGAGGTAGTCGTTGACGGTTACGACATGCACGCCCTTCCCGTCGAGCGCGTTTAGATAAACGGGAAGCGTGGCGACGAGAGTCTTGCCCTCACCGGTGCGCATCTCCGCGATGTTGCCCCGGTGGAGGACGATGCCGCCGATCAACTGGACATCGAAGTGCCGCATGTTGAGGACGCGGCGTCCGGCTTCGCGGACGACGGCGAAGGCTTCGATGAGCAGGTCGTCGAGCGTCTCGCCATTGGCCAAGCGCTCTCTAAACTCGACAGTCTTGGCGGCCAGCTGATCGTCGTCCAGCTCTTGCATCTGGGGCTCCAGATCGTTGATGGAGGCTACGAAAGGCCGGATCTTTTTCAGTTCTCGTTCATTCTGCGTGCCGAAGATTTTTGCAAGTACGGTGTCAATCACGGAAAACTCCTTGTCAGAGGGACGGCTGTTTACGAAGGCCGAGTCGCCAGACGGATCATCCCGTCGGCGGAAAAGCTAGCTGACGGAGGAGGGTGGGGGTGGGCGCTGGAAGAGAGGAAAGGCGGGGAGCCGCGAGATCCGAATGGAGGTCCGCGTGGATTTCAGGATCAGTTCGACTTGGCGGACCGGCGCCTGGA
>JBGTFZ010000037.1:0-39249 GCA_041746955.1 Bryobacteraceae bacterium
CGTTATCTCCGCCACGCTCCGCAAGGACGCCGTCAAGCTTCAGGACGACGCGCTGCTTGAAATCTACCGGAAACTGCGCCCCGGCGACCCGCCCACCCGCGACACCGCCACCCAGCTTTTCCAGGGAATGTTCTTCGACCCGCGCAAGTACGACTTTTCGCGCGTGGGCCGGATGAAGTTCAACATCAAGCTCCACGACAAGCGCGAATTCACCAGTCTGGACAAGCGCACGCTCGACGAGGCGGATTTCGTCGACACGATCCGCTACTTGCTGAAACTGCGCAAGGGCGCTGGCGTCACCGACGACATCGATCACCTGGGCAACCGCCGTGTCCGCGCTGTGGGCGAACTTCTGGAGAATCAGTTCCGGATCGGCCTCGTTCGAATGGAACGCGCGATCAAGGAAAAGATGTCGGTCTACCAGGAAATGTCGACGGCCATGCCGCACGACCTGGTGAACGCAAAGCCCGTCATGGCCGCGATCCGCGAATTCTTCGGGTCCAGCCAGCTTTCGCAGTTTATGGATCAGACGAATCCGCTTTCCGAGATCACCCACAAGCGCCGCTTGTCGGCCCTTGGACCGGGCGGACTGTCGCGCGAGCGCGCCGGCTTCGAAGTCCGCGACGTTCACCCAACGCACTATGGGCGCATCTGTCCCATCGAAACGCCGGAAGGTCCGAACATCGGCCTGATTTCCTCGTTGTCGTGCTTTGCGCGGATCAACGAATACGGCTTCATCGAGAGCCCCTACCGAAAGGTCGTCGATGGTGTCGTTGCCGATCAGGTAAAGGTTCTCAATCCCGGCGACACTTCGTTCCGGGTGGGCGATGTTTCCGATCGCGCCCCGGTCGAAACGGCCAACCAGAAGCTGGCGAAGGCAAAGCAGCCCGCCGAGTACGAAGCCTATTGCGACTATTTGTCCGCCTGGGAAGAGGACAAATACATCATTGCCCAGGCCAACGTTCAGCTGGACGAGTTCGGCGCAATCGCCAAGGACCTTGTGAACGCCCGCGAACGCGGCAACTTCGTTCTGGTCCAGCGCGACAAAATCGAGTACATGGACGTCAGCCCGAAACAGCTGGTGTCCGTCGCCGCCTCGCTCATTCCGTTCCTTGAAAACGACGACGCCAATCGCGCGTTGATGGGTTCGAACATGCAGCGGCAAGCCGTTCCGCTGTTGCGTGCCGACGCTCCTTACGTCGGGACGGGCATGGAACGCGTCACCGCGCGCGATTCCGGCGCGGTTGAAATCTGCCGCCGTTCGGGTGTCGTCGATTCCGTCGATTCTGAGCGCATCATCGTCCGTGTGGACGGTACCGACGCCCATGAAAACCAGATGTCCCGCGAAGTGGGCGCGGACATTTATCCGCTGACGAAATTCAAACGGTCGAACCAGAACACCTGCATCAACCAGAAGCCGATCGTGCATCTGGGCCAGCGGGTGAAGAAGGGCGACGTGCTTGCCGACGGCCCTTGCACGGACCAGGGTGAGCTTGCGCTGGGACGAAACGTCCTGGTGGCGTTCATGCCCTGGCGCGGCTACAACTTTGAGGACGCCATCGTCGTGTCCGAAAAGCTGGTGAAGGAAGACTACTACACCTCGATCCACATCGAGGAGTTTGAGATCGAAGCCCGGGACACGAAACTCGGCCCGGAAGAAATCACCCGCGACATTCCCAACATCGCCGAAAGCGCGCTTCGCAATCTCGACGAATCGGGAATCATCATGATCGGCGCCACGGTTAGGCCCGGCGACATCCTGGTGGGCAAGGTAACGCCGAAGGGCGAGACCCAGCTGACGCCGGAAGAAAAGCTTCTCCGCGCCATCTTTGGCGAGAAAGCCGGCGACGTCAAGGACGCGTCCCTCTACTGCCCTCCCGGCATTGAGGGAACGGTCGTCAACGCCAGCGTCTTCTCGCGCAAAGGCGCTGAGCTCGATGAGCGTTCGAAGCTGATTCTTGAAGAGCAGATCGCCAAGCTTCATCGCAATCTCGAAGACGAAAAGCGAATCATCAACGACGAGCGGGCCAAGCGCCTGGCTTCGCTGCTGGAAGGCCAGGAAGTGCTGGCCGATCTGCACGAAGAGAAAACCAACAAGAAGCTGCTCGCCAAGGGAACCGAAATCAGCCGGGACCTTCTCGAAAAACTTCGCGCACGCGACCTGAAGCGGATGCGGCTGAAGGAGAAGGATCCGCGCGTCAACGAGCAGATCGACGAGATCGAGGACATGACCACGCGCCAGGTGGCGGTGCTCGAAAAGATCACCGAGGAGAAGGTCGCCAAGCTGAAGAAGGGCGACGAGCTTCCTCCCGGCGTCATCAAACTCGTCAAAGTCTATATCGCCATGAAGCGGAAACTCTCCGTCGGCGATAAGATGGCCGGCCGTCACGGCAACAAGGGCGTCATCGCGCGGATCGTTCCGGAAGAGGATATGCCTCACCTTCCGGATGGCACGCCGGTGGAAATCGTCCTCAACCCCCTCGGCGTCCCCAGCCGTATGAACGTCGGGCAGATTCTCGAAACCCACCTCGGCTGGGCGGCGGAGAAACTGGGGCTGCACTACGCCACCCCGGTGTTCGACGGCGCGCATGAAGAGGACATCAAGAAGGAACTCACCCGCGCCGGTCTGCCGACATCGGGCAAAGTCCAACTGACGGACGGCATGACGGGCCTCGGGTTCGAACAGCCGGTGACCGTCGGCATGATCTACATGCTGAAGCTGTCCCACTTGGTGGACGACAAGATCCACGCGCGCTCCATCGGACCGTACTCGCTGATTACCCAGCAGCCGCTGGGCGGCAAGGCGCAGTTTGGCGGGCAGCGCTTCGGAGAGATGGAGGTCTGGGCTCTTGAAGCTTACGGAGCCGCCTACATCCTTCAGGAACTGCTTACGGCCAAGTCGGACGATGTGTATGGCCGCGCCAAGATTTATGAGGCGATCGTCAAGGGCGAAGCGGCTACCGAGCCGGGCGTCCCTGAGTCCTTCAACGTTTTGATCCGGGAATTGCAGTCCCTGTGTCTCGACGTCGAACTAATGAAAATGGCCCCCGAAACGCCGGACCTGGCTGCGGCGGCCGACTAAAAGAGGAGGAGAGAGAAAACCATGTTTCGTTCATCCCCTTATGACCGCGCGAACCTGATCGCCGATTTCGACTCGATCCGCATTTCCCTCGC
Source organism: Bryobacteraceae bacterium (assembly GCA_041746955.1). Lineage (GTDB taxonomy): Bacteria > Acidobacteriota > Terriglobia > Bryobacterales > Bryobacteraceae > JAPKYZ01. The sequence continues at coordinate 3,175 of JBGTFZ010000037.1, forward strand.
GTCTCCGGAGAAAATCCGGAGCTGGTCCCATGGCGAGGTCACCAAGCCCGAAACCATCAACTACCGGACCTTCAAGCCGGAACGCGATGGTCTGTTCTGCGCCCGTATTTTCGGCCCCATCGCCGACTGGGAATGCCTCTGCGGCAAGTACAAGCGCATGAAGCACCGCGGAGTCATCTGCGATAAGTGCGGCGTCGAAGTCACCCTCTCCCGCGTGCGGCGCGAGCGCCTGGGCCACATCGAATTGGCCAGCCCCTGCTGCCACGTCTGGTTCTTTAAGGGCCTGCCCTCCCGTATCGGTTACCTGCTGGACATCACGCTCCGCGAGCTGGAGCGCGTGCTGTACTTCGAAGCCTATGTCATCGTCGATCCCGGCGAGTTGGAAGGCTTCCGCAGCGGGCAGGTGATCTCCGACGAAGAGAAGCGCAAGCTGGATGTTGAGCATCCCGGCCAGTTCGTCGCCCTGATGGGCGCCGAGGGCATTAAGGAACTTCTCAAGAAGGTCGATACCGAATCGCTGACCATCGAAATCCGGGAGCGGATGAAGACCGAAGCGTCCCAGCAAAAGAAGCTGAAGTACGCCAAGCGTCTGAAGGTCGCCGAGAGCTTCCGCAAATCCGGCAACAAGCCGGAGTGGATGATTCTCGACGTTCTGCCCGTCATTCCGCCCGAGTTGCGTCCCCTGGTGCCGCTGGATGGCGGCCGTTTCGCGACGTCGGATCTCAACGATCTCTACCGCCGCGTCATCAACCGCAACAACCGCTTGAAGAAGCTGATTGAGCTTCATGCCCCCGACGTCATCGTCCGCAATGAAAAGCGGATGCTGCAGGAAGCCGTTGACGCCCTGTTCGACAATGGGCGGCGCGGACGTGTCCTTCGCGGCGCCAATAACCGCCCGCTGAAGTCGCTCTCCGACACCCTCAAGGGCAAGCAGGGCCGCTTCCGTCAGAACCTGCTTGGCAAGCGCGTCGATTACTCGGGCCGGTCCGTCATCGTCGTCGGCCCGGAACTGAAACTGCACCAGTGCGGCCTTCCGAAGAAGATGGCGCTGGAACTGTTCAAGCCGTTCATCTACCATCGCCTGGAACAGCGCGGCCATTGCACAACCATCAAGCAAGCCAAAGAATTGGTTGAGCAGCAGGACCCCGTTGTCTGGGACATCCTCGAAGAAGTTATCAAGGATCATCCGATCCTTCTCAACCGCGCGCCCACGCTTCATCGTCTCGGCATTCAGGCGTTCGAGCCCGTGCTGGTCGAAGGCAAGGCCATCCGCCTTCACCCGCTTACCTGTACCGCGTTCAACGCCGACTTCGATGGCGATCAGATGGCGGTTCACGTCCCACTGTCGCCCGAAGCGCAGATCGAAGCCGGCACATTGATGCTGGCCTCCAATAACATTCTCTCGCCGGCCCATGGCGACCCGATCGCCGTGCCGACGCAGGACATGGTCCTGGGTCTGTACTACCTGACGAAGGCGCGTCCCGGAGCCAAGGGCGAAGGCCGCAAGTTCGCCTCGATGGAAGACGTTTTGATCGCGCTCGAAATGGGCGAGGTCGAAACGCTGACGCCGATCACGCTTCGCTGTTCCGGCAAGGTGCTGGATCTGACGAAGGCCTACGACGATCAGAACCTGCTTCACGCCGAGCCCATCGAAGCCGACAAGCTGGACCTTCAAACCACGGTCGGCCGCGTCGTGCTGAACGACGTGCTGCCGGACGAGATGCCGTTCATCAACGGCCTCTTGAAGAAGAAGGGCCTGTCGGAACTGGTCAAATATTGCTACCTGAAGTTCGGATTGCGCATTACGGTCCAGATGCTGGACGACATCAAGTCGCTTGGCTACAACTACGCCACGCGGTCCGGAATCTCCATCGGCATTGACGACATGGTCGTCCCGGCTTCGAAGCCGAGGCTGGTTGCCGACGCCGAAAATCTCGTCATCGAGGTTCAGCAGCAGTATCAGGACGGCGCGATTACGCACGGCGAACGCTACAACAAGATCATCGAAATCTGGCAGCGGGTCACCGACGACGTTTCCAAGGAAATGTTCAAGGTGATGGAGGACGACGACAAGTCCGGCCGCCGCCTGAATCCGATTTACATCATGGCCGATTCGGGTGCCCGCGGCTCGAAGCAGCAGATCCGGCAGCTGTCGGGTATGCGCGGACTGATGGCCAAGCCCTCAGGCGAGATCATCGAAACGCCGATCACGGCCAACTTCCGCGAGGGGTTGAACGTCCTTCAGTACTTCATTTCCACGCACGGAGCCCGCAAGGGTCTGGCCGACACGGCGCTGAAAACCGCCGACTCCGGTTACCTGACGCGCCGCCTGTGCGACGTTGCCCAGGACGTGATCGTCAGCGAACGCGACTGTGGCACTGCAAACGGCATCCAGGTCGAACAGATCATGGAAGGCCAGGAAGTGATTGAGCCGCTCCGCGATCGAATCGTCGGGCGCGTCGCGCTGGAGGATCAGGTCGATTTCGAAGGCAGCGTCATCGTCAAAGCCAATGAGTTGATCGACGAAGGCAAAGCCGCCTCAATTCAAGCCGCCGGTATCGAACGGGTGCGAATCCGTTCCGTGCTGACCTGCGAATCCCGCCGGGGAGTGTGCCAGCTTTGCTATGGCCGCAACCTCGCCACGGGCCGGATGGTGGAGCGCGGCGAAGCCGTGGGTATCATCTCTGCGCAGTCCATCGGCGAGCCCGGAACGCAGCTGACCATGCGGACCTTCCACGTCGGAGGCACTGCCAGCGGCCACGCCGAGCAGTCCCGTCAGGAAGCGAAGTCGGACGGCTTTACGAAGTTCGAAGAGATCCGCACGGTTCGAAATGCCAAGGGCGAGCTGATCGCCATGAACCGCAACGGCATTCTGGCCATCCTCGACAGTAAGGGCCGCGAGAAAGAACGCTATCCGGTGTTCTACGGAACGAAGATTCTTGTGGAGGAAGGCGCTGCCGTCCGCGAGAATGACGTTCTTCTCGAATGGGATCCGTTCGCGTTCTCGATTCTTACCGAAGTTTCGGGCAACGTTCACTTCAAAGACCTGTTGGACGGGTTCACGATGAAGGAACAGGTGGACGAAATCACCGGTCTGGCGCAGTGGGTGGTGATCGATTCGACGGACGACAAGCGCGTCCCGATGATCATCATCCGCGGCGAAAGCCACTCCAAGGCCGACGAGCGCCGGTATCTACTGCCGACCAATGCCCACTTGATGGTGAACGATGGCGAGCTGGTTCATGCCGGCGATGTCATCGTCAAGATTCCGCGCGCCACCAAGAAGACCAAGGACATCACTGGCGGTCTTCCGCGAGTGGTAGAGCTGTTCGAAGCCCGCAAGCCCCGCGAAACGGCCATCATGGCCGAGATCGACGGTAAGCTGCGCATGGGCGACGTGACCAAGACGTCGCGCAAGGTGACGATCATCAGCGAAGATTCGACCGAGCGGGAGTATGCGATCCCGCGCGGCCAGCATCTGAACTTCCAGGACGGCGAGAACGTGAAGGCGGGCGACCGGTTGAACGAAGGTCCCCTAAACCCGCACGACATCCTTGCGGTTCTTGGCGAAACCGAACTGCAGCGCTATCTGGTGAACGAGATCCAGGAAGTCTACCGGCTCCAGGGTGTCAACATCAATGACAAGCATCTGGAGGTGATCGTTCGCCAGATGATGCGCTGGGTGAAGGTGGATGATATCGGCGACACGGAGTTCCTGCCGGAAGAAGTGGTGGACCGCTTCAAGTTCAACAAGGAGAACGACCGTGTGATCGAAGCCGGAGGCCGGCCCGGCCAGGGAAAACCTGTCCTGCTGGGCATCACGAAAGCGTCGCTGTCGACCGATTCGTTTATCTCCGCGGCCCGCTTCCAGGAAACCACGCGCGTGCTTCCCGAAGCCGCCATCAACGGCAAGGTGGACTACCTGCGTGGCCTGAAGGAAAACGTGATCATGGGCCGCCTGATTCCCGCCGGCACGGGCATGGACTACTACCGCGGCGTCAAAATCGCGGGCGAGGACGTTGTCGAGGACGAGGTGGTTCAGGAGCAGGAGCCCGTCGATTCCATGGCGGGCTACGACGAGGAAACCCGGGCGCTGTATTCGGGCGGCCTCGCGGAGGAGACCGGCGAGGAAGGTCTCGCCGAGTAGGCTTCGGCTCATAGTTAGCGGTCCCCGAGCGGCCGCGGGCGAATCGAGGGATGACCTCGGTTGTGCTCGCGGCCGCTTTGTTTTTTCTGTTTCAGTTCAAATAATTCTTTCGCAGTGAGTGAAGAAGCCTTGATTTTCTTCCCGGGGGGGGTAGCATTTGGGGTACGTTCAGTACTCCGAGAGTTAACGAAACTAGCAAAGAATAGGATCAACTTGTCCATACGAATCTTACTTTTCACAGCAATTGCCGGAATTGCATGGGCGCAGTGCCCCTATAGCTGTCCCTTTGAGATTCAGTGTCAGGGTCTATGCGATACTCAGTTTGGCGACCCCGCTGACCCCTGTCTGTATGCTGCAACAGGAGGTTGCAGGCAAGGCCAAGACAGGCGCGGAAACTGTTGCTGTGATCCGACGCCGATTTTGATCGATGTGGACAGCTCCGGATTGCGTCTATCCAGCGCAGCTCAAGGCGTTCCATTCCTTATCAACGGTCCGATAGCGGTAATGACGCCTTGGCCGATGCTCGGATCGAGTAACGGCTGGTTGGCTCTGGATCGCAATGGCAATGGCCTGATCGACAGCGGCTCTGAACTGTTCGGAGGTGTAACTCCACAGCGCGAACCGCCTCCGGGCCAGGCGCGTAATGGATTCTTCGCTCTAGCCGAGTTCGATCGACTCGCGAACGGGGGCAATGGGGATGGAACGGTCAGCGCTGAGGACGCGATCTGGCCGAGACTTAGAGAATTTGGCAGGATCGAAACCGCAACGGAGTTTCGGAGACCGGAGAATTGGTGCCGCTTCAAGCGTTCGGTATTACTGCGCTAGCGCTGGATTTTCGAGACTCACGCCGAGTAGACCGGAACGGAAATCAGTTTCGATATCGCGGACGGATCTTCAAGGGGCCCGACAGTGTGGCCGACGACTGGGCCTGGGATGTTATCTTGCGACTCTCGTCCGGAACACGCCCTGCCTCACCGACCGATTAAGCCGCCAGCTCACAAGAAGGACCTAGTTATGAAGTGCAAACTATTTTCCTTAAAGCGGATCATCAAACTGTCATTACTGGGCACATCGGCTAGCGCCGTCGTTTGCGCAACGGACTTAGCGTGCCTCAGTATTGGCGCACCAGTAGTAGACTCGGGTCATTCCCTGGTTGTTCGAATATCGAACTCGTGCCCGTCCACCCTGGTCTTCCTTACCATCCGACCAAGTCTTCCACCGGACGGAACGACGGCCCAGTTCACTGAGGACTATTCAAATCTGATCGCTCTTCGCGGTTATGCCGACACCAAGATACCGTCAGAGCCGGGTGCGACGTGGTCCTTCCGATTCACACTGCCGTCAACGGTTAAGACAACTCCTTCGGCGGTGGAAGCTGTTGTGGCCATTTTCGACGACGGCACGACATTTGGCATCGCCGATTCCATCGCAGCCGTTCGACAGAGTTGGAAGGGCAGCCTTGATGCAGTCCGCGCTCAAGAGAAGTGGCTTTCCGCCCCGGAATCCGCAGAAACGGCCAGTCACGCTCGTCAACGTATCAAGGAACAAGCGAAGACGGAGAGAGAGCGTGTACTTCGGGTGAGGGGAGTGGATCCGGAAGCTAAAACAACCCGCCTCGACAGCGATACGTCGGCGTACGTCAATGGTTATCGAAGCGAAGTTGAATCTTTCATCCAATCACTTAGTTCGGACACGGATGGACGCGATAGTCGCCAGATTCGCCGTGAGTTCGCCCGAAGGAAGAGTGCTTTCTTAACCCAAATGCTGTCGAAAGTGAAACTATAGGACGACCGGACTTCAATGAAAAATACCCTAGCTATAGCAGTCTTGTTTGCGGGCTCGGTTTTTGGCCAGGACATTTGCTCGAGCGTTAACGAAAACAGTTTTGAGGCCGTCCCAGAAGCATCGTGCACCTTCTCAGCAGCCGGACTCAGCTTTAACATTCAGGCCTCATGGACGGTTCACTATCAGAGGCAATACCTTTTGTACGGTCCGATAGTTACCTACCACAATGAGCGAGTGTCCGTGACTGGCAGTGCAACTTGCATGCACTTTGGAAATCAATGTAATCCCACGTTCGTTGTTACTAACAATATCAACACGACAAGTTCTACCCATGAGTGGCGTGGCTATGCCACTGACGGGCGAACCATTGGGGTCGATTTCGTCTGCGTCCTCGGACTCCAGAGATATACGGAGGTGCTGAGGCCGCTATAGTATTGCTGTGGAAGCTGAGGTCGTCTTAGGCCGCTTCAAGTTCTCCCATGAGAATGAGCGCGTCACCGAGGCGGGCGGGCGTCCGGCGCAGGGCAAGCCCGTGCTGTTGGGCATCACGAAAGCTTGGCTCTCGACCGACTCGTTCATCTCCGCCGCCAGCTTCCAGGAGACGACGCGTGTTGTTACCGAAGCCTGTTCGATCGAATCAACGCCGGGGCGCATCGCTCCGGCGTTTTCTTTTTCTACCGGCCCACCAGCAGGGCGGCATCGGGGTTCAGCAGCGGACGCATCTCCGTCGCCGGAACCACCACCTGCGCAGTCCCGGCGGGAAAAACAAGCCCCGCCGCAGTCAACGCGAAGCTCGCCGGATCGCCTGCGTTTTCCAGTCCGCTCTTCCGCAGGGCTTTGTCCACGGCCGACCGGAACGCCTGCACTTTGTCTTTCTGGATGGTGCTTTCAAGCAGCAGCCGCTGCCCATCGGAGACTCGAAAACTCGCCAGCGCCAGCGATGCCTGCTGCCGGCACGCGAGGCTGAAGATCCGGGGGCTCTGATAGATCACGTCCACCCGCGATTCCGCGGCCGCGTTGCGGCAGCCGCCAATCCAGACGTTCGCCGCGCGGGCCCCATCGGGTTCCATCACTTCCAGCCACTGATGCCCGGCTTCCTGCCGCGCTTCCAGCCGTAACGTGGTCGTCGAAAGTTGCTTCCTGCAAGCTGCTGCGAAGATCAGAAACGCGAACAGAGCGAAGCGCACCTGCCTATAGAATACGAAGCCGCCGCGCATCACGTGTGATTCTTCACGCGCTCCAGATACTCCCCCCGTCGAATATTGTGGGCGCCCATCGATGCCAGATGCGGCGTCAAAAACTGTACGTCGAACAAGCGGACATCCTGTTGCCATAGATCCTGAACCGCGCGAACCAGGGCAACCTTCGACGCATCCGTCTCACGGTGGAACATACTCTCGGCGAAGAATGCGTTTCTCCTGCGGACGCCGTAGAGCCCGCCCACAAGGTCATCGTCCCGCCATACTTCGATCGAGTGCGCGTGTCCCGCTTCATGCAGCGACGTGTAGGCGTCGATCATTTCCGGGAAGATCCAAGTGCCTTCATGCCTGCCGGACGCGCACTCCTCCATCACCCTACTGAACTGCCGATTCCAGGAAACCGAGAACGATCCCCTGCGCAGCGTCCTCGCAAGACTTCGCGAAATATGAAGATGATCGAGATCGATCACCGCGCGCGGGTCGGGACTCCACCACTGGGGACGCTCACCCGCATTGAACCAGGGGAAGATTCCGTGATCGTACGCGGCCAGCAGCGTCGCTATCGACAGATCGCCGCCGACAGCCACCAGACCTTGTCTCGAAGCCTTGCGCGGATCGGGAAAGGGGTTCACCGGCGGAGTTTGTGGTGGTGGGCGTTCAGGGACTCGAACCCCGGACCCCCTCCTTGTAAGGGAGGTGCTCTAACCAACTGAGCTAAACGCCCGCTTCTTTTAATCGTACGCCACCGCTACTAGGCGCCCACGTAGCGCGCGTAGAGGCTTCGCGCCACACCCGGATCGGTAGTTCCTTTGATGATCGCCCGCCCGTCCGGGAAGAACGTCATCTCGTAGCCGGACGTGAAGAAGCGCAGCGCGAACTCGTTCCGCCGCACTTCACCCAGCGTGTCTAGCCGCCCACCCAGCGCCGCGAGATCGAGAGGGCGGTGGCGCTCGTGGATCTGCACCGCATTGCGGCCGCAAAGGCTGACCGGTGTCCGCACGGTGGATTCCAACGCCGCAAACTCACGGCCGGCGCAGCATGGACATCCGGCATCGCGCTGGGGCGCAGGAAGCGTTCGAATCTGCCCCGTCCAAACATCAACGGTGGTGATATCGCCCGGGGGCGCGTTCCCGGTGGCAATCCGCAGGGCCAGCGACACCTGTACCGACGCGACGATGCTGGCGGCCGTATTCACCACGCCCGCTGTCTCGCACGTCGGCTGCACCCCGGTTGGCGGTTCCGGATAGACGCATCGAAGACACGCCGTCGTGCCGGGGATGACCGGCATCGCCAATCCGTAGCTTCCAACCACGCCTCCGTACACCCACGGAACACCCCGCTTCACGGCGACATCGTTGATCAGATACCGGGTCTCGAAATTATCGGTTCCATCAAGGATCAGCGCGGCCTCTTCCAAAAGCTCCTCGGCATTGGATGCAGTCAGGTCCGCGATCGTCGACATCACGGCAATCTGCGAGTTGGTCTTCGACAGCGCCGCGGCGGCCGCAGCCGCCTTGGGCCGGGCCTCCGCCGCGTCGGACTCGTCATAGAGCCATTGCCGCTGCAGATTGCTGAACTCAACGATGTCGCGATCAATCAGGATCAGCCGTCCGCACCCGGCACGGGCCAGCGCAGCCGCTTGGAAACTGCCCAGGGCTCCAAGTCCCACGATAGCGACGGTCGTGTCCAAAAGCGCCTGTTGGCCTTCGGAGCCGATGCCGGAGAACCGGATCTGACGCGAGTATCGCTCTTGATCGGAAGCCGTCATGCCCGCCATTGCTATGATGACATTGCGTGATCCGACGCGGCATCCGATGCTTCCGCGCGGCCGCCGTCCTGGTCGCAGGCTTGATCGTTGAGACTCAGTCGCCGACGGGCATCGGGGCAGCGGCCAGCGTCTTCGACGGCAAGAGAGTGGTGGCCATCCGCTTCGATCCGCCCATCCAACCCCTTCCCCTTACCGAAATGCTGGAGAGAATTCCCCTCTCCCCCGGCGATGCATACGATGGCGGCGCAGTCCGCGAAGCGATTGCCGGCTTGTACACGACGGGCAGATTCATCGACATCATCGTCGACGCACAGGAGCTGGATGGCGAAGTAACGCTGACCTTCCGTACCGTGAATCGGTGGTTTACTGGAGGGCAATCGATCACTGGCGTCAAAGAACCACCAACCGCGACGCAGCTTCTAAACGCCGGGCGGCTCAGGTTGGGCGAGGAACTTACGGAGGCGAAGGTCCGTCAGGCGGTGGACAACATGACCAGCCTCCTCTTCAAAAACGGCTTGTTTGAAGCAAAGGTGACGGCGGACACGCAGCGGAACGTCGAGACGGAAGACGTCACCATCCGGTTCGACGTCGAACCAGGCCGCCGCGCGCGCTTCACCGCTCCTATCATTCGTGGCCAGACTTCGCTTACTCCGGACCGCGTAGTGAAGGCCTCCGGCTGGCGGAAGTGGTGGGGTCTCGGCGGTTTTCAACCGATCACCGAAACGCGCGTGGAAGATGGCGTATCGCGCATCCGGCGGCTCCTGCTAAAGCAGAACTTCCTGATGTCCGGCGTGGACCTCGCGGGTATGGAATGGAAACCGGATCTAGGCGTTGCCGTGCCCAGCCTCGACATCCGCGATGGGCCCGAAGTGAAGCTGGTCTTCGAAGGCTACCGGTTGTCGCGCGGAAAGCAGCGAACACTGATCCCGATTTTTCAGGAACGCAGCGTTGACCGTGAGCTGCTTGTTGAAGGCGCCGAGAACATCGAAGCGTACCTGCACTCCGAGGGCTACTTCGACGCGCGCGCGACGTTCTCACGGAAGCAGGAAGCCGGTGCGGAGATAGTCCGGTACGACATCGATCGCGGCCCGCGTTTCAAACTGACGGCCCTGGACATTGAGGGCAACAACTACTTTGACGATGGGACCTTGCGGGAGCGAATGGCGGTTCTCCCCGCCACGTTTCTGCGCTACCGCAATGGACGTTTCAGCGAGGAGCTTCTGGCAAGGGACGCTGCCGCGATCGAGGCGCTCTATCGTTCCAATGGATTTCTTGCGGTCAAGGTGAACACCAGCGTTTCCGCTCCGGAGGGTGAGGAACTGTCGCAGGTTGCCACTATCGCTGTCGAGGAAGGCCCCCAGACTGTGACCGGCAAGGTTGAGATTCGCGGCATCGCGGACGCCGATCTTGTCCTTGCGCAGTCGCTGCTGGAAACGGCGGAGGGCCAGCCGTTCAGCCAGGAGGGGCTGGCGCAGGATCGCGAACAGGTCTTAAACGCGTTCTACAACCGCGGCTTTACGGAGGCTACCTTCGACTGGCTTGCCAGACGCGTTGACGACACCACAGTGGATGTCGATATCGAAATTGCCCGGGGTCAACAGCGGTTCGTCAATCGAGTCCTTGTCGGCGGACTCACGACCACCGATCCGAAGCTGGTCTACAACCGGATCGGATTGCGGCCCGGCGACCCGTTGTCGTTGGGTGAGGTGCTGGCAAGCCAGCGGAGGCTCTACGATCTCGGCATCTTCGCGCGAGTCAACACCGGCATACAGAACCCGAATGGCGACGAGCGTTCGAAGAATGTGCTGATCGAAGTTGAGGAGTCCAAGCGCTACTCCTACAACCTGGGCATCGGCGCGCAAGTGGGACGCATAGGCGGCGGCAACGTCCAGAACTTCGATTCGCCCGCCGGCGCCACCGGCTTCAGCCCCCGCGTGAACGCTGGAATCACCCGGAACAACTTTTTTGGCGTCGGACATTCAGGAACGCTTCAGGGACGCCTTTCAAATATTCAGCAGCGGGCGCAGCTAACTTATCTTGCGCCGCACTTCCGGGACCGCGACGATCTGAGTCTTGCCGTCTCGGCCCTGTTCGACAATTCGCGCGATGTACGTACGTTCGAATCGACACGCATTGAAGCCGCAATCCAGTTGAGCCAGCGGCTCTCCCGTGCGAATACTTTGCAGGGACGCTACATCCTGCGGCGCGTATCCGTGGACGAAGCGTCGTTGAAGATCCGTCCGGAGCTGATCCCGCTCCTTGCGCAGCCCGTTCGCCTGGGCATCGTCGGAGGGTCGTTCATTCAGGACCGGCGCGACGATCCGATCGATTCAAAACAAGGCTTCTACAACTCCGTCGACTTTGCGGTGGCGTTGGGCGTTTTGGGATCGCAGTCGGATTTCGCGCGTGGGCTGGGACGAAACTCCTCATACCATTCCCTGACCAAGAACCTGGTTCTTGCGCGTGCCGTCACATTCGGCATTCAGGATCGCATTCGCGGCGGGCCACTGAACGAAATTCCGCTCCCCGAGCGGTTCTTCGCCGGCGGCGCCAGCAGCCATCGCGGCTTTGCCGAGAATCAGGCCGGACCTCGCGATCTTGAAACCGGGTTTCCGATAGGCGGAAAGGCAGTGATGATCTTCAATCACGAGCTTCGCTATCCGTTGATCGGCGACAGTCTGGGCGCCGTACTCTTTCACGACATGGGTAACGTCTATTCAAACTTCGGGAGCTTGAGCTTCCGGTACGGTCAGAAGGACGTTCAGGACTTCGACTATATGGTGCAATCGGTGGGCGTTGGAATCCGGTACCGCACTCCCATTGGGCCTATACGGTTCGACCTTGCATTCTCCCCGAACTCGCCACGCTTTATTGGATTCGAGGGAACGCGGGAGGAGCTGATTTCTGGTGGCGGAATGCGGACGCTGCAAAGGATTAATCAACTGCAGTTTCATTTCTCCCTGGGGCAGACATTCTGATGCGGGCCCTGATTCTCTTGGCGGTGTTGATGGCCGCGGCAATGGCGGAGATTGTCGACCGGATCGCAGTCACAGTGGGGAATAGCGTCGTGACGATGAGCGAGGTGACGACGCAGGTTCGTGTGGCCGCATTGATCGACGGAAAGCCGATCGCGTTTGACGAGGAGTCTCTTCGTTCCGCGGCCAACCGTCTTGTGGAGCAGACGCTGCTGCGGCGTGAGATGCTGCTGGCCGATTACCAGCCGGCCGGTGTGGACGCCGCGAAACCGGTGCTCGAACGCTGGAAGGTGGAGCGGTTCTCAGATGACGATTCGCGCTACCGGCAGGCCTTGGCTGAATACGACGTTTCCGAGGACCGCCTGCTGGAGCAATTGCAGTGGCAGGTAACTCTGCTGCGGTTCATCGACCAGCGATTCCGCCCGGGCGTCCAGGTTCCGGCGGAAGATGTTCGCGCCTACTACCGCGGCACCTTCGTGCCAAACTGGCGCGGGCCGGAGGGTGCGCAACCACCGCCGCTGCCCGAGGTCGCAAATGCGATCGAAGACACGATCGCCGCTGAGCAGTTGAACAGTCTGGTTGACCGTTGGCTGAATTCGTCGCGATCCCAACTGGACATCCTCTTTCGTGACGAAGCGTTTCTCGCCCAAAGGGCGGTCCCGCAGTGAAGCGCGCCGCGATTGGCAGCGTGTTCGTCCTGGCCGTCCTAGGTGTGTCGGTGTGGTTCATCGCACGGTCGGTCTGGCTGTCCCTGCAGATTGAGAGCCGCGTTGTGCGCGAGTTGGAGCTCTCCACCGGGGCGAAAGTGGAACTGCAAGGGTTCTCCTTCGATTGGAGAAAACTCTCGATGCGCGCGGGACCTGTAGTCCTTCGGGGAACGGAGGCCGCTGGGTTGCCTCCGCTGCTTCGCGCCGGGAGTCTCGAGGTTGGACTTTCGGTGGAGTCTTTCCTTTCGCCATCCGTACGCGTGCGCTCCCTGATTGCGGCACGGCCTTCCATCCACATTCACGTCGCACCGGATGGAACCACCAACCTTCCAGGCAAGGGCGACGATGCAGCGCTCGCGGGAAAACTAGTCGATCTCGCGGTCTCCACGTTCGAGTTGCGAGATGGCGAGATGTGGGTGAACGATCGCAGAACGCCGCTTGATCTGCGCGCAAACGGCGTAGAGGCTCGTATCGGCTTTGATGCGCTTGCCCAGCAGTATCGCGGCAACGTCAGCGCTGCCGAGGTTTCGGGTGGTCCATTGCCCGCTTCATTCTCCAGCGAGTTCGTTTTCTCGCGAGACCGTCTTGAACTTACGCGCGCCACTGTGGCGACGGCGAACTCTTCGTTGCAGGCGTCCGGTACGATTTCCAATTGGGCGACTCCAATGGCGGATCTGCGAGTGCAGGCCCGCGCCGACGTCAAAGAGTTTGCCCAGGCGGCTAAGCGCCCTGAACTGCGCGACGGCACGGCGGAAGCCGGCCTGGAAGTCACGCTTCGCTCCAACGAATGGAAGGCCAGCGGGCCGTTGTCCATATCGGATGCCGTGTTGCACGTCGGCGGCTCAACGGTCTCCCGGGTGTCCGCTCGCGCGGACGTCGCAGCGGATTCAACCGGCGCGGTGCTCCGCGATCTGGTGGTCGCCGGGTTGGGCGGCGAGTTTCGTGGGCAGTTGGAACTGCCGCGCTCGCGCCGATTCCAGTTGAAGGGTGCAGTCAACGGCGTCGAAGTTCCCGGCGAACTTAGCGCGCGCGTGTCGGGGCCGATTGAGGCAACCGGCACCTTCGACCGTGTCCAAGCCGCCAAGGCGAGCTTGAAGGTGACCCCGGCGAACGGGCCCATTCCGCTCTCCGGCTCGATCGATGTCGAGTTCGGCGATGGCAAGCTCTCTGTCCGCCGGTCTGAGCTGTTCGCGGGGGACAGCCGTATCAATGTCGCCGGTTCGCTGCCACAGGGGCTGGACGTGCGCATACGTACCTGCGACGTCGCGCAACTGATGCCGCTTCTGCGCTGGGTGTCGAGCGAGTTTCCAGTGGAGCCGCCCATCGAACTGGATGGGCAGCCCGCGGAGTTGACCGGACAGATCACCGGACCGCTGTCCGCTCCGCGCCTGTCTGGAACGTTTACGGCCGCCCGCCTCCGCGCCGGGAAGGAAGCCGTACAAGCTCTACGCCTTTCGTTCGCCGCGACGGATGACGAACTGCGGATCGCCGACGCGCGCTTCGAACGGGATGGGGCAAGATTCGGCCTTACTGGCGCCGCGGCCTTGAGTCACTGGCGCCTGAAAGACGAAAGCACCATCGACGGCCGAATCAGCTTGGATCGCGCCCCGGCAGAGTCTCTGATTGCAGCCCTCACCGGCAGCCGTCCGCAATTCTCCGGAACCGTTACGGGAACAGCGGCGGTGACCGGCACCGTGGCAGCGCCTCAAGCCACAGGATCTCTGCGCGTGAACGCCGCCGTGCTTGAAGGAGAAAAGTTCGATTCTCTCGCCGCGAGCTTCAATGCATCGCCGGATCGCGTTCAGCTGACGAACGTCGAAGCGGCCCGGGGTCCGGACCGCGCGCGGGGCAGTGGCTCGTGGACGGCAGGACGGGCGGCCTTCGCTATCGCAACGAAAGGTTGGAGCGTCAACCCGCCATCCGGCCTGGAGGAGCCTCTGCGCGTGTCCGGGGATTTCTCGGGCGAACTTCGTCAAGCCGGGGGCCGGTGGACACCGGAAGCTCTCAACGGTGCAGTCGAGCTGCGGGCCGCGTCCATCGGACAGGCGAACATTCGCGCCACGACGGCCGGCCGCTCACTAAACTTGAACGCCCGCATTGAAGCATATGGCGCGGAGTTTGTGTCCGACAGCCGGTGGTCCTTGGATAACAATCTTGCCGGCGGCGGCTCGGTCCGCGTGGTTTCCTTGACGCAGGCAGCGATCGAGCGCGCGTCCGGATTGGAAAGTGGCCGGCATCTGCCGTTTGAAATCGACATCGATGGCATGGGCGAGTTCAGCGGAAGGCTGCTGGAGCCGGACCGCCTCTCGGGTCAACTGCGCCTAACCACTCTGCGTCTCACTCCGGGAAAGGATGTTTTGCCTGCCGGCCTGGCTGCGGCGGATGTTTCCGTACGCAACGACGGGCCCATCCTGCTGGCCATTGCACCCACGGGCGCGGTGATCCAACGCGCGAAATTCACGGGTCCAGACACGGAGATCGATCTGGCGGGAAACATCGTCCTGCGACGGACGAATCAGATGAATCTTCGCGTGCGAGGGACGGTCAATCTCGCCGCGATCGACGTCCTGGATCCAAACCTGATCGCCACCGGCCGCTCTTCGCTTGACGCGCGTGTTCGCGGGCCACTGAAGCAGCCCCGGGTGGATGGAAGGCTGAGTTTCGAGAACGCAACGTTCAACTTCCGGAACGTGTCGAACGGATTGGACAAGGTGAACGGCACAATCCTGTTCGACGGCAACCGCGCGTCGATCGAGAATCTGCGTGCACAGTCGGGCGGTGGCTCCCTTACTCTCGGTGGATACGTCGGCTTTGGAAAAGAGCTCAGCTACCAGTTGCAGGCGGCGCTGAACGACGTCCGCGTGCGCTATCCGGAGGGCGTCTCCACTCAGGCCAACGCGTCGCTAACGATGGTGGGCACCTCACGCCGCAGCCTTCTTTCGGGCAGTGTGACGGTGCTGCGCGCGGGGCTTACTCCGGCAACCGATGTTGGCGGATTGCTGGCCAAGCCCGTCGCTTCCGGAACGGCGGTGGCGCCGGAAAGCGATTTTCTAAAGGGTCTTCAATTCGACTTACGAGTGGAGACGGCACAGTCGGCCGCGTTCTCTACTGAACTTACGAAGAACGTTGAGGCCGACATCGATCTTCGTGTGCGGGGAACGCCCGCGCGGCCCGTGGTGCTGGGAAGAGTTTCGGTGACGCAAGGCTCAGTCCAGTTTTTCGGCACGGATTACTCCATCAATCGCGGAGAAGTGAGTTTCGTCAACCCGGTAAGTATTGATCCGCAGGTGGACCTGGATCTGGAAACTCGCGTGCGCGGTATTAACGTTTCGATCTCCTTTGCCGGACCTCTGAACCGTATGAATATGACCTACCGCAGCGATCCGCCCCTGCAATCGTCGGAGATTCTGGCGCTTCTGGCCGTTGGGCGTGCTCCAACGTCGGCCACGACGCTGGGCTTCGGTTCCGTCCGCGGGAACAATTTGCTGAGTGCCGGCGGCAGCGCGGTACTCAGCTCCGCCCTAAGCCAAGGCAGCAGCGCAGGCCAGCTGCAGCGGTTCTTTGGCGTGACGCGGCTGAAGATCGATCCGCAACTGATCGGCCTCGACAACACGCCCCAGTCGCGCCTCAGCTTTGAGCAGCCGGTCTCTCGCGATGTTACGGTCACTTACTCACAGACTCTCGCACGGGCGCAGGGGCAGTTAGTCCGCGTACAGTGGGATCTAAGCCGGCAGTGGTCCGCCTTGGCGACGCGCGACGAAAACGGTGTTCTCTCCGTCGATTTCGTTTTCAGGAAGAGTTTCAAATGAGGCTTCGAAAGGTGGATGGAAAGCTGAAGATCGAGCATTCGATCATCGACGGCGTCCGCCCCATGCTGGAGCGTCTGCTGGCCGCCAACCCCGATATTCGAACCATCATCCCGGGCCGCATCAGTCCAGTCCGCGACGCGCGCGGCGCCATCAAAGCCCACGTCACCGTTGCCACTCAGAACGGATGGAAAGCGCTTGTGCTTAGCGCCGGAGCGCGGCAGGAATTATTCATCTCAACCGCAATGCCACGCGAACAACTGGAGGCGGCCCTTCTCCGGGCTATCGAGGCCTAACGCCCAGATGTAGCGCCACGATTCCGAAAGTCATCCGCTCGAACCGCACTTCCTCGAACCCTGCGCCGCGCATCTGATCCGCTAACTCCTCCGCCGCCGGAAATTTCCTGACGGACTCGGGGAGATATTGGTAGGCGGTCTTCGATCCCGACAACATCTCTCCCACGCGTGGAAGAATTCTTCGCGAATAGAAGCGGTACAGCGACCCAAAGGCGGCGTTGGGTGGCGTTGAAAACTCCAGGATCGCCGCAGTACCGCCTGGCTTCAAGATCCGCAGCATCTCATCCAGGCCTTTCTGGTAGTTGGCCAGATTGCGGAATCCAAACGCGCACGTCGCTACGTCAACGGCGGCGTCGCGAACGGGGAGATTTAAAGCATCCGCCTCAAGCAGCGGGCTCCGCAGCCGCTTCCGTTGCGCTGCGGTCAGCATCGGCCGGCAGAAATCCGTTCCATACGCGCGAGCGGGCGTTGCCGCTTCGATCGTCTGCAACAGATCGCACGTTCCGCAGCATAGGTCGATCGCTTCGACGCCGGGTTTCGACAAAACCGGCTTCAGCCGTTCAACCGTGCGCGCACGCCACGTCTTATCGAGATTCAGCGACAGCAGATGATTCAGGAAATCGTAGCGCGGGGCAACCTCGCCGAACATGTCCCGGACCCATCGCGATGCCTGCTCCTCATTCGCGGCCGCAAGTGGAGTCGTGCCGTGCGCCTTCACGCGTTACTGATTCTCAAGCGCGGCTTTCGTTGCGGCGACGACGCTCGCGGTGTCGATGCCGGACAGGATGCGGACGCTGCCGATGGCCACCGGCAGCACGAAGTGAATCTGGCCCCCGACCGTCTTTTTGTCGCGCTGCGTACGCTCCACAAGCCGCTCCGCAGTAACGTGCGGCGGCACGTCCGGCACAGGACCGTAGAGATCGATCGTCGAAATAATTTCCGTCGCTTGCGGGGCTGGCAGCAGGCCCAGGATGCGCGAGAGATGAGTGGCGCTGCGCATTCCAACAGCCACCGCCTCGCCGTGGAGGTAATGCGTGTAGCCTGTTTCCGCTTCCAGCGCGTGCCCGATCGTGTGTCCGAAATTCAGAATCCGGCGCAGGTCGCCCTCCCGCTCGTCGGCGGTTACCACTTCCGCCTTGATGCGGACGCTTTCGCCGATCACGTAGTCCAAGGCGCTCTTGTCGTGGCCGAGAATCGCGTCGGGGCGGCCGGCCATGACCCGGAACAGATCCGCCGACCGGATCACTCCCGCCTTCAGGATTTCGTACAACCCGGCTCGAAACTCGCGTTCGGGCAGAGAGCCCAGCACGTCGGGGTCAATCAGAACGGCCAACGGCTGATGAAACGCGCCGATCAGATTCTTTCCTTCTGGTAGATTCGCGCCGGTCTTCCCGCCCACCGCCGCGTCTACTTGCGCCAGCAGCGTTGTCGGCACTTGCAGCACTGGAACGCCCCGCATGAAAATCGCCGCGAGAAATCCGCCCAGATCGTTTACGATGCCGCCTCCAAACGCGATGACGAGGCTGGACCTGTCGCCACCGCGGTCCACCATCTCCGACGCCATCGACTCCACTTCGGCTATCCGCTTTCGCTTCTCGCCGCCGGGAAAATAGAGGGGGTGGTACTCACAACCGGCGAGTGAGCTTTCCAGTGCTTCCCCGTAAAGCTGCCACACGTCGCGCGTCGTGACGATAAAGATTTTTCCTGTGTTCCCCGGGATGAAATCGCGCACGCGGCGAAGCAGCCCCCGCTCGACAATAGCCTGGTAGCTGCGCTGCGGCGTCTCGACCGCATAGGCCAACATATGACTCCCTTGTAGCATGACGATGCGGCATGCGGAGCCGCGCCAGGATTGGGGCAAGGCCGCTGATTATCCCTGCGATAAACTGGTCGTTTGAGCCGTACTCGAATTCGTTCCACCACTATTCTCTGCGTACGTAGAAACGGAAAGGTGGTGATCGCCGGCGATGGGCAGGTCACCATGGGCCAGGAGGTTTTGAAATCATCCGCAAAAAAGCTGCGCCGTCTCTACAACGAGAAGGTTCTGGCGGGCTTTGCAGGCTCTACCGCGGATGCGTTTGCGCTCTCCGGCCGGTTTGAGGCGAAGCTGGAGCAGTACTCCGGCAACCTCGCTCGCGCCGCCGTGGAGATGGCGAAAGACTGGCGCACGGACAAGATGCTTCGGCATCTAGAGGCTCTACTGATCGTTGCGGACGACAAGAATACGTTCATTCTCAGCGGCAACGGCGACGTCATCGAACCCGACAACGACATTGCGGCCATCGGTTCCGGCGGCATGTTCGCCAAAGCGGCGGCCACCGCGTTAATGGAAAACACGAAGCTTGCGGCGCGCGAGATTGCGGAGAAAAGCATGGCCATTGCGGGAACGATCTGCATCTTTACCAACAGCGCAGTCAGCTTCGAGGAATTGGACTGAGATGGTGATCTATTTGCCGCAGCAGCCACCCGACGGCTCGCCCTTGCTGGACGAGCTTACGCCGAAGGAGATAGTCGTCGAGCTCGACAAGTACGTTGTCGGACAGGCCGACGCCAAACGCTCAGTCGCCATCGCCCTTCGCAACCGCATCCGGCGGCAGAAGCTGGAACCGGAGATGGCCGAAGAGGTGATGCCGAAAAACATCCTGATGATTGGCCCCACCGGTGTCGGCAAGACCGAGATCGCACGGCGGCTGGCGAAGCTTTCCAACGCGCCATTCCTGAAGGTGGAAGCCAGCAAGTTCACCGAAGTTGGCTACGTCGGGCGTGATGTTGAGTCGATGATTCGCGATCTGGTGGACATCAGCATCGACATGATTCGCGAGGAGCGTCTGGACGACGTGGCCGACAAAGCGGAGCGGAATGCGGAGGAGCGGCTTCTGGATCTGCTGATGCCGCCGCCGCCGGAGGCGTCCGACAGCACGGACCGTACGCGGGAGAAGCTGCGCGAGAAACTGCGCGCCGGCAAGCTGGACGACGGCACGGTGGAACTGGAAGTAAAGGATCGCGGACCGCAGTTTCAAGTGGCGACGAACATGGGTATGGACGATATGGACTCCAATATCAAGGACCTGTTCAGCAATCTTTTCGGCGGCCGCATGAAGCGCCGGAAGATGCGGGTTTCCGAAGCGTTGGATTATCTGATCAGCGAGGAAGAAGAGAAGTTGATCGATATGGACCACGTGACGCGCATCGCGGTCGATCGCGTGGAACGAAGCGGCATGATCTTCCTGGATGAGATCGACAAGATCGCGGGGCGCGAAGGTGGCCATGGTCCGGATGTAAGCCGCGAAGGGGTTCAGCGCGACATTCTGCCCATTGTCGAAGGCACAACCGTCAACACGCGATACGGGTTCGTGCGCACGGATCACATCCTCTTTATCGCGGCGGGCGCGTTTCACGTTTCCAAGCCCAGCGATCTGATTCCGGAACTGCAAGGGCGCTTTCCGATTCGCGTGGAGCTGAAATCGCTGACCGAGCAAGACTTCATCCGCATTCTGAAAGAGCCGAAGAACGCGCTGATCAAGCAGTACATCGCGCTGCTGGAGACCGAAGGAATCAAGCTCAGCTTTACGGACGATGCGCTGGAAGAACTCGCCCGGCTTGCCGCCCGCGTGAACGAAACTGCGGAGAACATCGGCGCCCGGCGGCTGCATACGATTCTGGAGAAAGTGCTGGAAGAGATCTCGTTCGAAGGCCCGAATCTCAAGCGCAAGACCGTCAAGATCGATGGCGAGTATGTGCGCCGCCAACTGGTCGAAATCGTCAAGGACCAGGACCTCAGCCGATACATCCTTTGATGCGAGCGCTGCTTCCGCTCTGCGTTCTGCTTGCCGGATGCGCGTACATTGGGGAGCCGCTTCCTCCAACGCTGCGTATTCCACAGGCGGTATCGGATCTTCAGGCGGTTCAGCGCGGTGGAAAGATCTACGTCACGTTCACGCCGGCGACGCTTACAACCGACGGCCTTCCGTTGGAGACGCCCGGCGCCGCCCTGCTGGTGATCGGTGAAGCGGGTGCGCAACCAGATCAGCCGGTTGAGGCGCCGGTTCGCGTCGAGCCGTGGATCGGCAAGGAAGTGGTGATCGGCTTGCGGACCGAAGGGCCCACCGGGCGTTTATCGGCATGGTCGAACCTGGCTACTCTTCGTGTCCTCGCTGCGCTGGCTGCGCCCGCCGGTCTTCGCGCGACGGCGACGCAGGACGGTGTGCAACTCAACTGGCGCGGCGATGGCGCCAGCTACCGGATTTACCGGAACGGCGAACTTGCGGCTACGGTCGAGAAGGCGGAGTTCCTCGACGCTGCGGCGGAGTTCTCTACCCAGTATGAGTACGCCGTGGAGGCGATTCTCGACGGGGCGGAGAGTGAACGCAGTGCGCAGGTAAAGATCACTCCGGAAGACGTTTTTCCGCCGAACACGCCGGCCGGCCTTGAGGTGGTCGCCGGTGTTGCGGCCGCGGAACTTAGCTGGGAACGAAATCTGGCGCCCGACCTTTCGCACTACCGGGTCTATCGCGACGGCGTGATGGCGGCAGACAAGGTCACTGGCAATGTGTTCAGCGATCCCGGTGTGCGTCCGGGAGGCCGCTATCGCTATGCTGTCTCTTCGGTTGACCAAAAGGCGAACGAAAGCGAAAAAAGCCCGGAGACGGAGGTAGTTTTTCCATGAAGCAGTTTGTCCGGTTCAGCATGAACAGGGACGCGCCGCCCACGGTCACGGACGGCGTGCCTGGCGTACGCTACGGCGCGATCGAGAACGGCGACGTATTCGAGTTGAATGAGCAAGGCGGAACCCCCACCGGTGCGCGTTTCGCGCTGACGGAGCTTCGGCTGCTGCCGCCAAGTTGTCCCACTAAAATCGTCTGCGTCGGCCGCAACTACGCGAAGCATGCAAAGGAACTCGGCAACGACATTCCGCAGGAGCCGCTGATCTTTCTGAAGCCGAACTCATCGCTGAACGCCCATGGAGATCCGATCGTGTATCCGTCGATCTCCAGCCTGCTGCATTTTGAAGGCGAGATCGGCATAGTCATTGGAAGGCGCGCGCGAAAGGTAAAGCGGGCCGATGCGATGGACTATGTTTTCGGCTACACGTGCGTCAACGACGTCACCGCTCGGGATCTGCAGAAGAAAGACGGCCAGTGGACCCGCGGCAAAGGCTTCGACACGTTCTGTTGCGCCGGGCCCGTCGTCGTACCCCGCGCCGACGTGAATGAAAGTGGGCTGGGCGTCAAGACCTTCGTCAATGGAGAGCTGAAGCAGGACGGCGTTATCGCGGACCTGATTTTCCCCATCCCTGTTATTATCGAGTTTGTCAGCCAGTTCCTGACGCTGGAGCCGGGCGATTTAATCGCGACGGGTACACCGGAAGGCGTCGGTCCGTTGGAAGAAGGCTCCGTCGTCCGCGTGGAAGTGGCCGGTGTTGGCGTCCTTGAAAACATAGTCAGGCGGGAGACAGAATGAAAATCTTTCTGGATACAGCGAATCTCGACGAGCTGAAAAAAGGCGCGGAGTGGGGCATCGTCGATGGCGTGACGACCAACCCTTCCCTGATCGCCAAGGAAGGCAAACCGATTGAGGAACAGATCGCACGAATCTGCGATCTGGTGGACGGCCCGGTCAGCGCCGAAGTAGTCGCGACGAAGTACGAAGAGATGCTGGTGGAGGGCCGGAAGCTGGCCAAGATCCACGAGAATGTCGTGGTGAAACTGCCGCTGATCCGCGATGGAATCCGGGCGTGCAAAACGCTTTCCGGCGAAGGAACGCGCGTGAACGTAACGCTCTGCTTCACCGCGGCACAGGCGTTGCTGGCGGCCAAGGCCGGCGCATACTTCATCAGCCCCTTCGTGGGACGTCTCGATGACATCGGCCAGATTGGCATGGATCTGATCCGGTCAATCGTTCTCATCTACGAGAACTACGGATTCTCGACGCAGGTACTGGCGGCGAGTCTGCGCAGTCCCGTGCATGTGGTGGAGTCAGCCGAAGCCGGGGCGCACATCGGGACGATGGGTTTTAAGACGTTGGACATGTTGTTTAACCATCCTTTGACAGACAAAGGTTTGGAGCAGTTCTTGAAAGACTACGCGAAAGCTTTCGAACCGGCGGGCGCGAGCCGGTAAATTAGACAGGAGAACTTATGAGACGGATTGCGATCAGTATTGCTCTTTTGGCCGCTTTGATGGTCCCGGCCTCGGCGGAGCCCAATAAACCGAAGTCGGTTGTCCATGTGATCAACGTGCGGTTCAAGGCAGAGGCCTCGAAAGACGACGTCACAAAAGCCATCGACGCCATCGGAAAGATGAACTACGCCGGACTGAAGAACGTCTGGCTGAAGCCGATCAAGGTGCAGGGCGGCGATTCCAAGTTCACCCATTGCATCGTGATGGAATTCGAAAGCGAAGCGGCCCTGACGAAGTACACAGGCAGCGAGGCGCAGAAGGAGTGGTATAAACACTGGCTTCCTGTGCGCGATCTTTCCAACACGCACGACGTAACTAACTAGTCGAGACTCTCAATTTGATGCGGGCGGGGCGAACCTCCGCCCGTTCCGTGTATCTGGAGGCGGAATTTGTCACTGGTCGTGGTGGGAAGCGTCGCCTATGATGGCGTCGAAACCCCGCATGGAAAAGTAGACCGCATGTTGGGCGGCGCTTGCACTTACATCTCGCTGGCGGCCAGCTACTTTGCGCCCGTCAAGATCGTCGGTGTCGTAGGTAACGACTTTGCGGATCAGGATCGGCGCTTTCTCGCTGATCGCGGGATTGACCTGGAAGGTCTGGAACGCGCCGACGGGTTGACGTTCTTCTGGCAGGGCGAGTACTTCGAAAACATGAACCAGCGCCGGACGCTGCGAACGGACCTGAATGTCTTCGAGCATTTCGATCCGAAGCTTCCGGAGAGTTACCGGGATCAGCCTTACCTGCTGCTGGGCAATATTCAGCCTTCGTTGCAGCGCAAGGTTCGCCAGCAGATGACATCCCCCCGCCTGACCGGCGGCGACACGATGAATCTGTGGATTGACATCGCGCGCCAGGACTTACTGGAAACGATTCGCGACTGGGACGTTCTGGTGATCAACGATGAGGAAGCTCGGATGCTTTCGGGCGAAAAGAGCCTGGGCGCGGCCGCCGCAGCCATTACAGCAATGGGCCCGAAGACGCTGATCATCAAGCGCGGGGGCGACGGAGCGCTGCTGTTCCGGGACGGGCACTACTTCGTTGCGCCCGCTTTCCCGCTTGCCAGTCTTCACGATCCCACCGGCGCGGGTGATTGTTTCGCTGGCGGATTCTTCGGCTACCTGGCCGGCGTGGGATTCGACCCCGCCAAGGATCACGACGTCCGCGAGTTGAATCGCGCCGTTGTGTATGGCTCCGTAATGGGAAGCTTCTGCTGTGAAAGGTTTGGAGTTGACCGCTTCCGCACGCTCACGCGCAAAGAAATCGACGACCGCTTCCAGGCCTTCAAAACGTTCACCAGCTTCTAGCGGAGCGCCGCTGCTTCTCGCGCTATCGCTGCTTTGGCTGGGCGCCGTATTTGCAGGCTGGATTTTCCGCAGTGGTGCGACGCTTCTCTATGGCGACGCCAGCGCGCATTTGGCGATCGCGCGGCGCATCGTCGATTCGCAGACTCCTGGTTTCGAGCAGACCGGAACGGTTTGGCTGCCGCTTTTACATTGGCTGTTGATACCTTTCGTCAAGGTTGACGTCTGGTGGTACTCGGGTCTTGCCGGAGTTATTCCTTCGGTTCTTAGTTTCGTCCTGGCGGGAATGTTTCTCTACTACTGTGCTCGCCAATCGTTGGGCGCTCCGGCGGCGGGAATCGCGGCGGCTGCCGCGTTCGCGTTGAACCCGAACCTGCTCTACCTGCAGTCCACCCCGATGACGGAGCCAGTATTTCTCGCTTGCGAAACCGGGCTTGCCGCAGCCATCGTATGGTTCGCCGCGTCCGGACGAATGCTGGCGGTAGTGGCGGCTGGCGCCGCCGCGCTGGCCGGGACAATGACGCGATACGAAGGGTGGTTCCTGCTACCCGTCGCCGCCGGGCTTCTCTTTCTTGCGGCGAAGAAGAACCGGTGGCGTGTGGCTGCGGTATTCTGCGTGATCGCCGGTGCAGGTCCGTTGTTCTGGCTTGGCTGCAACCGCTACTACTATTCGAATTGGCTGGAGTTCTACAACGGTCCTTACTCCGCGAAAGCGATTCAAGGGACAACTTACTACCCCGGTATGAACAACTGGCAGGAAGCGCTCCGCTATTACGGCGCGGCGGCGCGAGAGTGTGCCGGGATGGGTGTGATCCTCGCCATGTTGGCCGGCTTTCTTGGCGTCATTCTGAAACGGGCGTGGATTCCAGTAGTAGTGTTCGCCGCCGTACCGCTGTTCTATGTGTGGAGCATGCACTCCGGCGGGACACCGGTTCGCGTGCCACCACTATGGCCGGGCGGATACTACAACTCGCGCTACGGAATTGCGCTTCTTCCGCTGGCGGCCTTCTGCGCGGCGGGTATCGTCGCGCTGGCGCCGCGAGGCAAGTCCTGGTTTGCCGCCGCTGTGGCGCTGGCCTCGCTGATGCCGTGGGTGATCTATCCGCGGATGTCGAACTGGGTGGTGTTTCAGGAGGCTGTCGTCAACTCCAGCGCGCGCCGCGCGTGGACGGCCGACGCCGCGCAATTTCTTCGATCGGAATACCGGCCCGGCGATCGTGTCTACACTTCGTTCGGCGACCTGACCGGGATATTCCGGGAAGCGGGAATTCCGCTGAGCGAGACGATGCACGAAGGCAATGGGTTGACCTGGTATGCCGCGCAGACACGCCCGGATCTGTTCTTCTGGCAGAAGTGGGCTGTCGTGCGACGCGGCGACCGCATCTCCGGGGAGTTGAAGAAGCGGAACGTGGAGATCGTCCGTATCATTCGCGTCACCGGCGCACCCACGATTGAGATTTTTCGAAATGACTATCCCTTTTCACAAAGCCCACGGCGCGCGAAATGATTTCCTGCTGACGTGGGCGGGCGAGGTTGCCCACCTCGACCAGCAAATGCTATCGAGCATCGCGCTTTCCATCTGCGACCGAAACACCGGTGCCGGCGCGGATGGATGGGAACTGGTGGGCAAGCCGGCCGGCGGCAAGCCCGCAACGCTCCGCTTGTTCAATCCCGACGGGGGCGAAGTGGAAATGTCGGGCAACGGTACGCGGTGCGCCGCGGCGCTGCTAGTCGCCGAAGGTCTCGCAACCGACACGGTTACGATCGACACCGGCGCGGGACGAAAGCAGCTGTGGCTTCGGTCTCGCGACGGGCCGCGATTCGAGTTTGAGATGGATATGGGCGTAGCGAAGGTAGAGGACGCCGGCGCATTGATGGCGGGTTATCCGGCGACGATCCTGAATGTCGGCAATCCGCAGTGCGCATTGATTGTCGAATCGATTCCAGACGACTGGAAGAAGCTGGGCGAGGAGCTGGAACGTGATCCGCGATTCGCCAAGCGGAGCAACATCTCTTTCGTGCGGATCGTAGACCGGCATACGATCGAGGCGCGTTTCTTTGAGCGTGGCGCGGGCGCGACGCTGTCGAGTGGCACGGGTTCCACCGGGGCCGCTGCGGCCGCGATCCTGCGTGGCCTGGTAGAAACTCCGGTAAAGATTCTCACGGAAGCCGGACCGCTGAATCTTCGCTGGGACGATTCGATCTACCTTACCGGGCCTGCCGAGATCACCGCGCGCGGGGAATTCTACTTCTCCGGCGGGTCGTCCATTCCCATTTGAGATAGCCGGTATCGAAGCGCATTTCGCGTAATGCCCAGCAGCCGGGCGGCTTGAGACTTGTTCCCGTTCGCCCGCTTCAGCGCCTCGCGCAGCAGCGACTGTTCGTGCTCGTCGAGAGTCATTCCGTCGGGCAGGAAGCCAGGTTCCGATCGCGCGCGGGATGGCTCGCCCAGCCGGATATCGGACGCTTCCAGGCTCTCGCCCGCCCGCAGCAGAAGGCTTCGTTCCATCACATTTTCGAGTTCACGAACATTCCCCGGCCAACGGTAGGACAACAACTTATGCATCGCTTCCGGCGTAATCGCCGTCCCCTGCGAGAAGCGCGTCGCCAGCTCCGGAATATCCTCGGTCCGCTCGCGCAGCGGCGGAATGCTGATGGGCACGACGTTCAACCGGTAGTAGAGATCTTCGCGGAACGTGCCTTGCTCCAGCGACGCGCGCAGGTCGGCGTTGGTGGCCGCGATCACCCGCACGTCGACGGCGCGGACGCGATTGCTGCCCAGCCGTTCGAGCTCGCGGTCTTGCAGGATTCGCAGAAGCTTCACCTGCACAGGCAGCGGCACATCGCCGATCTCATCCAGAAATACCGTGCCCGTGTCGGCCTGTTCAAACTTTCCGGGCTTTGCCGCCACGGCTCCCGTGAACGCACCCTTCTCGAAGCCGAACAGCTCGCTTTCCATCAGGTTCTCCGGAAGCGCCGTGCAATTGATTTTGACGAATGGCCGGGCGGACCGTGGGGAGCGCGCGTGTATCGCCCGCGCGATCAGATCCTTGCCGACGCCACTTTCGCCCGCCAGCAGAACCGTCGCGCGCGACGGCGCAACTTTCTCGATGATGGCGAAAATCTCCTGCATCGCCGCGCTGCGTCCAACCACGTTCGCCAGTTCGTAGCGGCGTCCCAGGGCGTGGCGAAGCTGGCGGTTCTCTTCTCGCAGGTCGCGGACTTCCAGTGCCCTGGAAACCACGGTCATCAGATGGTCAAGCGAGAACGGCTTGATCAGAAAATCCACCGCCCCTGCCTTCATCGCCTCGACAGCGGATTCCACGGTGCCATAGGCCGTCATCATGATGACCGGCGTCGCGGGGCTTTCCTTGCGAATGAACGCCAGCAGCGCGAGACCATCCGTGCCGGGAAGCCGCAAATCCGAAACCACCAGATCGGCGCTGGGCGAAAGTTTCATCGCCTCTTCCGCTGACCCGGCGGCCAGCGTTTCGTAGCCGCCAGAGCGGAGCTGCAATTCCAGCACTCGCCGGAGCTTGTTTTCATCCTCAACGATCAGGATGCGAGCGGAAGCCATAGTCGAAAGATCGCCCCCTCTCCAGGAGCCGAGTCCACCAGGATACGGCCTCCATGTTCGTCGACGATCTTCGAAACGATCGCCAGCCCAAGTCCGACGCCTTCCGGTTTCGTCGTAAAGAATGGGTTGAAGATACTCTCGCGGTTTTCCACCGCGATTCCCGCGCCGCGGTCGATCACCGCGATTTCAGCCATTCCGTCGGCGGAGCGGGTCTTCACGGTGATTACGCCACCGGCAGGCGACGCTTCGGCGGCATTGGATAACAGGTTGAACATTGCCTGCTCCAGAAGGCCGGGATCGCACAGGACAGGGTGAAGATCGGGAGAATCGTTTCGGATCACACTCACCGGGTAGGGCGGGACGCGCCGCGCGATCCGGTCCGCCGCGCGGTCGATAATTTCCGACAGTCTTGCCGGCTCCAGCTTTCCCTGGAACGGCCGCGCGAAATCCAGAAATCGCGTGATGAGCCGGTTCATGCGGTCCGCCTCGCTGAGGATGAATCCGGTCAGCTCACCGCCGGCGGGTTCCGCGTCCGCGCTTTGGCGCTGCAGCAGTTCGGCGGAACTGCGAATGGTGCCCAGCGGATTGCGAAGCTCGTGCGCCAGGCCCGCCGAAAGCTGGCCCAGCGCCGCCAGCCGGTCCGCACGGCGGATATGCTCTTCGGCTTCACGAAGGCTGGCGTTGGCGACGGCCAGATCCCGCGCCGTGGCTTGCGCCCGCCGTGCTTC
Organism: Bryobacteraceae bacterium; assembly: GCA_041746955.1. Taxonomy (GTDB): domain Bacteria; phylum Acidobacteriota; class Terriglobia; order Bryobacterales; family Bryobacteraceae; genus JAPKYZ01. Next base: position 31,643 of record JBGTFZ010000037.1, read on the forward strand.
CGACTGGCTTTTGCGCGTCAGCTGATACGTCAGAAATCCGACCACCGGATAGAACAGGACGCGGAGTCCGATCTCGCGTACCTGCTCCGGAGGAATTTCGTAGCGTGTCCAATCCAGGAACAGTAAGTACGACAGGTATCCCAGCACCGAAGCCGCTGTCGTCACGAAGGCTCCCCACCAGCCGAGCGACGTCGCCGCCGACACCACCGGCAGCAGCAGGATAAGAAAGTAGCTGGATTCCAGGCCGTACGTGACGCCGATCAATAGCCAGCCCAAAAACAGCTTGAGAACGATCGCGAATAAGTTTCCCGCCGTCTTTGAGAACCACGAAATGCGAGGCGACGCAATCTGAAAAACCGCCAAAGCGCCCAATAATTGCAGTTCCGCCGCATTCCGCACCGGACTGAAATAGTGCATCGCGCCGAACAGCAGAAGCCATGCGACATCTTGGGCGTGCAGGAAATTCGCGATACGGGCGGACGCGGTTCGTTGTGTCACAATTGAGGTTTCGGCAGTTTGTTCATGAATTCTCCCACTCCCGACCCTATGACGGAGGAGACGCCTGTTTCTGAGGGCCCTTCTTTCGCCGATATTCTTTCTGAGTTTGAGCAGCAGTCCCATGCCGCTCCCGGAGGTCCAATCGAAGGCACCGTTCTCTCGGTGGCCGACGATGGCGTCGTGGTCGATATCGGGCGAAAACTGGACGGCGTTCTCGATCCGGCAAAGCTGAAGAATCCTGAAGGCGTCTTTACCGTCCAACCCGGCGCGAAGGTAATGGTTTCGATTGCCGGCGGAACCGACGAGAAGGGGCGGCTGATTCTTTCGACGCACGCAGTGGCGCAGCCGAAAGATTGGACGGGTCTCCAATCGGCGTTCGACGAAAAGAAAACGATCACGGGCCGCGTGCTGGAAGTAATCAAGGGCGGTTTGCGCGTGGATGTGGGAGTCCGCGCTTTCATGCCCGCCTCCCGCAGTGGCGTCCGCGAAGTCTCGGATTTGGAGTCGCTGGTCGGCCAGGAGATTGAGTGCCGGATCACGAAACTGGACACTGATAAGGAAGACGTCGTCGTCGACCGCCGGGTTGTCACCGAAGAGCAGGAGCGCGAGGCCCGGCAGAAGGCCTTTGAAGTGGTTGCCGAAGGCCAGGAAGTGATGGGCAAGGTCCGCAACCTTACCGACTTCGGCGCGTTCGTCGACATTGGCGGAGTGGACGGCCTGCTTCATGTGGCCGATATTTCCTGGACCCGCATCGGCAAGCCGAGCGACGTCCTGAAGACCGGCGACGAAGTAAAGGTGAAGGTGTTGAAGGTGAACCGGGAGACGAAGAAGATCTCTCTCGGCATGAAGCAGCTTCAGCCGGAACCATGGAGCCTGGCCGAAGGAAAATTCGCGCAGGGCGACCGCGTTCGCGGAACCGTTGCGAGAACCACCGACTTCGGCGCTTTCATCGAACTGCTGCCCGGTGTGGAAGGCCTGATCCACGTGTCCGAGATGTCGTGGACGAAGCGGAATCCCCGGCCCGCTGACCTTCTGAAGCCCGGCGAGGTCGTGGAAGCCGTCGTGCTGTCCTCCAACCCCGCGGAGAAGAAGATTTCGCTGGGACTGAAGCAGGCGCTGGGAGACCCGTGGGACGAAGTGCCGGAGAAGTTCAAACCCGGAACGGTGATCGAGGCGGCCAGCGTCATCAGCATCCAGAAGTTTGGAGCCTTCGTTCAGTTGGCGGAGGGCGTCGAAGGCATGATCCATGTCGGCGACATCACCGGCGAGAAACGAATCGAAACTCCGAAGGATTTGATTTCCGTCGGACAGACTGTGCGCTGCGTCGTCACGGAAGTGGATCGCGAAAAACGCCGCCTCCGGCTGAGCATGAAACAGCTTGAGCCCACGAAGACCGACGTCTGGATTAGTGAGCACAAGGTGGGCGACACGGTCACCGGCCGGGTTCAGGATGTCCGCGATACGCGGCTGACGGTGGAGCTGGGCGAAGGCGTCACCGGCGTCTGCCGGATGGCCGCCGAGGAGAAGGCTTCAGGTGGCGGGGCGGTCAACGCCCGAAAGGCCGACGTATCCAGCGCTGCCGCCCTGCTGGCTGCAAAGTTCAAGCAAGGCGTGGGAGCACCGGAGACAGCGCCAAAGATCCGCACCGGCGAGACCCGGAAGTTCACTATTGCTTCGATAGATCCGCAGAAGAGACGGATCGATTTAGAGCTGGCAGACTAGCCAGTAGCCAAGCGCACAGTCTTTCGGCTGAACGTTCTCACCCCTCTCGACGTGTGATATTTGGCCAAATAGAGGAGTGACTGGAATCTGCCGGTTGCCGCGTGACAAATTCGACCGCCGCGCGTCTATCGCCATAGATGGACGTCTCTGGGGAACTGGTGCAGACCGCCAGGGTGCACTGGGCATCCATGGATGAATCTTCGCTGATCCGCGCGGCCCAAAAGGGCGATCAGGAAGCGTTTGAGCAGTTGGTTCGAAGCTACGACCAGGGAGTGCTGCGCTTGGCCAACCGCCTTCTGCGCTCCACCGAAGACGCCTACGACATCTACCAGGAAGCGTTCCTGCGGGTTTACAAGAACCTGGGCAACTTCCGGTTCGACTGTAGCTTCCAAACATGGCTCTACCGGATCGTCACGAACCTTTGCCTGGACGCGTTGCGGAAGCGCAAAGTGCGGAAGGAAGAACCGGCGACGATCGACACCTCCGACGGTCCGCGGGACCGCATGTCGCTGGTGGAAGATGGCGCCGCCGGGAACGACCCGCAGCGCAACCTGCTTAGCGCCGAAGTGAAGAGCCGGATCGATTCGACGCTTAGGGGGCTTACGCCGAGAGAGCGCATGGTGTTTGAAATGCGCCATTACGAGGGCATGCGGCTTCGCGCCATCGGTGAAACCTTGGGAACGACGGAAGAGGCGGCGAAGAACTGCCTGTTTCGCGCCACACAGAAAATGCGGGTAGCGTTGGGAGAGTTTGTATGAGCATCACGTGCGATTGGATCCAAAGAAACCTGCCGCTCTACGTTTACGGCGAGTTGAAGCTGGACGAGGAAGAGCGGGCGCAGGCCCACCTCGACAGTTGCCCGGAATGCCAGGGGGCGCTCGACAAGCTGACGGCGATGAATCAGGCCCTCGATTCCGCAGCGCCGGAAATGCCGGAGCACCTTTTGGCGTCGGCGCGGCGGGGCTTGCGGGAGCGGGTGTCCGCGGTGCGGGAAGTGGCAGCCGAATCCAGCCTCTGGAGCCGCGCTATAGCCTGGTTAGGCGGCCCGGGCATGATCTGGAAACCCGCCGGAGCGTTGGCCCTGGTGGCGTTGGCTTTTTACGGCGGCAGGATGACGGAGCGCGGTCCCGTTTCAGTCGCCGCGCCCGGCTCGGCGGCCGCTGCGACGCGAGTCCGGTTCGTCGAAGCCGATCCCAGCGGACGTGGCGTCAGAATTTCGCTCGACGAAACGCGCCAGCGCTTGGTAAAGGGCAGCCTTGAAGATCCTTCAATCCGCCAGCTGCTGTTGACCGCCGCGCGCGATGCGAACGATCCGGGAATCCGTGCGGAGTCGGTGGAGATGTTGTGCTCGCGTTCGGGCGAAAGCGAGATCCGCGACGCGCTTCTCTACGCGGTCGAACACGACGCAAACGCCGGCGTTCGGACGAAAGCGCTGGGGGGTTTGAAGGCATTCTCGAAGGATAAGCAGACCCGGCAGGTCTTGACTCGCGTCCTGTTGAAGGACTCAAACTCCGGCGTGCGCACTCAGGCCATCGATGTGTTGACGCAGACGCCGTCTCAGGATATGGTGGCGCCTCTGCAGGAACTGATGCGCCGGGAAGACAACGACTATGTCCGCATGCGAACGCAACGCGTGTTGAGCCAGATGAACGCTTCGCCGGGTATTTTCTGATGGGGCGAGGCGCGTGACCTTGGTCCTCCGCGCCCGTCGACTAAAGCAGGGACGGGAGACCGGACCGAATCTAGAGTTAGCGACTTCAGGAGAGTTTGATGAATTGTGTAGATTCTTTCCGGACCCTTGCGGCATTGACGTTGAGCGCAATTTTCGGCCTCGCGCAGACCCCCGCACCGCCCCCGCCCCCGCAGCAGCCGTACGTGTTCGCATTCGCCGATATGCCCGCCAGCTATCTGGGCGTCGGTTTCCAGGATGTGGATGCGGAGCGTGCGCGTACGCTGAAACTTGCCGAGGAGCGTGGCGTGGAGGTGACGAAAATCGAAGACGGTTCCCCCGCGTCGAAAGCGGGACTTCAACTCCGCGACGTCATTCTCGAATACAACGGCCAGCGCGTCGAAGGCACCAGCACATTCATGCGCTTCGTCAAGGAAACGCCCGCGGGCCGCGAGATCAAGCTGACCGTCAGCCGCTCCGGACAGATGCAGACCGTTCCATTGACCACCGCCGCGCGAAAGCAATCGGTGGCTCGAAGCGCGGGCGGATGGCAGGTGCAAATTCCAGAACTTCCGGAAATGCCGGTGATCGTGATGCCCGACATGCCGCAGCCGAACATGAGCTGGTCAAACGGCAATCTGGGAATCAGTGCGGAAGGAGTTTCCGGCGAGTTCGCCGAGTTCTTCGGCGCGAAAGCGGGCGTGCTGATTCGCAGCGTCCGCAAGGACACTCCGGCGGAGCGCGCGGGTCTCAGGGTCGGCGACCTCATCGTCCGTTTCGACGACGTCGCGGTTGCGTCGGTCCGTCAGATCAGCGCGAAGATTCGCAACGAGGGCGACAAGCGGACTTTCACCGTAGCCCTGATGCGGAACAAGGCCGAAATGTCGCTCCCCGTCACGCTGGACCCGCTCACGGAGAGCCGCCCGCGCGGTGGACGGGCGATCAAGTAGGTTCGTCATCCACCGGTCTTCCAGGTTCGCCACCAACTGGTATCGCCCAAACCGAGCGCATTCCACGCAGCATCGCTCGCCCCTTCGTCTTTCCGCAGCAGACCCTCGGAATCGGCTGCCGGCACAAGCTTCGCGAATGCCCGTACGACGGCTTCCCGCTCCTGGCCGCGCGTCCGCGACAACAGATGCCAGACCGTCAAAGCATCGCGAGTCCTCGCTGTGGAGAGCAGCGTGGCGACTCCGTTTCCGGAAATCTCGAACTCCTCGACGGCTTTGCGGAATGCCGGCGTGGCGTCGGAGAACACCGGCAGTCCGGGACCGGCGCCGCGGCGAGTGCGGCAGGACGCGCCCGCTGGGATAAACGACTCTTGGCCGCCGTGCTCGAACGCCACCCACCCAAGTTCGACGGTCGCGACACCCGAGCCGTCGGGCGCGACGCGCAGCGAATATCGGCATCCTAGATCGACGGCACTTGCCGAAGGCGTCTCGACGACTAACTTTGCGGGCGGCGCCCAGATCAGCGCATGCAAGGTCCCGTGTTCAAGCGAAAGCCGCCGCCGGCCGCCCTCGGCAGCCTGTACTTTCAGTCGCGCGCCCGGCTCCAGATCCACCTGTCCGACCAAAGACGCGGACAGATGCGCCCCGGTCGCGCCCGCCTGGACCGTCTCACCGACCGCCAGCACGCGCCCTTCTTTGTTGGTCCATTCGGATGCAACCTCCACGCCGGGCTTGCGCACCCACATCAACCCGATGGCGAGCGATGCCGCGATGCCTACACCAATCCACGGCAATGCCCGGCGGCGCGCGACGCGGCGAGGCCCCGCCGCCCGATAGGGCATCAGCGTCTTTTCCAACCCTGCAAGTTCGGCGTCCGCTTCGCCCGAACGGTCCCAAAGATAATCGTCGCTATGCATTTCGTTCTCCCAGCCGCTCGCGCAGCATCTTCATTCCGCGGCACAGGTTGACGCGCACGGAGTCGGGTGTGAGTCCCGTGCGCCGCGCAATCTCCGGACCCGTCATGCCTTCCACCAGCCTCAGCATCATGGATTCCCGGTATGCCTCGGGAAGTTTTCGAATCTCCGCCAGCACCCACGCGGCCTCGCCGGTTTCGCCCCCTGCGCCGGCGGTGTCATGCAACTCGACGGTCGGCCGCGCGGCCCGATGATGGTCGAGTGCGGCGTGACGCGCTATCGCCGCCAGCCACGATCCAAAGGCCGATGGATCGCGAAGGCGCGGCAGCTTTTCCATCGCTTGAACGAACACTTCCTGCATGAGATCCTCGGCGTCCGCATAGGAAACGTATGCCAGCAGGACGCCGTGAACCATTCGACGGTAGTGCTCGTAGAGCGAGCCGAAGGCGGAGCGGTCTCCTTCCGTCGCCTCGCCCACCAGCCGGGCTTCAGCGGCTTTCCATTCGACCGCTCCGGGAAAGATCACGAGCCAAGTGTCGCCCGAATTTCTTCCGGTTTCACTGGGCCATCGTAGAAGCGTTTCAGGCTCGACCATTCGATGCCGGCTGCACCCACACGAACCAATAGACGCGGACGATAGTCTTCGTATTCGGGATTCTGAACGGACATTTCAATCGCAGCGGGACCTTCGACGCGCCCGACGATGGCAAATATCCCCGGTATTGAAAGCGGAACCACCTTCAATGGAGTTCTTTCGATCGTCCCGTTTTTCACCCGCACTGCCGACGCCGTTACCGTCGATTCGCCGGGCCGGGAACATGCCGTTACGCGGCTGACGGCAATCGCACCCAGGGCCTTCGCTTCCGCGTTCGCCGCAGGGTTCCCTACTTCAAGATGCAGGCCGCCGCCCATCAGCAATGCGGAGAGCAGCGCCAGGGAAGCGCCTTTCCAATAGTTCGTCATCGTTCGCCTCTTTCCGGAACATATCGTTCCGCAGAGGAGACGCCATGCAGCGCCCGAGTGTTAACCCAGCGTCTCGCGGAGGATCTCGAAAAAGACGTCGATATCTTCCGGGCGCGTGTGAACGTGGGTCGACATTCGCATCCGCTTCCCGCCCGTGGTCCAGACTTTCTTCTCCCGGAGTTTCGGCCACAGCGGCGCCGGGTCCTTCGTGATTTCAAACGACACCAGGCCGCCCCACATCGAATCGTCGGCGGGCGACAGTATCTTCAGATACGGAACCTCCGCCGCTTTCGTATACACGGTCTTCGCCAGTTCGTGTATCCGTCCGAAGACGCGATCGCTTCCAATGTGGTTGTGAAACTCAAGGCCCGCGAGCATGCCTTCGAAGATCGCGCGGTTATTCGTCCCCACCTGCATGAACCGTGCCGCGCCCAGCTTCCGTTTATCCCAATTGCCGGTGACGATGGATGGCCAAAGGCGGTCCTGCACATCCTCGCGGACATAGAGTACGCCGCATCCGGCGGGCGCGAACATCCACTTGTGTGGGCTGCCCGCGAAAAAGTCGCAATGCAGGTCGGAGATGCGGACGGGCACTTGGCCGTGCATGTGCGCCCCGTCCACCAGCGTCAAAATCCCCTTGGACCGGGCGTAGTCGCAGATCTCGCGCGAAGGCATCAGGAAGCCCAGACCGCTGACGATCCCAGAGAAGCTGATCATCTTTGTGCGCGGTCCGATGGCCGACGTGACGACATCCGCCAACTGGGCGGCGCTCTGCGGCGGCACCGGAAGCTTTACCTCGCGGACGGTTGTGCCGAATCGCTGCGCTTTCATGTACCAGCCGGCACGGCCCGACGTATGCTCCTGATCGGTGATCAGCACTTCGTCACCCGGCTT
>JBGTFZ010000038.1:0-5982 GCA_041746955.1 Bryobacteraceae bacterium
AATCGAGGCAGAAGGCGCAGCAGACTTTGAACGTGGTCTTTGTCCGCGCTGACCTTCATTAAGGACCCTGCCTCCTCTAGCCGTTCGGCGTAGGAGCGTAAGATGTCATCGTGCGCAACGCCCGGCCTGTAGTAAGGTCCAACGGTGACGATAAGCTGCCCAGTGTACTCCATCGCTAAATACTTTACTAACTTTTTATTCACACTCGTCGGGAAGGTTCCTAGGACGCTGTCGTCCGGCCAGGGCGTGAAGGCGTAGGCGAACACCACTCCTGGTGAACATTTGTTACGCATAGAGAACCCCTCGCCGACCTTTCCTGGCTCGATGACTGCAGGCGGCTCGCGAACGGCATACCACGTTCCCGTCAGACCTTCCTCGGAACCACTCAAGTTGCGACCCATGGATGCGATTCTTGAACGCATCAGCCCAAAGTTCCATCCGGGAGGGGACTGCGCAACCGTTGAGCAATCTACTGGTAGTACCATCGTCCAACTCTGAATCGGCTTACTCGCCGTGGCTGCATTACTCAATCGATACTCATACCGATAGTCGTCGGCTTCACGTTTCAAGCTAAGCTCGACGCTTGGGCGATTCAGGTTCTGCAATGGCACCAAGGCCGTCTCAGCTAGGCCGGCCGAATCGGTCCACGCTACTTCAACGAAACCGTTCTCCACCCGAGGCCGGATCTCCCACCTTCGCCCTTCCGCCTCCACAACTTGGGGCTGAGCATTGACTTGGCCTGCGCCAAGAACGGACACGAGCACGCCGGCGCTGGCACACGTGATCCTTAGAAGCCAAGATTCCATGGCTATTGCAGCTTCATTAGGCTCACTTTGACCGCCAACGAAAGCGCTTTCTCCATGGCACTGACTGGTTCGTTTTTCAGAATGATGCTCGGCTGTAAGTGTACATCCTCTAAAAGCTCGATCTTGGTGCGCTGGACCTCGTAGATGTACCGCTTGAGCTCGCTCTTTAACTCGTTAGCGTATGCCGAATCGGGAGGAATGTCCCCCATCAATGTCGCAATTGTTAACTGCTCAACAAAATCTGCAGCGACGGCGAACGGATGAGTGGCCGGATGGAACCGCGGCACAACCGCTGTCATACTGCGGCGTCCGAGACCTGCTGCGCTTAGACGATTGAGCTCGACCATAACATTGCCCGGCGCTTGCGCGAGCACTTGTTCGTCGACGATAAGCTTTCCTGCGAGTTCGACGACTTGAAGGCCAGGAAGAAGATTTGATCGCGCCACAAAGGCTTCCTCTCCGCCGGGTGCAAGGCCGGAGGCAGAGCGCCAGACCAATCCGAACGAAGTCGTGGCCTCTTTTTCGAAGCCCCCCGACCATCCTGAAGAGTTCGACTGAAGAGTTATCAGGCTGCTGGCCTGCGGCGAAAGGACCGGAATTCGGACTGAACTTAGCCGATTCCGAGAACTTTCTCGGTTCCGTACGGTCAGGGTATAGTCATAGGAATTGTTGGCCGAAACCGTAACTGCGGTCTTGATCGTGGCAGTTAGCTCACTGGGAAAGACAATTGGCACCTCAACCCGTCCGCTGGAACCAACCTGATTCGAAAGGCCGGAAGGCCGATAAGAGAGCAAATACGTGCCGTTCCGCGTTAGAAAGATGCTACGGTCCTTCACGGCCTCTGGAAACGCAGACCCAGGCGAAGGGTGAAGTGGCACTAAGGACAAAGTCGCGACGGTTTGTGCGCTCACTGCGAAAAACTGAACCGAAGCGACGACAGCAAAAAATCTCAACAGATCGTTCATTTAGCCCCTTCTTTAAAAACGTGCGCAATGGATGTGTTCATTCGAAGAACCAATCGACTCGTGCAGAGCTATCGGAAAACCTCGCTCACGACAAATCTGGCGGAAGCGATCTTTAACCGTCAGGCTTGGGATGATGTTGTTGACGCCGTTGTTCGCTCGCACGTCAAAAGCTTCCCCAATGTCGTGCGAGCCAGACTGGTGAGGGCCGCTCCATGGATTGGCGCCTCCGGCGGGATTCTGCGGATTGGGTAGACAACCGGAGTTAGTGGCGCAGATATCGAATACGCCACCCGTCGGAAGTGAGGAGTCGTTGACGCCCACCGGCTCCCACAGCTCGGGCACAGTCGGGACAGTAAGATCCTTATACTCTATTGCGTATTGCTCCACGACCTTGATCGCATCAGCGTGCGCGCCTGTCTGATAAAAATGGTTGTACGGATAAATCGGCGTGGCGCCTATCATCACGTGAGCCCATCCGGCCCAGAGTTGTTGAAGATTTGGACGTCTAACGATCATCGAAACGTCGGAGCACCCACCGCCCGCAGCGCATGCTCGAATCGTTTCGGTTTGCGCGATTCGAGTTGCTCCGTACTGAGTTGTCACAAAGCCTTGCGCGCCAGTGTTTCCCGACGCCGGATAAAGTGAGCCTTGGCGCGGGTTGCCATATCTTGGGACGCCCTCGTGCATATGGCCTCCGGTATTCGGAATCGGTGACACTGTTCCGTTAACGTCACAGTACTGAAGGTACACTCCTCCCGACTGGCATACCAAGTACAATGTTTGGACTTCATAAGGAAGCGAGTAAAAGACGGTTTGACTATAGCAGGGGCCGGATTGGCAGAGGCCGAATACAGTCAAAAGAATAGAAATTCTCGAGTCCACTCGGGGACAGGTTGTCGCCGACATAGTTCTGAGAGTACCCCCCCCACAAAAATCAAGAGCTTTAATCTTTCAAGTGTTCAAAAGTCCACCCGTCTCGAACTTGACAACGACCCACTCAGCATTCATAATGAACATAGGCTAATCGCCAACGCACACAAAACTATGGGAAAAATCATCGGAATCGATCTCGGCACCACCAACTCCGTCGTCTCCGTCATGGAGGGTGGCCAGCCCGTCGTCATCGCCAATCAGGAGGGCGCCCGCACTACGCCGTCCGTCGTGGGTTTTGCGAAGGGCGGCGATCAACTCGTCGGCCAAGTGGCCAAGCGTCAGGCGGTTACCAACCCCGAAAACACTATCTATTCGATCAAGCGCTTTATGGGCCGCCGCTTTGACGAAGTGGGTGAAGAAACCAAGCTCGTCCCCTACAAGATCGTTCCCGGCGAGAACGGCGACGCGCGCGTAGACATCAACGGCAAGCTGTGGTCGCCCCCGGAAATCTCGGCAATGGTGCTGAAGAAGCTGAAGCAGGCGGCGGAAGCTTATCTCGGCACGAAAGTGACCGAGGCCGTCATCACCGTTCCCGCCTACTTCAACGACGCGCAGCGGCAGGCGACGAAAGACGCCGGGCAGATCGCGGGACTGGAAGTCAAGCGCATCATCAACGAACCGACCGCTGCGGCGCTGGCCTACGGGCTGGACAAGAAGAACGATCAGATCATCGCGGTCTATGACTTTGGCGGCGGCACGTTCGACATCTCGATTCTTGAGGTGGGCGATGGCGTCGTTGAAGTGAAGTCGACCAACGGCGACACACACCTTGGCGGCGACAACATCGACCACAAGATTGTTGAGTGGCTGATCTCGGAGTTTAAGAGCGAGGAAGGCACCGACCTATCGAAGGACAAGATGGCGCTGCAGCGGCTGAAGGAAGCCGCCGAGAAGGCGAAGATTGAGTTGTCGAATACGCTCGAAACGGAAATCAATCTGCCGTTCATCTACGGCGATCCGTCCACGGGCCCGAAGCACATGGTGAAGAATCTCACCCGCAAGCGCTTCGAGATGATGATCGAGGAAATCCTGCAGCGGTCTTCCGGCCCCTGCAAGCAGGCGCTGTCCGACGCGGGGCTTTCGCCGTCGCAGATCGACGAAGTGGTTCTGGTGGGCGGATCGACGCGGATTCCGCGCGTGCAGGAGATCGTGCGGGACCTGTTCGGCAAGGAGCCGAACCGCACCGTCAACCCGGACGAAGTGGTGGCCATCGGCGCGGGCGTGCAGGGCGGCGTGCTGGGCGGCGAAGTGAAGGATGTCCTGCTGCTGGACGTCACTCCGTTGTCGCTGGGAATTGAGACCCTGGGCGGTGTTTTCACGAAGCTGATTGAGCGCAACACCACGATCCCGACCAAGAAGAGCGAGGTGTTCTCGACGGCGTCCGATAGCCAGCCGTCGGTGGATATCAAGATCTTCCAGGGTGAGCGGTCGATGGCTTCCGACAACCGCCTGCTGGGCGTGTTCCAGTTGACCGGCATTCCGCCGGCGCCGCGCGGCGTCCCGCAGATCGAAGTGACGTTCGACATCGATGCGAACGGCATCTTGAACGTCCTGGCCAAGGACCGCGCGACAAATAACGAGCAGAAGATCACCATCACTTCCTCTTCGGGACTTTCCAAAGAGGAAGTGGACAAGATGGCGAAGGACGCGGAGTCCCACGCCGCAGACGACCGCCGCAAGCGCGACGAGATTGAGGCGCGCAACCGCGCCGACGCCATGGTCTACAACGTCGAGAAGATGCTGAAGGAGCATCGCGAGAAGATCGGTGAAGAGGAAGCTGTAAAGGTCGAGGCGTCCTTGAAGGAGACCAAGGATGCGATCGGCGCGGGCTCCGTCGAGGCGATCAACAAGGCTGTCGAAACGCTAACCCAGGCCAGCCACAAGCTGGCGGAGGCGATGTATAAGACCTCCTCAACCGACTCGGCTGCCGGTGGCCCCGCTGGCGGACCTACGCCGGACCCGGCGGCGGAGGAGAAGAAGGCGGACGATGTCGTCGATGCGGAATTTGTCGACGTCGACGATAAGAAGAGCTAGCGATCAAGCGCGAGAGCGATAATGGCGGCCCAGGAAGACTACTACAAGACTTTAGGCGTAGCCAAGTCTTCCTCCGTCGACGAGATCCGCAAGGCCTACAAGCGGCTGGCGCGGAAGTTCCATCCAGACTTGAATCCCGGCGACAAGGCTTCCGAAGAACGCTTCAAGAAGGTCCAGGAAGCCTACGACATCCTGGCCGACGCCAAGAAGCGCCAGATGTTCGATCAGTACGGGTTCTACTCCGATCAGGTAAAGCCGAACGGAGGTCCGGCGGGCCAGGCGGGGCAGGGATTCGGGTTTGAAGGGTTCGACTTTTCCGACGCTTTCAATCAGACCGCCGGTGGACGCACGGGAGGCGCCCGGCCGCAGGGTCCCGACGCCGCCGGAACGTCGTTCAAGGATCTGTTCGGGCAGTTCTTCGGAGGCAAGCATCAGCAGGCGAAGGCTCCAGAGCGCGGCGTCGATCTGGAGTACGCGTTGGACGTGGACTTCTGGCAGGCGATTCGCGGCACCCAGGTAAAGCTGAACATTCAAAGGCAGGAGATCTGCTACGCCTGCGACGGGCGCGGAGAAGGCTCCGGCGGTTCGCTGGCGTGTCCGGAATGCGGCGGCTCCGGCAATGTGGAACAGATGGTGGGCGCGATGCGGTTCACCATCAACTGCCCCAAGTGCGGGGGCCGTGGAAAGATCGCCAATGCGTGCCCGGTGTGCCGGGGCGAAGGGCGAATTTCGAAACCGGATTCGGTAGAGATTCGCATCCCGGCGGGCGTTCAATCCGGCTCTCGGCTCCGCGTCGCGGGCAAGGGCAACGCGGGAACGATGGGTGCGCCGGCGGGCGACCTTTACATCACGATCCGCGTGACGCCGCATCCGTTCTTCCATCGCGAGGGCGACAATATAGAGATTCGCGTTCCTATTACGGTTGCCGAGGCGGGGCTGGGCACCAAGATCGAGGTGCCGACGCTCGACGGCAAGGCGCTTCTAAAGATTCCGCAGGGGACGAAGAACGGCGCCAAGCTCCGGCTGCGCGAGAAGGGCGTCCTGAACCAGCGCAAAGACACCCGGGGCGACCAGATTGTCGAGATTTATATTGAGCAGCCGGACACGGCCGACGAACGCACCCGCGAACTGCTGCGTGACCTGGCGAAGCAGGATCCAGAGGACCCACGCTCGGAAATGTGGGCTAAGGTATAAAACATGGCGGGGCGAAAACGTTCCAAAGCGGCCTACATGATCTCTTCGGT
>JBGTFZ010000039.1:0-58031 GCA_041746955.1 Bryobacteraceae bacterium
CGCCGCCGGCGATTCCCACTTTCCCACCGCCCCGACGACGACTCGCCCTCTCTCTCCCAAAAAGGCGAAGAGGGCTGCCTGAAACCAAACCGGACAACTAGCGTGTCAATAAAACCGGACAACTCCAAAAGCTACGGACAGGCGCAAAGTGTGAACGGAGGTTAGTATTCTTTCTTGATGTCGCGATGCGACCCGCGGACGGCGAAGCCCGACTTGGCAAGACGCTTCGTCACTTCTTCGGCAATCATGACGGAGCGGTGGTGGCCGCCCGTGCATCCGAAGGCGATCGTCAAGTAGCGCTTTCCCTCCGCTTCGTAGTGCGGAATCAGATAAGCAAGAAGATCGGCGGCGCGGGAAATGAACTCCTCTGTCTGCTCGAAGCTGCGCATGTAGCGCGCGACGGCGGGATGCTTGCCGGACTTTGGCCTGAGATCCGGCAGATAGTTCGGGTTGGGAAGGAAGCGGACATCGAACACCATGTCGGCCTCGGAAGGAATTCCGTTCTTGAAGCCGAAGCTGATCAGGGAAGTGGATAGCGAGACGCCGGCGGAGCCGGCGAACTTTTCCTCCACCAGACTTCGCAACTGCTGAACAGTGGAATCGGAAGTGTCGATCACCAGCTCTGCAAGCGTGCGGATCTTGCGAAGCCGCTTGCGCTCGTCAGTGATGCTGCGCATGACGGAAGTGCGGCCCATTGGATGCGGCCTGCGGGTTTCCGAATACCGCCGCAGCAGCACCTTGTCGTTGGCTTCAAGGAACACCAGCGTCGCCCGGGTTTTCTTCTGCACCTTCCGGAAGACTTCGGGAAAGCGGTCGAGCGCCTGTCCTTCGCGCACATCAATGACGATGGCCGCGCGGCGGATTTCCGTTGCCTTCCGCGTAAGGTCGGCGAACATGGGCAGCAGATCCACGGGAAGGTGGTCCACCGCGTAGTAGCCGTGATCCTCAAACGCGCGCAGGACGGTGCCTTTGCCGGAGCCGCTGATTCCCGTGATGATTACCAGCTCAGGCGCAACAGCCTTCGCGGAAGCGCCACGCTTGTTCATACGAAGGCCAATTAGCTTTCGACTAAATCGAACTGGCCGGCGCCGCGGCGGATGAGAACCGAGAGCTGGCCGGTCTCGATGTCGCGAAACGGAAAGTAGTCCACCTTCGGGCCAATCACCAGCAGCGCTTCGTCTACAGTCATCGGCTTCTTGCGAACGACGACGCGGCTAATTCTGGGTCCGGCGGCAGACTCAATCTTCGGCTCCGGTGGCGCGGCGGCGAGCTTTGCTTCGGGAGTGCGCGTGGTGTCGCGCCACTTCGCCCGCATCTTCAGCACCTGCTTTTCCAGCTTGTCGAGCGCGTCCGCCAAGGCCTTGAACACTTCAGTGCCGGTGGCGATGCCAATGGCGGCGTGGCCATGATAGTTCAGCGTGGCCTCCGCCTTGATCTCACGCTTCTGTGCGTGGAAGAAGATCCGGATTTCCTTCTCTCCGCGGCCATCAACCAGCTTGGCGATTCGATCAATCCGCGCCTGGATCTTTTTCTTCTCCAGGACGGTAATTTCCGGTGGCTTGCCGGTGTAGTTCACCTTCATAATCTTGAGACTCTAGGCCCGCACGCGCCGCTGATGCGTGGACGGAATGTTCAGATCCTCGCGATATTTGGCCACGGTCCGCCTAGTAACCACGATGCCCTCGTCGTTTAACAGCGCCGTGATCTGTTCATCGGTTAGCGGGTGACCGGTATCTTCTTCTTCGATCATCCGCTTCACCTTGCGCTTCACCACCAGCAGAGGCGTTTCGGCGCCGGCGGAGCCTTGGACGGCTTCCGAGAAGAACAGGCGCAGATCGAAAACCCCCTGCGGCGTATCCGCGTACTTTCCCGCGACGGCCCGGCTGACGGTGGAAGGGTGAACGCCGATTTCCTCCGCCACATCCTTGATCATCATCGGCTTCAGAAAGTCGATCCCCTTGTCGAGCATCTCCGGCTGCCTGGCAACGAGAGTCTGGCAGACTTTCAGGATGGTCTGCTTCCGCTGCTCAATGTTCTTTAGAAGCTGAAGGGCGGAGTTGTAGCGCTCGCGAATATAGCCCCGGGCGTCCTTGATCTCCTGGTCCGTCGTCTGAGACCGGTCCAGCATTTTCCGGTACGAAGGGTTCAGCCGCAGCGGCGGAATGTCGTCATCGTTCATCTGCACGATGTAGTCGTCGCCTTCCTTGAAGATGTGTACGTCGGGCTCAACGTTCTGCGGCGGAACCCCGGAATAGCGCAGCCCCGGATAAGGGTCCAGTTGACGAATGACTCGCAGAGCGATGTCGATATGCTCCTGCGGGCGGCTTAGCAGGCGGCCGATCTCGCGAAACTGCTTCGTTTGAATAAGGGCGATGTGCCGGCCGATGATCTGCCACGCCACACCACCCCTGCCAGCGCGTGCTTCCAACTGAAGCAGCAGGGATTCGCGCGGGTCGCGAGCGCCGACGCCCGACGGGTCAAGCGAATGGACGAACCGCAAGGCCTCCGTGGCCACTTCCAGCGTGCAGTTGGCCTCCGACGCGATCTCTTCGATCGACACCATCAGGTAGCCGTTTTCATCCAGGTTGCCGATGATCGTCTCGGCCGCCTCCCGCTGCGCAGGCGTCAGCACGATCAGCGCCAACTGCTGCTCCAAGTGCTGGGACAGCGTGACGGGCGCCGAAAGGAAAGTGTCGAACGACGCGCGCTCTGTCACCTCGCCGGAAGGGCTGCGAAAACCCGGGTCGAGATACTCGTCGAAGAAGCTGCCGAAATCGATCTCGTCAAATGTGTCGGCCGCCTCCTTGGGAGCTTCTGCCTCAACGGGCTCGGCAGGTACGTCGACAGGAACGGCGGAAACTTCGTGCTCCGGTTCGTCCACCTCCCGCCCGATCATCTCCAACAGATTGGCGTCGGCGGGATCGGCCATCCGCTCCGCTTCGAGCAGGGCCTGAATTTCTTCCTGGGTGGCCTCGTCGCTCTCCTGCGATTCTTCGAGAACAGGATTCTCGGCCAGTTCCTGGCTGATCATGTTTTTCAGCTCCAGACGGTTGTACTGGAGCATCGTAACCATCTGCACCAGCCCTGGAGTGAGAGCCAGCTTTTGGGTAAGACGAAGACTCAGCCGGGGGGAAAGAGTGCTCATCGCAGGCACTCTCAGGTTATCACCGCTGCCTACGCGGATCGTGTTTCGAAGCTCATCTGAAAACCTTCGCCCAGGTAAACCCGGCGCACCTCCGGATCGCGGTGAAGGCTTTCAGGAGACCCGGCGCGGAAGATTTTTCCGTTGTTGATGATATACGCGCGGTCTGTGACGGCCAATGTCTCGCGAACATTGTGGTCGGTGACGAGGATGCCGATGCCCGAACGCTTCAGCTCCGAGATGATCTTCTGCAACTCCAGCACTTGGATCGGATCGATACCCGAAAACGGCTCGTCCAGCAGGAGAAACTTGGGTTCAATCACCAGCGATCTGGCGATCTCGACGCGGCGGCGCTCACCGCCCGACAGCATGTAGCCCTTGCTGAGGCGGACCTTCTCCAGACCCAACTGCTCGATCAGGCGGTTCATGCGTTCCCGGCGTTCCCGCCCGGAGAGGGGCAGCGTCTCCAGGATTGCCAGCAGATTCTCCTCGACCGTCAGTTTCCGGAAAACCGACGGTTCCTGTGGAAGGTAGCTGATGCCGCGCCGGGCCCGCTGGTACATGGGCTGCGCGGTAAGGTCGGCATCGTCAAGAAGAACCGCGCCGGAATCGGGGCTGATCAATCCGACGATCATGTAGAACGATGTCGTCTTGCCCGCGCCGTTGGGTCCCAGAAGGCCGACAACCTCGCCTTGCTCCACCGAAACCGACACGCCATCCACGACGCGGCGGCCTCCGTAGGCCTTCGAGATTTCAGCCGTCCGAAGCGTAATCATGACTGGGGTTCGCCGTTGAGGATCATTTCTTTCGGCGCAGAGAACTGACGGCGGGCTGGCTATCCGCCCCGTCAACCAGAAGCTTATCAGCGTTGCCAAACCAGGTCAATTTGCGGCCGCGCGTGACGGTGGGCCGTAGGCCGGGCAAAGAATCCGTCAACTGTGCGGGAGCGCCATCCAGCACGACGCGGTTGTCCGTAACGTAGTAGTCCGCAACCGACCCCACGCCCGCCCGCTGCCGCCGCCCGTCCTGTTGAACGATCTCGACATTGCCTTCGGCGAATGCCCGGTCGAGCCCCGAGTCCGGCAAGGTGGCTGACGTTTCCTCGGTTCGGCCGGAGTCCAGGTAGGCGCGCAGGCTGTCGGACCGTACGACGAGGCCGGTGCGGTTCAGAACGACATTGCCTTTATAGAAGGCCGCCTTCTCGCGGTCTGAGTAACGCATCGAATCGGCTTTCACAACCGTCGCCCCGGCGGATTTCCCGTCTTTCATCGTGTGGGACACAGCGCCCTTCGCCAGCAGCAACTGCGCCGTCCGGTCGATCTCGATCTCCGCGCCTTCGACACGGTTCTCGCCCTGCCAGACGCGCGCCTGTCCTTCGTAGCGGATCTTGCGGTTGCCGTCGGAGGTGGTCATGCGGTCGCCGGCGGCGCGGATGGTATTTTCGCCCTTCTCCTCCGGAACGCGAACGGTCTTTACCTGTCCGCTGGCCTGGGTTGCGCCGCTCTTCTGATCCATCTCGATGCGCTCGGCATCGGTGGACCCGCCGGGGTCCCAAACGCGCGCGGCGCCGGTGAGCGTGATTACGTTCTTGGAGGAGTCCATCACGGCCCGCTCACTCTTCGCCTGCCGCTCCCCTTCTTCGTAGCGGAACTTGCCCCACTGTTCCAAACGCGAAAGACTGCCGGACTTCGGATCGAAATCGGCCTTCAGGTCCTGGCTCCAGGTACGCTGCCGGAGAGAGCCTTTCACCGCCGGATCGGGCTCCGTCGTGGTGGCCACCTGCACGCTGCGGAAGGATTGAAGCTGATTGCCAGCGCCATACTCGATCGACATCCGTTCCCCTTCCATCAGCCGGCGGCGTTGGCCGGGCCGGTTGGGCAGGAACTCCAGGGTGCCGTGCGCGTGGGTGTCGATCTGTTCGATCTCTTCACCGCCTTCGCGCATTTTCATTTCGATCACTTCGGCCTTCAGCAACCGCGTTTCGGGCCGCGGCGCACCCGGCGCGGCCACTGGCACCGATTCCGCCACGCCCTTACCTGACGCAACCGCCTGCCGGAGCGTTGCACCGCCGTTCGATCCGGCAAAGCTCATGTCCAGCCGGTCGGACGTTACGGTAGTTTTCGCCGTTTTCGATGTGCTGCGCAACCGGGCGTTGGTCTGTCCGGTGATCTTCTGGACGACGCCGCCATCGGCGAAGATCATCTCCAACTGGTCAGCCGCGAACTCCACCTGGCGCGTCTCTTGGGTATCGACTCCGGAAGCCTCTCCTGCCGACACCAGCCGGATATTGCCGTTTTCGAGCCGAATTTCGGCCGACCCGCCGGTCATGACCAGGTTCTGCCGGGAGAATTTCGACCACGGCATCAGGTAGATCTTCTCGTCGGCTTCCTTGTAAACGAGCTCACCGGCTTCGATGTACATCGGCGGGGACGAGGAATCGTGCCCGCGCCAGATCAGCTTCACGTTTCTTTTCAGATGCAACTCGCGGGTTTGTGGATCGTAGGTTGCGCCGTCCGCCTCACCCTGCCCCACGTCCAGCGAGAAAGTGGCATGTTGGTCCGTCTCGGCGCGCCCGGTTTTGTTCTCGAAGGTGACGCCGGACGACTGAATGCCAATCAGCCTGCCCGCCGGCGCATCGCCTTCCGTCAGGCCCATGGTGATCTCGACATCCGTGTCGGACTTTAGTGTCCCCTCGCCAAGCGAGAACCGCGCCTTGGGACTGACGACGCGGTCGAACTTCTGCCCTTCCTGGTGAAAAATCCGCAGCTCGACACCTTCAAGGTCGAAGACGGACGGGTCCCGCACATGCTTGAAGTCCTTGGCGCGCACCTCGATCATCGGCCGGCCGGCGGCGGAATAACTCCACTCCCATCCGGAGGCGGAGGCATTTAGCGTTTCCGGAAGGCGGGCGGGGGGTTGGGACGCAGTGCCCACCTGCTGGGCGCGCGACTGCACATAGACCAGCGCGATGGCCGCCGCGATTCCAGCGATCACGATTCCGATCACCGGCGCGAAACGACGCATACAAGTTCAGCTTAGCAAGGCAGCTAAGGAAATCCGGAGATCGCGGGGGCGGGAAGTTTTTAAGTTGTTTGCGGAAAACAGCTTAGGGGGCCCTAAAGGATTTCTTCCGGAGGCCCGATCTAGTCTGTGACCGCAGCCGGATTCGAGCCGGCAAAAACACGGTTAAAAGGAGGCTCAATGCCTGATATTTTCCCGATCCCGATGCCGCCGGATTTCATCGACCTTTTCCGCTAAATTCCGCTTGGAGCCCGGGCCGCACCGGGCGATGATCAGCGAAGATTCGAGGGCGTTTATTCGGCCCTCGTCCACAAGTTTTCCACAAATGCCCCGGTCTTAGCCCGGGAGCTTCTGCTAATATACTCCCAGCGGGTTGTGTAGCCTACACAGCCCCGCAGGGACGCCTGAAAACGCGACCGTTGATTTCATAGCGTGTTTTCTGGTGATCCTTGCGTACCCTCACCATCTTCGCCGTAGCAATCCTGCTTGCAACATCCTTCGGTAGTGCTTCCACCGCCCGCAGATCTCACGTTCCCGCCAACATTCCCGCCCGCGACCTAGCCCGCAAAGCGCACGAGAAGTACACCGCCGGACAGTTCTCGGAAGCTCGATCTCTCTTTGAGAATGCAGACGCGCTGGCCACCGAAGCCGGTGACCGGAAGGGCGCGCTGAAGATCAAGAACAACCTCGCCAACTGCTATCTGGTCACCTTCTCTTACCAGAAGGCGATGCAGACATATCTCGCGGCGCGGCAGATCGCCGAAGAGTTGGACGATTCCCAGAACGCGGCCATCGCCTCCGCGAATATCGCCCTGATTTACGGCGTAATGGGCGACTTTGAGCGCACGGTTTCTATTGGTGAGGAGGTACTGACGAAGCTCCCGAAAGAACCCAGCTCGACGCGCGCCTGGGTCTCCCTGCACCTGGGAAATTCTTATCACCGCCTGAAGAAAACCGAACGGTCCGATCAT
Source organism: Bryobacteraceae bacterium (assembly GCA_041746955.1). Classification (GTDB taxonomy): domain Bacteria; phylum Acidobacteriota; class Terriglobia; order Bryobacterales; family Bryobacteraceae; genus JAPKYZ01. Next base: position 7,135 of record JBGTFZ010000039.1, read on the forward strand.
TATTTCCGGCTTGCCATTGAAGAAGCCCACGGCCTGAAGAGTCCGCAGCAGGAGGCGGCCGCCCGGGATCATTTCGGCCTGGCGCTGATAGACCGGGGCGACCTTGCGGAAGCGGCGAAACTGCTGATGGAGGCGCATGCCATTCGCACGGCCTCCATTCCCGAAGACCTAGCCCTTTCCAACCGTAGCCTGGGCGTCCTGTTTGCCCGGCAGGGCCTGAATTCGGAAGCCTTGGCGGCGCTTACGCGCGCCATCGAATCCCAGCGCACGAACTCGCGGAAGACCCCGATCTACGAGCTGTATGCGGAGCGGGCACGCGTGAACGCGGCGTCCGGCAATGCACGCGAAGCGCTGGCCGACTTCCGGGCGGCGCTGGACTACACCCGGCGGTGGCGCGTGGAAGTGCTTCCGGCGGGACTGCTGCCCGCCCACTGGGAAGGCGGGCTGGAGCGGTTGCGCTCCTCATTCATACACTTTGCCGCCGAACAGGCGATCCAAACCCGCGACTCCAAGCTGGCGTTCGAGGCTTTGGTAGCGGCGGAAGAAAGCCGCCTTGCCAGCCTGCGAGCCACCACGCTGAACCCCGGCGCGCCGGAAACGGTGGCGTATCACGGCAAGGTTCAAGCTCTGCAAACGGCGGAGGCCTCCGTGATGGGCCGCAAGGTGAGTGCGGAGGCCGAGGAGCGAATCGCCAGGCTTCGCGGCGCGGTTCTTGACCACGAAGCCGAACTGGCCACCGAGGGGCAGGCCTGGATTCCGCCATCGGATCCCTTTGCCCTGGCCCGGAAGCGCATGGCCAGCCTCCGTGAGGGCGACACGGTTCTCAGCTTCTACCTTGGCGGCCCCGCTTCTTATAGATGGGAGCTGCGTCCCGGCTTCGTCCGGCTTACGCGCCTGCCGGATCGGACCTTGATCGAGCGGGAGGCCAAAGCTTTCCGCGAGGCGATCTCGGCTTCCGAATCCGGTCCAACGACTGGCCACTCCCTCTATTCCCAGATTTTTGGAGAGATATCCCGGGAGGGACGCACTAGCACGGTCTGGACGCTTGTACTCGATGGCAGCCTTTTTGAGCTGCCGTTGGCCGCCCTGCCCGTAGACAAGACAGGAAGCGACGTGCGTTATCTGGTTGAGACCCGCTCAATCCGCATCGCGCCGAGCCTGTTTTTGGCGGCTGACCGTCCACCAGAGAGGAGAGTCTTCGTGGGCATTGGCGACCCGGTATACAACCGGGCGGATAGCCGTTACCGTGGCAGCGCCAAACCTGCGTTCGAACTCGCGCGGCTGGTGGGCAGCGGACAGGAAATCGACGCCTGCGCGCGCGCTTTCAGCGACCACGCCGTGATTCTGCGCGGCTCCGAGGCGACGGAGGAGCGGTTGGCCGCCGTGCTGTCGCAACCCGTGGGAGTTCTACACTTCGCCACGCATTTCGTGCGATCTGCGGAGGACCCGTCGAGGACGCTGATCGCTCTAGGCATTGCCCCGGGGACGCGTGATCCAGGACTTGTCGGGATCGAGAAGATCGGGGCGATGGGCGTACGGGCTGACCTGGTGGTGCTTAGCGGCTGCCAGTCGGGCGCGGGACAGGTGATCGCCGGAGCGGGCCTGATGGGTCTCACCCGGTCCTGGCTGGCCGGAGGAGCGTCGGGCGTTGCCGCCTCCCTGTGGCCCACGCCGGACGATCAGGGCGAGTTATTTCGAAGTTTCTACCGCCACTACGCCTCCGCCGCGGAGCGGAGCGTGCCGTTTGCCGCCAGCACTTCCCTGCGGGCGGCCCAACTGGATATGTTGCGGTCCAACGGGTGGCGCAGTTCGCCCCGGTACTGGGCCGCGTTTTTCTTAATGTCGAAAGGTTGAACATGTCTGCTTTGAGCCAGCCGGAAAAGGCCGAACCATTGCCCGACGAACCAGCGCCCTTAGAGGCGGAAGCCAAACAGTGGACTCCCTTGGTGGAACGGATACAGGCCGGGGACGACGCCGCGATGTCGGAACTCTACGTTCTGTTCTCGCGTGGAATCCGTTTCTACCTGTGCCGTCAGTTGCAGTCCCAGGAAGTGGACGACAAGGTCCACGACACGTATGTGGCCGTGATCCAGGCCATCAAGCGGGGCGATCTGCGAGACCCGGAACGGCTGATGGGCTTCGTCCGGACCATCGTGCGGCGGCAGGTGGCCGGCTACATCGGGCACGCCATCCAGGCCCGGCGGGAGCAGGTCGATGTCGAGGCGGGCAACTGGGTTAGCGACGGGAAGAGCAACCCGGAACAGACCGCCATCGACCAGCAGAACGCCGAGATTATGCGGTCAGTTCTGGACAGCGTCTCCAAGAAAGACCGGGAAATTTTGACCCGGTTCTATCTTCAGGAGCAGACGCAAGAACGAATCTGCGATGAAATGGATCTGACGGAGACGCAGTTCAGGCTGCTGAAATCGAGGGCCAAGGCGCGGTTTGGCGAGTTAGGAAAGCGGCGGGTGGTCCGCAGCGGACTGTCGGCGCTATTTCTGAGAAAAAAGGGGCCAGATGGACACTAACGGGGTGGCTGTTCCTCCGCGCCCCACGGATTGGCAGCCAGAGGAGATTCAAGAGATGACGAAGTTTTCCGCTTTCACATCGCACCCCGGGGAAGAAATTCTCGAACTCTACTGTCTGAACCGGCTTGAAGAGGAAGAAGCCGCCGGTATCGAAGAGCATGTCCTGCTTTGCGAATCCTGCCAGCAGCGGATCGCCGACCTGGACGGATTCCTGAAGGCCGCGCGTCAAGCCACGCGCGACCTTCGCAGCGAAGAAAAGTACAGCGAGCCCTCGCTAAGCTGGGCCTGGATCCGGCGTCCCGCATGGGCGGCCGCGGGAGCGCTGGCGCTTCTCACCATCGCCCTGGCGCCTTCGCTTCGCACGGGATCGGGTGAGCTTCAGACCGTTGAATTGTCGGCCTATCGCGGAGCCGCCGAGGAAGCCGGTGGAGGCGTCGCGACCGCGCGGCAGCCCCTGCGCCTTGAAATAGACCTTAGCGGACTGGCGAGCGAAAACTGCTGCACGCTGGAATTGGTGGACGCGAACGGCAAGGTGGTGCTGCGCACGACGGCGGCTCCGGAATCGGGGCGTGCGGCGATTGAGGCTTCGAAAGGCCTTGCCCAGGGCCAGTACTGGCTTCGCGTGAAGGACTCGGGCGGACAGGATCTTCGCGAGCTTAGCCTGTCTGTGAATTAGATTCGCAGCCCGTCACGGCGCGCGGATGAGACCGGAGACGCAGTGGATCCCGCCGTTGTAGAGCAGAACGTGGCGGGCGTAGACCGGCACGACGCGGTACTTCGCCGGGATCTGTGCGCGGATGCGGTCGAACAACGCCCACTCCGCTTCACCCAGTCCGAATTCCGGCATGAATAGTGTCCGGTCAATCAGCGTCGAGTTGACATAGCTGACGCCGGGCCACTTCGGCTTCAGAACCGGGTCACCCGCCAGCCTCGGAACGCGCACGACACGGAAACCAAGTTGTTCCAGCTCGCGCGCATTGCCATCGACGATCGACTGCACCGAACCTTTGAAGCCGGGTAGCTGGCTCTCCACGATGGCGGCGATTCGTGGGGCCAGCACTTCGGCGCTAAGCGAACCGATCGCGCTTCGTGACCAATCTCGCAGCAGCTCGCGATCCGTGGCCAGCAGTTTGGCGATGCTTCCGGGACTGGCGCAATCGGTGGGTCGTCCCTTGCAGGCCGCCTCGGCATAAGCCGCGACTCGTTGTTCGATGGCCGGGTCCATGGGAGCCGTCCATTCGTGGGAGCGTTCGCGGATGGAGTTGAGCGCCGCGCGGATCCTGGGAAGGTTCGGCCCCAAGGCCTCGTCACGCGCGCTTAGCAGCCGCTCCAGCGCAACAACCTCCCGGGGTGGAGTCGTCCCGTAATGCTTCAATAGAGCGCCGGCTGCGGCCCGGGCGATCTCGAAATTTTCCCGCTCAGGCTGCGACACCAGCGCAATGTTGTCCTCCGGAAGAAACGTCACGAAGTAATCCACGTGCGAAGTGACGTCGGTGAAATCTGCCGCATCGTCGGCGCCGAACTCAACTTTCAACACATAGACGAACTCGGCGGGAGAGAGGCTTTGTCCCCAATATTTCCGCGCCGAATCTCCATAAACCAGCAGGATGCGCGACGGATCGCGCGGACTGTGGACGAACTGCAAGTCGCCGCCGTCCCATGAAAGCTTCGATCGTGCAAAGCGATCCTCGCGGATGGAGTCCAGCATCGGCTTCATCAACGGACCATTCTCGGGGCGGCTTTCAAATGCCAGGCGCGTCACCAGAATCTTCGATTGCCCGTCGACGGAGCCGGACTTCAGATAGTCCTGTACCCACGGATTCTTCTGGTCCCATTGGTTCTCCCGGAAGGAGAACTTGTGCCGCGAGTCCGGAAAGTGAAACGGGAGCGCCCGGTCGTAGTAAACGCGCTCCTGATTCTGCGGCATGCCCAGGTGGACAGAGATGGCTCGCGGAATAAGCGGAATCATTTGACGCGCGATATCCAGCGGGTCGCCATACCGCTCCGTACGTAGCGAAAGAAAGCCCGGGAGAAGCAGGTCCAGGAACAACTCGCTTACGGGCGCGTTGTCTGGCGACGCGCGGAAACCGGGCAGGGTTGGCTCGTAGTAGAGGTGGCACCACTGCGCGCCACGCGCGCGGACGAGGGCGGGTTCGAAAGGCAAGCGCTTCTCGTGAAAGAAGATCGGCAACCCTTCCCGGTCGGGCGAGCAGGCAAGGCGAAGAGCTTCCGGAGCGGCTGCGTCGGCGAACTTCGATCCGGCGGGAAGAGCCGTAAGCGTGACTGCGGCGGAACAGACGCCCACGGCGACCGCGAAGAGAGCGGCAACACGCAAAAGACCCACTATGAACATCCTGGACGAGGACATCGGCGTCGAAGTTACGGAAGCTGCCGCAGCAAGTCTTTCGCGGGCTGATGTCCGGGTGTTTGTTTCAGAAGCTGCTGGAGGATGCTGCGCGATTGAGCGACATCGCCGGCTTGCGCGTAGTACAGAGCGAGATTCATCTGCGCGGCAGGGTCCGACGGATCGGCGGCCGCAGCCCGCTTGAAAGCCCGCAAAGCTTCGGCAGGCCGGTTTGCCTGCATGTGATCGATGCCCGCGTCATTGAAGTGTGACGCAAGCGAACGGCGCGAGCGCGCGTCGTCGGGTTGCAGTTCGACAGCTTTCTCAAGGAAAGGGATCGCTTCTTCCGCACGTCCGCGATCCATCAGAAGCAGTCCCAGGTTGGCGTTGGAACTCGCCTGATTCGAATTGTCCCGGATGGAAGCGCGGAGCAGTTTCTCCGCCTGCGCGAAATCACCGCCAGCAATGAGGAGGCCGGCGTAGTTGTTGTAAAGCTCATAGCCGGTGCGGCCACGGGCAAGCGCCGTCTCAAACAGGGCCCGCGCCTCCGGTTGGAAGCCGCGCTCCGCCATCGCGGTTGCGAGGTCGTTGTAATTGCGCGACGGCGGCTCCGTATATCGCGCGCCATCGAACGGAAGAGCCGGACGCTTGGTGGCTGCCGCATCGGCCGTGATGTCTTCAACGGAAGCGGAGCCCTGATAGATCTTGATCAGGTTGCCGCTCTCGTCGATGAGAAAGCTGATGGGCAGCGCGAGATCGCGCCGCCGATCGAAGAGGTTGCGGTACAGAACCGAGTAAACGCCGATAGTTCGGTTATCCGCCTTCAGGCTGGGGAACGGCAGTCCGGCAGGCGCGGGCTTGTCTTCCTCGACGGAGAGAAGAACAACCTGGACGTCGGCCTTAGTGAATTCGGCTGAGCGCCTGGTGAACTCGTCGAGTTCCGTACGGCAGGGTGGGCACCAGGACGCCCAAAGATTAAGCAGAACCTTCTTGCCCCGGTAAGGCTTCAGTTGCGCGTCAACGTTGGCAACAGGCTCAGCCAGCCATGGACGCTCCGTAAACGGCTCGGTTGGAGGCGCAAGAGCGGGGGCCTTCGGAGGGGCCAGCGGTTCAATCGCCGCTCCCTGGCGGATTCGGAATGCGCCCCGCTGCGGCGGCGAGATGGTTTGGCGCTCACCTCCGGGCCAAACGATCTCGATCGTCTGCGCCTGCTCGCCTTCAGGCAAGCCGAAGTGGAGCCGACGACTGGATTGCGACAGAAATCCCGATCCGGAGCGCACGACGCGCAGCAGACGGCGTCCGCGATTGGTGATCAGCGTCGCGGCTGCGCCCACAGCGTCGCGATTCGCTGAGGCGCCTTGCAGTTCGACAATCAGTCCACGAGCGCCAGCAGGAGTGTCATTCCGCAGCATCCGCAGTTGCGGAGCCGTTCGCGATTTCAGAACCAGATCCAGATCGCCGTCGCCGTCAACGTCAAGCGAAACCCACGCGCGGCCATCGTCCGGAAAGTCGAGCCCGGAAACGTAGCTGACGTCTTCAAAACGCCCATCGCCGAGATTGCGGTAGCAGACGTCGCGCTCGCGGCCCGACCAGGAGCCGTCGGCGCGAATCAGCTCATTCACCGCCCGCCAGCCTTCTTCGTATGCCTGCGAGCCCAACAGCTTCTGTGGCGAGTGCGGCACGACCTGCCGCCAGAAGAAGCTTCACAAATCGCGCAGGTCGGGCCCGGTGATGTAGCCGTTGTGAATGAACAGGTCGAGGTTGCCGTCGTTGTCTATGTCCGCGAAATCGCTTGACCACGCCCAACGGCCCATCTCGACGCCTGCGCCGGCTTTCTCTTCGAAGCGTCCACCACCCATATTCTGAAACAGCGAGTTGCCCTTAGCCTGACGCTGAAACGCTCCGCGCACGCCGCCTTCGGCGATGGAGGCGAACTGCGGATTGTGGGTTACGCGCTGCCCGGCGGACGACCACATGTTGCCCGTGTAGAGATCCAGGCGGCCATCGTTGTTGAAGTCGCCCCAGGCGGCTGACATGCCCGCGCCAAGGTCATCCACGCCAGCGGTGCCTGCCATGTCGCGGAAGGTGCCGTCGCGCTGGTTCAGATAAAGATTGTTGCGCCCGAAATCGTTGGCGACGTAGAGGTCCGGCGCGCCGTCATTGTTGTAATCGCCCCACGCGGCGGCGAAGCTGAAGCGGTCATTGTTGGCCGAGAGGCCAGCGGCCTGGGTGGCGTTGGTGAACTTGCCGCGTCCCACGTTTCGGAAAAGGAAGTTGGGCGGCCCGTTGGTGGCATCGTAGTAGGGTGTCGGCGCGTTGTAGCTGCGGCCGGGGCGCCAGAAATCGTAAGAGCAGATGTAGAGATCGAGCCAGCCGTCGTTGTCGTAGTCGGCAAGCGCGGCGGACGTCAGGCTGCCAGCTTCAGCTGGCGGAATCGTCAACCCGCTCTGACGGTCCAGCGCGAAGCGGCCCTTGCCGCCGTTACGAAAAAGGAGCGGTTGGGTGGCGGTGATAAGGATCAGATCCTGATCGCCGTCGTTATCAACATCAGCGAAGAGCGCCGACCGCGTGTCGTCGAGCACAGCCAGCCCCGCGGTGGCGGTCGCGTCGGTGAAGCTGCTGTCGCCGTTGTTGCGGTACAAGCGGTTGGGCAAGCCGGAGGGCTGGCAGATGTAGATGTCCTCCCACCCATCGCCGTCGTAGTCGCCAACCGCGATGCCGTTGTGTCCGTAAATGTCGATGCCCGTCGATTCGTCCAGCAGTCCGCGCCAATGATCCGTAGACCGCGCGAGTTGGCGCGTATAGCTCTCGTTAGCTCCAAACGCGGCTGCCGAAATGTCGGTGAACGAAAAGTCGGCGCCGCGCACCTCCCTCATCGTCGCGGGCGCAACATTCGCAAGCATCCAACCCTCGCCGTCCTTACGCCATCGCGTGTCCCAATGTCCCTGCAGGGAGAGGCGTCCGCCATCTTTGGCTTCGCCCGCGACTTCGACGCGGATGCGAACTGCCGCGTCGGGGTCCGAAGCGGAGGCTCTACCGCTCGACACCACCTTCAGCTGCACGACGGCGAGTTGCAGAAACCGCGATGCCAGCTCATCAAGCCGGTCAAACGTGCGCTGGCCCTGCTTCAGGCGCTTGGCCGATTCCTCCAAACGTTCATGGATTGCCTCGTAGTCCTGCTCGCCGACCCAAGTGTCGTTCTGCGCATCGACACGCGACAGCAGTTCTTCGATTGGAAGAGTCTTCTCGTAGCGCGGATCAACCCGGTATCCGGAGCGCTGCGCCAAGCAAACGGCCGTCAGCAGAAACCCTAGCCAGATCTGCCGCGGACGCATTCCTTGAACGTATCAGCGTTTACCAGGCCAAGCGCAGGCTGAGCTGAATCTCCCGCGCGGTGGAGCCCGTGGCGATGCTGTTGATGCTGCCAAACGCGCCGCTGCCGTTGGACAGGTTCGGCAGGGCAAACGCGGGGATGTTCGGCGCGTTGACGATATCGGTTCGGAACGTAAGGCCGAAGCGCTCCGTCAGCCGGAATTCCTTTTGGATGGAAACATCCAATCCGAAGAAACTCGGGCCTGATCCGCTGGTCTTTCCGGCGGTGCCGAGGATGCCGGTTCCAGGGGACTGGAAGGCCGACGTATCGAAGAACATGGCCACCATTTCGCCGCGCGTGCGGTCGCCAGTGATCTCCGGGTTGCTCAGCAGGTTCGGCCGTTGGGCGTCGGAAAAGGTGTTCAAGCGGTTGGTCAGCTCAATTACGCCGTAGGAGCCGCCTGTGCGGGCTTCAAGGATGCCGCCGACTGTCCAGCCTCCGATGATCTGGTTCAGCACCGCGTTTTCGATGTCCACGCTCCGGCCTCTGCCGATGGGCAGGTCATACAGGGTGCTCCACGCAAGGCGGTGGCGGATATCGCTGCCCGACAGGCCCTTGTTGAGACGGCGCGCTTCGATATGGGTGTATCCGTTGTTAGCTGCACCGCCAAGTTCGCTTCCGCTTTCGACGTCGTCGATAAACTTCGCCCACGTGTAGTTGCCGAGGAAGCTTAGCCCACGGGAGTAGCGCTTCTCGAACTTGAGGTTCGACGAATGATAAGTCGAGTTGCCCCAAGGCGGGCTTACCTGCGTAACGGCATTGAACTGCGGAAAGGGACGCAGGCGCTGGCTCTGACTAGCCGGCCCCCTGCCGTCAACCAACGGAATTTGATTCACGCTAACGTTCGGCCCGCCCAATTTGTGCCCGACATTGGCTATGTATGCACCTTCAAGTAAGATGCTGCCCGGCAGCTCCTTCTGGATAGTCAGGTTCCACTGCTGCGAGTACCCGCTGACCATGTCTTGCTGAATAAAGTCGGGCGACGTGGTGACGGCGGCGCCCACCGGCACGGCTCCAAACGCCGGCGTCAGCTCCGCTCGGGGAATCGCCGGCATGCCCGAACTGAACGGGAACGTGCGGCTGAATCCGCCATCGGGCGAGGAGAAAGAGCCGTTGATGGCGAAGCCCTGGTTGAAGGAGTTTGGAACCGCACCCTGATACGTGCCGTTGAAGGAAATACCGTAGCCGCCGCGAATCACCAGCGTCGGCATGGCGCGGTACGCGAAGCCGAAACGCGGTCCGAAATTGTTCTTGTCAAACCCGTGGGCGTATTTACCAACACCGCCCAATCCGGCGAATGTGATGACGCCCGGCGTGCCTGATACCGGATTGATTTGTGAGCCGTCGAAACCGCTTTGACGGTTATTGGTTTCCCAGCGGGGCGTGTCCATTTCCCATCGCACGCCGAGATTCAACGTAAAGTTCCTGGTAACCTTCCAGTCGTCCTGAATGTAGGCGCCGTAATAATCGGTGCGTGTATTCAGAATGTCGGTGTCCACTAGCGAAGCGCTGGTTGTCCAGCCTAGCAACACCTCGGCAAGCGCGTCGTTTGTGGCGCGGTTGTTGAATCCGAAAACGCCGCCCGTGCTGCCGTTGAAGTCGTCCTTGTTGCGCGAGTAGCGGAACTCAAATCCGGTCTTGATCGAGTGGCTGCCCTTGACCCAATTCAGATTGTCGGTGAACTGTTGCGTCAGAATCGGGTTCTGAATTCGCTCGTGATTGGATTGCCCTAATGGCGAGTAGCTGGTGACGTTGATGCGCGCGAACGCCTCGGGGTTGACTCCCGCAATGCCTAGATCGCCGTTCAGTCCGGAACCGGTTCCGGCGCCGCGGTTGATATGCATCCGGTTGCCGTACATGAACTTGAACTCATTAATCACCGTCGGTTTGATGGAGCGCTGCCAGCTGGCAAGGACATTGGCGTGGCGGTTTTCACGGGGTCCGGCGCGGTCGTCCACCGCCGGGTTGGGAAACACACCGGCAACGACCTCGGGTGCCGTGACGTACGACAGGCGTCCAAAAATTCGGTCCTTGCTGGTCAAGTCATGATCGATTCGCAGGGTGTGATAGTTTTGCGTCAGGGCATCACTTCCGTTGGCGAAGTAATTGTTGCCAGCGCGGCGCGTGACATTTGCTGTCGATACGTTTCCGGCGGGATACAGCGCGGCCACTGCACGGCCGAGCGGATCCTGGCGGCTGATGGGGATGATGTTGCCGGCGAACGGTTGCGCGGCGCCCGTGCCGACGCGTGTGGCCGGGTCGAGGATCAGGACATCGGTACGGCGCGAGAAATCTCCCATCGCTTCACCGGGATGCGGAACGGTGCGGGAGACGGTGACGCCGGTCCGGCGGCGGCCGCCCTCAAAGTTGTAAAAGAAGAAAGTCTTGTTCTTGACGATCGGGCCGCCGATCGACGCACCGAAGATGTTGTAGCGAAGCGGAGCCTTGTTCGGCGCAAAGAAAGTGCGTGCGTTCAATTTCTCGTTGCGCAGCCACTCATACGCAGAGCCGTGGAATTCGTTGGTGCCGCTCTTGGTGGTCATCGAGATGTAACCGCCGCCGGTGCGACCGAGTTCAGCGGCGTAGTTGTTGGAAACGGCCTTGAACTCCTGCAGGGCCTCGTTCGGCGGATTCAGCGAAAGCTGCGCGACGCCGATGGCCATATTCTGTGTGACTCCGCCGTCAAGCGCCCACATCTGGTTCTGCGAGCGTCCGCCGGCCATTGAAAACTTGGGCACCGCCTCGCCGCCATCTTCGCTGCGGAAGCTGATGTTTCCCATCAGCCGCACGAGGGAGGCGCTGCGGCGCGTCTGAATCGGCATGTTGAGGATGAACTTGTTCTCGATCAACTGGCCGACGGAACTGGACTCGGCTTCGAGCACGGGTGTCGAGGCCTCGACATTGACGGTCTCAGTGATCTGTCCCAATTGCAATGTGATGTCCACTGTGGCGGTCGTTCCGGTTTCCAGAACAAGGCCGGACTGCGAGAACTTCTTGAATCCCGCAAGCTCACACAGCAGCTCATATTTTCCGGCGTTTAGGAACGAGATCGTGTAGACACCGCTCTGGCTGGTCTGGGCGTTGGTGGTGATGCCGGTATCAATGTTGCGCGCCGTGACGGTCGCGCCGAGGACGACCGCACCGGAGTTGTCTGTGACGGTGCCTGTGATTCGGGATTGGGCAAATACCGAAGAGGCTACGGCCGTCGCCAACAGGGCGAAAAATACGCTCTTTTTCATGTCGAGACTCCCCTGCCGCCGCTTTCGCGAAACGGCCTCGTTATCATATATGAGTCGGTAAGCGAGCGGAAGTCAGAGCTCGCGCCGGTTCTCCAGGGATTTTGACATCGTCACTTCGTCGGCGTACTCCAGATCGCTGCCCACCGGGATACCCATCGCGATCCGAGAGACCTGCACGCCCAGCGGCTTCAGCAGCCGCGCCAGATACGCCGCCGTCGCCTCACCCTCGACAGTTGGGCTGGTGGCAAGGATGATTTCCCGAACTTCGCCATCACCCAAACGCTCCAACAGGCTCTTGATCTTCAATTGCTCCGGGCCGATACCGCGCAGCGGCGATATCGAACCGTGCAGCACGTGATAGAGCCCGGTGTAAGTTCGCGTTGTCTCAACCGGCAGGATGCTGTGCGCCTCGTCGACGACGCAGATCAGCGTGCGGTCCCGGTTGGGATTCCGGCAATACGGACACTGTTCGGCGTCGGAGATGTTGTTGCACACCGCGCACAGGCCCAGCTTGTCCTTGACCTCAAGAAGCGTTTGGGCGAAGCGCTCCGCATCCTCGCGCGGATTGCGCAGCACATAAAACGCAAGGCGCTGCGCGCTTTTCTGGCCGATGCCGGGCAGACGCTTGAATTCGGCAATCAGCCGCTCCATGGGCTCGGCAAAATCGGGCATACGTGGCTAGAGCAAACCCGGAGGCAAGCCCATGCCGCCCAGCATGCCGGACATCTTGCCCTGGCTTTCCTGCTCCACCTTCTTCAGCGCCTCGTTGAACGCGGCCATCATCATGTCCTGAAGCATCTCCACATCGCCGGTCACTTCCGGATCGATGGTGACGCCCAGCACGTTCTTCTGGCCATCCATCTTCACGGTGATCATGCCGCCGCCGGCCGTGGCTTCGACACGAATTTGGGCGATCTCCTCTTGCAGCTTCTGCTGCATCTGCTGGGCCTGTTTCATCATGGCCTGCATGTTGCCGGGTAGTTTCATGGATTCCTCAGATCTTCGACGTTCTTAATTTCGCTGTCGGGGAAAAGTTCCCGGAAGCGCTGCACCTCCGGGTGGGAAAGGGCGCGCTCGGAAGCCTCGGAGGGCGCGGCGGCGGCGGGTTGCGCGACAGGCGCCGTGGCTGCGGGAGCCTCCGTAATTTCGACGGTCACTTTCACCGTGCGGCCCAACACCTGCTGCACCGCCCGCTGAACTTCCGCCGATTTTAAAGAGAAGCGGAACTCCCGCGGACCCTTCAGCACTACGCCTTGCGTGGTCTCGGCAACTTCGGAATGCTCCACCGCCGCAGCCGACTGCTTCGCCCCGGTATCCAGCAGATACTGCACCAGCCGCTGCTGGAACGATCCCGCAACGGGCGCGGGCGCGGCCGACGACGCTAGCGCAGGCGGCGCAGCAGAGGGCGATGCTTTCTTCGGAACCGGCGCGGGCGACGGAGCGCTGCCCGGACCGAGATTCGACAGCGCTTCCTCAACATCCACCAGCCGCCCGGCGTGGATCAGGCGCAGCAATCCTACTTCGATATGCAGCCGCGGCTGCAGCGAGTATTGAAGTTCCTGAAACATCTCCAGCGTCAGCTTCAGATACCGCGTCAGGTCCTGTTCTGAAAATCTTGCTGCGGTGGCGGCCAGCTTCTCCTGCTCCTGATCCGGAGCGGCGATCAGGCGCGTTCCCGCGCCGGCGATGCCCGCCACCAACAGATTGCGGAAGTACCGCGCGACTTCCCGTGCAAAGTGTTGCAGGTTTCGCCCGTTGCGTTCCAATTCCTGAACGATCTCCAGCATGCGCCGCGAGTCCCCGGACTCCAGAGCCTCCGTCACGGCTCCGAGCGTATCCAACGAAAACAACCCCAGCAAGTCGCGAACTTCTGCCGTCTTCAGGTTCGTTCCGCAGCATGCGATCGCCTGGTCAAGCGCCGAAAGAGAATCGCGCACGCTGCCTTCGCCCACCTGCGCCAGAACGGCCAGCGCGCCCGGCTCCGCCGTAATGCCTTCCTGCTGGGAGATCCATTCCATGCGCGTAACCAGCTCGGCAAAGTCAACCGAGCGGAAACTGAACTGCTGGCAGCGCGACGCAATCGTCGTCGGAATCTTGTGCGATTCCGTCGTGCAGAGAATGAACACTACCCATTCCGGCGGCTCCTCCAGCGTCTTCAGCAGCGCGTTGAAAGCCTCGTTGGTGATCTGGTGCGCTTCGTCGATGATGAAGACTTTGAAGCGGTCGCGCGCCGGGCGGAAGCGCACATTTTCGCGCAATTCCCGCATTTCGTTGATGCCGCGATTGGATGCGGCGTCGATCTCGATCACGTCGATAGAACCGCTTTGCGAAATCTCCAGGCAGGAGGCGCATCTGCCGCAGGGTGTTGCCGTGGGGCCTTCGACGCAGTTTAGACACCGCGCCATGATCCGCGCGACGCTGGTTTTCCCCGTTCCGCGCTGGCCGGCGAAGATGTATCCGTGCGCGATCCGCCGCTGCTTGATCGCGTTCTCGAGAGTGATTCGAACCGGCTCCTGTCCGATCAGATCCGCGAAAGTTTGGGGCCGGTATTTGCGGGCGATGACCTGATACATGTAGGCGGCAAAGGCCGGTTCTGCCAGACCCCGGGTGATCCGCGGCACACGTACGGGACCACTACCGTTGCTTCCTTCCGGACCTGGCGGGGTTTGCGGCTGCACGTTGCACGGAGCCCGGCGCCTGGCAAACCTCAGGGTATCATTCCCGCGATTCGGAAACCCGGTTTCCTGTACCCTGAATGCAATCGAATGAAACGACGCGTGCTCTATGGCGCAGCCTCTTTGGTGCTGATGCTCTGCGTCGCTTTTGTGCTGTGGCAAGGCTCGTTCCGCACCGAGGGTTTCGACCCGGAGGGCGTCGGCCAGGTGTTCCTTTACTGGGCCGCGTCCTCGCTTGTTTTCGTCCTCACTGTCACGCTGGGATTCATCCTCATGCGGACGGCGCTTCGCCTTTACATTGAGCGTCACAAGAACAAGGAAGGCTCGCGGATCAAAACCAAACTGGTGGTTGGCGCGCTGGGCCTGAGCTTTCTGCCCGTTCTTTTTCTGGTGCTCTTCAGCGTTCAGGTGATGAACTTCAATCTGGTGCGGTGGTTTTCGCGCCCCGCCGAAGCGATCAAAACGGATCTGGTTGAAGTGGCAGCCAGCCTGCGCAACGAAGTGCGCGCGAAGGCGGACGCACAGGCGCGGTGGCTGGCGGCTTTACCCGCCGTTCAGGACATCGCTCGCGACGCTGCGGGAATGCCCCCGGAGCTGATTCGCCTATGCGAGACCAATGGAGTCGCGGAAGCGTGGGTGGTCCGAAGCGATGGAGCGCGGCGCACCGTGTGCCCGCCCACGTTTGAGCAGCCGGAGCGCACCGTCGAGGGCCGGGCGAGCGTTGCGGACGCGGCCGGGCTTCCGGGCAGCAGCCTGATCGTTACCGTGGCGGCGCCGGTGGACCTTGCGGCGAAGGAGCAGTCGATTCTGGCCTCCGTGGCCGACTTCGACAAGCTGGCCCGCTCTCGAAAAGATATCCGGAAGTTCTACCTGACCCTGATCATTCTCATTGGTCTCTTCATCCTGTTTGTCGCAACGTGGGCGGCGTTGTTTCTCGCCAAGCAAATCTCGGTGCCCATTGCCGCCCTGTTGGAAGCGGCGCGGGAGGTGCGCGGCGGCAACCTCAGTTCGCGCGTGAAAGTGTCGGCCATCGACGAATTGGCCACGCTGGTGCGGGCGTTTAACGAGATGACGCAGGATCTGGAATCGAGCTCGCGGGAATTGGAGCGCCGCCGCCGCTTTACCGAAACAATCCTCGAAAACATCCCTACGGGCGTGCTCTCAGTGGCCACCGATGGAAAGATTCTGCGGACCAACCGCGCCGTCCAGAAGATTTTCCCCGAGGCCTCCGCCTTCGACACGCTTGACGATTTGTTCACCCGGGAAGATGTTGCCGAACTG
The DNA here is from genome assembly GCA_041746955.1 of Bryobacteraceae bacterium. Taxonomy (GTDB): domain Bacteria; phylum Acidobacteriota; class Terriglobia; order Bryobacterales; family Bryobacteraceae; genus JAPKYZ01. The sequence continues at coordinate 22,575 of JBGTFZ010000039.1, forward strand.
CGTTATTTGATGAAGAGGGCGCGCCGCACAGGAATGGCCAGCCGCCCGTTCGCGATTCGGCGCACGCGCCAGACGGTGGAATTGGCGGTGATGATCTCGGCGCTGGAAGACAGCCTTACGTCCGGATTCGTGATGGTGGTGGAGGACTCAAGCGAAATGTTGCAGGCGCAAAAGGCCGAGGCATGGCAGGAGGTCGCCCGCCGCGTGGCGCACGAAATCAAGAATCCGCTGACGCCCATTTCGCTGAGTGCCGACCGCATGACGCGCCAACTGGAGAAGGTCTCCGGTCCCGCGGACACGATCCGCATTTTGAAAGAATGCGCCTCTACGATCTCGCAGGAAGTTGAATCCGTTCGCGGATTGGTGGATGAGTTCAGCCAGTTCTCACGATTCCCCGTTGCGCAGCCGGTTGTAAGCGACCTCAATCCCGTCGTGGACAACGCGCTTGCCGTATTCGAGGGCCGCCTGGGCGACGTGCGGATTTACAAGATGATGGCGCCGGATCTTCCGCCGGTCATGATTGACCGGGAACAGTTCAAGCGAGTGGTGGTCAACCTTGTGGACAACGCGGCCGAGGCAATGCAGGAAGTGCCGCTGAAGCGCCTGACCGTCACCACTCAAGCGCCATCCGCCGACACCGTGGAGTTGATCATCACCGATACGGGGCGCGGAATCAGTCCGGAAGACCGGGAGAAACTGTTCCTGCCGTACTTCTCCACCAAGGGACGCGGCACCGGGCTGGGCTTGGCGATCGTCCGGCAGATTCTTGCGGAGCACAAGGCGCAGATTCGCGTGGAAGACAACCGCCCCAGTGGAGCGCGATTCATCATCGAGATTCCCGCTGGCGGATATGCGGAGGCTCCGGCTGAGGATACACGTACGCGCGAGGCGGTGACGTGAAGCACAACCGGATTCTGATCGTCGATGACGAGCAGGCCATTCGCCAGACGCTGAAGGGCGTGTTGGAAGACGAAGGTTACACCGCCACCGCGGTGGATTCGGCTGATGCGTGTCTGGCGGAGTTGCAGCGCCACGCCTACGATGTCGTGCTTCTGGATATCTGGCTGCAAGGCATGGACGGCATGGAAGCGTTGAGCCGGATTCAGGAGATCGCGTTTGATGACCGGCCTGCCGCCGTGATGATCTCCGGACACGGCACCGTCGAAACAGCGGTCAAGGCGACCAAGTTGGGCGCGTATGACTTTCTGGAAAAGCCACTGACGATAGAGAAAGTGGCCGTGGTCGTGAAGAACGCGCTGCAGCACCGGCGGCTGGAACTGGAGTTGCAGCGGCGGCATGGTCCGCTGGATCCCCGTCAGAAGATCATCGGCGACAGCATTCCGATGAAGGCGCTGCGGCAGCAGTTGGCGTTGATGGCCGCCACCAACGGACGTGTGCTGATCTTCGGCGAAAGCGGCACGGGAAAAGAACTGGTGGCGCGCGCCATCCATGAGTTAAGCCCCCGGCGCGAAGAGGCCTTCGTCGAGGTTAACTGCGCCGCCATCCCCGAGGACTTGATCGAGAGCGAGCTCTTTGGCCACCGCAAGGGCAGCCTTCCGCACGCGCACGAAGACAAAGTCGGCAAGTTCGAGAAAGCCGATGGGGGAACGTTGTTCCTGGACGAGATCGGCGACATGAGCATCAAGACGCAGGCGAAAGTTCTGCGGGCACTTGAGGAGCAGCGCTTCGAAGTGGTCGGCGGGCATGAGTTCGTTCAAGTGGATGTGCGCGTTATCGCGGCGACCAACAAGGACATTGAAGAACAAATCGCGAACGGAAGCTTTCGCGAGGATTTGTTCTACCGGCTGAACGTGATTCCGTTTCACGTTCCACCGCTTCGGGAGCGTGTGGAAGACGTTCCGCTGCTGGCGAATCACTTTCTACGCGAGTTCACGTCGGCGTATGGCCGCAAGTCGAAGGAGTTGACGCCGGACGCCTACCGGACACTAAGCGAATACGCGTGGCCGGGGAATGTGCGGGAGCTGAAAAACCTGATGGAGCGGATCGTCATCATGAATCCGCAGGTGCGCGTCGATGCGCGGCACATTCCATTGAATCCCGCGCGCCGGGCCGTCTATGAAAGACCGATCGATCACTTCGCCTCGCTGTCGCAGGTGCGCGAAGCGGCGGAGCGCGAGTACATCCTGAAGAAGCTGGACGAGACGCGCGGCAACGTGACCCGCACGGCGGAGTTGCTGGGCCTGGAGCGCAGCAACTTATACCGGAAGATGAAGTCTCTCGGGATCGCTCCGAAAGACTAGGCCCAGTCGGGCCGCGTGCGCTGCGGCGCGAATGCCGCCAGCTTCAGCGCGGCTTCCGCATCCATCGACGGATTCTTGAAGTCGATACCCATCGCCCGAGTCAAAACGCCGAACACTTCCGTGTTCTTGTGCAGGCCCACAAGCTGGCCGGAGCCGGGGCCGAATGAAGTGCAGGTGGTGTAGTCCGCCGTGTGCGACATGCTGACCCAGCCGACGCCCGTGTGGTTTCCGGAAATCTGGCCCAGGATGCCGGGAAGATTGTCGAGCTCGCGATTCACCGACAGCATGCGTCCGCGCGCCACCGCGATCTGGAGCACCTTCGCTTCCTCGGACGAGATCTGCAGGCCCAATTCGTCGGCGATGACTTGCTGAACGAATCCGGTGCGGGGCGAGACGCCAATTTTCGATTCGACGGCGGAGTCCTTATACTCAACCGCCGAGCCGAGAATGCGAGAAAGAATCGTATAGGAACAGCGCGCCTTTGCAAGCCTGGCAAAAGCGGCGTTCGTCTCTTTGTACTCCTTACCGACACCGAACAGTCCGGGATTCGAATTGCCGTGATCGCTGGTGATGACTACCAGCGTGTCGGGACGCCGCTGGCAGTATTCCAGCACCACGCGAATGGAATCGTCGAACGCAAGCTGATCCCACAACAGCCCCGCGGCGTCGTTGGCGTGCGCCGCGTGATCGACACGCGCGCCTTCGACCTGCAGCAGGAAGCCGTTCGACGATGAGTCAAGCGAGGTAAGCGCCGCCTGCGTCATCTCGGCAAGCGTCGGCACTTCCTCCTGATACTTGCGGCTTTGCCGTTGATCGATCGTGTAGGGGACGTGGCTATCGTCGTACAGTCCGAGTAGCTTCGCGCCGGCAGTCGATTTCAGATCGGCTTTCTTCATGCTGACCTGATAGCCAGCCGAGGCAAAGTCGCCCGAAAGGTCTCTCTTGTCCTTGCGCTTTCCCGGCGTGAAGAACTTTCGTCCGCCGCCCAGCACAACGTCGATCTGGTCGAGGTATTGGGTGGCAATGAATTCTTCGTCGTCGCGGCGCGGACTGATTGCGCCGAATCCCGCCGGCGTCGCGTGTGTCACCGTGGCCGTAGTCACCAAGCCAACGCGCTTTCCTTTGTCCTTTGCCAGCCGCCCAACAGGAGTCAACTGCGTGCCGTCCGGCAGTACATTCACCGCCGCGTTGAAAATGCGCGAGCCGGAACCCCAACTGGAAGAGGCGGCGGCCGAATCGGTCACCAGGGAATTTAGCGACGCCATGTCCAGGCATCCCTGCGTTGCGCCTTGCTGGCGGGACAGCAATTCGGTCCATGCTGTGCCCTGTTTCCGTACCAGCCGGGAGAAAGCCTCGGCCATCGGAAGGACTCCGGCGCTCATCCCGTCGGACACCATGAAGATGACGCTGCGCGCCTCCTTCGACTGCGCGGAAAGAAAGGCAGGCGCTGCGGCCACGCCCGCGCCAAGGCGGAATAATTGGCGGCGGTTGACAACGGGTTTCATCGGATTACCGCCAGTATGCCACGTCAATGCGACGCTGGCGTTTCAGCCTGTAGAAAGCTGCTGAGGTCGGATTCGCTTACCTCCGGCTCACCGGGCGCCACCGCATCCAGCCGGCCTTGCCTCATCCAACTCTCCAGATCGTTGACGAGTTGGAAGAGATGGTCGAAGCCCTCGACGAAGAAAAGAAGCGGCTGATAGTGGTCAATCTCAAAACTCTGGTTGACCACCCATTCCAATTGCACCGGAAACCTCTGCACGCCGGGGCTGAGGGTCGCATGGTCGATCTCGCCCGCGGAGCTAAGCAATCCACTACCGTATGCCTTGAACGCTCCCGCTTCCCGCATGAGGCCGAACTCGATGGTGAACCAGAAGAAGCGGGCCATCGCGCGAATGATGCTGGCAAGGCGTTCCGGCGACGATGCCGCGATCTCAGCCGCAGTATGCGCGCAGTCGCCGAAGCGAACCAGCGCGTTCGCGAACGCCGGATCGGCATGCATCGGGATATGGCCGGCGATGTCGTGAAAAATATCCGGCTCCGGCAGGTAGTCCAGCCGGTCGGAGCGCCGGATGGTGATGGTGGCCGGAAACTCTCGCCGCCGCAGACAGTCGAAAAAGACGAAGGCCGGGACGTAGCCGCTGACCGCGCGGGCGCGGAAGCCGGTCCGGGGAGCGAGAAAACGGTTGACGTCGTCAAAGCGCGGAATCCGCTCCGGGTCGAGGGCAAGGGCGTCGATCCCGTCCAAGAATCTGGAGTTCGCGAACTGCCGCCATTTCGGCAGCAGCCGTTCGTACAAAGTTCGCCATGCCAGATGATTCTCGGGCGAGTACTGCGAGTACGGTTGTTCGATGAAGAGCTCGCCGCGCGAACGGGCTCTGTCGATATGTGCCGCTTCGGAAGTGGTGAGTCCAGCCATAGGCCGAGTCCGCTTTTATGATAGCACCACCGTTAAGTGGTGCTTTGTGTCGGTTCGGTGACGATCTGCCGCAATACGGCTTGTGCCGCCTCCTGGCTAGCGCTTTTCTTCGACCCGCCTTCGCCGACAGCAGAAAAGCGCTGCCCGAGGCGGACCTCCACGGTGAAGAGCTTTTGATGATCCGGACCCGTCTCCCGAAGCACGACGTAGCGGGGCGGTGGGAGCTTGCGGGACTGCGCGAATTCCTGGAGCGCGCTTTTCGAATCGCCGAAGTCGCGCTCCGGTCCGTCGGGCAGCACTTCCCGCGATTCGACGATGTGGCGCATGACGAACGCGCGGGCAACGTCGAGACCCCCGTCCAGGTACAGCGCGGCGATTAGCGCCTCCACCGCGTCGGCCAGCAGAGCGCGTTTCTCGCGGCCACCGCTAAGCTCTTCGCCGCGGCCGAGAATCAGAAACTCACCCAGCCCGATTCGTATCGCGACCTTGTAGAGGTGGGCCGAACTCACTAGCCTGGATTTCAGTTTCGAAAGCTGTCCCTCGGGGTGCCCCGGGTGCGCCAGCAGCAGCGTTTCGCTGACGACAAAGCCCAGGATTGCATCCCCCAGAAACTCCAACTGTTCGTTGTCGGCGCGAGGCGCGGGTTTCGGCACGTATTCCGACGCGACGGAACGATGGGTCAGCGCCCGGGTGAGCAGCGCCCTGTCCCGAAACTCGTGGCCTAGGACGTCTTCAAGCGGCAGACTTCAAGGCCCCCTGCTACGGCTTCGCTTTGGCGGTGGCGGCCTTCAACTTCGTCTGCCCGGCGATCTGTTTCACCTGCGCCGGAGCGTCCGGCATCGCCGAGATCTGGTCGCAAAGCGCGATCGCCTCGTCATACTTGCCGGAATCGGTGTAGGCCGCGGCCAGACGGACCATGGTGGCGGGATCTTTCTGCGGCTGAAGTTCGATGGCTTCCTTCAGTTCGGCGGCGGCGGTGCTGTAGTCCTTCCGCACCATTGCGATCAATCCCTTTGACTCGTGGCCCTGGGACGCGAAATCTTTCTTCGCCTCTTCCCATTGCGCGTCTGGAATGTCGGCGCGCGGCTTCACGGCGGTGGGAATCAGCTTCAGCGCGTCGTCGGCCAGTTTTTCGGCACGCTTCAGTTTCTCTTCTTTGTCCAGGTCGAACTCGCGGGTCCGCTGGGCAAGGCCGCGCGACATCATCAACATCGCGGCGAAGTGCTGAGGATCGGCGGCGAGAGTGCGCTCTCCGTAGATCATCACCTTCTCGAAATCGTTCTTCTGCTCCGCGGAGACGGCGGCGAAGTAAAGCGCGGTCGACTTGAATTCCGTGTCGGCAAATTCCGTCAGCAGTTTCTCCGAGGCGGCGATACGCGCATCGGGATCGGGGGCGGAGAAAATCGCGTTCAGCGCATCCACCTCCTTCTGCGACTTCGGCTTGGGCTGCTTTGGATTCGACGTCTGCGCCGATAATCCGGCGGCAACAAGAGCGACGGCGAACAAGGATCGAATCACGGAACGGGTGAACATATTTTTCTTCCTCCAGATTATCTAGACTTGCGAGCCTCCTGCAAAGCCTTCTGCGCGGCTTCCTTTGCGGCGCGCGTCGCGCCTGGAATTTTCGATGCCTCCTCAAAGTGCCGGATCGCTTCCGGATCCTCGCCCGCAAGCGCCGAGAGACGGCCAAGATAAATGTGAGACCACGCGAGCACGGAAGGCTCCGGCTCCAACTCCAATGTGTGTTCGAAGAGCTTAAAGGCCAACTCCGGATTGCCTTGAAGGGCCGCGATGCGTGCCAAGCCATAGTTGGCGCGAGCCTGGACTGGCTTCTCTGTGGTCTCTTCCAACGCGGCTAGAAACTTCTCGCGGCTGGCGTCCAACTTGCGCGCATCGTAGAGATCCTCGGCATCTTCGATGATCTTTCGTGCGCCAGTTAGCTCCACGCGCTGTTCGGCCGGCCTCACCTTCACCGTGCGTGTCACCGGGGCCGTTAGAAACTCGACGTTCGCCAAGCGCTTGTCTTCCTTGCGAAGATCGATCGCGTCGATCATGTCCGGATAGTAAAGCCGCATGGCGGCTTCCTGCTTCTCGTATTGAACCAGCGCCTCGGCAAAATACGGCGTCAGAATATAGCCTTCGCCGAGAGCCTGCTTCACTGCCGCGTCGCGCTGCGATGCCGGGCCCAGGCGCGCCGAAACTGCGCGGACCAGGCACTTGGTAGTCAGCAGAAGGAAATCGGTCTTGTAAACCTCGGGCAGCAGCGGGGCGGCCTCCGCAAGATCGATCAACGGTCTCTTCTTCTCGACATTCGTCGAAAACTTTGTCGCAAACGGGTCTACAAGGAATGCCGTGTATGCCTGCCGGATCTCCTCCACATGAAGGTCCGGCGACGGCGACAGCACGATGAAGAAATCGTCCGCATAGCTTCGCGCCTGTATCTGATGTGGCGCCGCCATCAGGTCGATGTACACACGAAACTTGCGTCCCAGATATCCGCTGGAGGGCACCCGCAGATAGCCGTCCACTTGCTGCAGCGCCAACGTCACGGGCGCATGGAACGGTTCCACCGCAGCCTCGTAAGCCGGTTCTGCACTCTTCCAGATTTCGTCCATGCCGGCCTCGCGGTGGAATCGCGTCATCAACGCGCCGAATCCATCAAGCGACGCGGCGTCCGGCGGAATCTCGTGTTCCTTAAACCGCCACTGGTACTGCCCGTCATCGCTTACGGAAAGTGCGAAAGACAAGTACTGGCTAAGGTCGGCAGTTGAATCGCTTCGCCGATGGGCCTCGAAGAATCGCTTCAGTTCGGCCACAGTGGACAGGTTCCGCGCAGCGATCTCGTCACGGATTTTTCGCCGCAACGGATGATTGCTGGGTGAGTCTATCTCCGCGTCATAGCCTGCGGCGTTGATCGCCACCATGACATTGAAGATCGTCCGGTCGGCCTCCAGTTGGGCCTGCTGGGCGCACGCGGAAACGGCTGCGCAAGCCAGTGCGGCGGCGAAAGACTTCACGTGCCCACAGTGTAACCAAAACCGTACATTGCTAGCCTTACCACTCGCGTCTTCTAGACTGGAATTGTCTCGCGATGTGGATCGTCAAGCTTGCACTAAACCGGCCGTACAGCTTTGTGGTGCTGGCGATTCTGATCTGCGTGCTGGGCGGCGTGGCGATCGTCCGGATGCCCACGGATATTTTTCCGAACATCAATATTCCCGTCGTCAGCATGATCTGGACCTACAACGGCATCTCGCCGGAGGACATGGCGCGGCGTATCGTCACCAGTTCGGAGCGGGCGGTAACGACCACCGTCAACGATGTGGAACACATCGAGTCCGAATCTTTGCCGGGCTATGGCGTAGTGCGAATCTACTTCCACCCGAATGTCGAGATCGACCAGGCGATCGCGCAGTTGGCGGCTGTCGGAGCTTCCATCCCGCGTGTGATGCCACCCGGAACGTATCCGCCGATCATCATCAAGTACAACGCGGCGACTGTGCCGATTCTTCAACTGGCGCTTGGCAGCAGCACGCTTAGCGAACAACAGATTTACGACCTGGCGCAAAACTTCATTCGCACTGGCCTGGCAACCGTTCAAGGCGCTTCACTTCCGCTTCCCTACGGCGGGCGGCCACGCCAGATCATGGTGGATCTTGATCCGCAAGCGATGTACTCGCGAGGCCTCTCGGCCACAGACATTTCCGCCGCCATCAACGCGCAGAACCTGATCCTTCCCTCCGGAACGCTGAAGGTTGGAACGCTTGAATACAACGTGCGGCTGAACGGCAGCCCTGAGGCCGTGGACGAGATGAACGACATGCCGGTGAAGCAGGTCAACGGCTCCATGGTGTACGTCAAGGACGTCGCGAACGTCCGCGACGGCTTCGGCATTCAACAGAATGTGGTGCGCCAGGACGGCGTGCGGGGCGCGCTGTTGACGGTGTTGAAGAGCGGGTCGGACTCCACGCTCGACATCATCCAGCGAGTTCAGGAACGCCTGAGCCAGATTCAATTAACGATGCCGGCGGAACTGGTGGTGAAGCGGCTGTTCGATCAATCGCTATTCGTGCGCGCCGCAGTCGACAATGTTCTCCACGAAGGCGTCATCGCCGCGTTCCTGACAGGCTTGATGATCCTGCTGTTTCTGGGAAGCTGGCGCAGCACGATCATCGTTTGTATCTCCATCCCGCTTTCGATTCTGACGTCACTGTCCCTCCTCAACTTGCTGGGCCAGACGATCAACGTAATGACGCTGGGCGGCCTCGCGCTGGCCGTCGGCATCCTGGTTGACGACGCGACGGTGGAGATCGAAAACATCCACCGGAATCTTCACGAAGGCAAGCCGCTGTGGCAGGCAATCCTCGACGGCGCGCAGCAGATTGCGGTGCCAACCTTTGTATCCACGCTCTCGATCTGCATTGTGTTCGTGCCGGTGATCTTCCTTACCGGTACGGCCAAATACTTGTTTACTCCGCTGGCGCTGGCCGTAGTGTTCGCGATGATGGCGTCGTATTTGCTCTCCCGGACGATCGTTCCTACGATGGCGAATTACATGCTGGGGCGGGAACAGAAGCTGTATCAGGAAGACGAGTACTCGCTTGAAACCTCTGGCGGCGCAATCTGGCGGTTTCACAAGCGCTTCAACCGCGGCTTCGCGAAGCTGCGCGGTGGATATCAACGCGCCCTCAATTGGAGCCTGTACCACCCGGCGTTCATCATCGGAGCGTTCGTGCTGCTGGCGGCGTGTACGGCGCTGCTGGTTCCCATCGTCGGCGAGGATTTCTTTCCCAAAGTGGATGCCGGCCAATTTCGCCTTCACGTGCGCGCCCCGTCCGGCACGAGGATCGAGGAGACGGAGCGCTACTTCGCCCAGGTGGAGAGTCTGATTCGCGAGGTTGTGCCGAAAGACGAACTGGACACGATCATCGACAACATCGGCCTGCCTACGATTGGCGTAAATCTCGCCTATTCCGACGCTGGAATTCTGGGGCGGTCCGACGGTGAAATTCTGGTGTCGCTGAAGCGTGGCGAACATGGCCCCACCGGGAACTATGTCAGGGAACTCCGCAGGCGGCTTCGCATCGAATTTCCTGAGCTGACCACTTACTTTCAAGCCGCCGACATGGTCAACCAGATTCTGAATTTCGGACTTCCAGCCGCGATCGACGTTCAGGTGCAGTCGAGGGATACGAAGGTGGCGTACGCCGTCGCGCGCGAGCTTGAGCAGAAGATCGCCGCAATCCCCGGCTCGGCGGATGTTCATCTGCATCAGGTGGTGGACGTGCCCGAAGTGCGGGTGAACGTCGACCGCACAATGGCCGATCAGGTAGGTCTCACGCAGCGGGACGTTGCCAACTCTCTGCTAGTCTCGCTGAGTTCTTCCGGGCAGACCGCGCCGAACTTCTGGCTGGACCCGCGAAATGGCGTCAGCTATTTTGTCGCGGCACAGACGCCCGCGGGGAAATATAAAACGTTTCAAGACCTCGGCGCGACGCCGCTGACGGGCGGGAACGGCAACCGCCCTCAACTGCTAAGCAACTTATCCACCCTGGAACGCGGCCAGTCGATGGCCGTCGTCAGCCACTACAATATCCAGACGGTCTTCGACGTTTTCGCAAATGTCGAGGGACGGGATCTCGGCGGCGTCGCCGGCGAGGTGAAGGCATTGATCGCCGAAGCGCAGAAAAAACTGCCTCCGGGTGGAGCGATCACGCTTCGCGGCGCGGTCGCGACAATGGAATCCTCCTTCGCGCGGCTGGGATTCGGACTTCTGTTCGCCATTCTGTTGGTCTACTTGCTAATGGTGGTGAACTTTCAAAGCTGGCTGGATCCTTTCGTCATTCTGATGGCGTTGCCAGCGGCGTTCTGCGGAATCGTGTGGATGCTGTTCGCGACGCAAACCACGTTCAACGTGCCCAGCCTGATGGGCGCGATCATGTCCATCGGAGTCGCCACGGCCAATTCCATCCTGCTAGTCACGTTCGTGAACGACCGCCGCATCTCCGGATCGGATCAGCACACGGCGCTGATCGAAGGCGGCGTGACGCGGCTTCGCCCGGTCATCATGACGGCGCTGGCGATGATTATTGGCATGCTGCCGATGTCGTTGGGCTCGGGCGAAGGCGGTGAGCAGAACGCGCCCTTGGGCCGCGCAGTAATCGGCGGGCTGATTTTCGCCACCATCGCGACGCTGTTTCTGGTCCCGGTTGTCTATAAGCTGGTGCGGCGCCAGCCGCCGCGATGGCACAACGTCGTGCCGGAGGAAGTAACTCTGGAACCGATTCCATGACCACGACGAAACCACCTTTGTTCTCCGGAAAGCTCCTGCTGTTGCTTGCCACGCTGGCCGGCGTCTTTGGCGTGCTGCTGTTTCTGGGCTTGTGGCCACGGCGTGAACGCGTGGCCGCCATTACAGAGGAAGCGCGCGACGCGCAGACCGAGACTCCGCGGGTAACGATCGCCAAGGCAGTCGCGGCGCCGCCGAACCGGGAGATTATCCTTCCGGGCACAGTGTCAGCTCTGCTCGAAACGCCAATTTATGCGCGGGCGGAGGGCTATCTAAAGGTCCTGCGCGCCGACATTGGCGACATGGTGAAGAAGGATCAGGTGCTGGCGGAGCTGGATACGCCGGAGCTGGACCAATCGCTAAATCAAGCTCGCGCGCGGCTGGATCAGTTGAAGGCGGCGCAACTGCAGGGCGCTGCCCTGGCGCAGCAGGCGGCCGCGAATCTAAAGCTCTCGGAAATTACGTTAGGCCGGGTGGAACAACTGATGGCGGAGGGCGTCGTGTCCAAGCAGGACGGCGACGACCGGCGGGCCATGCGGGACGTGCGTCTGGCTGAGGTTGCATCGGCCAAGGCGGCTATCGAAGTGGCCAAGCAGAACGTCCGCGCCCAGGAAGCGGAAGTCGCCCGCATCGAACAGCTGGCGGCCTTCAAGATGATCCGCGCGCCGTATGACGGCATCATCACCGTGCGCAACTGCGCCACCGGCAACTTGATCACGCCCGCGGCCGTCGCACAAGGCCGGGACCTGTTCCGCATCGCCAACAACGATGTCCTTCGGGTTTTTGTCAGCCTGCCCCAGACGAACATTCCCGACGTAAAGGTGGGCCAGGCGGCTGAAGTCAGTATCGTCGGCCAAGGCGGCGCTCCCTTCCGGGGACAACTGGCGCGCACCGCGAACGCGCTTGATGAAAGCACGCGCACACAGCGAACCGAGATCCGGGTTACCAACCGCAACAACACATTGCTTCCCGGAATGTATGTGCAGGCTAAGTTTCTTGCCGCGAAGCCACGATCGCTGATCAGGATTCCCGGCGACACGTTAGTCACACGCTCCGACGGCCCTTATGTGGCGGTGGTGGATGAGGAATCGCGCGTCCGCTTCGTTCCGCTTGAACTTGGACGCGACCTTGGGCCGCAGATCGAAGTACTCAGCGGGCTGAAGGGGGGCGAATCGCTGGTGGTGAATCCCGCCGACACGGTGCAAGACGGCGTCCTCGTCCACGGTATTCCGCGCAAATAGGTTTGCTACCCTAGCCGGATGAAGCGGCTTACACTCCTGCTTGCGGCGAGTTGTGCCTTCGGACAACAGGATCCGGACTTCGCCAAGTCAGTACGGGCGTGGACTACGAAGCCGGAGTTTCTAAGCCCGCTGGTCGACCACCTTCCGCTGTCCAGCCGCGTTCCTTCGCCCAAGACTTTCCTTGGCCATCATGCCGGAGCGCCGAAGAAGCTCACTTACTACCGGGAGATTGTCAATTACTTCCGGGCATTGGAGAAGGCCGCGCCAGACCGTATCAAGATCGTCAAGGCCGGCCAGACGGACGAGGGGCGCGAGTGCATAACGGCATATTTCTTTGGACCGGGCGGTTTTGAAGAAGTACTGAAGCACAAGGCGCGGCTAGCGCAGCTTGCCGATCCCCGCAAATTGAGTGAGGCGGAGGCGAAGACACTAACCGCCGAAACGAAGCCCATTTATCACATCACCGGCGGTCTCCATTCCAGCGAAACCGGTCCTCCAGAGATGTTGATGGAACTCGCATACCGGCTGCTGGTGGAAGAAGGGTCTCTCTACGATGCGATCCGCAAACACCTTATTGTTGCGATCACGCCGGTGCTCGATCCGGACGGGCAGGAACGCTATGTCGATTGGTACTACCGCCATAAGATACACGAGGTGACCGAGGACGACCGGATCACCGGCCCGCCTTACTGGGGAAAGTACATCCACCACGACAACAACCGGGACATTAATTACTCCCAAATTACGATGCGCAACTGGCTGAAGCAGTATCTGGAATGGCATCCGCCCGTTGTGCACGACTTGCATGAGTCGGTCCCGTTCCTTTACACGTTCAGCGGCCAACCCCCGCAGAATCCGAATCTGGACCCCATCCTGTATTCGGAGCTTCCCTGGTTTGCCCACTATGAAGTGGCGAAGCTGATCGGTTACGGCATGCCTGGAGCCTGGACGCACGCCTTTGTCGATATGTGGTCGGTTGGCTACTTAGGTTTCATGGCGTCCAACCACAACGGCATGTTGAGGATGTATGAAACCTTCGGCAACGGCGGAGCGAACACGATGAAGCGCGCCATCGTGCCGCCCGGAACGACGGGCCCGGGCTCGACGAAGGCCGAATGGTACCGGCCGAGCCCCCCATACAAGGAAGTGGAATGGTCCATGAGGAACAACACCAACTATATGGAGACGGGAGTCCTCACGGCACTTGAGTTGGCATCGGCGGACGCCCCCGCCATCGTCGAGAATTTCTACCGTAAGTCGAGAAACTCGATTGAGGCAGGAAAGAAGGATGCGCCTTTCGCATGGCTAGTGCCGGCTGGGCAGAAGGATCCGCAGCGGGTGTCGTTTCTCGTGAATACTCTCCGCCTTCAGGGCATTGAGGTCGGCAAGAAGGCCGACGGAGGTTTTGTTGTCCGGCGCGACCAGCCGTATGGGCGTCTGGCAAAAAGTCTTCTGGAAAAGCAGACGTTTCCCGATGCCAACCTACGCACTTACGACGACACCGGGTGGACGATGGGCCTGATGTTAGGCGTGGAGGTGAAGGAGATCGCGGAGAAGAAGGACCTTGAGGAACCAATTGAGCTCGTCGAGCGGTACGAGCCCCGGGGGGACGTAAGTGGCGACGGAAAGTATCTCGTAGTGGAGCAGAAAGGATCCAATCACGCGGTCACTCTCCGCTACCGGTTGAAGGACGTGGTTTTCGAATCGACCGCCGATGGGTCGCTGGTGCTGCCCAATAGCGAGCGTGCTCGCGAGGAGATCGTGAAGCTGGGGTTGACTGCGAAGGGCGTCGCGGCAAAGCCGGATGGTGCTCTACACACGGTGGACCTACCGCGGCTTGCCATGTTTTCGACGTGGGGCCGCACGCAGGAAGTGGGATGGGTGCGACACGCATTCGACCAATTTGAAGTGGCCTACGATCTGATCTTTCACGAACAGATCCGCGCGGGCAAGCTTCGCGACCGCTACGACGTCATTCTGATCCCGCACCAGGGCGCCTCGGCCAAGGGCATCATGCAGGATGTGGAATGCAAGGGCCGGCCTCTTCCTTACACGAAAACGGATGAGTTTCGGTCGCTGGGAGACTACGGCTCCAGCGAGGACATCTGCGGCGGCATGGGCCTTGCAGGGATGGTTGAGCTCGAAAAGTTTGTGATTGCGGGGGGAAGGCTGATCACGCTGGGCGGCTCCAGCGCATTGGGCGCGGAACTGCTCAGGAAGGTTGACGCCGGACGCACTTCGGCAACGTTCTACGCGCCGGGACCCATCGTCGAGGCCGAGATCATGCAGCCATCGCATCCGGTTTTCTATGGCTATTCCGACAGGACGCTGCCGGTGCGCTACGCGAACGGTCCAATCTTTTCGATACCGGAATCCGACAAGAAGGCGATGGTGCTGATGCAGTTCACGGGCGGCGACAAGTCGGTGTTAAGCGGCCTGATGAACCGTCCCGCCGAAGTAAAGGAGAAGGCGGCGATCGTGGATGCGCCTATGGGCGAGGGCCGCGTGTTGCTATTCGCCACCAACCCCTGCTACCGGTGGCAGAATCACCGCGAGTTCAATCTGCTATTCAACGCGGTTCTGCACTGGAACGATTGGAAGTAGGCTACTGCGGAACGGGCCGTCCCATCGATTTGTAGATCCCCTCGATGGTTTCGATGTTTTGCTTGGCCTTCTTGTTTTCCGGATCGTACTTTAAAGCGCCGCGGAACTGCCGAAGCGCGCTGGGGTATTTTTGGAACGGCGGCAAGGAGTCCTCGTACATGTACGCATTTCCCAGCAAAACGTGCGCGTCGGCCAGCTTCTGGTTGGGCTTGGCCGTCTTGGTCTTCGCGTCCTCATCCTCCAGCAGCTTTGCCGCATCGGAGAATTTTTTCTCTTTCACCATCTCCGTCAGCTTCGCGCTGTAATCCTGGCCGAAGGCGGCCATCGAGACGACGGCCACAGCAACTAGCAATCTGGGGAACCGCATAATTAGAGCTTACATGTCCAAGCGGATAGCTGTCGCCATTGATGGTCCGGCCGGCGCCGGCAAATCCACCGTCACCCGGATGGTGGCGGAGCGGCTGGGCTTTCTGAACATCAACAGCGGCGCGATGTACCGCACAGTTGCGTGGTGGGCGCGGAAAAATGGCACGCACCTGGACGATGTGCACAGCCTTACGGAACTCGCCCGCGCGGCACAGATCGAGCTGGTGGACGGCCTCGTTCGCTTGAACGGTGAAGACATCACGGCCGACCTCGCGGGGCTGAGCGAGGCGGCGTCGCGCGTCGCAACCGTGCGGGGCGTGCGGCAGGCGCTGGTTGAAAAGCAGCGCGAGTATCGCGCGTCCGCCTCCGTCGTGATGGAGGGCCGGGACATCGGCACCGTCGTTTTCCCCGACGCCGAAGTGAAGGTGTATCTGGACGCATCTCCGCGCGAAAGGGCCCGCCGGCGCTGCGAGGAATCGGGCGGCGATCCGGCTGTGGTGGAGCGGGAAATCGCGGAGCGCGATCAGCGGGACCAGACACGGCCCGATTCACCGCTGCGTCAGGCCCCCGACGCCGAGTACGTGGACACTGACGGAAAGACAATCCCCGAAGTGGTGGAGATCATACTGAAAATCGTCCGCGACCGCACGGCGAATGGAAAGGAAGTTCATCGTTGAAGGATCTGCTGTTGATGAAGTTCGGCGGAACCAGCATGGGTTCCGCGGAGCGAATGGGCGTTGCAGGCGGCATCGTTTCTAGTGAAGCGAAGTCGCGACCCGTGGCCGTTGTCGTTTCCGCAATGTCGAAAGTGACCGACCTGTTGCTGGAGACGCTTCGTCACGCTGAGGGTGGCGACCGCGCGGGAGTGGATGCGAATCTGGCGACGCTGAGGGAGCGCCACGAAGCCGCCGCGAAGGAGATCCTGCCGTCAGAGAAAGCGGACGCGGCCATTGCTGGCGTCCGCGCGCTGATTCAGGAAGTGCAGCGCATTTCGCGGGGCATCGAGATGTTGGGTGAGCGGCCTCCAAGGGCCGTCGATGAAGCGATTGCGATCGGCGAACGGCTAAGTGCGTTGCTGATGGCCGCGCACCTGGACGAGGCTGGCACCCGCGCTTCGGCGGTGAATGCCCGCGATGTCATCGCCACCGATGCCGTGTTCGGCAACGCGACGCCGCTGTTGGAGCCGACGCGGGAGAATGCGCACCGCATATTGGCGCCGCTTCTCGAACAGGGCGTGGTTCCCGTCGTGACGGGCTTCAATGGCGCGACGCTGGACGGAAGGCCCACTACGCTGGGGCGTGGCGGGTCTGATTTCTCAGCCTCCATCCTGGCGGGCGCGCTGGATGCGGCGGAGTTGTGGATCTGGACGGACGTCGATGGAATCATGTCGGCGGACCCGCGGCTGGTGTCAAACGCGCGCGTGCTGGAAACGATCACGTATCGCGAAGCCGCCGAACTGGCGTACAACGGCGCAAAGGTGCTGCATCCGCGCACGCTGGCTCCCCTGATGGAGAAAGGCATTCCAGTATGGAGCAAGAACAGCTTCAACCTGGCGGCGCGGGGAACGAAGATCGTGCCGCATGTGGGCAATGCCGACGGTCCAAAGGCGGTGACGTCGATGACAAACGTCGCGCTGGTCTCGATTGAGCCCGCCAGCGCGGAAATCAACGGCACGCTGATCCTGGGACGTGCAATGGAATCCATCGCGCAGACCAATGTAGAGGTCCTGACGTTTCTCAGTTCCAGCTATCAGCAGAATTTCTGTTTCCTGATTCGGAAGGATGAGCTGCCGGTGGCCATGACCGCGCTGGAATCGGCCCTGTCGCTTGAGTTCGCGCATGGCTACGTCAAGCCGGCGGAAGTGGACGCGGATCTGGGACTGCTGGCCGTGGTCGGCGAGGGCATGAAGGGGCATCCCGGGTTGGCGGGGCGAATTTTCACTGCGATTTCGCGCGAAAACATCAATATTATTGCGATCGCGCAGGGTCCAAGCGAGCTGACGATCGGGATTGTTGTCCGCCGCGAGGGGTTGGAGCGCGCGGTCCAGGCAGTGCATGCCGAGTGTGGAATGGGCCGCTGACTTGCGTCAAAATCTTTGATTTTGCTACCCTGACAGCTTAAGCGACCGTCTCACCAGTCCCCCCGGTGGACCGTTCCCTATAGCTAGAAATGGAAAAAACGCTACAAGACCTCGCCGATCTTGTGCTGACGGCCCTGCCAACTACCGCTTTGGTGGTTATTCTATGGATTTACTTGAAGTTGGTGTTGTTCGATCCCATGCTGAAAGTCGCGGCGGATCGCGACGCCGCCACTAAAGGCGCAGTTGCCGAAGCGAACGCGGCGTTGCAGCGTGCGGAGGCGAAAGCGGCGGAGTATGAAGCCGCCCTTCACAAGGCGCGTGGCGAAATCCTGAAGGCACAGGATGCCCAGCGCCAGATATTGCAACATCAGCAGACGGAGAAAATGGCGGAGGCGCGAAGCCAGGCGGGCGAGATGGTGGAATCGGCGCGCCTGCGAATTCAGGCAGAAGCGGCCAGCGCCAAGGCTTCGCTCAGGCCGGAAACCGAGAAGCTGTCCGAGGAGATCGCTTCCGCAGTGCTTGGCAGGAGCCGCAATTGAGATTGATCGCGTTGGGCATTATTGTCGCGGCGGCGTTCGGAGCGGAAGAGGCACATGGCGCCGACGGGCTAACAACGTCGAAATGGTTGCATGCCGCGCTGCTTTTTGCACTGCTGGCATACGCTTGGCGAAAGTTCGCGACACCCGCGCTTCGGGCGCGCGGCGACAGCATCCGCAGAGAGCTGGAAACATCGAAGAAGTTGAAGCAGGAAGCGGACGAGAGGGTGCGCGGAATTGAGAGCCGCTTAGGCAATCTCTCGGGCGAAATTTCTGCGTTCCAGGCGGAATCGGAAACGATGATCGCGAAAGAGGGCGAGCGAGTTCTGCGGGAAACTGCGCAGCTTCTGGCTCGAGTCGAGTCGCGAACACGGACAGAAATCGAAACGCTTACGAAAGGCGCAATCGCATCGGTGAAGGCGGAGGCGGCGCGCGAAGCGTTGGAGTTGGCCAAAAAGAAAGTGGCTGGCGGATTATCGCCAAGTATGCATGACCAGTTGGTCTCCGGCTTTCTACAGGACCTGGAACAGGCGAGGAACTAGAAATGTCTCTCGCAGTCAGCGCCCGCTACGCCCGCGCCATCGCCGACGTGGCCTTTGAATCCAAGTCGGGCGAGAGTCCGGATCAACTGCTCTCCGAAGTTCGAAGCGTAGTCGCCGAGTTGGAAGCGTCGAAGCCGCTCCGCGAAGTGCTGGCCAGCCCGGCAGTAAGCCACGCGAAGAAGCGCGCGGTGCTGCAAAGGCTTGTTGAGTTGTTGAAGGCCTCCGGGACGACGCGAAAATTTCTATTCGTGGTCAGCGACCATGGAAGGCTGGACATGCTCGGCGTGATGGCGGAAGCGTTCCAAATCGAGATCGACAAGCGCCGGGGGATCGTCCAGGCGGATGTCGTCTCCGCTGTCGAACTCGACGGCGGGCAGCGGTCGGCGTTTGAGCGTCAGGTGGAAGCGATCGCGGGCAAGAAAGCACGCGTCGAGTTTCAGGTGGACCCGGCGGTGCTGGGCGGCGCAATTTTGAAGATCGGTTCGGTTGTCTACGACGGATCGGTATCGGGCAGGCTGCGCCAGATGAGTGAGCAATTGGCGGCCGGCGCCTAGCAAAAGGAATTCAGAGAAATGGCTCAGATACAGGCGGATGAGATCGCGCGCTTACTGCGCGAGGAGATCGAAAATTACGACCAGGCGGTGAACGTCAGCGAAACGGGAACCGTGATTTCCGTCGGCGATGGCATTGCGCGCGTGCACGGGCTGGAGAAGGCGATGGCGGGTGAGCTGATTCAGTTCCCGCATGGCGTCTCAGGCCTTGCGTTGAACCTGGAAGAGGATCAGGTGGGCACCGTGCTGATGGGCGACTTCACCCAGATCAAAGAAGGCGACGAGGTTCGCCGCACCGGACAGATTATGTCCGTGCCCGTCGGGAAAGCGATGATCGGCCGCGTCGTCAACGCGTTGGGACAGCCGATCGACGGCAAGGGGCCGATCGAGACAACGGAGACCAACGCGATCGAACGCCTTGCGCCCGGCGTAGTAGACCGGCAGCCCGTGAAGCAGCCGATGCAGACGGGATTGAAGGCAATCGACGCCATGATCCCCATCGGACGCGGACAACGCGAGTTGATCATCGGCGACCGGCAAACCGGAAAGACGGCCATCGCCCTGGACACGATCATCAACCAAAAGGGCGGCGACATGATTTGTATCTATGTCGCGATCGGCCAGAAGCGTTCCACCGTGGCGCAGGTTGTGAAGACACTTGAAGACAACGGCGCGATGGAATATTCGATCGTTGTCGCGGCCACTGCGTCCGACCCCGCGCCAATGCAGTACTTGGCGCCTTTTGCCGGGTGCGCGATCGGCGAGTACTTCCGGGATCGCGGCGGGCACGTCCTCTGCGTTTACGACGACTTGTCGAAGCATGCCGCAGCCTATCGCGAGATCTCCCTGCTGCTGCGGCGTCCACCCGGACGCGAAGCCTTTCCCGGCGATGTGTTCTACCTTCACAGCCGTCTTCTGGAGCGCGCGGCGAAGTTGAACGACGAGAAGGGCGGCGGATCGCTGACCGCGCTGCCGTTCATCGAAACGCAAGCTGGCGACGTATCGGCATACATTCCTACCAACGTGATTTCGATCACCGATGGCCAGATCTTTCTTGAAGCGGATCTTTTCAACTCGAACGTGCGCCCCGCGGTGAACGTCGGCATCTCTGTCAGCCGCGTCGGCGGCAACGCGCAGATCAAGGCGATGCGCCAAGTTGCCGGATCGCTTCGGCTGGACCTGGCCCAGTATCGAGCGCTGGCCGCTTTCGCGCAGTTCGGGAGCGATCTTGACAAGGCCTCTCAACAGCAGTTGACTCGCGGCAGCCGGCTGACGGAGTTGCTGAAGCAGCCACAGTTTCAGCCGATGCCCGTTGAGAAGCAGGTGGTGTCGATCTTTTCCGGCGTCAACGGTTACCTGGACGACATGCCAGTAGAGCGGATTCGCGCGTTCGAGACCGGCCTTCTGAACTACGTAGAGAATGCGCAGCCGCAGATCTTCTCGGCCATCCGCGAGAAGCGCGAGTTGACCGACGACATCCGGAAGCGATTGTCGTCCGTAATCGACGAGTTTAAGCGCCGCTTCGTCGAGGAGAACCGGAACTAGTCCATGCCGTCGTTGATCGACTTCCGGCGGCGAATACGCTCCGTCAAGAACACGCAGCAGATCACCAAAGCCATGAAGATGGTGGCGGCGGCGAAGCTGCGCAGGGCGCAGGACCGCGTGATCGCGGCGCGTCCCTACGGCAATAGTTTGCGGACGATGCTGGAGAATGTGGCGGCCGCAATCCGCCGCGAGAATGTGGAAGATCCGCATCCCCTGCTGGCCGTCAGGCCGGAGGAGCGCGTGCTGCTGCTGGTGATCACCAGCGATCGGGGCCTCGCCGGCGCGTTCAGCATGAACGTGATCAAGGAAGCGATCGGAGTGATGAAGGCGCGGCCGGCGGCCAAGTTCGAACTGGTGGTGGTGGGCCGCAAGATCCGGGACTACGCGCGGCGGCGCGACTATCAGGTTATTGGCGAGCACGTGGGCATTGTCGAGAAGGCATCGTTCGCCGATGCGCAACGGATCGCGAAGGACATCATCGAGCGTTACGCAAACGCAGAGATAGATGCCGTATATGTCGTCGGCAACGAATTCAAGAGTGTCATGTCGCAGCAGATCCAGATGTCCCGGATTCTGCCACTGACGGTTGGCGAGGACGAATCCACGCGCGAATACCTGATCGAAGGCGAACCGCTGGAGTTGTTAAAGTCCCTGCTTCCGCGTTATGTGGAGGCGATCGTTCTGCGGGTGCTGCTGGAATCCGCGGCAGCCGAGCATGCGGCGCGAATGACGGCGATGGAGGCGGCCACAAACAATGCCGCCGACGTGATCGACAGGCTGACGCTGCATATGAATCGCGTGCGGCAGGCCAGCATCACGAAGGAAATTATCGAAGTGGTTAGCGGCGCTGGGGCCGCGCAATAGGGAAGGTTGATCATGTCGGAATTAACGACCGCGTACACAGGCCGGGTGATTCAGGTTGCCGGGCCGGCTGTCGACATTCAGTTTGAAGAAGGACACCTGCCGGTTATCCGGACGGCGATCCGCATCACAAGCGAAGGCTTCCAGGTGCCGCAGCCCATCGATGTGATTTGCGAAGTCGCGCAGCACATTGGCGAGGGCCGCGTGCGCACGATCGCACTTCAGCCCACCGAGGGAATGGTGCGCGGCATGAGGGCGGAGAGCCTCGGCGGACCGGTGTCGGTTCCCGTGGGCCGCGAGACGCTGGGCCGCGTGATGAACGTGATTGGCGAGCCCGTCGATGAAATGGGCCCGGTCAACACGAAGCTGCGCTATCCGATTCACCGCCCCGCGCCGAGCTTTGAGGAACAGTCCACTGAGCTTGAGATGTTCGAGACGGGAATCAAAGTCATCGATCTGATCGAGCCGTACCTGAAGGGCGGCAAGATCGGCCTCTTCGGTGGAGCGGGCGTCGGCAAGACGGTCGTCATCATGGAGTTGATCAACAACCTCGCGAAGGAGCACGGTGGCGTTTCCGTGTTCGCCGGTGTTGGCGAACGCACACGCGAGGGCAACGATCTTTGGTTGGAATTCCAGGAGTCCGGCGTAATCGACCCGAAGGATCACACCAAATCGAAGGCCGCCCTGATCTACGGCCAGATGACCGAGCCTCCCGGCGCGCGTCTTCGAGTGGGACTGACGGGCCTTACCGTTGCGGAATACTTCCGCGACGAGGAAGCAACCGATGTGCTGCTGTTTATCGACAACGTTTTCCGCTTCACGCAGGCCGGATCGGAAGTATCGGCTCTGCTGGGGCGCATGCCGTCAGCCGTGGGCTACCAGCCGAACCTAGCGTCGGAAATGGGTGAGATGCAGGAGCGGATCACGTCCACCCGCAAGGGCTCCATCACGTCCGTGCAGGCGATTTATGTGCCCGCCGACGACTATACCGATCCGGCGCCGGCAACGGCGTTCGCCCACTTGGACGCGACGACGAATCTGTCGCGCGACATCGCGGCGCTGGGAATCTACCCCGCTGTCGATCCGCTGGCCTCGACTTCGCGAATTCTCGATCCTCGAATCATCGGCGACGAGCACTACGGCGTCGCGCAGCAGGTGAAAGCAATTCTCCAGCGGTACAAGGATCTTCAAGACATCATCGCGATTCTCGGAATCGACGAGTTGTCCGAAGACGATAAGCTGACGGTCTCTCGCGCCCGGAAAATTCAGCGGTTTCTGTCGCAGCCGTTCCACGTTGCAGAGCAGTTCACCGGCTTCAAGGGACGCTACGTCAAAGTGGCCGATACCATCAAAGGCTTCAAGGAAATCGCGGACGGCAAACACGACGCGCTTCCGGAGCAGGCCTTCTACATGGTCGGCACGATCGAAGAAGCGCTTGAGAAAGCCGCACAACTGGCAAAGGCGTAAATGGCCGAGACCTTTCGCCTTGAGATCGCAACGCCCGACCGGCCGGTGCTGGACCTGCCCGTAACGGAAGCGGAGATTCCGGCTTCGACTGGTTACGTGGGTATTCTTCCGGGGCACGCGCCTCTGCTGGCGGAGCTCGGCAACGGAGTTCTAACGTATAAGGCCGCCGGCCGCGAAGAATCGCTCATAATTCACGAAGGCTTCCTTGAAGTGCTTCCGGACCATGTGCGAGTGCTTCCGACTTCCGCCGAAAGAGTGACGGACATCGATGTGGCCCGCGCTCAGCAAGCGTTGGACCGGGCCCTAAACCGCCTGATGATTGATGTCGGCGAAGTCGACAAGCTGCGCGCTCAACGTGCGCTGCATCGCGCCGAGGCGCGTCTTGCGGCGGCGGGACGGTAGTGTCTCAGTTTGAAGTTTTTGGCCCAAAGCGAAACTTAGGCGTCGTGGCATACTCAGGGTGATGGCTACGCCCCCAGACCGCCGCCGCCCCCGCGATCCCAACCAGCTAGGAAAGCTGATGGTAGACATCGCTTCTCGCGAGGTTCAGGATACGATCAGCCCCAAAAAGAAAGCCCCCGCTTCACGCAGGGGCTATTCTGGCGGTGTTGTAGGCGGTGAAGCTCGCGCAAAAGCGCTGACTGATACGGAGAGGTCCGACATCGCCAGAATTGCAGCGTTGGCGCGCTGGAAGCGGAAGCCCTAGGCGGATTTCTCTTCCGGCGCGTTGTGACGCCAATTCACGTCTTCCGTTAGATCAGTCTCAAACGGCAACGGTCGTTGATCTGGATTCGTTCTATTCCAGTGGTCTGCCGTGTTCTTGCCGATCACGGCCTCCCCCACCATTTGCTCTCGATAAAGATGTAGGCCCTTAGCCATGCGGTGGCGAGGCGGATTATCATCCACGTCGATCCACAACGTCGTCTGGCGTCCGTCTTTCGCCCGTTCCGTGATCGCCAGACTTGCCTTATATACGCGTTTCGACTCCTTGTCGATACGCGTCTCTTCGCCAGCCGCTTCCGAGAACTGCTTCGCAAGCATCTCAAGCGGGTCTGGAGGGACCGGCATCTTGACGCCCCTATCCTTGGCAAACTCTGCCACGGCGTGCATACTGACTTCCTGTACGCCTTTCAGTTCCTTGAAATGGCGAATAATTCTACGAAATCTTTCATTTCTTGTTGCCACAAATATCTCCTTAAGCTCCAATTGGAGCCACATCACCCCAACCATCCACGAGGGCACCCGGGGCAACAATAGCCCTGATTTTGACCAAGTGGTTGCGGAACATATCGTATCTACCCGTTTTCCGCTGAAGCTGACCCGCGACTAATCCGGGATGGATGCCGATGGTCTTTGCAAACCCTAAAATGTCTCGTTCCGCGAAATACGGAGCTTTTCGCGCGATGAATCGTTCAAGTGCGGCTTGCGGCACACAGAAGTTAGCCCCAGCAGCATCCGCAATCTGCTCTTCCTCGGCCAAGACTCCCGAGCGATCTTTTTCCATGTCTGTATCCAACATCGCCGCATCGCGACCGTGATTCTGCGCAACATGTTCTAGTTCATGGCGAAGCACAAACCAAAAGTTATCGATCCGATCAAATCGCGTTGACAAGCTGACCACTGGAGAGTTTCCGTCAAGCCACAGACACACTCCGTCAATCTTTGTGGATGGAAGAGCCTCAACCAGAAGAAAGCGGACTCCGGCCTCGGTAAGAATTCGCGGCACCTTGCGGGCGGCATCAGCAGAGATCAATAACTTGCCTAAACTCTGGATAGCTGCTTTAACTGACGCCGCGGAGTACTTGCCGACAAGCATCTCATCGGCAAGTTGCCTGACGCGATGGAGCCAAGCCAGTTGCGCCGGAGTGGGATCTTCCAATGCCTCGGTCTTTTTGGGCCGATGCGGGAACGCCATAATTTCATCTGAAGACGGAGCATTAAAGAATCGGCACAACGCAGCGTCCAGGTTTGCGTCCCGAATATCCGTGATGCCCGCG
Organism: Bryobacteraceae bacterium; assembly: GCA_041746955.1. Classification (GTDB taxonomy): domain Bacteria; phylum Acidobacteriota; class Terriglobia; order Bryobacterales; family Bryobacteraceae; genus JAPKYZ01. The sequence continues at coordinate 47,334 of JBGTFZ010000039.1, forward strand.
AGCCAGCCACGTCGCACCATCTCGGACACTGGCAACCCCCCAAAAATAGCTTTTCTTCGCGAAAGTGCAGGGTCGATTCGAGTTTCGATTTTAGCCTTGGCGAGTTCATAGTCCTTCTGCAACTGCAGAAGTCTGTGTGGATCAATTCCGAGTGCAGCGTTGAGCGTGAGGGCCAACTCTGCGTCGATCGGTTTCACCCCAGCCATTATTCGGCTCACGGTCGGCTCATTTATCCCGAGAATCAATGCCAAGACCCGTTGATTCCAACCATGCCGCTGGAGATGCAACTCGATCAACTGGGAGGGGGTAGTGCACTCGTCGTTCGCCATTGGCCCATTATGGCCGTAGATGGACCTTGCGTCAATGCGTAAATTACATATTTGTGCAAACTGAAGTCTATGCTTGACAAAAATAACGTCGGGTCTTATTCTGGTCATGCCATGAATCGCCTGTCTGCTACCGAACGCGCCAAGATCCTGGGCATGCTGGTCGAGGGGAACAGTTTGCGATCCACCAGTCGTATGGCGGACGTCTCAATCAATACCGTGACGAAGCTACTTGTGGAAGTCGGTGCGGCATCTTCCGCCTACTTAGACGAAAAGCTCGTGAACTTGAATTGCCAGCGGGTTCAGATCGACGAAATCTGGGCGTTCTGCTATGCCAAGGCGAAGAATGTAACACCCGACATCGCCGCCAAAAACACCTTCGCTGGCGACGTGTGGACATGGATGGCCATCGACGCCGATACCAAGCTAATTCCATCTTGGATTATTGGATCGCGTGATGCCGTTACGGCGCGAATGTTTGTGAACGATCTAGCGTCAAGACTGACAAGTCGCATTCAACTTACAAGCGACGGGCTGAGCGTGTACTTGGCGGCGGTGGAACGGGCCTTCCGTGGCGAAGTGGATTACGCGCAGTTGGTCAAGATTTACGGAGAACCAATTGAGGGGAAGAAGCGCTACAGCCCCGCTGAATGCATCGGCTGTGAGCGCAAAGCCGTCGTTGGCTATCCCGATCCAGAACACGTTTCGACCAGCTACATTGAACGAGCCAACCTAACGATGCGCATGGGTATGCGCCGTTTTACCCGGCTGACCAATGGGTTCTCGAAGAAAATCGAGAACCACAGCGCGGCGGTAGCTATCCACTTGATGCACTACAACTACGCCAGAATCCACAAGTCTCTGCGGATCACTCCAGCGATGGCGGCGGGCGTTTCGGATCACGTTTGGTCGCTAGAAGAAATCGTGCAACTCGCCTGAAGTCTGTTTGTCTCGGCTTGGTACACTTGGTGGCATGAGCCAAGCGGAAATCAATCGCAAGAGTCTGCAAACGGCGACTACCGCCATTGAGTCCGCCATCAAAACGTATGAGAGGGACACCGGCAACCGCGTCACGGAAGTAATTATGACCACCGTACGCGCCGGTTCAGCGCCACCCAAGGTCAAGTTGAAGATTGAGACCGATTAGGGCGGCGACATTTTCCAAACTGAGACACTACCGGCGGGACGCAAGTAGTTCGCGATACACTAAGAAGTCCTTCCTCAATTCGGGCTGTGGCGCAGCCTGGCTAGCGCGCTTGCTTGGGGTGCAAGAGGTCCCGGGTTCAAATCCCGGCAGCCCGACCAACCCTGTTAATGATCTACGGCGTGCCCTCGTCTGGCCGGGAAGCGCTTGTGACGTGAATTGTGACGCAACCCCTTCACGCAGATTCGCAATTTCGGGACGATTAGCGAGAATCTGAGCTTGCAGAAAAACTTCCGCTTCGTTGAGAAGTATCGGATGCGGATCCGGGCTGACTTTTTGAACGCCTTCAACCGGCCTCAGTGGGGCGGTATTCAGACCAACGTCACAAATCCCCAGTTCCGCCAGATCACATCGGTGAGTGGCAATCGCTCAATTCAGCTTGGGGCGCGCTTCGACTTCTAGCGCCCTGGTACTGATTGGGTTGAGTTCCGCGGTGGCTCAGCCCGCGTGCTTTCAGTGCCACAAAGAGGAAGCGGCAAGCTACGCCCGTACCGGGATGGGCCAGTCCGTGGGAACGACACTTCCGGGCCGGGCGCAGTTTCGGCATGAGCGATTTGGCACGTTGTTTCGCGTCAACGGGACCGCACACGAGGCCGAGCGGAGCGGACTAAAGGCTAAGCACCTGATTGCGATTCGAATTGGCTCTGGAAAGGTGGGGTCCAGCTTCGCGGTCCGCATCGACGGACGGCTGTTTCAGTCGCCGATTTCCTGGTACGCGCAGGACCAACAATTTCGAGTTTCGCCAGGATTCGAGGAGGAACGGTACCCCGATTTCGACCGCCCGATCCGCGAAGAATGCCTTACGTGTCACGCCTCGGTCGATGGATCCGACATTCGGACGATCGGTTGCGAGCGCTGTCATAGTCCGGGTGCGACTCACCAGCGCCAGCCACTGAAGGCGAATATCGTCAATCCGGCTCGGCTGACCGGATCTATGGCGGCGAGTGTCTGCGAGCAATGCCATCTCGCCGGTGTTGCACGTGTCTTGAATCCCCAGCGGTCTTTTGCCGACTTTGTTCCGGGGAAGGCGCTTGAAAATTTCTGGACGGTCTATGTCGCCAATACTGGCTTTCGTGTAACCTCACACGTCGAGCAACTCGCGGTCAGCAAATGCCGGCGGCCAACCGTGGACTCTTTGACTTGTTGGTCATGCCACAATCCTCACATCACCAGCCGCCGTCCGGTGCGAACGTTCGATTCCGTATGCCTCGACTGTCATCGTCCGCATGAGGATGGCGAATCGAACTGCGCGGGCTGTCACATGCCCAAACGGTCAACCACCGATGTCGTCCACGCCGCCTATACTGATCATCGGATTCAATCACCGAACAGTCCGGATCGAATCCTCGATGGGACACTTCGCGCCTGGAGACCCGCCTCACCCGGATTGGAGAGGCGGAACCGGGCGCTTGCGCTGTTCCTGCATGGAGAGAAGGCAAACAATTCGGCAATGCTGTTGGAGGCATCTGCCCTTCTCGATACGCTTACCACTGGGGGAGATGCCGCTGTATTGACGGCAATGGGATCGAGTCTGCTGCGCAAACAGCGCTTCCAGGAAGCATCTGACCGGCTCCGGCAAGTGACGGAGATCGACCCGAAGGACGCCAGTGCTTGGTTCCGCCTGGGTTTGGCAGAGCAGTCGCTCGGGCTATCATCCGCGAGCGAGCGATACGAAAAGGCAATGCAGCTAGATCCCTTCTTCCTGGAACCGTATGTTGCCCTCGCACAAAGCCAGCGCGCCAGCGGCGATTCGAGTGCCTTGCAGCGATACTTCGACGGTATATCAAGTTCGCTCCGCAGAGCCTCGCAGTGCGGGAGGCTCTTGCTAAGACGCGGTAGAGGCGGCCGGCTGAAGACGTTCGTCGCGGAAGTCTGCCTTGACCGGCCCCACCTTGCCACTGAAAACAGGCGTGTTATTTTTCGCTACGGCGCGTATTCTGCGGCCTCGCCCCCCCCCGAGATCCGCTCATTGATCGCCTGGAATTCTTCGTAAAGGAGCCGGATCCCGGCCATTCTCCGTCAGCGACCCTCATGGCAGAACCTCCACCATCCAGTCAGTCACCGGGCCGGGCCCATACCATCACGTCAGTTTGCGAGGGCTATCTTCCCAATACAGAGGAAGAATATTTCCAGATTGTCAAAGCCCGGTTTCGCTGGCGCGAAGCGCCTGAGGGGCGCTGATGGCCTTGCTCCACCAGAGGGACTAGCTCTCCGAAACTGAAGTGAGAGGATTCGCGCCGGGATCCACTTAAACGATAGTACCGGGTAGGCCTCGCGTGCCCAGGGGAACGGGTCGGGTCGGACTCGAATGGTCCGATCCCCCCTCGAAAAAAGAGCCGCCGTTCGGGAGCCGGACCATCGCGGCGCGATCCATTTTGGAAAGAGACATTTGTCCGCTTAAGGGCACTACGTTTCCGTCATAGAGGACAAACTATGCCCAGGATCTCCTATGAGTGCCTTTCCGAAAAAAACAATAACAATAAAACCATCCACCCGAACCTTCGGCACTTTCCATGTGCTCGCTGGCAGCCATTGCTATATGGCAAGCCCCGTACGTACCGACTGCCAGCGAAAGCAGGCAATCAACAGCATCATCGGAACTCAAATTCTGCGCGATCTAGAGATTCCGTGCGCCATGAGTTTCTCCATGGCCATGGAGGATGCGGCGGACGCGACGAACGGAGACATCGACGACGGAGAACCACTCCTAGTCACTCAGCTGCCCGTGAATGTAGAACAAGAACGAGCCTACGACATCCTGCCTTGGGATTGCCGGAGCCGAATCGGTAACCGCGAGGGTTTTTCGAAGCTCCTTGCGGCAGACATCTGGCTGTGCCGAGTCGGCCCGCAGCGGGCGATCTACGTCCGGAGTCCAGTTCACGGGTTTCTTGCAACGATCCTTTCAAGGGGCGACCTATTCGGCGGGACAGCCTGGTCAACCTGGAAAGCACCTGGCGACGGCGGCAGGATGATGTTTCGAGATTACTGGCTGGGGTCTGCAAGCGATGCCCATTCAGCCTTTGCACGTGGGGTTGAGGCAATCAATCGCTTCGACGTGGAAACACTCGACAAATGTTATCAAGCCTGCCCGCCCGAGTGGATGAGGGCAGGTGATCGAGAGATCTGGCAGAAGATCAAGAGCGAACTCGAAGAGCGCCGACTACTACTGCCGACGTTACTGTCGGAGTGCTTAGACAAGGGCGTGTTTCGGGATATTCCGCTTGTAGAAGAGGAGAACATGGCTCCCGGTGAGATTCGATTGAGTGCCTAACGGCAACTGATCCCTTGGGCTGGCAAGAACTCGATGGTTGGGCGAGGTGCGCAAGCGCCTTCATTACGATGGGGGTGAACTATTTTTGGCGAACTTCGCAAAAATAGCTTACCCCCAAGGAGCATTTCTTTCCAACGGCAGGGCGGAGCTTGCCTTCTCGGCCCCTTCTCCCCCCAAGGACGGCGAGGGAGGAATTCCTCAGCCTTTCTAACTTTCGACTGTAGCCGCCGTTCAGGCTCACGGAAGGACTTACATCTTCGAATCGAACGAGATCTTGCGAAATGAACAAGGAACGTACCTGCCATCTACGGCTCGACTCGCGATCCAGGAGGCAAGCTCCGCCACCGAACGTAGTCGACACTCCAGGTGTAGTTCTGGCTGAAGATCTTTCCCGAGTAGGAGATGTTCGTGTTTACAGCTTCTGAAAACAGCACGTCGCCGCGTTCTTGATAAACCGACTCACCTGTCTGCCAGTAGAGCCACGCAAACATTGGCGCGACAAGCTGGACAAGATCGGTGCTTGGCTTCTGGCAGCCCCAGTCGCAGTCCGGGCCGAGAGGCTCAGCGTTGGTCATGAGTCCCGCCGATCCGGGGACCCGGCCATTTGACCAGATCCAGTCCGCAGCAAGTTTCACGAAGGTGAGAGCACGCGGATCCTTCGTCAAGCTGTGATACTCGATGAGCGCTCGCGCGGCTAGGCCGTCCATCCAGATCTGATGCGACGCCCCAGTGCGGGAGACAAACAGCTGATCGAACATACCCATAAGGAGATCGGCGTTTCTTTGAAGGGCGTCAAGCCGAATGCCGGTTCTCCGCTCGTACTCCGCAACTGTCATGAGATAGTATGCTGTCTCTCGAATTTCTGTCGTAAGAACGCTGATCTGACTTCTCCATTTCCCGTTTAGCGCGAGTGCGGAAAGGGCTAGCCCGTCGGGATCACCGATTAGTGCTTCCGTGCGGCGCAAGCCATGGGCAAATGCTCGCCACGCCGGTATTGCGCCGTTACTTTTCATAACGTAGGCCCTATACTGTTTAGCTAGCCCGGCGGAGCAGTCTTTCCACCGAATGTCCTTTGTGTACTCGGCAATGTCGAAGTATACCTTCGCCCCGTCGTAGTACCATACTTGGCTCTCGACGCCATACGACATCGTAGGTACGGGAAGTCCGGGCGGACACCACTTTGCGGCGAGTGTCTTCATCGTTGTTTCCCATTTGGCTAGATTCGGAATAGGAGGAGGGTGCTGAGGAGTCGAAGCTACGAACGTTCTCGCTTCTGCGGCCGGCTGGTGCTCACGGATATTGAAAGTAAACTCGACAGGCGGGATCGGTGCCTCATCGTCAATGCGGAGTGAGAGCCGAAGCGTAACTTTTCCGAGGGGTGCGGCTTTACTTGCACGAATAACGAACTTGAAGTTACTATTTCCGCGGTACGAATAGTAGTACGTGGGGTATTTCGGCGACCGCGGGCAAGGGCTGTTTCCACAGTAAGCCTCGACTGTGACTCCGGGTGGAACTCCCTCGATGTTATCTGAGAGATAGACGCTCTTGTGCATACCAAGATCGCGACCGGCCTTGACGGCTCCCGATCCCGAGTCCGTAAACTGAACGCGCAGATAGCTATCCTTACAACTGGAACTGGAGTCGGGTACAACTTGAAAGGCGTTTGGCTCTACGTCGCAGACTTCGTAGGTCCTGAAGGGATTGATAATCGATGGCGCGGAGCCGCCGAGTGAGTGGATCCTGACCTTTGAGTTCTCGGTGAACTTATGGCCCGGCGCAAGAATCCGGCTTGACCCCTGAATAGGAGCAATCGGGGTGAAGTCATACCAGTGATGGTCCAACATCACATAGATAGTGGATCCGCGAAAGACGTTTCGCGCACCGGCCATTCCCACAATGTGATGAGTTTGGCCGTAGAGCGAAGTAAAGGCCAGCGACAGACCGAGAAGCAGGCGTAGCGAGAACGGAGTGGACATGATTTCCTTTGTGGGGTCGCACCAAGCGCAGACCCTAGTTTTCTGGTGTAACAATCACATCGGAACGGTCGAACTTCATCTGAGGGCGGAACGCACTGCCTTCTGTGGATTGACTTCCCTTAGTTTGGGAAGGAAACGTGGAGCGGAATCGGCACTAGAGTACTGGCACACCGGAGGCTTCGTTTCTGAGCGTAGTTCTGATTGTCTGCGCCTTTAAGTCACCTACACCTCGCAAGCAACGCTTGCAGCCCAGGTCTTAAGCCTCACGCCTATAAAGACTGAATCATGTAGCGCACCCGGAGCTCTAATTGCGACTTCGCGATTCTTTACGACTCCGAAACCTCGCCAGAAGCTCGCTGCGCTGGCATCCGTATAACAGATGTGCCGTGGCAACCCAGTCATTTCAGACCCTTCCTCAAGGTTCTTCTATTCCAGCCGAAACGGAAAGTACATTCCACTGCGCAGTATGTTTCTATGAGCCGGGACTCATGTGCGATCCGGCACGATGAGTCGTCGGTTAACGACCCAGATCAAGCGGCAAGGAGCTGTTCCGACTGCCCTTGCCCGAAATGAAGGCAATACGAACTTGGAGATATTAATGAGATCCCTACTCTTGCTACTGCTTATTCCCGTCACCGGTTTCGCTCAGATACCGAGCGTGGAGATTCCGTCACTGGGAAACTATGGGACTTGGCGCGGTCCCGCAGATCACATCATTCTCGATGGCGCAGACGATGACTCTCACAAACAATCGATTACGATCACGACGTCCGGGAAGCGGTTGGAGTTGCAGTTCCCGGAAGGTACGACGCCGAGTGTACAGTGCGGCGACGAACTGACTGTTTCCGGGGCGCGCCAGGGCGATGTGATCGCCGTGAGCTCTTCGAAGGTATTCACGTCCTCATCGCGAGCTGAAGAAAGTTGCTCTCCGATTGGCGAGCAGAAGACAGCGGTCCTGATGGTCAACTTTCCGACCCTCAAGTCGTCTCTCAGTTTACAGCAGGTTGACGGGCACTTCTTTGGGCCGACGGGACGGTCGCTAAAAACGTACTGGAACGAGGTGAGCTACGGTAAGACGACAGCGAGCGGCGATGTGCTTGGCTGGTTTACGCTTGATCGCACCTATACCTGCGACGAATATTACTCGATGCTCGAAGCGGCGGTTGCGGCTGCGAGCCCGGTAGTAGACTTCAAAAAGTATCGCCGCTTGTTCATCATATTTCCTCAGAGCGGGTCCTGTAGGTGGTCTGGAATAAGTACCGCTGGATGCTCTGCTTGGAAGACGCCTGACGGCGGACACTTTGTTGCATCCGTGGCGTGGCTTCCTACGAAGTATATGAGCTCAAGCACGACTGCCGTAAAGCTGATCGCGCACGAGGCAGGTCATGGCCTAGGACTTTATCACGCTCGTTCACGCAAGTTTTCGGGCCAGCCGATTGGTTCCCAGCAGTCTTCGGGTGCGGTGAGCGAATATGGAGACAAGCTTTCCGCCATGGGGGCGTTGAGCTTCGGCCACTACGCCGCTTCCCACAAAGCAACGCTAGGATGGCTGTCGGGGGCATCGAACATCCGTATTGTGAACTCTAGTTCCGTCCACACGATTCAGCCGCTTGAGGTAAGCCCTGCCGGGCTTCAGGCATTGAAGGTGCAGCGGGGCACCGGGTCGAAATCCTGGCTTTGGATTGAGAGCAGGCGAAAGCTGGGTGACTTTGACTCAACGCTGTCTGCATCAGCCTTCAACGGCGTGCTGATTCGTCTGCAAGCTTCGATTGTGCCATACACCGACCTTCTGGACTTTGAGCCGTCTACGAGCTCCACGCTCGACGCGTCGCTCAATGTCGGGCAAACGTGGGTAGATCCCTATTCAAACTTAACTTTGAGAGTCCTCTCCGGGGATGACAATGGGGTGACGGTGGCGGTCGATTACGGGCCGACAACTTGTACACCTGTTGCACCGAAGCTGTCCATGCAACCCAGTTCCGTCACGGCGAATAGAGGCTCCACTGCGTCGTTTTACTTGGTTGCCGAGAACCGAGATAGCTACACCTGTCCCGCTAGCACCTTTTCTATAAGCGCGCCGTCGGCTGCGACCTGGACCACATCAGTACCGACTCCAAAGGCCACGCTCGCTCCGGGCGGCCAAATAGCGACCTATTTCGTAACAACGGTTCCGGCCCCAGCGGCTCCCGGTAACTATCCGTTTACAGCCGTACTAACCCGGGGGGACGAATCAACGATGATTACTGGGACAATAGTCGTTCCGTAGTAGCTGGCGTTTCCTTCTCTACATGTCGCGACGCGGCTTCGCCTCGGAGCGTTTGGTACTGCTGTTGCAACGCGCGACATGTAGAGGGTCCACACAACGGCTAACTGGCGCTCTATGGAGCTTGTAGGGTGGAACGTTGCAGTCGGTCCCAACGACATCGACGGTCGAAGAAGACGTTTCGCTCAAAGGCGCTCTTCGGCGCCCTCGCTGGGGCCGCATTGTTTCGAAAACCAGCCTGTCGAAACGCCCAGGGAGTCTATCGGAACAGGTCGATGAAATCTGGGGGCATCGGAATGGGGAAGATGTCTGGCATAAAGAACCTCCTGGTGATCGTTTTCTTGCCGGGTTGAGCTCGGCGGCTGTCGTAGCGTAGATCGATCATTCAGAGGGAATACTTTAGACGCAGCTAAGATGTTTATTCGAAAGCCAATTAGAAAATGTCACAATCTGTGACTGCCTCAAGGGGCTGGCTTTCGCGGTGCTCCCAAGCGCTCATTCGGTGGGCGGGTTGGAACGATAGTTCAATCGAACGCGGCGGGCAAGGCTAGTTTGGCCGTGACCACGAAGACAGATACAGGCTGTGATCCTTGGTGCGAAAAATCAGCATCCACTCCCCCAAAAGGAGCCCGAAACCAATGGCTTCTACTTCGAACAGCCCGCCGAATCGCTTGCCTACGACGCGTGCAAGGAGATCAGTCTCGTTAGCCATCACGGTCAGCATCTTGTCTCCCGTCACACTAAACTCGAAGTCACCAGTCTCGATTGCAAACTGTGCTCGAAGGAGAAACCGGTTGTCCAAGTTCAACTCGACCCTACCGTTCAAGATGGCAGCCGCAACCACTATCTTCCCGATGGAAAGACGATAGTGCTTCGATTTCCCCTTGGGTCTGACGGGCCTGTATCGCATAGGAGAGACCCCATTGAGAAGCAGCGTAGGACGCGTGCGACGCGTGGGGTCAGCGCAGCTCGGATCGATCAAACGCGACTGACTGGCTCACAACGTCAGGTCCGATCTGCCGAGCAAGAAGGTGTAGCGTTCGCGGATAGTCCGGCGTAGAAAACCGTTCCCTTGGTCGAGCGCGGAGGGCCAAGCTAAATTCCGATATCCGCGTCAAAAACTTTTCCGGGCCTAACTCCTTCGCTAGTGCCGCCAATTCGGACATCGTTCCCTCAAGCAGTTCGATATCCGAGAGATGATCTTGAGACTCGTCCAGGGAACACGCTTGAATGACTGCTGCCCTTCCGGCCGTTACAAGTGTCAGTTCCCCTAAGGCGGGCGCGAAGGCAATAACGGCAACGGCTGTAGGGGCAAGCGCTACCGGCGGCATCGCATCTAAAAACAACACCTCCACCTGGACGGCTTGTTCTCGTTCGGACATCCCTAAGATGATACTGCAACGCAAATGCCGTCGGCATCTCACTTCCGTTCTTGCAGGCCTAAGCTAAAATCGCAGCCCCGGCTGTTCAAGACCGGCGTCACCCAAGCTCTTGGGTTATGCGACAGTTTGTACGCTCTGGAGTTGTCCCCAAATTTGAGACACGAGACTAGGCTCAAGAAATTCCTGATAGGAGAATTTGAGTCATGTCGGAAACGCGAAGGAAGTTCACGCGGGAGTTTAAGGTGGCGGCCGTCAAGCGGCTGCAAGCCGGCCATT
>JBGTFZ010000040.1:0-48233 GCA_041746955.1 Bryobacteraceae bacterium
GATTTAGACGGCGATGGGGCGATGGAGGCGGCGGCAATCCTGACGGAAAGCGGAGGAGGATCGGGGGTGTTGGGGTATATCGCGCTGGTGGGATTCCGGGAGGGAAAACTGACAAACCTGGCGACGGTTCCGCTGGGCGACCGTGTGCAGGTGCGGGGGGTAAGGATACTGCCGAAACGCGTGGAGGCGGACGTAATTCAGGCTGGCCCCGGCGACCCGGTATGCTGTCCGGGCGACATGCTGACGCGGGCGTGGTCTTACGAAGGGGCGGGACTGCTGGAGCTGCCGCGCGGCCCGGCGGAGCGCTTCGCGTTGGGCGCGCTCGACCGCACGAACTGGGTGCTGCGGGGGTGGGATCTGGAAACGGCCGCGCCGCCGGAACCCGAGGTGACGCTATCGATCACGGGCACGGGCTTTACCGGATTCTCCGGATGCAACAGCTATTCGGCATCCGTGAAGTCCGGCTATCTGGGCCAGTTGGAAGTGGGTCCGCCGGCAGCGACGCAGAAGGCGTGCGGGGCGGAAGCGATGAAGGTGGAGCGCCAGCTGCTGGACCGGCTGCCGAAGGTGACGGCGATGTCGTTTGTCGATGGCCGCCTGGCGCTGTCCTATTCCGACGGCGCGCGAACGCGCGGCCTGATCTTTGAGGCGGCGAATCGCTAACTGGGCGGGGCGGTCTCAGAGGACGGAAGCAGGCGGCATCCGGCAATGAGTACGCCGGGCTCCGGCACACCGTACTCCGCGACCGAGTAGCCGGCCTTCTGCCACAATTCGGCCAGGATCTGCGCGATCTCGCAGTTGGCGGCGGGGACGAAGGCGAACCACCATCCGGAATCCGCGCCGGGAACCATTTGCCGAAAGCGGAGGGGCACGTCGTCGTACTGCCATAGTTGGAAGTACATTCTGAGGGAGCCCTGGGGGGCTGTGGAGCGGGGATGGATGGAGATCAGGACCGCGTGGCTGCTTCGTCCAGGCTCTCGATCACATAGTCCTGATCCTCTTCCGTCATCTGATGGTATAGAGGCAGGATCATTGCGGAATCGGTCACGGAGCTGGTGACCGGAAGTTTTCCGTCCCACGCAGCGTCGCGGTACGGAGCCTCGCGGTGAATCGCCATGATTCCCCGGCGCGTGGAGATGCCGCGATCAAGCATGCTCTGCATTAGGTTGTCCCTGCCGGCGGGCGCATCGGCCTTCAGACGGACCATGTAGGACTGGAAGTTCGACAGCCGGTCTTTCGGATGTGCCGGAAGAATCATCCACGGGAAGCGCTGAAGCGCGTCGGAGTAGCGGGCGGCAAGAAACCGGCGCTTGGCCAGCATCTCATCAAGACGCTTCAATTGAACCAGGCCCACCGCCGCCTGAAGATCGGTCATGCGGTAGTTGTAACCCACCTCGTCGTAAGTCTCCGTCGTGACGGTGCTGGCGCCGTGGCGGGCGAGATCGGAAATGCCCATCGCGTGCTGGCGCAGCCTTCGCAGGCGCGCGGCCGTGGGTTCGTCGGCGGTGGTAATCATTCCACCTTCGCCCGTCGTGAGTACCTTGCGGGGATGAAAACTAAAGCAGGCCATCGTCGAATGCGGGCTGCCGATGCGCGCGCCCCGGTACTCCGATCCGATCGCGCAAGCGGCGTCTTCGATCAAAGGAATGGCATGCCGCGCGGCGATCGCGGCGATCTCTTCGATCGCGGCGGGAAGTCCAATCTGGTGGACGATCAGGATCGCGCGGGTGCGGGGCGTGATCGCGGCTTCAATCGACCGCGGGTCGATATTGAACGTCGCCTCTTCGATGTCCGCGAAGACGGGAACGGCCCCGGCGTATCGGATCGCATTCGCGGTCGCGATGAAGGAGAGGCTGGGGCAGATCACTTCGTCGCCGGGCTTTACGCCAACCGCTTCCAAGGCAAGGTGAAGACCCGTCGTGCAGGAGGAGACCGCCACGGCGTGCGCCGCGCCAACGTATTCCGCAAATCGACTTTCGAACTCCGCGACTCTCGGACCCTGGCTTACCCAGCCGCTGCGAAGAACCTGTAGAACTTCAGTCTCCTCCTCGACGCCGAGGAAGGGTTTGGCCACGGGTATCTTCCGGATCTCGGTTGCCGCGCTCATCGCGTTTCTCCCGCAACGGCGAGAGGCTCTTTCTCAGCCTGCCGCCATTCGATGAATTTCCGCAGTCCGTCGGCGAGTAGTACCTGGCTCCGGAACCCGAGCATGCGTTCCGCCTTCTCAACGCCCGCCCGCCGCACCTGGACATGGGCCACCGCGCGCGCTGGACGGTACTCCGGCTGAACCGTGGAATTCATGAGGCTCAGCAGGGTGTGGCACAGCTCGTTCAGGCTGGTCTGAATGCCGGTGCCGACGTTAAAGAATTCGTCGGTGACGGTGCTCTGCGCGGCCAGGATGTTGGCGCGGGCCACATCTTCGACATAGACGAAATCCATCGCCTGCGCGCCATCGCCGAAGATCAGCGGCGCTTTGTCGTTCTCTATCGCGTCCAGCCACCGGACCAGCACTTCGGTATACACGCCAGTCAAGTCCATGCGGGGACCGTAGACGTTGAAAGGCCGCAGCGCAACGTAGTTCAGCCCATGCGTGTCGTAGAGCGACCGCAACATCTGTTCGTTGGCGATCTTCGCGCCGCCGTAGAGCGTGCGGTTGTTGAAAGGGTGATCCTCTTCGATGGGAAGCGTGGACGGCTCTCCGTAGACGGATGCCGATGAGGCCGCGATCACTCGTGCAACCTTGTGCTTGATGGCCGCTTCAAGCACGTTGAAGGTGCCGTCGATCAGCACTTCGACGGCTTCGCGTGGAAACTCGGCGCAGCGGGTGATCCGCAGGGCCGCTTGATGAAATACGAAATCCACACCATCGGTCAGCCGGTCTACCAACTCGATGTCGCGTATGTCGCCATCCGTGAACTTCACCGCGCGGTTCCGCATCGCCCGGGCAAGATTGCCCCGGCTGCCGCGCACAAAGTTGTCGACAATCCGGACTTCGGCCGCTCCGGCGTCCAGAAGCTGGTCTACAATCGTGCTGCCGATGAAACCGGCTCCGCCGGTAACAAGGCAACACGCTCCACTCAATTGATGCATTCCGTCTCCTGGCTTAGTGTGCCCGCCGCCCGCCGGTCCCGCAGGATGCGCGCGGGCACGCCCGCGGCTATGGCGTAATCCGGCACATCGTCGACGACAACCGCGCCGGCTCCGACGATTGCGTGCGCCCCAATGCGTACGCCCGGCAGCAGGCTGGCGTTCATTCCAATATCCGCGCCGTAGCCGATGGCCACCGGCTTGATCACAAGATCCGTGCTGATGATGGGTTCGCCTACGGGAAGTCCTGTGTGCGCGGAACCCAGCGTCTTCGCCCCCGGCCCCCAGCCGACGTAATCCTCCAGCACCAGATTGCGCGCGTCGAAGTAGGCTTGCGGCCCAATCCACACATGGCTTCCGATGCGGCATACCCCGTCGAAGCGGCCCTGAATCATCGCCTGGGCTCCGATAAAGACGCTATCACCGAATTCCATGGTCTCCGGGTGCTTGAATACCACGCCCGGCCCCACCTGAAGTCCATCGCCCACGCGCTTGCAGACCGCCCGCAACGCCACGCGGCGCATCAGAAAGTCGAACTTGCCTTCGCCGTCCCGGAAGTCCGCAAACAACGCCAGAAGCTGGTCCCGCGTTAACTCCAGGCGCAGGTATTCGGCAAGGCCGCTTTCCCACGCCGGTGAGGATGCCCCGCCCAGCTTTCCGAACGTCGCCGCAACTACGCGGGCCGGTGAATCGGTCACTTGTCTCAGGCTCTCACGCCGCCAACGAACTCAAGCACGCTCTCGGCGACCCGTTCCTGTTCCTCGGCGCGAAGACCGGGGAACATGGGCAGCGACACGATCTGTTTCGCAATCCGCTCCGTTACCGGAAGGCTGCCCTCCGCGTATCCCAAGCCCGCGTAGGCTTTCTGAAGATGCAGCGGAATCGGGTAATGGATGCCGCTTCCGATGTTCGCCTCGGCCAAGTGTTTCTGCAGCTGCTCCCGGTCGTCCACACGAACGACGAAGAGATGGTAGACCGGCTTCGAGCCTTCAGGCTCAAACGGAAGAGTCAGCCCATCGGCGGGCTTGCCGAACAGTTCGCGGTACTTGCGCGCCGCGTCTTGCCGTTGCCGGGTCCAGGTGGGCAGGTGGCGCAGCTTCACGCTGAGAAAGCCGGCCTGAATCGAATCCAGCCGTCCGTTGTATCCCTCAATGTCGTGATAGTACTTCTTCGCCTGGCCATGATCGCGCAGCATGCGAATCTTCCGCGCCAGCGCGGCATCGTTTGTCGTCACCGCCCCGGCTTCGCCGCACGCGCCCAGATTCTTGCCCGGATAGAAGCTGAACGCGGCCGCCACGCCCACCGAGCCCGCCTTCAGCCACCGCTGCTGTTTCTTCGAATAGTATTCGGCCCCATGCGCCTGGCAGGCGTCTTCGATCACGATTAGTCCATACTGGTCCGCCAACGCCAGGATTTCGTCCATGTCGGCCATCTGTCCGTAGATGTGGACCGGAATCACGGCGCGGACGCGCCCGCCCGTCCGGGCATCGGCCAGCGAATCCCCAACCTTCTTGCACGACGCCAGATACTCCCGGAGCTTCGCCGGGTCCATGTTGTAGGTCGCCTCGTCGATATCGACAAAGGCAATGGAGGCGCCCGACTGAGAGATCGCTTCCGTGGTCGCGATGAACGAGTGCGGAACGGTCACCACCGTATCCCCCGCCCCGATTCCGGCGGCCACCAGCGCAAACCGCAGCGCATCGGTGCCGCTGCCCACGCCGATGCACTCCCGGGTGTCGCAATAGGCCGCGAATTCTTCCTCGAACTTCTGCACCATCGGCCCGCCAATGAAACCGGCCGTCCCGAGCGCGGTCTCCAAGACCTCGCACAGCTCGTCCTTCAACTCCTGATGCGGAGCGACGAGATCCAGGAACGAAATATTCTTGTTGTCCTTCATTTGCCTTTTATCCCTTCGTTGCGTCCACGGGACGGCGTACCCGCGCCGGATTGCCCGCCACGATCGTGTTCGGCGGGACATCCTTCGTTACCACGCTGCCCGCGCCGACAATCGCGTTCTCGCCGATCGTCACTTTCGAGAGAATGGTCGCCCCCGATCCGATCGACGCGCCTTTCTTCACCAGCGTCGGTTCCACCACCCAATCCGCCTCAGTCTGAAGGCCGCCCCCGTCCGCCGTGGCCCGCGGATAGGAGTCGTTAATGAACATCACTCCGTGTCCGACGAAAACCCCGTCCTCGATCGTCACGCCTTCACAGATAAAAGTGTGGCTGGAGATCTTGCATCTCCGGCCAATTTTGGCGTTCTTCTGGATTTCGACAAACGTGCCGATCTTCGATTCATCGCCGACCTCGCAACCGTACAGGTTGACGAAGCCGTAAATCTTGACATCTTTGCCGAGCTTGACGTCCGGCGCGATCGACTGCGTTGCACTCACGCGTAGACGACCTCGCCTTTGCGCTTCAGCGACTCATCGGCCGCTTCGAGCATCCGCACGACCCGCAACCCGGCCTGGCCGTCGTTGAACGGGCGCTTGCCGCCAAGAACGCACTCGACGAAGTATTCCAGTTCCGCTTTCAGGGCTTCCGTCGCCTCGATTCGCGGAGCCCACATGTCGCCCGACCGGTAGCTGACCATCAGGTCATACAACCCCTCGCGGTTCGTGACGTTGACGCCCTTGTCGTAGACCCGGATTTTCTCGTCGGCGACCATATCGTTCCAGACCAGCATCTTCTTCTCGCCGCCGATCAGCGTCATCCGGACCTTCACCGGAGACAGCCAGTTGACGTTGATATGCGCGATAACGTTGTCGGGATAGTAGAGCGTCATGAACGCCACATCCACGTGCCCGTTGACGTGCGACGACCCGGTGGCGACGACGCCTTCTACCGGCTGGTTGATGAGATAATCGACGATCGACAGATCGTGGGGCGCGAGATCCCACAACACATCCACATCGTGCTGAAGCAGGCCCAGGTTCACCCGCATTGAGTCGTAGTAATAGAGCTTGCCGAGTGCGTTCTCGTCCATCAGTTGGCGGATCTTCTTTACCGACCCGGTGAACAGGAACGTGTGGTCCACCATGATGGTCAGGCCCAGCTTGTCGGCCAGCTCCACCAGCTCTTCCGCCTGGCGCGACGTCGAGGCAAACGGCTTCTCGACAAACACGTGCTTGCCGTTCAGCAGCGCCTTCTTGGCCAGTTCATAATGCGTCCACACCGGCGTAATAACGGCCACGGCGTCGATGTCGGGCGACAGCAGGATGTCGTCGGCCAAAGTCGTCACGTGCACCGCCGGGTAGGCTTTCTTCGCGCGCTCCAGGTTGGCGGGCAGTTTGTCGCATACGGCGGCGACGCGCGCGTTTCCCACGGCATGAAGATTCCGGACGATGTTCGGGCCCCAATAGCCGTAACCAATCACTCCAAAGGTCAGCATCGATTTCTCTCCTTGTTTCACCGTTTCCGGCGATGTTGTTTTTAGTACGCTCCGACGCCGGTAAGCACGGCCTTCGGAGTTTTCAGCAGGATCCACAAATCCAGGCGCAGCGACCAGGTACGGGCATACTTCAGGTCCAGGCGCACCATGTTGTCGAAACCGACACTGCTTCTTCCCGACACCTGCCACAGGCCCGTAATTCCGGGCTTCACCGCCAGCAGCCGCCGGCGGTGCCACAGCTGGTAGCAGTCCACTTCGTAAGGAATCGGGGGGCGCGGGCCGACCAGCGACATCTCGCCCATCAGGACGTTCAGAAATTGCGGCAGCTCGTCCACGCTGGTCCGCCGGATGAAGCGGCCAATGGGCGTCACCCGGGCGTCGTTCTTCAGCTTGAACACCGGCTCCGCCGCGCCTGCGGGATCGGGCGCTTCCGGCGACCCGGAAATAAAGCGTTCCATATAGGCCCGGTGCACGGCCTGATCGTTTGAGCAGCGCATCGAGCGGAATTTCAGAAAGGTGAACCGCTTGCCAAAACGTCCCACACGCTGCTGCCGGAACAGAATCGGACCCTCCGAGGTCAGCTTCACCAGGAGGGCAATCGCCAGCATCAGCGGAGCCAGCAGCACCAGCGCCGTCAGGCTGCCGGCGACATCAAGCACGCGCTTCAGCAACAGCTCCACCCGGCGTGAACGGTGATCCCTTGCGGACTCCTGATAGAACGCGGACCGCGTTGGGCCGTCGCTGCCCAGTTCTCCCCAATCCTCGGGGAAGACGTGGAAAGTCAGTTGGGCGCGCCCGTACTGCTCGGCATTCAGGCAGTTGGCCACCACGTTCTTCATCCGCGACACGAGATTCTCGACAACCTGCTTCCGGTCCGGCCCCTCGATCTCCGAGAAAACCACGCCGATGGTCGAGCCCGTCGTCTGCCAGCCCACAACGTCGGTTTCGCGGGTCGCGCCTTCGAGAGCCCCAACAATTCGCGTCAGCACCTGGTGCCTGCTGGAGGAACGCTCTTCTTTCGGCGTAACCAGCATCATCAGAAACGCGCGGCGGGAACGCTCGCTCCGGCGCTGCTCCAAGTAGACGGTCCGGCGGAACAGGTCCTGCGTCAATACCTCAAACCCCGGCCGGGCGGGCGCCGCAAGGGCGTTCTCCGGCAGAGGTGGATTGACCAACGCGAACTGTTCCGTCTGGCTCATAAAAGCGCTCCGGTTCATCTATGGGGTTGGTGACGCTACAGCTTCGTTCGTTTCGCCCGAAAGGCGGCAACGAACGTCTAAAATATCTTGAATGCCCTGAGAGAACCTCAGGATGCGTCGAACTGGCGAGCGGACAGGCTACCGCCCTTTTGCCCCCAAAAGTCCGCTTCCCAAAACGCGCCGCCGCGAGGCGGATGACCTCAAGAGTGGACCTGCTTTGCAACGGTAAGGTGCAAGTGAAGAGCCAACGGCACGCGCCGCCCTAAGTCCCCCGGGTTCAACAGTTCGCCATTGGCAATCCGAGGCGCCTCAGAGACAAAGTCGGAATCCCGGTCCGTCGATTGAGACATAGGGAAAATTTCTAGACTCTCTTAGAATGCCTAGCGCAGGTTTGCGGTCAACGAATTGGATGTGCCCACTTCGTTCTCGATGGTCAGCGCCAGCGAGGCCAGCTTGCTGACTGGGCTGTCGTCGCCCAGATCGGTTCCCCCGAAAACCAGCGGGAGACTGATCGTGAATTGTCCGCCAAAGCTCTGCGAACTGGCGCGCTGAAACCAGGCGTTCGCGATCTGGCGAATGTCCAGGCTGAACTGGGCATTCGTGATGTTGACGCCTGAAACCGGCGTGAACTGGAGATTCCACCGGGTGAGAGTGCGGGGAGTGGAGAAGCCCGTCACTTCGAGTGTGAAGGTGTTCCCGGATACGTTCGTAAACTGAACCGTCAGCAGCGTTGGGGCGGCCGAAGCCACCTGGAACTGCAACGCCGCGGGCGAACCCGGAGTCAGGTCGACATCTCCCGCGCTGGTGGCGAACGTGGGCGCGATGGTCATGGAACTGGCCACCGTTCCGGTCTGAAGACCGATCCGGTTGGACCCACCGGCAAACAGGGCTTCCGTCGTATTGGCGGGAATCGTGAACGCCACCGTCCGGCCGCCGGAGGAAAACTGCACAGCCGGGTCGGGCGGCAGTGCCGCCGCGATGTCCAGGGTAAGCGTTCCGGTAATGGGCACTGGATACGGGCTGGCCAGCGTAAGCCCGATCCGGGGCTGTGTCAGGGGCGCCGCGACGCTGGATAGACCGGTGAATGAGTAGGCCGGCAGCGGCGGCGGCGCGGTTCCCGAACCGGAAAGGGAGACGACGGTCGAATCGAGAATCAAAGTGCCGTTCACGAAACCCAGCGCCGTCGGCGTGAACCTCAACAACAGAGAAAGTTCCGCGCCGGGCTCAATCCTGACCGGCAGCGGAGGAATCCCCGACACGGCATAAGGGCTGTTGGTTTGCCCGATACCAATATTCGTGATCGTCGTCGCGAGGGTGCCGGTGTTCCTGACAACGAACCCTATCTCAGAGGATTGGCTGATCGACGTGGGGGCAAAGACGACGGCTAGATTGCCTGGCGTGAGTTCGGTGGTGACGCCGCCCGACGTATAGGAATAGGTGAGCTCGGCGGCCAGCCCGGTGCCGGCAAGATTCACACGGTCGCTGTTAATCGTCAGCACGCCGGTGTTTGTGCCGGGACGGGTGGGCAAAAACCGGATCGTGAAAACAGTACTGGAATTCGGCGCGATGGTTGCGGGCAGCACGGGCACGGAGCCGAGGGCGAATGCCTCCCCCGAAACCAGAATGGAATTTACGGCGGCCGCGGCATTTCCGGTATTCGAGATCCGGATAATCTGCTCGGCTGAAGCGCCAACGCGGGTGGCGGGGAACGGCGCCGTCCCTCCGGGAGGAAGCGGAATCATCGGGTCGCTTTCCACACGATAGGAAAGGCTTCCCGTGCTGCCGGTCCCTCGAAGATTGATCGACACCGTCGGCCTGCCGATAAAAGCAACCGTGATGGTCCCCAAGTCCACGTTGATTCCCGTAGGCCGGTAGATCACCTGAACGGACAAAGACTCCCGCGCCGGAACTACGCGCGGGAACAGCGGCAAACCAGAGAGCCGGAAAGCCTCGCCCGACAGGGACATCGTCATCACCGTTCCAGGACCCACGCCGGTGTTCGTGATGTTAAATGCCGCCTGAGCCGTCGATCCCACGGTCGTCTGATCGAAAACGATGGTGCCGCCAGAGGGAAGCGTCACCACGTTCTGGTCGGTTGCAAGGACGTAGTTCAGAACGAAAATCGCCTGGTCCTGCGCGCAAAGCGGTGACAGAACCAGCAGGGCTAGCGAAGCGGCTTTTAAGTGCGTCCTCATTGGACGCCGCCCTCTTCAGCAGAGATTGGCGTTGCCGGAACGAAGTAGATTGCGGGCTGCGCCTCATCGTCCCGAAACACCCACAGTGGCGCGCCGTCGCGCCGCCCACCCAACGCAAACGTGCCCTTGCCGAGCGGTTCAAACCCGGTTCCTTCACCCTCAACCGGAATCGACGCGACGTGTTGGCGGCTCTCCAGATCGAAGAGTTCGATCGTGCGTTCGCCCCCTGTGAGTGCGGCCAGAAAACGTCCGCCGCTTCGCGCGATGACGCGGATTGCCAAAGCGTCTGCGGCTCGATCGAGGGTCCACTCGTTGCGGACCGTTCCGCTGGTCAAGTCGATTTCATAAAGGCGGGCGGAACCGCCCTCAAGGGCGTAGAGAGTTCCGGAAGCCGAGAAACAGATGGCCGCAGCGGCGCTCTCGATTCCCGCAAGCCGCGCGGGCGCTCCGCCGGCAAGGTCAAACACGCCGGGATCGCCGCCAGAGCGCGTAATGACGATCCGCTGGCCGCGCGCGTCGAGGATTACGGTATGGATGGATCCTGCGGTGGGCTCCTCGAAGGCGGCGCCCAGGACGGGCGAGTCCGGCAGGCCGGTGACGACCTGAATCCAATGTCCCCTAGTTGAGTAGACCGCCGCCACCGTTCCATCGCCCGACCATGCGACGGCTTCGGGGGTTCGCGGCAACTCGGGAAGGTCGACAAGCGATTCCGTGCCGTCTCCTAACCGGGAAACGGAAAGCCACTTTCCGTCGCGGATTCCGATTCCGTGCGAATGCCGCGGAGCGACGGAGCCGAACTCCAACCCGCTAACGATTGGACCGCCCAGCCTTGCCGAACCGGGCATTCCGACGACGGGGCGAATCGAATGGGTTGGAGCGTCGAAGACAAATCCCTCAACATGCCCCCGAATCTGGCCGGGGAGTTGCAGCGAACTCAGCCAGAGCAGTGGAACAGCCAGCCAGATCTTCATATTGCTAAGGAGCTACGCCGCCAATCGTAGGAGTGCCGGGCGTGACGGTAATGGCGGGGGTGTTGCCGCGTGTGAGGAGAATTCCAGCCGTCACTCCGCCGGCCGCGCCCGCAATCAACGCAAACTTGAACCACCCGGAATTCCACCACTTCTTCGGTTCGTCCCGCTTGGCGCGCGCTGCGGCGGACCCATTGATCATCGTGATCACGGTATCGCCGGTTTCGTTTCCGCGCTGCGCGACTACTCTCACCCGAAAAGGCCCGGGAACGCCATTGGCTGTCCAGCCCGTGGCCGCCGCCTGCCCATCGGAGTTCGTCCGCACGGTCTGCACCTGCGATTGATTGGGAAACTGCGCGCTGGGACCGCCGAGGGGGAACCGGAACGTGACGGACGCTCCGCCGGCCGGCCGTGCGCTTAGGTCCAGCACCTGCACCACCAGCGGAGCCATTACTTTGCCTTCCATGTCGTTCGTCTCCCCATCACCGGCAAGCGCAAGCACTTGCAGCGTCCGCGTAATGGCCGGCGCGGGACGCGGTTCCTGCGGTGGGGTGGCGGGGACCTGCGCGACAGCGGCGCGGGGTATTGCAAGCGCCAGGATCAGCACCGGCGCCAGGCACCCCCGGCTGAAAGCGCAGATGCCAAACAATTTCCTAGGCATGATTCACAATAACCGGATTTTCTTGGGTTTCAGCGGCTGGCGAGCGAAATGATGACAAAGGGAAGCGAGGCGATCATCGATCCGGCCACCGGAACCAGGAACGCCTTGCCTTCCGCCTTGGCTACAAAGAGGACATCGTTCGGCAGCAGGGGATAGTCGTTCTCCTTCCCTTCGAATATCCGCTGAAGGTCCACTTCAATCTGGGCCCGGCGGCTGGTGCCGAGAACGGGTCTCAGAATGCGCACCTTGTCCTTCTTCGCGAACTGCGTCAGACCGCCCGACTCCGTGATCGCTTGCGCGACCGAGATTGAATCGCGCTCACCCAATTCGATCGGGAGCGGTCTGACCACTTCGCCAGTAACGTAGACGCGCTCCGCACGCTCCACCGTAATAACGTCGTAGCCCTGCAGGATCAGATCCTCCGGCGAGTTGATGCTCTCCCAAAGGCTCTGGAGACTGATCTCGACCGACGTCGTTTTCTTGTCCATGTCCTCGACGGCGTTGGGCAGCGGGATAGGGCCGAATTCGGCACGCCGCGTCACCCTCACCCGCCGGCTGGCGTTCGGAAGGGTTCCACCGGTTGAAGCCAGCATCTCCAGAAGCGTGCGCCGCCCTTGCAGGGTGTAGATTCCCGGCGCTCGAAACGCGCCCACGAGAAATACGGGATCGCTGCGAAATTGCACGACAGTAATGGAGACCGTCGGATTGAGAATGAATTCGCGGAGCTTGGCGGCGATTGCGGCTTCGAGAGCCTGGACCGTCAAACCTTCGGCCCGCACGCGCCCCGCCACGGGTAGATGGACGTAGCCTTCCTCGTCCACGCGGAACGGCTGATCGTTAATCTGCTCTTCCTGCGGGACGCGGACCAGCACCTGATCGTTCGGGCCCAGCATGTAATCGGGCCGAAGAGAAATGCCTTGGGGCGGCGCTACCGTGCCAGCGGGCGCCGGCGGGACTTGTGGAATCTGGCCAACGGCGGCGAATGGCATCGCGGCCAGCAGGACAGCACAAACCCAGACGGGACGTACTGTCGTGCCAAAGATCATGAGGCTAGTTCTACCACACCGGGAATCCGGCCCGCAGACTGAAAATTCCCGCTGTGCGCGGAGGTGCTGTTTACAGGCGTTACCCACTGGCGGTCCACCTCCGCGGCGACGGAGCGCTGGAGAAGAGTGAGCGAAACCACAAGCCGGAACTTGCCCTTCACCTGCAGGAGGGTGCCCTCCAAGCCGGCCAGGGGACCCTTGCTCATCATCACCGCCTGTCCCGGCCGGAGGAACGGCCACGGCATCACCAGACTCCCCGAGTCCATCATCTGGCGGACACTGTCAATCTCCGCTTCCGGAATCGGACATGGCTGATTCGCAAATCCCACCAGGCCCACCACTCCCGGAATTGACAGCACCGGCAGGCGGTCGTGATAGTTCAGGCGGCAGAAGACGTAGCCCGGAAACAGCGCCTGTTCGACGACTTTTTTCCGGTCGGACCACTGCCGGACCGTTTGGCACACGGGGTTGTACTCCTCAAATCCCCGGTCCCGCATATGCAGCGCGGCAACACGCTCATAATTCGAGCGGACCCGCACGCCAAACCATGGCAATAGCCCGGTTTCATCACGCTTTAACATTTATGTCCCTCTACTCACTACGCGTAAACTCCGCGTCTGGGCTGCTGTAGAAGCTTTCGAATCCGCCCGTCTTTTCTTTGCAGGCTTAAACGCGAACGCTTCTTTACGACTTCCGGAACGGCCTCCGCCGATTCCGCTTCCCGCTACGAATCCATCAGCCGGGTTCGACTGGCCGTTCGACCGGCCTGAATATCGATGGCTGCGTATGCTGCCCCTTCTTCCGCGGCGCTTCCGGCGCTGATATTCAGTTTCTTCATCCGGTAAAGCAGCGCCTTATAGTCAACCCCAAGACGGGCCGCCGCCCGCTTCCGGTTCCATCGGGTCGACTCCAGCGCATCCACAATGGCTTCCGCTTCGGCCTTTTCGGTGGCGCGGGTCACTTCTTCCAGCGTCGCGACCGAACTGCCCCGGTAGACGCTGTGCGGGATCTCATCCGCTGTCCGCGTTTCAACTGAGCCGGGCCGGGCCTTGGTCCTTGACCGCAGCTCCCGCGCGATCATTCGCGAATCCTTCAGCGTCACCAGCTTCCGGACAACATTCTCCAGTTCCCGGACATTGCCGGGCCAGCCGTACTGCTCCATCGCTTCCACCAGATCGGCCGTCAGCAGCCTCAGGTCAGGTCCGCCGTGCTTGCGGATCAGAAACTCCGCCAGCCGTCCGATGTCCTGCTGCCGCTGCCGAAGCGGCGGCACCACCAGCGTGCAGACGTTCAGGCGGTAGAATAGATCCGCCCGGAAAGCGTTTTCGGCTATCGACTTCTCAAGATCCTGGTGCGTTGCGGCGATCACCCGGACATTCACGCGGATCGGTTCCCGCCCGCCAACGCTACGGAACTCCTGATCCTGCAGCACCTGGAGCAGCTTCGCCTGAAGACGGAAATCCATATCGCCGATCTCGTCCAGGAGGATCGTTCCCTGGTCGGCCAGTTCGAACAGGCCCTGCTTCCGCTGAATCGCTCCCGTAAAGGCGCCCTTTTCGTGACCGAACAACTCGCTTTCGACCAGTTCGGAAGGCACGGCGGCGCAGTTCAGCTTGACGAAGGGCTTATCGGCCCGGGGCGATGCCGCGTGCAGTTCCCTCGCCAGCGCCTCCTTGCCCGTGCCCGTTTCGCCGAGAATCAGCACCGGAATCTCCGCCCCGCCGAGGGTGGGGATCAATTCTCGAATTTCTTCCATGGCCGGGCTCGCGCCATAGAACACTTTTCCGTCGCGGGGCACGCGTGGGCCACCCGGCAGCTCCGAGTCACGGATCGTCCGCTCCAGAATGTCCAGCAGGTCTTGCGGATGCACCGGCGTCGGCAGAAAATCCGCCGCGCCCGCCTGGATCGCACGCACCACGTCGGCAGGCCGGGACCGGGCGGAAAGGGTCAGGACGGGAAGGCCCGGACGCTCCCGCCGGATGTCGCTGACAAACTCGCATCCCAGCGCGCCGGTACCCGAAAGTTCGATCAGAACCGCCGAAACGTGGTCGGCCTTCCGAAGAAAGGGAATCAGTCCCGCGTTTTGTCCCACGGATACAATTTCGTAGGACTCCTTCCGCAGCACCGGCTCAAGATCGCGACGCACGGAGGGCGCCATCTCGCCGAAAAGGATCGTTCGCCGGACTCCCGGTGCGGCTGCGATTTTCGCTGGCCGCTCCAGCGCCCGCGCGATCATCGAAGGCACCAGACTGGGTTCGGGCGGCCCTTCCTGAGGTAGTCCCGTCCCCAGGAAGGCAGAGTAAGCATGAACAAGGGCATTGTTGTTTTTATCGTCCCAAAAACCTACTTTACGGGAAAAAACGCAAAACCGGATGTAAAATTGCCCCTCCTGAGCACTAGAACGGTACCGGGCCTAGGGGTACTCTTTTGTTGCCCCTAAAGTACTAAATCCAATAGGACTGAAGACTCAAAGTTCAAATTGAAGTGCTCTGTTGCCCACCGAAATCCCTATCGGCAAAAACCGCACTTCTTTTGATCACACTGATCTCGAAGGACTTCGTCGCCAAGGCATGGTTGAAAACCAGGGGGTTCGACTGAAACCCTATTGTCTTCAATGAAATGCGAGTGCCGGATGTGGTATAGTGAAAGTCTGAAAACGAAGTCGGAGGCAAAGAAAACAATTTGCTTCATTCCGGATTCACATTGAGTCATTATTCTTAGTACGGAGAGTTGGCTTAAGCCAACCGGTATCGTCAAGAGAAGTTCGGAGGAAAACAAGTGAAAGTCTGCCTTTTGGTCGCCTTGCTGGGAATGTCCGCTTTCGCGGCGTCCACCGGCCAGGCGGTTGACGAGAAGGCGTTAGGCGGTCCTGCCACTTTGGCCGGGGTCGGCTTGGCCCTTACGTTGATCGGCTTTATTCGTCGTTAGGCAAAAATCGGAGGAGGGCGGTTCCGGGCAACCGGAGCCGCTCAAAAAAACCCCCGCCGACCTACCTTCCGGGATTTTCCGCCCCGGCCCGCAGCCGCTCCGCCAACGCAACCGGCGCGGCGATCAGGAATCCATAAACCAACTCCGGTATCTGGCGCAGATCGTCGGCAACACTGCGTGCGTCCCCACCCACCACCAGCGCTCCACGCCTCATGGCGTAGAGGTTGAACAGCGTGGAAATTATGGTGAAGCACACCGAACTGATGATGCTGGCTGTTAGGTTTGGAGTTCCCCTAAGGCTATGCACCGCGAACTCCAGCAGGTGCGATACCGCCGGCAGGAGAATCACCGCGGTTAGGTTCGCCTGCCATTCGGGTTGTGCACGGCGGAACGCCTGCGTCAGTGCGCCATAGAACCCGGCGAAGATGGCGCGGTAGGCGAACTCGGCCAACATCGCTCCGCTGGCCGCCTCCAGCCCGGCGGTCAGGTTGGCGAAGAAGAAGATCGCCGCCCGGATCAATGAGCTGAACAGAGCGGACTTCCAGTTCCATTGCCTTAGAAACAGATCCGCCGGATCTGCGGCTAGCTGCCGGAAGACGCCGGCGACGGTGAGGGGGGACGCGTTATCCAAGTGGAAGAATAGGCGGTTTATGGTTCAGTTCAATTAAAGGCGTGTGAAAAGCCCGTGCGGCGCCTGCTGCTCCGCCAGGAGCCTCCTTCAAATGTACCAGCTTCCCGTCAATGGTTCCCACCATCACCGCGGGCAGCCACCATCGTCCGAGTCCTTCCATAGCGACTACTCCTCCGCAGGAGCCTCCTTCAGTGACGCGATGAACGCATCCGCCTCCTGAATCGACGCGTCCAACTCCTTCACCAGACCCGACACCTGCGCGTCCAGCGTCCCGCCGGTTTTCTTCAGCGACGAGATCGCCCGGGCGTTCAGGTTGTGCTTCAGAAACAGCACCTGATCGCGAAACGCCCGCAGCACCGGATCCATCCGCTTCGCGCTGTCGTTCATCTTGCTCATCAGCGCCGCATAGCGCTTCTGCGTGTCGCGCAGCATCCCGCGGCTCCTGGTCTTGTAGTCGGCGTTCTGCATCCCCGCGATCTCCGTATTCCACTCCTTGAACATGTCGGCGGAGACCTTCTCGATCGACTTGATCTTGTTGCGGACGTCCTGCGCTTCGCCGTCGGCCGACTCCAACTCGTGATTCAGCTTGTTGTAGACCTTCTCCAGATCGCCGCCCGTAAAGCCGGTCAGGGCCTGGAACGCTTCCAGTGTGGTGGCGAACTGCTCCTTGGCCTGCTCCTGCTCCTTCTTTCCTTCGGCGATCCGGCCGGCGAGAATGTCGCGCTTCTCTTTGCCGATCTTCTCCATCGCGGCATAGTAGGCGCGGCCGCATCCGCCAAGCAGCATCGCGCAGGCCAGCAGCAAACTACAAAAGCGCTTCATTCTTGCAGTCTAATCCGGGCCGCGGGGCGATTCTTGACTTCCACGGTGCCCATCAACTATCGTGTCAATTCGCCTCCATGCCCAGCGATGTCCCGCCGGCTCGCAACTACACGTTGGATTCGACCCTGGAGACTATCGACCAGGCGGAGGCGCTGGTTGCGGAAGCGGCCCGCGCCGTCGGCTTCACCGACGACGATATCGATGGTTTGGGGATGGCGATCCGGGAATGCGTTGGCAATGCCGTGGTTCATGGGAATCAGTACAACGCGAACAAGAAAGTGCATCTCGACATCTCAAGCGAAGGGGACGCGCTTACCGTGGTGATCGGCGACGAGGGCACCGGCTTCGCGCTGACCGACGTTCCGGACCCACTGGCCGACGAGAACCTGCTGAAGCAGTCCGGTAGGGGTATTCTGTTAATTCGCGCGTTCGTGGATGAGTTTGAAATTCGTAAGCGGGAGCCGGTTGGCACGGAAGCCCGTCTGGTAAAGCGGCTTCCTCCCACGTAGTGGGATTTGCTTCGAGCGGTTCGCTGGTTTATCTTGAACTTCTGAGGAGATTTGATCAATGAGTGTGAAACTGAATACCCGCCAGGTGGGTGACGTAACCGTCATCGACGCGTCCGGGCGAATCACCCTGGGCGAGGGCGCCAGCGCGTTGCGGGACATGATTCGCGACCTGATGAGTTCCGGCAACAAGAAGCTGTTGCTGAACCTGGGCGATGTGTCGTTCATCGATAGCTCCGGCATCGGAGAGATGGTTAGCGGATTCACGTCCGTCTCTAATCAGGGCGGCGCTTTGAAGCTGCTGAACCTCACCAAGCGCGTCCAGGACCTGTTGCAGATTACCAAGCTCTACACCGTCTTTGAGGTGTTTGACGATGAGGCGGCGGGCGTCCGCAGCTTCACCTAACCCTTCACAACAACGCTCGTGGATGGGCGGCCCTAACGCGTTGCGGCCGCCTTTTCCGTGCGTGGTAACCTAGGTTTTACAGCGGTACCCCCGAGTTTTCGTCTCGCCCCGCCCAGATTTTTCAATGGAAAAGCTCACCCGAAAAGAGTTGAAGACCGACCGCCTCGTTGAAACGGTCAGTGGCCGTGTCGAGTATCTTGCCGACCATCGCAAGCAAGCCATCATCTGGGGCTGCGTGGCGTTGGGTGTGCTGGTGGCGGGCTTGGGCGGCTGGCAGTACATGCGCTCCCAGAAGGCCGCGCGGATTGAACTGCTAAGCAAAGGCTACATGGTGATGGACTCGCCGGTTGGGCCGGCTCAAGGCGGCGTGACCCCTCCATACGCCACCGAGGCCGAACGGCGAGTGGCGGCAGTGAAGGCTTTCGATGAGGTCACGGCGAAGTATCCGGGCTCTGAAGAGGCCATGGTCGCGCGATATTTCCTGGCCACGCAGTCGGCCAGCCAAGCGAAATGGACCGAGGCCGAAGGCGGCTTGAAGGAAGTATCTTCCAAGGCGAATGCGGACTTGGCTTCGCTGGCTTCGTTCTCGCTGGCGCAGGTCTACGCCGCGCAAGACAAGATTCAGGAGAGCGAGAAACTGTTACGCGCTCTGATCGACAAACCCACCACACTGGTTTCGAAAGAACAGGCGCAAGTTACGCTGGGGCGGTTGCTGCTGGCATCGCGTCCCGAAGAGGCGAAGAAGTTGCTGGAGCCCTTACGCACGGCGCGTTCCGCGGTTAGCCGCGCTGCCGTGAACGCCCTCGGGGAAGGCTCCGGGACTCCGCAGCAATAGAAGTGTCCGCGCCTCTTCGAAGGCTGCGCTTCCCGGTATCGGAATCGCGCGGCCGGCGCTACCCACAGCCGCCGCACCCATATCGAACGGAGTTCCAGCGCGACCGTGACCGTGTGATTCACTCGCGCGCGTTTCGCCGGTTGGAGGACAAGACGCAGGTTTTCGGCGCGGGCTATTCCGACCACTTCCGCAGCCGCTTGACGCACACCATTGAAGTAGCGCAAATGGCGCGCACTGTGGCGGCGGCACTGGGTCTGGATGAAGACCTGACGGAGACGCTGGCCCTGGTACACGACATCGGACACCCGCCCTTCGGCCACGCCGGCGAAGCGGAGCTGGATCTGCAGATGCGGCAGTTCGGCGAACGTTTCGATCACAACGTGCAGGCGCTGCGGCTGGTGGAGGTCTTTGAACGTCGCCACGCAGGCTATCCCGGCCTGAACCTAACCTTCGAGGTGCGTGAGGGCATCGTCAAGCATTCGCGGGATCTGGCGCCCGGCGGCGATCCCAATCTCGACGAGTATCTACCCGGCCTGAAGCCGCCGCTTGAAGCGCAGTTGATCGATCTGGTCGACGAAGCCGCTTACAACACGGCAGACCTTGACGACGCGCATTCGGCGGGCATGCTGTCGGTGGACGAAGTCACGGGACTCGATCCGATCCTGTCCGAGATTGGCGAATCCGTGGACACGCAGTTCCCGGGCGTCGAAGAACGAATCCGCTTTCAGGAGTTTCTACGGCGGCTGGTGGACGTCCTGATCTCCGGCTTGATTCAGGGCATGGCGACGATAGAGGCCCGGACGCTGGGCGAGGTTCGAATGTCGCCCGTACGGCTGGCGGCGGCGGACCCGGCAACTGCGCGCACCGGCGCGGCCCTTAAAACATTTCTGGCTGAACGCGTGTACAATTCCGGGATGCTGCAGGCGGAGCGTGCAAGATCGGCCGGGCACGTCGGGGAGCTCTTCCAGTTTTTCCTCGCCCACCCGGACCGCATGCCGCCGGGCTACGCCGCCACGCCGCGCGCGATCTGCGACTACATTGCCGGAATGACCGATGGCTTCTTCCGCAGGGTCTCGGCGGAGATGGCCAGTTAGCGCTCCTCCACCACGTTCGTTACCTCCGCGGCGCGCACTCCGTACACTTTTCCCACCTGCCTGCACAACTCTGCGCCCAGCTTTTCGGGGCGGTCTTCATTCTCTTCCGTGTCCACTGTCACTTTCAGATAAATCTGCAACTGGGCCATCAGTCCTCAATGTTACGATGAGGTGTTCGTGCCCGATCTTTGCCGGATTTGTGAGACTCGGCGGCCGCGCCGTCACTGCCCCGGCGTTGGCGGCGACATCTGTTCCATCTGCTGCGGTGAGGAGCGCGAAGCCACCGTGGACTGCCCCCTGGATTGTGAGTTTCTTCAGGAAGCCCGTCTGCGGGAGCGGCCTCCGCACCTTGATCCCGCGTCGGTTCCTAATCAGGATATTCGCGTCCCGGAAAGCTTTCTGCGCGACCACGAGGAACTGTTGATGGCGTCCGCACAGGCACTGTTTGTTGCCGCCGCACAGGTGCCGGGAGCGATCGATTACGACGTGCGGGAGGCGCTGGAGGCGATGATCAAGACCCACCGTACGCTGGACTCTGGCCTGATCTACGAATCGCGCCCCGCCAATCCGCTGGCAGGCGGCATTCAGCACTACTTCGAACAGCAGATGGCGCAGTATCGCGAAGGGATGGCGCAACAGTCCGGCGTGCATACCATTCGCGATTCCGAAGTGATGGGCGTGCTGGTGTTCCTGCAGCGGCTGGAATTGCACAACAACAATGGCCGCCGCCGGGGCCGCGCGTTTCTGGACATGCTGCGCCGCCTTGCGCCATCCGCGCCTCCGTCCGGCGCATCCAACATTGTGACGGCATGACAGGTCTACTGGTGTTCGCGCATGGGTCCAGCGTCGAATCGGCCAACGAAGCGGTGCGTGCGATCACGGCTCAACTGGCCGCTTTGGGCGGGTTCTCTCTGATTGAAGCGGCGTTTCTTGAAGGCGGCAAACCCAGCCTCGCCGGAGGCGTCGAAGGGTTAATGTCGCGCGGCGCGACACGCATCGTCGTGCTGCCGTATTTTCTCACCCTGGGCCTTCACCTGCAGCGCGACCTTCCGAAGCTGATCGACGAAGCACGCGAAGCGTTCCCGGACCTGAAAGAGATTCACGTGACGGAGCCGCTGGACGGCCACCCCGCGCTGGCGCAGATCCTGCTGGAACGCGCACAGTCGGCATGCTGACGGCGCGTCTACTGGAATCGCGGGAGCTTGCTCCGGCGATCCGGCATTTTGTGTTTGAGGTTCCGGAGACGGACCAGCTGATTCATCAGCCCGGTCAATTCGTGTCGCTGTCTCATCCCATCGACGGCAAGGTGATCACAAGAGCGTACTCAATCGCCGGAACTCCGGCGGGGAACCAGTTTGAGTTATGCCTGAACCGTGTAGACGACGGCCTGATGTCGCCGCATCTGTTCGAAATGCGGCGTGGAGACGCCGTTTCCCTTGCTGGGCCTCTCGGCACCTTCGTTTGGCGCAGGCCGGTTGGGCCCTCCATCCTGGTTGCGACAGGCACGGGGATTGCGCCCTTTCGAGGAATGCTGCACGAGGAATTAGCTGGCGGCGAGTCTCCCATCACGCTGATTTTTGGCGCGAGGTTTCAGCACGGCCTGCTCTATCACGACGAGTTTGTAGAGGCGGCGAAGAAATTCCCGCGATTCACTTTCCTGCCGACGGTCACGCGGCCTGAACTATCGTGGGGCGGCCTCACCGGCCGCGTACAGCAGCACTTGCTGAATGCCATTGGCGATTCGAAGGACTTTCACGTGTACGTCTGCGGCCTAAAAGAAATGGTGGACGACGTGCGCGCGCGCCTGAAGCTGCTGGGCTTCGACCGCCGCCGGATTGTCTACGAGAAGTACGACTAGCGCGGCTTAACGGACAGAACGCACTTCAACCCGTTTGTACATCGCCCGCGTCTGGTCGAGATTCGCGAACGTAACGCCGGGAAGCATGGACGACGCCGAACCCGCCGCAACGCCCCACCGCAGCGATTCGTGAAACGGCTTTCCGCGCGAACTGGCCCATACGAACGAAGCCGCCATCGCGTCGCCCGCGCCGATGGGACACAGCGCGTCCATTCGCGGCGGAACCGCTTCGAAGATTTGGTCGCCGGCCATGCCCATCGCGCCGCGGCTGCCCAGCGAAAGCAGCACCTGCTCCACACCCATCGCCTGGATGCGCTCCGTCGCTTCGATGTAGTGGCTGCGCGCAAGAAGGGCGCGGCTGAGTAGACGCTCCGCCTCCTGCTGGTTTGGCGTGGCAACCGTGGGGCGCGCTTCGATCGCACACAGCAAAGGCTCGCCGTCGGCGTCGATCAGCGTCTTCACTTTTTTCGACCGGGCGAGCTCCACCATGCGGGCGTAGAAGTCTGGCTGGACTCCGCGCGGAAGGCTGCCGCACAGCATCAGCCATTTCGCTTTCCCCAACAGTCCGCGCACCGTTTCCTCCACGCGCGCGACTTCGTCGGAATTCAACTCGGGTCCGCGTTCGTTCAATTTCACCGTCAGCCCATGCTTGTCGGTGATGGTGAGGTTCGTACGAATTTCTTTCTCGATCTGCACCAGCTTGACCGGAAAACCGTGCTGTGAGAGAAATTCGCGAAGGCGTTCCCCGTTTGCGCCACCCGCCGTCGCGATGGCCTCCGTTTTCCCGCCAAAGGAGTGGATCACCATCGACGCGTTGATCCCGCGCCCGCCGGGAAGGTCGTCCATTTCGAGAATGTACGCCCGGTCGTCGAACACCAGCCGGTCCGCACTGACGTTGTGATCGATGGCCGGGTTGAGTGTAAGCGTGAGAATCAAAACTGAATGCTACCGTGAATGATGACCCGTCATCCACTGTCCGGCGCTTACTGGGCGCTGGCAGCGGTCTGCTTCTTCTGGGGCACAACGTACGTTGCGATCCGCATGGCGCTGGAGTCCTTCCCGCCACTAACGCTGGTTTCGGTGCGGTTTCTTCTTTCGGGTGGAATTCTTCTTGCCTGGGCGTTGATCACCGGCCAGCATTTTCCATCGAGGCGTGAACTGCTGCGCACCTCGTTGAATGGCGTGATCACCATCGGCGTTGGCAACGCTTGCGTGGTGATTGCCGAAACTCGGATCGCCAGCGGACTGGCCGCGCTGTTCATCACGACGTCGCCGTTCTACATGGTGGGCATTGAGAGCCTGATTCCAGGGGGCGCGGCGATTCACGCGCCAACGATCGGCGGAATGGTCATCGGATTTCTCGGCGCGGGCCTGCTTGTGACGCGTGGCGCGTCCGGCGCGGGAAGCGGCCACGAAATGTGGGGATTTCTCCTGCTGCAACTGGGCAACCTGGGATGGGCATACGGCTCCATCCGCCAGCGGCGCGTTTATACAACGGTTCATCCTGTGCTGAGTGGAGCATTCCAGCAATTGGCTACCGGGCTGTTCTACATCATTCCCGCAATGCTTCTGGAATCCGCGCCGGTGCGCTGGAATGCGCGCGGGGTGATGGCGCTGTTCTATCTGGTGACCTTCGGATCGATCGTCGGCTATTCAGCCTACCTGATCGCGATGGAGCGGCTGCCCGTCGCCGTCGTGTCGCTGTACACGTACATCAATCCCATCGTCGCGGTGTCGCTGGGCTGGCTGCTGTATCAGGAGCCGTTCGGCCTTCGTGAGTGCGCGGCGATGGCTGTAATTTTTCTTGGCGTGTGGATGGTAAAGCGGTTCGGCCAGCGGCCAGCCGTCAACTAAACCGGGTCGCCGTTCTTGTGCAGGATTTTTGCGCCCACCGCGCCGCCAACGCTGGCCGCGACGGTGTACGCGCCAAATACTACGGCCAAGGTGAATGCAAGTGCGGTGGCGATCGCACCTGGATTTTCCATCAGCCGTTCAATATCGGCTGTCGGAATTCCACCACGGATGGCGGGGTCGCGAAACACTTCGCCGATCTTGTCGAAGCCCACCATGGCCAGCGTCAGAGTGGTGATCACCATGACGATCAGGAAGCTGAGGACGCCGGTAATCCAACCCAGCCTCGCTCCGCCGCGCACGCTTAGCGGCTGGCCGGTCCGCCTCATGTACAGCCACACCGCAAACACTCCGGAAGCCATTGAGAGGCCGATGAACGCGAGGAACTGCAAAGGCACCGACGGGAACAGCGCGGTCAGATTGCTGACGAAAATCCCCAACCCGGCAACCAGAAATCCCACGCGCACCGCGATGGTGTTTCGAAAGCTGATTTCTTCAGAGGCGGGCGCGGGCAATGTAGCCGGCGCCGCGATGGCAATGGCCTCCGCCTGTTCCTCCCGCTCCAACACGGGCTCGTCGAAAAGAGGCCGTCCACACTTGTGGCAGAACCGCGCATCTTCCACCGTGCGCGCTCCACAGGTACAGGAATTTACCACGTCCCTAGTGTATCGCCTGTGCTAGTTTCGAAACTTCATGCTTGTTCTTGTTCTCACCCATCCCGGCAACGATTTCGTGCGGGTTTTGCGGAAGGCCGAGGCCGAAGTCGTCGTGGGCGCCGACGCATCGTCCTTCACGGAAGACCAACTAGCGCGCGCCGAAGTGGTCGTGGCACACAATCATCGCGGCGGCATTCTGAACGCGCTGCTGCCGAAACTGACAAGCCTCCGCTGGGTGCATACGATGTCGGCGGGTGTCGAGGATGTCCTGCAGCCGCCATTCCGCCAGACCGGGCTCCCGTTGACCAACGCGCGCGGTGTTTACCGCCGCTCTCTCGCGGAATGGAGCCTGCTGGCCATGCTCTACTTCGCAAAGGACGTTCGCCGGCTGGTGGAGCAGCGTCAGGCCGGCGTATGGTCGCAGTTCGACTGCTTGATGCTTCGCGACTCGCGACTGGCCATCATCGGATACGGCGCCATCGGACGCGAGGTCGCCCGGCTGGCCTTCGGGTTCGGGATGCGCATTGTGGCTACGCGGCGCCGCGCGCCATCCGCCGCTGCCGACGAGTTTGCAACCATCGTTCCTTCGGCGCAAACATTGATGGCGCTGACGGACGCCGACTACGTCGTGTCCTGCCTGCCGCTGACGCCCGAGACGCGCCATGCGCTGGGCACGCGCGAGTTCTCCGTGATGAGGCCGTCGTCAGTCTTCATCAATATCGGACGCGGTGCGACGGTGCAGGAATCCGCCCTGATCGCCGCCCTGGAACAGAAGAAGATTCGGGGCGCTGGCCTCGATGTGTTCGAGAAGGAGCCGCTACCGGGCGACAGTCCGCTATGGCGAATGGACAACGTGCTACTGTCGCCGCACTGCGCGGATCACACGGCCACGTGGGAGCATGAGTCCGCTGAATTTTTCGTCGAGAACTTTGCGCGTTTTGCGGCGGGCGCTGAACTGGAGAACGTAGTCGATCAGGAGAGCGGATATTGAGCGTAACCGCCAGCGACGTTCGCGCGGCCAGCGAACGCATCCGCCCCCTGGCCCGGCGTACTCCGGTAATGACGTCGCAATCGTTCGACCGCGCTGCGGGCGTTCGAGCTTACTTCAAGTGCGAGAACCTCCAGACGGGCGGTGCGTTCAAGATTCGCGGGGCGGCGAACTTTGTCTACTGCACTCCGGAGGCGGAGCGGCCCCGTGGCTTCGTCGCCTATTCGTCCGGCAATCATGCGCAGGCCGTCGCCATCGCCGCGCGGGCCGCCGGATCGAAAGCGACATTGGTGATGCCTTCCGATGCGCCGAAATCGAAGCTGCAGGCGACGCGGGATCGCGGCGGAGAAGTCGTCACCTACGACCGCTACCGCGAGAATCGCGAAGCGATCGGCGCCGCTATCGCGAAGGAAACGGGCGCGTCGTTGATTCCGCCGTTCGATCATCCGTGGGTGGTGGCGGGACAAGGAACGGCCGCATTGGAATTACTGGAAGAAGCGCCGGACCTGGACACGCTGGTGGTTTGCCTGGGCGGCGGTGGACTTCTCGCCGGATGCGCGTTGATTGCGAAACAGATCAATCCCGCCATCCGCATCTTCGGCGTGGAGCCGCAGGCCGGCAACGACTATTGGCTGTCGCGCCGGAAAGGTGAGCCCGTTGAGATTCCGGTGCCCGTGACGATCGCCGACGGACTGATGACAACCAGGCCGGGCCGGGTTACATGGCCGATTATTCAAAGCCTGGTGGAAGACGTCTTGCTGGTTTCGGATGACGAACTCATCGCCACGATGCGGCTTCTGTTGGGCCGCATGAAACTGCTAGTTGAACCGTCGGGCGCTGCGGCGGCCGCCGCCGTGCTTCATGGAAGACTGCCGAAGAACTGCAATCGTGCCGGCGTGCTGATCACGGGCGGCAACGTCGATCTCGACTTTCTATCGAAGCTGGCGTAGCGTGGCGCTGTACTGCACCGCAACTTCCGCCCCGGCGGGAATCCACCGGTAGGCGGGCACACCGAAAAGTTCTCTGCGCTCGATCATCTTTCGCCGCGATTCGGGAAACGGCGACGCGCCAAACTCCAAGCCGCGGGTCATCGTGCGGCCATTCCAGGGCGCCGATTTGCGGGAGTTGTGTTCGTCCCAGATGGCGACCCAGGGAAAGTCCTCGCGTTTCCAGAGGTAAGAAATTTCCAATCCCTTTGATGCGGCGGCAAAGTAGCCCTCTTCGCGATGCGGGTCC
This sequence comes from Bryobacteraceae bacterium, assembly GCA_041746955.1. GTDB lineage: Bacteria > Acidobacteriota > Terriglobia > Bryobacterales > Bryobacteraceae > JAPKYZ01. The sequence continues at coordinate 26,359 of JBGTFZ010000040.1, forward strand.
AGCAGGACCGCCGCAAAACTCGACTCTGGCGTCTGCTTCCAATAGGTGCGCATGTCTCCCTTGGCGGGTTGACGCGGCCAATCGAAATCGACGCCCCCGCCCGTGCGGCACTTCGTCCCGGGGATGTCGAAAGCCGTCACACCGGGTTCGAGAAACGGCGGACCCAGCGTGACGTGCTGGGTCCACGCGATAGGCCGGTCGTAGAGGCCCGTGTTCCGCACGGTCTCCGCCATGCGAAGCGTCTCACCATCCAGCGTCAACGCGCGGCTGAAGTCCAACTGCGCGCCTTCGAGACGCGTGCGCATCATTAGCGTGTCATTGGTTTCGTCGATCTGATACTTCGAAACCGCAGCCTCGCCATGAACGGTAAGTCCGGCTTCGGCCTCTTCCTTCGACGGAGCGCCGAAAAGGTCGAGGCATAGGTTGTGTCCCATGATTCCCGCCAGCAGCTTGCTCTCGGCGTCATTGCCGTACTCCGGGTGACGATCAAGCGAGTAGGTAGAGGGTTCGATCGACGGCCACGGCGGGGTCCATAGTGGATTGATGCCCGCTGCCTTATGAAAAAGCTCAGCGATGTGGCCGCCCTCTTCGAGGACCGTCACGCGGAGCTTGTCGTTTTCGACCTGGACCGCTTTCCGGCCCCGGTACGTCGTCCGCGCCGATCAGGTTTTCTTGACGGCGGCGGGCGTCTTACCCATATTGTTGATCTCGTTGTAGTAGACGCGGCGGCCTTCGTCCATCGCGAGGTTCCCCAGGATCACCGATGTCGAATCGGATAGACCGATCTCCAGATCCGCCTTCGGCTTCGTGCCACGCTTGCAGTCGTTGAGGAAGCTCTCCATTGCGACGTCAACCGGGTTGCGGTCTTCTTCCGGCACCATTACGCCCTTCGTGTATAGCCAGCGGCGCGCGTACTTCAACTCTTTGTCGAGGAAGCTGTCTTTCTCCGCCATTTCGTCCTTCGCCAGCAGCACGGGAAGGCCCTTGGAACCTTTGCCCGTCCCCGCAAGCGATGCCGACGCCGCGGCGCCTTCCTTCTTCTCGCCTGAGTACTTTGGACCCTGCGGATCGATGAACCACAGTCCGATCGCGGCTTCGTTGTCCGTACCGACCGTGATGTGGATCGTGCCATCGGTGCCCATGATCATCTCGCCGAACTGCGTGCGCTCACCACCGAACAGTGGGCAAAGATTGTTGGTTGAGTTGGAGCTGTAGATCAGCTTCTGGCCCTGCGGGTATTTGAAGATCAACTGGATGTTGTCGTAAACGTCGCGGCCATCCTTCATCGTGTCGAGGCCACCGACGCCGGTGACATACTCCGGATGCGAGCCGAACATACGATCGGCCACATCGATCTGATGCGAAGCCAGCTCAGCGGTTAGTCCGCCGGAAAACTTGCGGAAAAGCCGCCAGTTTGCCAGTTCCCACATCTCCTGGGATTGGCCGGGCGCTTTCGCCTTCATGCGCCATGCGCTTAGCGGTCCGCGATGCCATTGCGCGTAGACGTGCTGCACGCGCCCGATCATTCCCTTCTCGATCATCTGATGCGCCGCGTCGTAAAAGGCCGAGTAGCGGCGTTGAAGGCCCACTTGCAGGACCTGCTTCGGGCGCTCCGCACATAGGGCGCGCAGAGCGTGGACTTCCTCGGGGCGGAACACCAGCGACTTCTCGCAGAACACGTGCTTGCCCGCAAGCAGCGCATCGCGGGTAATTCCAAAGTGAGTAAACAGCGGAGTGGCGATGCAGACGGCGTCGATGCTCTGATCGCTTAGAAGTTCGCGGTAGTCCTTGTACGTCTTTGGATTGGTGCCGATCTTCTCCGCGCCCTTCTGCGCATTCTCCTCCACCAGGTCCGCAATGGCGACGCACCGCCCGTTGTCGAGGCTCTTCATGTGGCCCAACAGGTACTGGCCGCGGCTGCCGGAGCCGATGAAACCATACTGCAGCACGTCGTTCGCGGCTTTTACGGTTTGAATGAAGGGCGCGGCGGCGGCGGCGCTGGCGGCCACTTTTACGGCATCGCGGCGGGTGGGAAGGTTCGATGTCGGCACGGAATTACCTCTCTTTTTTCGTTAAACCAAAGTCTATCGCGAATCGCGTTCCGGCAGTCATCTTACCTGAATTGTGCCGAATACGAAGCTGAGGTCGCGGTCCTCGCCGGGCGGGCGAATTGTGCGCGACGCCTCCAACTCAATCTCGATCTTTTCCCTGCCACGAAACCCGGCTGGAACTGGAAATACAAGTTCAAACCCGGCATCGACCGCAGTGACGCGCCGTCGTCCAATTTCGGCTCCCGCAATTCGAGCGGCCAACTCGACGGGTCCGCCGGACGTCAGGATGCCCGGCGCGTAGGCGGAAACAATCAACTCCCCGGCTGCGGCGCGGGACGCATTCAGAACCAGCTTTGCGCGCCTTCCCATCCAGCGGGATCGATTCTCTTCGCGCTGATACCAGCCAGCCCCCAACTGCCTGGCGAAAGCCTCATCACCGGCGTCGACGAAAGCAGACAGCGACGCTTCCAGCTTCGCCGCTCGGGGCCTCCATACTTCAGTGACGTTCGCCAAGCCGCTGCCGTTCCACGCGTAGACCACCGCTTCATCTTTCGCAAACCAGTCGCGCACAGCCAACGGCGGCACCACCCATTCGTTAATTCCGCCCCACTCCGGATGCGTGTCGATTGCCGCTTCAGATCCCGGCGCGAGATAGACACGCGAAATTCCCAGCAGCCGGAAGGGGTTGTCGAACACGACATCCCAGAACAAGTCGTTCGAGATTCCCTCCAGCAGCACCGCCTTGTCTCCGTGGCTTCGGCGAGAGTCCTCCACGCCGCGCACCACGCTGCGCGCCATTAAGGTTCGTGAGTGGTGCCATTCCTGGATCCACCGGCTCTGCTGCTGGTTGGGCCATGCGACGGCAGCGCCGGCGAAAGCGGCCGTCAATCCCAGAAGCCAGTGCCGTTTCGCGGACGCCGGTACCAGCGCAGCCATCAAGTAGCCCAGCGCCATCCCAGGCGCCGCCAGGTAGTACAGCATCTGGTGGTCTCGAAGAGGAAGCACAGGCGCCAGCAGCAGAAGGAACCAGATCAGTCCGAACAGTGGCCCGAAGTTGCGCCGCCACGCCGTCCACGCAGCAAGACTCAGCACCATCGCAGTAACGGCGATCTGCAATAGAGTCGCGCCATTCAGCGCCGAAACCCAGTAGTAGTGCAGAGTGGTCGCGAGGCTGGCGGGGTCGAAGAATTTGCGGTACGCCGGGTCCGTGTTGATCCTGCCCAGGAAGCCGAAATGCAGCATTGCAAAAGCGACCGATGGAATCAGGAGAACCAACGCGGGCCGGACCGTTGCGCGGTCAAACAGCATCGCGTGCGCCAAGCATACGACCGGGAAAACGACGATCGACTCCAACGTGCCGAATCCCAGAAGAAAGAAGACCCAGCAGGCAATCCATCGTCCCTTCAGATAGGACAGGAACGCGGCCAGAAAAAACAAACTGAACCAGATTTGGTTTGACGAACTCAGCCATCCAATTGCGGAGTTCAAGCCTGCGGAGATCGTCCACAAAATGGGAGCGATGCCCGCCGCAACGTTAGAGCCGGTCAGAATTCTTGTTATCGCGGCAAGCAACACGCACCCAGCGAGGTGCGCCGCAAGCACGGCAATCCGGAAGGGAAGCGCGTCCATTCCGAACAGGCGTTCGAACAGGAGAAAGAACCCGCGTTCGCTCAAGAACCGCGACGTGCCCTGCGCCTGAGGTTCGAACAGCGCCCGCGTCAGATCGCCGGCATTGTGGACGGACAACCCCAAACCCAGCCACGCGAAGTCGTCGGCGCGAAACCAGAAGCGTAGCGTCGGCCACTGAAAATACAGGCAGAAACAAACCGGAACTACCCACCAAAGGTGCTGCCGCAAACGCGCGGCATTACGGATCACTTGTGTATGATAAGGGGTTCGGAGAGGCTTTCCATCGCTCCCAGTCCTCAATCTACGGTCTCCACAACCAGCGAATACACGGTCCGCGACCAGCAGCGCATGACGAAGGCCCGGCGTTACTTCGCCTGGCAATCCGAGATTTCGAAAGCCGCGTTGGGACGGCGGGTGCTTGAAGTAGGTTGCGGGCTCGGCAACTTTACACAGCATTTGCTGGACCGGGAGTTGATCCTGGGTCTCGACATCGACGAGCAGTGCATCGCCCTGCACCGCGAACGCTTTGCCAACATCGCAAACGTCCGGCAGATGGTATTGGACGCGCTGGACCCCGCGTTTCTCGACCTTCGTGAGCAGCGTGTCGATTCCATCGCCTGCCTGAACGTTCTGGAGCACATCGCCGACGACCGCCTGATGCTTCAGCGTTTCGCCGCGATTCTTCCCGCGGGCGGACGCGTCGTGTTGATGATCCCCGCCTTCCGCTCGCTCTACGGTCCCATCGATACCAACCTCGGCCACTACCGCCGCTACACGAAACGTTCGCTGTCGGAGACTGCCGCGTCAGCCGGGCTGCGGCCGCTGTCCATGCGCTTCATGAACGTGGCGGGATTCTTCGGATGGTGGGCAAACGCGCGGCTGTTCCGGCGCGAGGAGCAGTCGGATTCACAGATTGAAGTTTTCGACCGCTGGATCGTCCCCATACAGTCAACTATCGAGCGCTGGATTCCACCTCCGGTGGGCCAGTCGATTTTCGCGGTCCTGGAAAAAACGGCGTGAAGGTCTCAATCGTCATTCCGGTCTATAACGAGATCAATGCGCTGGATCAGGTGATGGAACGGGTGCTGGCGGCGCCGCTGCCGCCCGGCATGGATCGCGAAGTGATTGTGGTGGACGACGGGTCGACCGACGGAACGTCGCAGTTGCTGGAAAAGTACTACGGCCAGCCGTTAGTCGTGGTGCATCACTCGCCCGTGAATTTCGGGAAGGGCGCTGCGCTGCGAATCGGAATCTCACAAGCCACCGGAGACTTTGTCCTGATCCAGGACGGTGACCTTGAGTACGATCCGCGCGACTACGTGAAGGTGCTTACGCCTCTTGCCGACGGAAGCGCAAGCGTCGTGTATGGGTCGCGATTCCAGGGCGACGTGAAGAGTATGAAGTTCGCCAACTGGCTGGCGAACAAGATTCTGACTCTGGCCGCGAACGTTCTGTATGGCGCGGGGATCACCGACGAGGCCACAGCGTACAAGGCCTTCCGCGCAGACGTAATGCACGGAATGCGGCTGCGATGCATCCGGTTCGAATTTTGCCCTGAGGTGACGGCAAAGGTGCGCAGGCTGGGCCACCACATTCACGAGGTTCCGATCACCTACAACGCGCGCGGCATCCTGGAAGGCAAAAAGATTCGCTGGCAGGACGGCGTCGAAGCGTTGTGGACGCTGGTGCGCTACCGCTTTGGCGCGATGCGGTCCATCGCGCAGCCTTCGCCCGCCCGCGTGCATTCCGCGCATCGCGGCGCGGGGGCGTGATTCCGCCCTGGTTCGCCCACAACAGCACCATCCTTCTGCACGACATCACCGCCGGCTCGTTTGACCTTTGGCTGCTGGCGCGTTGGACCATGCAGAGCATATTCCTTTCGTTGCTCGTCTTCCTCGCCGACCTGCTTCTGGGCTCCGCGATCCTTCGCGTGTGCCGGGTCCGCTTGCCGGCGCGTCTTCGCGGGGCAGCCGCGATCGCAACGGGCGCCGGCGCTTCCGCAGTACTAATCCTGGTGTTGGGAATCCTTCGCCGCATCCTGTTCCCGTGGGTGCTGGGACTTACCATTGCCTCGGCACTGGCCGGCATCTGGCTGCTGCTGTCGAAGCGCGGGCGCTGGTACGTTTTCGGTTTCGCCGCGACGCTCCGCAGCCGCTGGTGGCTTCTCGTCGCGCCCGTCGCTGTGTTCCACACTCTGTCGCTGTTGATGCCGGTGATGGAGTTCGACGCGACGATGTACCATCAGGCGTCGGCGCGGTGGTATGAAGAGACGCACCGGCTGGCCTTCAACGACAGCATCCGCTTTAACGCGCAGCCGCATCTGCCCGTACTGCTGTTTCTCCGGCACCGGATTCTCTTCGGCGAAGACATGCTGGTGAAGCTGGTGAACGTGGAGTTCGCCCTGGTGTTGTATCTGGCTTTGGCGCACTTTGCGCGCCGCTTGCGAATCTCCTCCGCGTGGCCGGTGCTGTTCCTGCTCTGCTCACCCGCGTTCGTTTGGATCGCGCAGTTGGACTACGTCGACTTCGCCATGACCGTGTGGTTCGCCGCCGCTGTAGTACTGCTGATTGAGAGGAGGCCCGCAATTGGAATCGCCGCTTTCGTTCTCGGCTGCGCGGCCGCATCGAAACTACAGGGCACCGTAATGGCCGGGATTCTCGGCGCAAGCTACCTGCTCTACCGCCGTGACTGGCGGCGGGTGGCTGCGTTGGCTGCGGGCGTCGCGCTGCTGAGCCTGCCGTGGTGGCTGCGCTCGTTTCGTCATACCGGCAGCCCGATCGCGCCATTTTTTCTACCGGGAAACCCGGAGTCTCAATACCTGTTCGAACTCAGCCGCAAGTATGGCGATGGGCGGGACGCAATCGCTCTGCTGAAGCTTCCCTGGAATGCCGTCGCCGCTTCTCCATTGGTCTTCGCCGACGTCTTTGCAATGGGGCCTGTACTGGCACTGGGCGTGGCTGCGGGAACTCTCGCCATCTACCGGCGGAAGCGGCCTTCGGCGCAGACTGTTTTTCTATCGGCCGTTTTCTTCGCGTACTTCCTTTTCTGGTTCCGAACCGGCCAGGTGATGCGGTACCTGGCGGCGGCGCTTCCGCTATTGGCCATGCTGGTGGCGAGTGCGGTGGCTGCAACCCGGTTGCCACGATGGCTTCTTGCACCGCTGGCCGTGGCGGCGTTCGCAATCTCGCTGCTGCCCTCAGCCATGATCCGCTACCGGACATTGCCTCCGGTGCGCTACAAGGACAAGGAGGGGTTTCTGTACAGTCACTTGCCCTACTATTCCGCCGCCCGCGAACTACGCCGCGTCGCCCACCCTGCCGAGCGCACGTATCTTTGGTTCGCCGAAGAGGCGCGCTATTATGTGCCCACGCGATCGACCGGCGATTGGTTCGGGCCGATGCGATACGGCGCAATCGGCGCGTCGCAGGAGCCCGCTTCGTCGATGGTTGGCCGGATTCAGGAAGCGGGTTTCAACTATCTTTTGATCGACCGCCGATTGGCCACTCACTTTGGCACGTACGGCGAACCCTGGCTTTCAAGCGGACTCGTGCGGCAAGGCGGTCCACTGCCCGCCGGATTACAACCTCTCTATTCGGATGATCGATATGCGCTCTTTCGCCTTCACTAAAGCGGCTGCCCTGGCCGCCGCGCTGCTAACGGTGTCCTGCGTCACACGCAAGGAGCGCGAAACGGCTGGCCCTGTGCCGCGCATCGACCAGATCCTGCCCGGCAAGGTGATGGCTGGTGTTCCGTTTCAGGTTCAGCCCGACGGAAACTCCGCGATATCGGTGACGGGAGCGAACCTCTCCGCCGGATCGCGAATTCGCATCAACGGCATGCCGGTGGTTACCGCCTACGGCGACGGTTCGGCTTTAAGCGGATTGGTCCCGAAGGAACTATTCGCGGAACCCGGCATGTATCCACTGTCGGTGGAGTCCGCCAGCGGCGACATGTCGAATACGGTCCCCTTCATCGTGCTTCCCCGCACGGGTCCGCAGCCAGTCATCAAGCAAGTGTTCCCCGCGACGGCTGAAGCGGGCAAGCCGTTTAACGAGCAACCGGGCGGAAAGTCGGCCGTAGGGATTACCGGCGAGCACTTCCTTCCCGGCGCGGTGATCGAAATCAACGGGGAACCGCAGGCAACCAACTTCATCGATACAGACCGCATTGCCGCGCTGGTTGCGCCGAAGTTCTTATCGCGCGCCGCTTCGCTGCGGATCACCGTCTTGAACATTGATGGCAAACGATCGGCCCCCGGCGAGTTGATTCTGACCGCTCCCAAATGATTCGCCTGCCGCGCCGCGAGTGGCTCTTCCTGCTGGCGGCTTCATTGGTGCTATTCGCGTCCGCTGCGCCGTGGATCGGCAATCTCGGCCTTGAGTACGACGAAGCGCACTTCGTCGAAACGGCGACGCGTATCGTGGCCCGCCATCCGGAGACTACGCTATGGCCCGATGGCTTCTATCTCGACGGGCGTCCGTTTCCGTTCATGACGATGCCCTACATCGGCGCGCTGGATGGATGGCTGCTAGCGATACCGATCGGCCTGTTCGGATTCGATCCACTAGTTCCGCGAATCGCAAACACTCTCGCCGGCTGCGCATTGTTGCTTGTCGCGTATCTGTTCGCGCGCCGTTTCGGCGGCCCTCGGGCGGGCATGGCCGTCGTCGCGCTTCTGCTCTGCGATCTGGAATTTCTGCTGCATGTGCCGACTCACTACGGACCGTTTCTGTTGCAGTGCGCGTGCGGCGCATTGGTCTGGCTGTTTCTAGACCGCTGGCTGGAATCCGCGCGATCCCGCGATTTCTACGCCGCTTGTTTCTTCGCCGGAATCGCGTTCCAGGAGAAGCTGACCTTCGCGTGGATACTGGCGCTGATCAGCGCGGTGTTCCTGTTCTTTCGCGGTCGCGAGATCCTGCGGCTGTTGAGAGTGCGCACGTTCGCGACGGGCGCTGCGATCTTTCTCGCGGCGATGCTTCCCGTGCTGATCTACGCCATCGGCCGCCCCGAAGTCGTGTTCGGATATGGGAGCAGCGCCGCGCACTCGCCCACGTGGGCCGTGCTACACGACCGCTTGGCGATGTTCTACGCGACGCTCGCCGGGCAGGAGTTGATGCGACAGCAATTGGACACCGTCGACATTCTACGCGTGTCTCTTCTTCCCTTACTGTTCGTCGCTGGGGCGGTTCTCGCCGTCGTCATCCGCCACCGAACGTCGCTGATGCTGTACGCCTTCACATTCGGGCTGGTGCTGCTTCAGGTCCTGTTCTCCGAGGGTGGCCGGCTGCATCACTACTTGTTGGCATACCCGCTTCTACAGACCGCGATCGCGCTTCCATTTCTCTCGCGTCGCGTCTGGCCGAAGATTCTTGTCGCGGCAATCGGCATCACCGCTATCTCAACGGCGCACAACCTTGTCTGGTACTCGGGTGCCGTCGCGCGCACTGGCGGCGTGGGCCATTGGTCATCCCATGTCGAAGAAGTTGCGGAGTGGATTCGTGAACACTCTGGACAAAGCGTCTTCGCCACGTCATGGGGCCTGTACCGGCCCCTCTATTTCCTGACGGGCGCGCGCAGCCCGGTTCACGATCGAAGCTACGCTTTGCGCAACGAAGTAGTCAACGCCGACGACCAGGAGGATCTGAATCTACAACTGGAACGGCGCAACGCATTATGGATCACTTCCGCCATTTATCCCGAGTACGAGTCCAACCTGCGGCGGCTGTTCCGTCTTGCGCGGGACAAGCAGTTGTCGCCGCATCTGGTTCGTGAGTTTCGCGACCATTGCGGGAGGCGCCTCTATTGGGTCCACTCGTTTCATCGCTACTCCGCGCCGCCCTGGAGAGCAGACATCGCCGAAGCAAGTGGAGCACTGCGCGCCGAAGTGCCATTGCCTCCAGGCACCACCGAAGTAAGCTTCCAACTTCCCGCGCGGCGGTGGCGACGCGCCGAAACCGTGCGAGTGGAGTTCCTCGACGATTCCGGCAAACGCATCGCAGCCTGGTGGAGATCGGCAACGCATCAGCAGTTCCCCTGGCCGGAGCAGCGCTTCGAATTCGGCCCGGGCCTGATGCCCGACTACTTCATCCCACTGCCGGGCGCGGCGCCTGGCGTTCCGACAAAGTTGATTGTGCGCGTCGAATCGGCTGGGGACCGCCCGGTGGATGTACGAATCACCGGCCTTCAAACGCGTTAAGGAAGATCCTCAAACGCGATGTTGCCGATGCGGTACTGGCGCCAATCCTTGTAGTCGAAGTGCCACCACTCGTGCGACACCACCGCGAAGCCTTCCGCCTCCATCTCACTGCGAAGCAGGTCGCGCAGGCGCGTCTCCGCGGAAGTGCCGCCGTCGTAGGCGGTATACGCGCGATCAGAAAACTCGTCGTAGCCGCTGGGCATTGCCACCTCCCGCCCGGTCCTGCGGTCGAACAGCGACAGGTCAACAGCGCATCCGCGATTGTGCTTCGAACCGGACGCGGGATTGGCGACGAAGTTTCTCTTCTCCCGTGGAGTAACGTCCCAGAAGAGTTTTGTGACGCTCCACGGGCGGTAGCCGTCGAAGATCAGCAGCCCATAGCCTTCACGCTCCAGTTTCCTGTGGACACGCACTACCGCCTCCGCAGCGGGCCGTTGCAGGAACGCACGCGCCTGCGTGTAGACTTTGCGGCCCGAGAAGTTGTTGGTCGTGGCGTAGCGGATGTCGAGACGAATCGATGGGTCCAACTTCACCAGTTCCACCAGATCTGTGGCGCGAAACTCGCCCTGCTCAACCGGCTGCGCAAGGCTAACCGCCGCGACGCAGACCAGAAGCATCTTCATGCCGCGGCCATCTCCTCGACTCTTGCCAGAACATACGGCCCTTCCGGAATCACCGCAATCCTGGCCGCAGGCGGCAGATCCTCCAGCGCCGCCGCGAGGGCTTCGTCGAGACTCTCGCAGTAGCGGCCCCACAATCCGGAGTGGAATTCCTTTGGCAACCCAGGCGTGTAATAGAGAATCTGCTTCTGCGTAGACACCATGGCAAGCTTCTCCAACTGCCACTGATCCACTTCAACCGCAGCGCCCGAGATGTGGTCCAGGAACGCGGTGTCGCTGGCGAAGCGCTTCATCATGTCGCAGAATTCGGGCGCGCCAGCCCCCTCGCCGCACTCGGCAATGACGAGGATTCGTCCTCCGGGCTTGACGATATGCTGGGCGGCGGTGATGCCTTTCACCGTTTGATAGAAAGTCAGATCCAGCGGATAGCCCGCCGAGGTGGTGATCGCGACATCCACGGGTTCGTCCAGTGTCTCCAGCATCGTCTTGGCGACGAACTCCGTTCCCGCGCGGTGTGCTTTCTCGCCATCGCCAGCGAAGACTCCGGCAATCTTTCGCTCTCGCGTTAGCGCGACATCCACCATGAAGTCGTGACGCGCCATGCGGGCGATCTTCAAAAGCTCGCGATGCAGCGGATTGTCCGCGATCGAACCTTCCACTGCGCGGGCGTCGCGCATGAACTTCGGCGAGTGCAACACCTTGATCGTTTCGGCCGCGGCCAGACCCGGCGCGATCAATTTCCTCCCGCCGGAAAATCCCAGCATCAGATGCGGCTCAATAAAACCCAGCGTGATGTGGACATCGGCTCCGATAAAGCGCCGATCCACATGCACCGGAGTACCCGTGGACGTCTCGCCGAGATAGCGATGCTCCGGCAAGTTCTTCGCGTTGTGGTTGACGACGTTCAGCGCCGGGCGCAGTTCCGGGCCTACGATCTCCACGATCTCCGCCTCGGTAGCCGGACGGTGCAGCCCGGTGGCGATCAGCACGGTGACGTTCTCGCGGGCAATTCCAGCCTCCGCCAAATTGCGCAACACATGCGGAAGGACGACGCGATTGGGCGCGGGGCGTGTGATGTCGCACACCGAAATTGCGGCGGTCTTCTTACCGCGCGCCAGTTCGCGCAGCGACCGCGTTCCGATGGGAGTTTCCATCGCCGACGCCAGGGCCGCGTCCGGGTACGGCAGCGCATGGGCGGAGCGCGCTTCCAAAAGCCGGTAATCGAAACCATCTGGCAGAACCGCGTCGAGTCCGGACTTGCCGAACGCGAATTTCACTTGCATAGTCGAACCGTAACACGCCGCCTTGCGCGAATTCAGCAAACTGAAACGGACCATCTGTTATAGTCCCGGCTAGTTTCGAAAGCCATGCGACGACTCTCACTATTCGCCGTTTTCGCGGCCACCTTAACCGCGCAATCCGTATTCATCAACGAAATTCATTACGACAATACGGGAACGGATTTCTTAGAATTCGTGGAGGTGGCGGGTCCTGCGGGAACCAGCCTCGCCGGCTGGTCGATCGTCCGGTATAACGGCTCCACGCCAACGGCGGCTGTCGTCTACACATCGCCGACGGCAGATCCCGCGGGCTCCGATACCTTCGCGGCGGGAACCCTGATTCCGAGTCAGGGCGGAGGCTTCGGCACCATCGCAGTTCGCTATCTTGCCAACGGACTTCAGAACGGGCCAAACGACGCGATCGCGCTGGTGAATGCCGCGGGCGTTGTGGTTCAGTTTCTTAGCTACGAGGGCCCGGTGACGGCGTCCGGCGGTCCGGCAAACGGCTTAATCAGCAACGATATTGGCATCGCCCAGGACGGCACGGAGCCTGTCGGGGCCTCACTAGCCCTTTGCGGAACGGGCCTTGTGGCAGGGGACTTCGGTTGGATGAAGCGCACGGTTGGCGACCCCGGCGCTATCAACGCGTGCCAAACGTTCACCGGAAGCCTACTGCCAACGCTGAGCCTTTCCGGCGCCACGCTTGCGGAAGGAAACGCCGCGATGACGGCATTCACGTTTGCCGTCTCTCTAAACTCGCCGGCTGGCGTCGGAGGCGTTTCGTTCACCGCGAACACGCAGACGTTTGGAGCCAATCCGGCAACAGCGGGAGTCGACTACACCGCTTTGGTGAACTTCGCGGGCACGATCGCGGAGGGGCTGTCGTCCGGCAGCGTGACGGTCCAGGTAACGGGCGACACCATGCCAGAACCGGACGAAACCTTCCAACTTGTGCTGACGAACATCTCCGGCGCGACCCCGGCATCGGTCATCGCGACGGCAACGATCGTCAATGACGACGGCGTGCTGGTGACCTGTGGGACACCCGGCGCGACGCTGATCAGCCAGATCCAGGGCGCAGGGTTGGCCTCGCCGCTGACGGGCTCTGTTCAAATCGTCGAGGGGATCGTCACCGGCGATTTTCAGACCGGTGGATTGAATGGTTTCTTCGTTCAGGAGGAGGCGGCCGATCAGGATGCCGACCCGGCAACATCGGAAGGCATTTTCATCTTCAACACCACATTTCCGGTGAACTCCGGCGACAAGATCCGGTTGACGGGGACGGTGACGGAGTTCGGCACGCCGCCATTGACGGAACTGACGGGCGTGTCCACTCTTGAAGTCTGCTCAGTTGGCAATGCGCTTCCCGCGCCCACGCCGCTGACACTGCCGGCCACGACGATTCTCGACCTCGAACGCTTAGAAGGCATGCGGGTCCAGTTGCCCGTTGGGATGAAGGTGACGGGTAATTTTGAGCTCGGCTCGTTCGGCACGGTTGGGCTGGCAACGACGCGTCTCTACAGCCCAACGGAAGTGGCGATGCCCGGTGCGCCCGCAGTTTCCCAGGAACTGATGAACACGCTGAGCTTCGTCAATCTCGACGACGGCCGCTCGGCATCGAACGCGGGGCTTGACCCCAAGCCCTATCCCCAGGGCGGAGGGTTGGATGCCGACGTCCCGCGCACGCTTCGGTTGGGCGATACGGTTGACGGGCAGCCGGTGGCGATCTTCGAACAGCGCTTCGGGTCGTACCGAATTCATCCCGAAACCGCAGTACAGTTCGTGTTCGACAATCCAAGGCCCGCGCCGCCGGTTGGATCGCCGATCCGGGTGGCCAGTTTCAATGTGCTGAACTACTTCACCACGCTGGGTGGCGCGAGTATCTGCGGACCCAGCGGCTCCGTAAGCTGCCGCGGTGCGAGCAACGCCGCTGAATTCGTCCTGCAGCGCGACAAAATCATCACCGCCATCAACGCCCTGGACGCACACGTCGTCGGGCTGATCGAAATCGAGAATAACGGTGGAATCGCGGTGAACGATCTCGTCTCGGGATTGAACATTGCCGCCGGTTTCACCAAGTGGACCGCCCTGTCGACGGGATTTATCGGCACGGATTCGATCACCACCGCCTTCATCTATCAATCGACCGTCGTGGCTCCGGTAGGAGCGTTCAAGGTTCTAGACAACTCGGTCGATCCTCGTGCGCTGACCAACCTCAATCGCCCCGCTCTCGCGCAGACGTTCGAGCGCATCGGGCCACGCGCGGACCTTACGCGCTTCACCGTCGCCGTGAATCATTTCAAGTCCAAGGGCTCCGCCTGCACGCCGACGGACCCCGACACGGGCGACGGCCAAGGGAATTGCAACCTTACTCGCGTAAGCATCGCAAACGCCTTGCGGGATTGGCTGGCGACCGACCCCACCGGTTCCGCCAGTTCGCAGTTCCTCATCGTCGGCGATCTGAACGCGTACTCGAAGGAAGACCCGATCGGCGTATTCACGAGCGCCGGATACCGGCACCTGAATGCGATGTTCGCGCCGGGTGGATACTCGTTCCAGTTTTTCAACGCTTCCGGCTTCCTCGATCACATGCTGGCGAGTCCGGCACTGGAACGTCTGGTGAAGAGCTTCGCGGTCTGGCACACCAACGCCGACGAGCCGGCCGTTTTCGAGTACGAGACGAACGGAAAGAACGCGTCGCAGTTGCTGACCCTCTACAATCCGGATGCGTTCCGGGCCAGCGACCACGACGCCATCATGGCCAGCTTTAATCCGCTGTGCGGCGATCTTGACGACGATGGCGACGTCGATACTAGCGACTTGGCGATCGGGCGAGCGGCGCTTGGAAAGCCAGTTGCGTCCGTCGACCGCCGGCTCGATTTCGACGGCGTCGATCCAACGATTACGGGACGCGACTATTCAGCCCTCGCGCGCTGTTTTGCGGCGTTCCGGGCTCCGAGATGAGAACACAATCCATGAAACTATTCCTAACTGCTCTGGCACTCCTGCTGCCGGTTTCTGCGGCGACGATCACGGTAATCCCGTCGAGCCTCGCACCGGCGGTGGGCGAATCCTTCACGGCGGACGTGCTGGCCACCGGTGTCTTCATGACCGTACCGGGCGAAGAACTGATTCTGTTCGGGTTCGATTCTTTCGTCAGCGATCCTTCCCGCGTGCACTTCGTGTCGGCGGCGGTGGGACCGCTTTTCCTGGAAGCCGGACTCGCCGGTGCACAGGTTTCGGGCTTCCCGTTGGCCTTCTCACTGACCGAAGGCGACTTTACGGAGCCGCTGCTGCTGGCCACTCTGACTTTCGAAGTTCTTGGAGTGGGCGGCGCGTTCATCGGCGTTCAGTCCGATCCGAATACGAATCCGGACCATGGCCTGTTCTTTCTTTCAACGGTGCTGCCTATCGACGCGTCCGCACGCATCGGGCCGGTGCCGGAGCCATCGACAATGGCGATGCTGACGGTGGGTACACTGGCGTTGTGCTTCTGGCGCCGCTTCTCTCGCTTGCAGTAACTGTCTTTGCCGCCGACTTCGATCTGCTGATTCTCAACGGAAGGCTTGTCGACGGAGCCAACAATCCGTGGCGCTACGCCGATGTCGGCGTGAAGGGCGACACCATCGAGGCGGTTGGAAGCCTGGAGGGCAAGACCGCCACGCGCATGATCGACGCCAAGGGTCTGGTTGTCGCGCCGGGCTTCCTCGACATCCATAACCACGGCCGGCGCGGCATCTTCACGCACCCGGCCGCGGAGAACTTCATACGCCAAGGTGTCACGACGCTGATAGAGGGCAACGACGGGAACTCGCCGTTGCCGTTGAAGCCGTTCATGGAGAAATTAGAAGCGTCGCGCCCCGGCGTGAACATGGGCTTCTTTGTCGGTCATGGAAGCGTTCGCCAGGAAGTGCTGGAGATCGCCAAGCGCAACGCCACACCCGCCGAGATGGATGCCATGAAGACTCTGGTGGATCAAGCCATGCGAGATGGCGCGTTCGGACTTTCGACGGGTCTGTTTTACGTCCCCGGGAATTTCGCACCGACGGAGGAAGTAGTGGAACTGGCGAAGGTGGTGGCGAAGTACGGCGGCATGCACATCTCCCACATGCGCGACGAAGCCGCGGACATCGAGAAGAGCGTCGCGGAGACGATACGCATCGGCGAAGAGGCGGGCATACCGACGCAGGTCAGCCATCACAAAGTGATCGGAGCCGCCAACTGGGGGATGGCCGCGAAGACGATCCGGATGGTGGCGGAGGCGCGGGCGCGGGGCGTGGATGTGACCATCGATCAGTACCCGTACACCGCATCGTCCACCGGCTCCGCGGCGCTTTTTCCGCAGTGGGCGCTGGAAGGTGGTACGAAGGCGCTGCTGGAGCGGATGGGCGCTCCGGATACGCGGGCAAAGATCAAAGCAGTAATTGCCGGAAAGATCAAAGACGACCGCGGCGGCGGCGATCCGGCGAACGTATTGTTCGCGTCCTGCGGATTCGACCCAGCCCTTGCGGGAAAAACTCTGGCCGACGCTACGGCTGCGCGCGGACTGGACGTGACGTTCGAAAACGCCGCCGAGGTGGCGATGGAAATTCAGGCGAAGGGCGGCTGCTCGTGCGTGTATAAGGCGATTGGAGAGAGCGACGTTGAACGGATTATGCAGTCGCCATATACAATGATCGCCTCCGACGGCGGGATCTCTTCACCGGAGATGACGGACGCTCCGCATCCACGCAACTACGGAACCTTCGCGCGCGTGCTGGGCCGCTATGTGCGGGAACAGGGCGCCCTGACGATGGAAAACGCGATCTGGAAGATGTCCGGCTTTCCCGCCGCGCGACTGGGACTAGCTGACCGTGGGCGGATCGAGATTGGGCGCAAAGCGGACATCGTTGTGTTCGACGAGAAGGCCGTCGGCGATCGCGCCGATTTCACCAAACCCCATCAATACTCGGTTGGATTCCGCGACGTTGTCGTCAATGGGGTGGCCGTGATGATGGACGGCAAGATGACCGGCGAGCGTCCGGGACGCGTGTTGCGGCGGCCCTAGCGAACCGCGACGTAAGAAAGGCGGTGCTTCGACTGCTCGCCCGTCGGCATCGGCTGGACCGTCGTCCGCGTCGGCAGCGTTTTTCCCTCGAACGTTTTCGCGTACGCAGCATTCATGACGGCGAACTCGTCGATGGAATCGATGTAGAAGTTCGTGGCGACGACATTCTGTTCGGCCGACAGCTTATCCGACAGTGCGCAGAAGGCCGTATCGCCGATGAGGGAGCAGTCGCCGCTCGACTTCCGGTCGTTTCGACTGCGCGCGGCAACGCCGCTGACTTCAATGTTCGCTCCCATGGGTAGCGCCGGAACTTCAAGAATGGAATGGGGCGGCAGCCTGTCTCCGAAGTACGCGGTCATCATCAGCGAGAGATCCTCCAGCGGCATTGCCGGCGTACGATACACCGTGACGAACGCGGTAGCGAGCTTTTCCACCTTCGCCGACTGAAGCACTTTCCCAAATCTTTCGAATGCCAGCTTTGCCTGATCGCGGAAGGCCGCCGGCGTTGTGCCCGCTTCCGCATCACGACCTAGAATGCCGCCGATGTAGAGGCGGTCTGGCGTCAGCATCCCTGGCGACATCGGCACGGGTGGCTTCGCTCCGGGAAGGTATACAGCATGTCCCTTGCCGCGATGAGCGACTACCGTGATCTCGACAGGCGTATCGGTGGGCATCCGGCTTACGCCCAGAGTGACGCGCGCAGGAGGCACCGGGAAGAACTCCGGCCACACACGATTTACTGCTTCGTAGTTGGCCATGTCGGCCAGGTAGAGTTGCGCGTGGACCACTTGCGCCATCGTAAATCCAGCCGCTTCAACGATCATTTTGACGTTGGTCAGGCACGCCCGGGTTTGCACCTCCGCTCCGGCTGGAAATTTTCCGCCGGATGCCGCGCCTTGACCGGAGACGTAGAGGTAGTCGCCGTGGACAATGCCGGGCGAATAGGGTCCCACGGGCTTGGGTCCATCGACGGGAACCACCACACGCAGTTCCGCGCCGAAGACCGACGCCACAGCCAGCAGTAAGGCAGCCCTCATCACTTCACTTCCAGGATGTCTTTTTCCTTGACCTTCGCCGCCTGATCCAGCTTGGCCATCTGGGCGTCGGTGAGCTTCTGCACCTCGTCCAGGCCCCTGCGCTCGTCGTCCTCGCTGATCAGCTTGTCCTTCAACATTTTCTTCAACGCGTCGTTGGCGTCGCGGCGCGCACTGCGAATCGCCACGCGATGATCCTCGACAATCGTGTGGAGCTTCTTCACGAGGTCCTTCCGGCGCTCTTCCGTGAGAGGCGGAATGGGAATCCGGATCAGCTTGCCGTCGTTGGCTGGGTTCAAGCCCAGCTCCGCCGCGCGTATCGCTTTTTCGATCGCGCTGATCTGAGACGGATCGAACGGCTGCACGGTGATCATCGAAGGCTCAGGAACGTGAAGCGTCCCCACCTGGTTCAGCGGCATGACGCTTCCGTAAGCATCGACACGCACCGTGTCCAGCAGGTTGATGGACGCGCGGCCCGTCCGTATGCTGGACATCGCGTGCGCGAGGTCCTGAACTACCTTCTCCATGCGCTGGCGCGCGCTGGATTCCACTTCTTTGGCGGTTGCAAATGTCATGTTGGTTTCTTATCCAATTTCTGGAACGATGCGGGTGCCAATCGCTTCGCCCGCAGCCATCCGCATTATATTGCCGTGCACGTTCAGATTGAAAACCTGTATGGGAAGGCGGTTCTCGCGGCACATGGCGATGGCGGAGGCGTCCATCACGGCCAAGCGCCGCGTCAGCACTTCCGTGAACCCGATCTCCCGGAACATTACAGCGTCGGAATGTTTTAGCGGATCTTTGTCGTACACTCCGTCCACTCGCGTCGCTTTGGCGACAATCTCGGCCTTGATCTCCAGCGCCCGGAGCGTGGCGGCGGTGTCGGTAGAGAAGTAAGGGTTGGAAGTGCCGCCGGAGAAAATCACTACGCGGCCCTTTTCCAGGTGGCGAATCGCGCGGCGGCGGATGAACTGTTCCGCCACCTGATTCATCTGGATGGCCGTCATGACGCGGGTGGGGATGCCCTGCCGCTCGAGCGCGTCCTGCAAAGCGATCCCATTGATGACCGTGGCCAGCATGCCCATGTGGTCCGCAGCCACACGGTCCATACGGCGTGCGGCGGCAGCGACGCCGCGAAAGAAGTTTCCACCGCCGACGACCAGTCCAAGTTGAACGCCGCTGCGCGCCACATCGGCAATCTCCGCCGCCAAGGCTTCCACCTTGTCCGGATCGATTCCAAAGGACGCTTCGCCGGCCAGCACCTCGCCGGAAAGCTTCAGAAGGATCCGCTGATAGCCCGGCATCGGCGACGGCCTTACTGCCCGGCCGCCTCGACTGGCGCCGCAGCCGCCGTTTCACCCACTTTGAAGCGGGCGAAGCGCGCAACGACGATGTTTTCACCCAGCTTGGCAATCTTCTGCTTGATCAGTTCCTCAATGGTGACCGTGTTCTCCCGGATAAAGGGCTGCTCCAACAGGCAGACCTCCTCAAAGAACTTGTCCAGGCGCCCGTCGATAATCTTGTCCCAGATTTTTTCCGGCTTGCCTTCGTTCTTTGCACGGTCGCGGGCGATCTCGCGTTCCTTTTCCAGGATGGCAGGGGCAACGTCGGAGCGCCGCACGTATCTCGGATCGGCCGCGGCCACCTGCATGGCAAGATCCCGCACCAGTTCCTGGAAGTCGTCTGTACGGGCGACGAAATCGGACTCGCAATTTACTTCGATCAGCACGCCCAGCTGGCTGCCGGGATGCTGATAGAGTCCGATCATGCCCTGCTGGGCCGCGCGCGAGGCCTTCTTTTCCGCCGAAGCGACGCCTTGCTTGCGAAGCTCGTCCTTCGCCTTTTCGATATCGCCGCCGACCTTCTCCAGCGCCTTCTTGCAGTCGGCAAAGCCCGCGCCGGTAAGGTCGCGAAGTTGTTTCACAGTTTGAGCGTTGATTTCCGCCATCGGATTCCTTTCGTCGGACCGGATCTTGAGTCCCGGCCTAGTCGGCCTTCACGCCGGCCACTTCCACCGCCGGTTCCTCAACCGGTGCGGTGGTTTCTTCGGCGGCAGGGGTTTTCTTCGGCAGCGAAACGCTGGGCAGATCCTCGTCGGAAATCAGGCTCTCGCTCATCAGCTGCTCAGAATACTGCGGGTCGAAATAGTGGAGCGTGTCGCTGAGATCTTCCATGGGAAGACCATCTTCCGCCTCGGGCTTCTCGGCGATGAAGTCCTGCTCAGTCGCCAGTGCGCGTCCTTCGATGACGGCGTCGGCGATTTTGGTGGTGAACAACCGGATGGCGCGAAGGGCGTCGTCATTGCCGGGAATCACCCAATCCACTTCCGTGGGATCGCAATTCGTATCAACGACTGCGACGACAGGAATGCCCAGCTTACGAGCTTCCTTCACCGCGATCGATTCCTTCTGGGAGTCGACGACGAAGAGGATATCCGGCAGGGTACCCATGTCGCGAATGCCCTTCAGGTTCGATTCCAGGTGCTTCAGTTCGCGCTGCAGCCGCCCGATTTCCTTCTTGGGACGGCCTTCCCAGCCACCCTCGGTGGTGTTCATCGCGTCCAGTTCTTTGTAGCGCTTAATGGATTTCTGGGCCGTCGTCCAGTTGGTTAAAAGACCGCCCAGCCACCGGTTGTTCACAAAGAACATCTGGCTGCGGGTGGCTTCCTCGGCGATGGCTTCCTGCGCTTGGCGCTTGGTGCCTACGAAGAGGACTGTCTTGTTCTGTGCCGCCATCTCCTGCACAAACCGGAGGGCGTCCTTGAACAGCTTCAGCGTTTTTTGCAGATCGACGATGTAGATACCGTTTCGTTCGCCGAAAATGTATTCTTTCATTCTCGGATTCCAGCGCCTGGTCTGGTGCCCGAAGTGAACGCCAGCTTCGAGCAATTCTTTCATTGTAATTACGGGCAAACTACCTCCTTGGAGCGCATACCGGCTCCGGACCGATGGATAGCGGGGATCGCAATTCGGGGAACCAGCGGCGGTCCATGGCGAGATTTACCGCGGAAACAGCGAACGACCCAGAACAACTGCAATGAAACAACAGGGAGAAGGCGGATCGTTAAGACCCGCCCTTCCTTCCAAGATCTTACCGCTTCGAGAACTGGAACCGCTTGCGGGCTCCCTTTTGGCCGTACTTCTTCCGCTCATGGGCGCGCGGATCGCGGGTAAGAAAACCGAGTTCCTTCAGCTTCGGGCGAAACTCCAGATTGAAGTCGCACAGCGCGCGGGCGATGCCCAGACGGCACGCGCCAGCCTGGCCGATGATGCCGCCGCCGCGGGCGAGGATGAGGACATCGAACTTGTCCGCGGTTTCGGTGGCCAGCAGGGGCTGCCGCACGATGGCGCGGGCCGTCTCGCTGGCGAAATAATGGTCAAGCGCGCGGGAGTTTACCGTGATGGTTCCCGACCCGGGGCGAAGAAATATGCGGGCCGTGGACTTTTTCCGGCGTCCGGTTCCGAGATGTTGCGTGAGGGTTGCTGGCATTCAAATCCTTAATTAGAGAGCCATCGCCTCAGGCTTTTGCGCGATGTGCGGGTGTTGGTCGCCGGCGTAGACGTTCAGCTTCCGGTACATTTGCTTGCCGAGCTTCGTCTTCGGCAGCATGCCCGAAATGGCGAGTTCCAGCATCCGCTCCGGACGCCTCTCGCGCATCTTGCGCGCGCCAACTTCCTTTAGGCCGCCGGGATAGCCGGAATGGGTCCGGTAGACTTTTTGTTCTTCTTTTCGCCCGGTAAGCTTCACCTTGCGGGCGTTAATGACAACCACATGGTCGCCAGTGTCCAGGAACGGAGTATAAGTGGCTTTGTGCTTGCCCATCAATAGGGTAGCCGCCTTTGTCGCCAGACGGCCCAGGACGGCGTTCTCCGCGTCCAAGACGAACCACTTACGCTGAATGTCGTTCCCGGACGGAAATACGGTACTCATAGACAGACGTTCTCCGTTCGGTATTACCGTTTTTTATCGTAGCGGACGCGTTACGGTGGTGTCAAACTAGGCCCGCGCCCATTTGAGC
>JBGTFZ010000041.1:0-19320 GCA_041746955.1 Bryobacteraceae bacterium
GGCCCCGGTAAGGCATCACTCACGCGGGGCTGCGCATGGCCGACACTAATTGGGAAGCGCGAAGCAGAGACTCGAACGTTCCGGCATCGGTCCACCAGCCATCCAACTCCGCGGCCGTCATCGTGCCTTCGCGGATGTAGGCATTGTTGACGTCGGTGATCTCCAGTTCGCCGCGACCCGAAGGCACTAGCGTTCTTACTTTGTCGAACACCGTACCGTCGTACATATAAATGCCGACCACGGCGAAATGCGATTTGGGTTCCTGCGGCTTTTCTTCGATGGAAATTACTTTCCCGTCCTGCATCTCCGCTACACCGAAGCGCTGTGCGTCGTTCACCGCTTTCAGGAGAATTTGCGCTCCCGTCGCCTGCTCACGAAATTTGTCGGCGGCGCGCTTGATCGACGATTCGACGATGTTGTCGCCCAGGACAACTGCAATGGGTCCCCGATCGGCGAAGTCCTCGGCCAGCGACAACGCGTCGGCAATTCCACCCTCGCCTTCCTGGTAGGTGTAGTTCAACCGGACCCCAAACTCCTTGCCATTTCCCAACAGCCTCAAAAAGTCGCCGGCGTTTCTACCTCCAGTGACAATTAGAATGTCCTTCACGCCGGCATCCGCCAGGGTCTGAATTGGATAGTAGACCATGGGCCGGTCGTAAATCGGAAGCAGGTGCTTGTTCGTAACTTTGGTTAGTGGGAGAAGACGGCTTCCCGTCCCCCCGGCCAGCACGACACCCTTCATGTATCTAGTTCTTAGTCCTGCTGATTGACTTTTTTGACTGCGCTTCCATGTAACTCAGAATGTCCTTCCGGTTCCCGCCGTCCAGCTTAAACTTGGCGAAGTCACCCGCGCCGTTCGTGGTAAAGCGGACTTCCAGCATCTTGGGATCTTCGTGATATGTCGCGCTGTCGATATCTTCATAGCGAATATTGCAAAGCACACGGTTCTCGGAACTGAAACTGACAATCCGGGCTTCCTTGTCGAGATGCAGCATCCCATCTGCCTTCGTCGTCTTGCCATTCTCTTTGGAGATGTACTCGAACTTCACATCTTTGAAGCTGAGTATCTCGGCGGAGCAGAATCCGGCGGCTATCGCGAGTGTCAGCAGGCATCGAATGAACATGGTTCCTCCAGTCGAAAAGACTTTCCTCATCGTACTCGAAGTCTACCGGCCGATCTCCACCACGCGATTCACGGGCAGATTCTGCGTGCGTGAGGTGACGCCGTCCGGCCAGCGGACCTCGACCGACTCGACGTTCTTGCAGGTTCCGAGACCGAAGTGCAGCCGTGAATCATGCTGGCTGAGATAACTTCCGCCGGCGCGAACTTCATCCACCTGAGCGTTCCCACAGGCAGTGACGCGGACGCGCGCACCTGTGGCGTGTCCGGTAAGCCGCAGGCCGATCCATTGGCCCGTCGATCCGCCCGTCGGCTTCCACAACGAGGGCGCTTCGTTCTGGTTGTTGATGACGATCTCCAACCGGCCATCATTGTCGAAGTCGGCGACCGCAAGTCCGCGTGAGGAGTGAATGTCCTCGGGAGTCGCGAGCTGCTCGAATCTCTTCCCGGTGTTGCGATAAAGGAGTGCCCGCTGCCGGTACCGGATGTCGATGTTCAGGCGGTCCACTTCCGGAAACACGTGGCCGTTGGCCTGCACCAGATCCTTGCGTCCGTCGTTGTCGAAATCGAGAAATGCGGCGCCCCAGCCGACGAAGCGCGTGTTCGCGCCCAGGCCCGCCGCGATGGTCGTCTCGTCGAAGTTTCCGTCTCCGCGGTTGCGATACAACGTCACTCGCTCGTCCGAGAAGTTAGTCCGGAACAGGTCTATGGCGCCGTCGTTGTCATAGTCGCCCGCGGCGACCCCCATTCCGGAAAGAGCTTTTCCATTGTCGTCAAACGCGACACCGCGCAGCAACGCTTCGTCGACGAACTCTCCGTTGCGCTGGTTCATGTACAGGATGCTGGGCGTCTGGTCGCACGCCACGTATATGTCCGGCCATCCGTCGTTGTCCACATCCGTCACCACCGCGCCCAGTGAGTAGTTGCGGTCCGGAGCGGAGATTCCGGACGCGTCCGATACGTCGACGAATCGAAACCCGCCTTCATTCCGAAACAGCCGGTTGCGTGCGAACGGCAGCCCGCGCGGACCGCAGTTGACGGCGATGCCGCGGTAGAAGCAGAACGGATTCGCTCCAGGGCCGGGTGTGGTTTCAAAGTCGAACTCAAGATAGTTGGCGATGAAGATGTCGAGATCGCCGTCGCGGTCGTAGTCGAGCAAAGCGCAGCCCGTGTTGTAGCGGGGCGATGGATCGGGAAGCTTCGCTGCCTCGAAACGTTTTCCCTCACGATTGCGGTAGAGCGCGTTGACGCCCCAGTAAGTCACAAGAAGGTCGGTAAAGCCGTCGCCATCGAAATCCCCGGCGCACGCGCCCTGTCCCCAACCCTGACGGTCGAGCCGGGCGGTTTCGGTGATGTCCTCAAACTTCGAATTGCCAACGTTGCGGTAGAGACGGCTTGGAGCGCCATCGCCGGAGACAACAAGGATGTCGGGCAACTGGTCGTTGTCAAAGTCGAAGACGGCGACTCCGGAGCCCGTCGTCTCCAGGATGAACTTCTTCGCCTGGCTGCCACCGTTCGGGATGATCGATTGCAGCCCAGCCGAATCCCCAACGTTCCGGTAGATGGCGGGAGCAGCCGCCAGCAGAGCGATCGCCGCCGCCCATCTCATGGCTTCGCGGGCTGCTCTCCCAGCTTTTTCAAAAAGTCGGAAAACTCACCGGCGGGCCGGGCCTGAAGCTTATCGAGCTCCCGCTTCTGCCGCGATGCGTCGTCCGTCCGGCCTGCGTTGCGGTACGCGATCAATAGCGCGTAGTGCGCGGGTTCATTCTTAGGCTGTAGTTGAATCGCACGCTCGAGCAATTCGATCGACCGGTTCTTGTCGAGCTTCGCCAGCGTCACCAGCGCCTCCACAAACTTCGGATCGAGGGCGACAGCCTTCTCCATGTGCCGCATTGCACCGTCCGCATTGCCTTGCAGGGCGAGGATCTGCCCGACTTGATACTCCGCAACCGCGTCGCGCGGATTGAGGGCAAGTTCGGCTTCGAAGGCCGTCTTCGCTTGCGACAGATTCTCCGGCGATGTCGATTCCATGAGAATGGCGCGGCCGGCCCGGTAGTGTAAATTCACGGCCTTGGGATTCTTCTCGATCGCCTTGCGGTATTCACGGACAGCCTCCGCAAACTTGCCTTCGCGTTCGAAGATCTCCCCCGAAAGCTGATTCACGCGATAGGAGGCGGGTGCGGCCTCAAACATACGCGCCACCGCATCATTGAAGCCCCGCATGTGTACGCGCGCCGCCTGATAAAGGACGTCGGGGTCGTTCGGGAACTCCCGCTCCAGTTGCCGGACCACAGAGACAGCGTCGCCCAAGCTGCCCGACGAAAGATGGCACTGCGTTGCGGCCAGCCGTGCAAGCCGGGAAAGATCGGACGCGGCGTATGGCTGCGACAGCAGCGGCAGAGCGTCTGTGCAGCGACTGGTGGCTGCCAGCGCGACGCCCAAAAACGCATCGCGTGCGGGGGAAGCTTCGACGCGTTGGAGAGTCTCTACGGCGGCCGCGTAGTCGCCCGAACGAAACTGCGCAATGCCGTCGCCGGTCTGCGCGAGAAGCAAAAGGCTAATGGCCAGCGTCATCAAGAACGAGATCCACTCCCGTGAAGCGTCCGCGCTGGCGCCCATCGACCAGCCGAAAAGCCAGTATCGGCGCGGAGCCCGGAGCAATCGGATCGACGATCGCCAACCGTTGCGCCGGAGGGGTCGCGAACGACAGCACCCGGCCTTCGCCTGCAATTTCGCGAATTAGAAGCAGCGCCATCAGCGTGGTCATTTCAATTGCTCCAGCGCGCGCATCGCGGCGGCGCTTCCGGGTTTCCTCGACATCCACTTTTCGACGGTGGCCACGGCCCGGTCACGCTGCCCGGCACGAACCTGAACGCGCGCAAGATTCAGGTACAGTGTATCGTCGTCCGGCGCGACGGAAAGGCCGTATTCAAAGGCCGCCGCCGCGTCGTCGTACTGGCCCATCTCGCCATAGAGTACTCCGAGATTGTTAATCGCCGAAGTGTGGTCGCGCTTGCGTTCGATGGCTCGCTCGAACCAGCGCTTCGCATCGGCGCTACGCTTCACCCTCGCGAATTGAAGTCCGGTTTGATCTGCGAAGTCGGCATCCGGGTTCAGTGTAAAGTAGCGCTCGAATGCAGTGTTCGCTTCGCCGGGCCGCCCGAGTTCCATTGCGATCTGTCCCATCGCCCGCCACGCGGCAGCGTCTGCGGGATCGCGCTTGACAGCGGCGGCCAGATAGACAAGTGAACCCTCCGGCTGCTTGTGAAGATAGAACGCCGTCGCTAGCTTCATCAAGTTCGCCCTTGGCGGCGAGATGTACCGGCCCTGAAAGGGAGTCGCGGACTCCGCGCGGTGCGGTCCAATCTGAACGTCGGTCAGAAGGCCATCGGACGTATGGAAGATGGCCGCTTCCGGAAGGTCGCGCCGCAGGTCGCGCAAGTACCGCCCGAGAATCTTCTTGTCCGCCACAGGCACCGGTTCGACCAGGCGGAATGAAGCTGCGGCCGTATCGTTGCTCGATGCCGGTTGCTTTTCCGGCCACGCCTCGCGCTTAGCGAAGGGCTTTTTCTCGAACTTCTGGCTGCCCTCGGTGATCGTCAGAACGTGGCCCTTGCTGAGTCCGCCTATTCGCTGGCGGAGGCCCGATGGCCAGCGGATCTCCGCTTCGTCGTGCGTGGCGGCGAAATGAAGCGTCTTCGAATGCTGCGACAAGTAGCCCGAACCGGCGGTGACCTGTTTTACTTGCTCGCCAATTTTGACGATCGCGCCGATCGCGTCGCGATTCGATTTCGTTCCGGCGAGGCGGATCGCGATCACATCCTTGCCGACGCCCCGCTGGTTGCGCAGCGCGCGGATCTGCGGACCCAACCGGCTCTTCAGAAGGATGTCCACATTGCCGTCACCGTCGAAGTCTACGAACGCGAACGCCCGGGAATCGTCGGCGAAGTCGATTCCACTCTCTGCGGAGCGCTCAGTGGCACGGCCGTCCGTCATCGTGTAGAACACGTTTGCTTCGTGGCCTGCCCACGAATCTCCCTCGCGGATGCGCTGATTGATTTCGTTCCAGCCCCTCTCGTACTCCACGCCGGTCTTTGCGACGACGCGCTCCCAGAAGAACTCCATTGCGTCGGCCGGCCGGTCGCCGGTAATCATTCCCGCCGCGACATAGATCTCGGGCTGTCCATCGTTGTCGAAGTCGCATGCGTCGGCGGACCATGCCCACCGGCCCATCTGCGCTTCGTCAGTCTCATGAAACGTTCCGTCTCCCAGGTTCCGGTAGAGCGAGTTTCCCTTGGCGTGACGGCGGTAGGCATCGGGCGGCTGAAGATTCTTTTCGCGCACAACCCGCTGGCCGAAGGGTGTCCACATGTTCGCGACGTACAGGTCGAAGCGTCCATCGCCGTCCGCGTCGAACCACGCCGCGCTCATGCCTGGGCCGGTATCCTCCACGCCGGCCTCAGCCGCAATGTCGCGAAACCGCTGGCCGTCGAACTTGTACAGGTTGTTCCGCCCAAAATCGTTCGCGACGTACAGCTCCGGCCGGCAATCAAAATCGTAGTCGCACCATGCGGCCGCGAAGCTGTACCGGTTGTTGTTGTGATCGATTCCGCTGGATGATGTCACGTCCGTGAAGACGCCGTCGAGATTGCGAAACAGAAAGTTCGGCGGACCGTTCTGCGCGTCGTGATAGGGAACCGGGTAGCGGTACTGCTCCGCACTCTGAAAATAGATGTAAGAGCAGAGATACAGATCGACGAAGCCGTCTCCGTCATAGTCGGCGGCAGCCATGCCCGTGAACGATCCCTGCGCCGGGCGCTCGAAACGAAACGCATTTTTATCCAGCGTGAACTTGCCGCTGCCTTCGTTGCGAAACAATAGCGGACCCGACGGACGCAGGACGATCAGATCCTGCACGCCGCGATTTCGCGTATCGATGAACAGCGCGCTTGACGTATCGTCCAGGATGCCTGTGCCCGAGGCTTCGGTGATATCGTCCGCCGTACCGTCGCTGCGGAACCGGTAGAGGCGATTGGGAAGTCCGCCCGGCTGGCACACATACACCTCGTCGGCGCCATCGCCATCAATATCGCCCACCGCGATACCTTGCGATCCGTAAACGTCGATGCCGCATGCGGCATCCATGCGCGCGCGCCAGTACGAAATGCCTTTCGAGAGCTGCTGTCTAAACGACGGCACATTGCCGAAGACGTAGTCCGTCGCATCCGAGAATCGCGGCTTCGGGTTCGCCGCAAGTGGCGCTGCGGCGGAGGCGGCGAGGAAGTCGCGGCGTCTCACAAGTTCAGCCACGCGGCGACCTGGTGCGTCAACTGCTCCGGTTGCGCAACGCCCGACGTATCGAAATCCGGCGGAGCAACGACCATCAGTTTGTCCATGCCCAGCGCCGCGAAAACGTATACGGTGTTCCTCTGATACTCCGCATACTTCTCGAACTCCTGCCAGACGTATTGGTAGAACACTTCGAGATCTATGTAGCTGCCCAGCGTGTCCACCTGATTCGGAATCGGGCTGGACGCTTCCTGGTCCGCATAGATCAGCAGGCTGGAGAACGGCTTCATCTTGTTGCGGATTCCAAAGCTGACCGCAACCATGGTGGGCCGCGCGCGGCGAACCGCCTGCACTGTTGCCCATTCGACGAACGTATTGTTCACCAGAAGCGTTCCATTGCCGGCCAGTAACACGGAGCGCGTGAATTCGGCCAGAACAGGGTCCTGCGCTATACCGCCTTCGTTGGCCAGCAGCCTCAATTTCTTCAACTGCGCGCCCAGCTCGCGCGGACCTTGCACTTTCTCTGTCTCGACGATTCGCTGAACCTCACTCATCAGACGGCGGCGGTAAGCGGTTAGTGCCTCGTAGTCGAGGAGAACGGTGCCGGGTGGTTGCGGGAACGTGCCGTCGGCCTGAATGATCCAGCGGTCGTACGGCTTCGCGCCGTCAGCGGTAAACAACCCGGCGATGTGAGCACTGGCGAAGGGCTGCGCCAGATGCACGCGGCGGCCTTGGAGACGAGTCCACATTCGGTCCGGCCCAACCGGAAGATCCTCCGGAGCCAGCACGAACACGGCGCGCGGACGGCCTTGCCTGCGAACCTGTTCTTCCAGTACAGGATCGATGCGCGCGAAGATGGCGGCGATGGTCTTCCGCCACTCCGGGTAGTGCGCGTTGCGGTTAAGGAAGTCCACTTGGTCGAGGTTGAAACTCTTTCGTGGCCAGTTCTTCTCATTGACGCCCATGCGCCGCTCCACCTCGCGAAGCGCAGCGAACAGTTCCGCCGCCTCTTCCTGCGGCAGTTGGTCCAGCAGAGTGAAAAGACGTTCAAAGTACGCATGCTCCGCGGGGAACAGAGTCTCCCAGTCCTTGATCTGCTCGAAGAAGAAAGTTGAAAATGTGGCCGGGATCTGATCGAAAAGCCCTTTGCCGATGAGCGCTTGTATAACCGGCGAGCCCACTACGCGATCTCGATCAGCGGCCTGCCCGCCGATTCCAGTTTCACGCCCAGCAGTTTGGCTGCCGACGCCGCGACATCGATGTGCGCGACGGGACGCTCCGTCTCGCCACGGTTGACGCCCGCGCCCAGAGCCAGCATCCACATGTTCCTGCAGGATGCGTCGCCAGACCGGTGGTTCAGGAACCCGTTCGCCGCGTTTGCGTCGCCATCGCGGCCCAACTCCGGCAGCACCAGGACCGTCGTCTTTTGCTTGTACGCCGCATTGCCGGCCACCTCGTCCCACAGCATGCCCACCAGACGGTCTGTCCGCGTGATCGCCTGAAGGTACAGCGAATACGATCCCCAGTGCGCCACATCCATGTCCCAAAAGTTCACCAGGATCAAGCGGGGCGCGAACTCGCGCATCACCTCGCGTGTTATGAAGAACGTCAACTCGTCCCCGGATGTCGGCGCTTCAGGACCGTTGATGTACTCCAGCAGTCCGCGTGTCAGCGTCTCCCGCACCTCGCGGTCCAGCTTCCGGCCGCCCTTAAATACCGTCCACCCGACACCCTCGTAGCCTTCCTGAAGAATGCTCTCCAAGCGCTGATGAATGTTGTTCCGGTCGGCGACTCCGAATCCGGAAGGCTTGCTGACGATGTCTTTCACCGCTTCGAGAAGCAATTGCTTCGGAAGCAGGACGTTCGCGCCCGCCGCCGGGTTCGCACCGCCCATCGTGGTGAAGCTCTTGTTAGTGCAGATGGCCCACGCGTCGGTGGCGCTGGCGCGGCGCTGCTGCCGGAAGGCCTCAAAGATCGTGCTGGAGGCGGGCGGTTGGAATCCGAAATCGTCGACCCGCTGCCAGTTTCCGGTGACGATGGACGCGGTGGAGTTGAAGTGCGACAGCACGCCATTGTTCACGCACGTGCGATAGAAGAATCCTTCGGGCCGCAGACGAACCAGGTTGGGGATGTTGCGCTCGCCCTCCGCGGAGAAGGTCTCGGAGTACCGGACGCCGCCCCCGAACGTGACGATGATGACTTTGCGTTCCCGCTCATTCGGCTCCGCCGCCGGAAGAAGCATGCGGCTGGCGACCGTCATGCCCGCGGCTTGAAGAAAGTGGCGTTTGGACAGCATCAATAGCCGGTGATCTCGCCCCCGCCGATCTTACGCTTTGCGCCGCCCAGGTCCAAAGGCGTGTCGTACCCGGCGAGAATTTCGCCGCTGGGCGAATAGTATGGGCCGATGTCGCAGGCCATCGATCCCTTGCCCTCCGCGACGAACGTAATCGACGTGATCAGCTTCGCCGACTTATAGCCGTACTTCGACGGATCGATCAGCCGCAGCGGAGCGCCATGCTGATCAGCCAGCGGCTTCCCCGCCATGTCGACGACGAAGAGGACTCGCGGATTCATCAACTCCTCGATCGACATATACTCGTACCACTTGTCCGCGCAATCGATCCGCACCGCGCGAGCTTCCTTTTTCGGTTGAACCAGTGCCGCCAGCGGCGCGTATCGAAAGCCGCCCCAACTTATCCGGGAACTCCAGCACTGAACGCATTTCATGCGCGAGCTTTGGCGCACTTGCGGCAGCGACCTCAACCGTCCGATGGGAAACGCGCCCGGCTTTTCGACCAATCCCTTGATCTGCAGCGACCATTTCGCGGGGTCGACCGGTGGCACGGGGTTGTACCACATGATCCGGAATCCATGCTGGTCCGGCTCGTCGCTGGGCAGCAGAAGCGTCTTCTGGTCCGCCGCATGTGCCGCCACGGCGGCTCCGATCAGTAGATCGCGCCGCTTCACGGATTCACCTTCAAATCCAGATGACGGGCCGCGGCCTGACGCCGGTCAAGTTCGGCTTTCTCGTCGCTTGAAAGCTTCTCGTGCAGAGCGCGTTCGGCGGAAGCCTTCGCCGGGTCGCCCATTCGGGCATACACGCGGGACAGACGGTAGTGCGGAACGGGGTTCTTTGGAGCCAACTTCGCGGCGGCCTGATAGCTGCGGGCCGCTCCCGCGAAATCGTGACTCGCTTCCAACAAATTGCCGAGCTCCAGATGGCTCTCCCAGAATCCCGGATTCAGTTCGATCGCCTTCCGCAGCGCCGCCTCGGAGTGGGAAGCCTTACCCGACAGGAAGAAGCCGAGGAAGTTCTTCGGATGCGCGCGCGAGAAACTGGCGAAAGCTTCCACGACCTCCGGTTGGCGGTCTCCGGCATGCTCCAACGTGCGGCCGAGGAAAGCGATGGGCTGTTCGGCATCGGGGTCCAGCTTGTTCGCGTCCAGGAAAGATCCCACAGCTTCCGGGAATTGCCGCTGGCCGTAGTGCGCCACGCCCAGCGAGAGGGCAGCCTGTGCACTCTGCGGGAACCGCGTCCGCGCGTGCTTCAGAACGATCTCCGCTTCGCGAAAGTTCTGAGTGCTGAGCAACAGATTTCCCAGGTCGGTATAGTTGCTCTCTTTCGCCGGCTCCGCCTGGATCGCCGCTTGCAGTTCGCGAACCGCGGTAGCGGGGTCGGCCGAGATTTGCGCGGCGAGCAGCAGAAATCCAACCATCGCTGTCATTGTATGAAAGAAAAAGCTCCCGGACCTTGCGATCCGGGAGCCGTGTTTGTTTTGGAAGCCCTTCGGCTGTCCCTAGAACATGAACCGCAACGCGAACTGCACGTTGCGCGCGGAACCGGGCAGCGTGGCCGAGAGGCGGCCATAGTTACCCGAGCCCTGCGTGTTGCCGATCGAGCCAACCGCGAAACGCGGCGTGTTCGACATGTTCAGCCACTCACTGCGGAACTGCAGCCGGAACCGTTCGGTCAGGCTGACGGTCTTGAACAGCGAGAAGTCCAGGTTTTTGATGCCAGGACCCACGCCCGTCTGCGGTCCGATGTTGCCACCGGTGCCGACAGCCGGATTCTGAACCGCTGTCACGTCGAACCATTGATCCGGCGTGCGGCCTCCGGCAGGAGCGTCCATGGGGCTGCTGCCCGCTACCGCGTCGGGGCGGCAGGAGGCGAAGGAACTGACGCAATTCTGCGACCGGAACGTGAACGGCTGGCCGCTGGAAAACGTCAGGATTCCGTTGGTCTGCCAGCCGCCCAGAACGGCGTCGGCAACCTTGCTGACGTCCGTGCCGAACTTCTTTCCACGTCCGAACGGCAGGTCGTAGTTGAAGCTGGTAACAAAACGGTGGCGTACATCCCATGCAGCCGTCGAGTACTCGCAGCCGAAACCGCAAGTGATGTCGTAGAGACCAAAACCGCTGGAACCGGACAGAGTCGTACCGGTGTTGGCCAGCGCATGTCCATAGGTGTACGACGAAACCATCGTCAGGCCGCTTGAATACCGCTTCTCGAACTTCGCGGCCAAGCCGTGATAGTTCGAAACGCCGAACGTCGAGGTCTGCGACAGACCGCCGCGAAGGAAGGGATACAGGCGCCGGGAGTTGACATCCGCTCCGGGAAGCGGACTGTTTCTGGGTTGATTCGGGTCCCAGTTGATCAGCTGCCGCGAACCTTTCGATCCGATGTAGCTGACTTCGAGAGCCGATCCCCAGCCGAGATCCTGCTGGATGGTGAAGTTCCACTTCGACACCAGCGGATTCCGGAAGTTTCCGGAAACGCCGCGGAAGCTGATGTTGGCAGGAAGATTAAACGTGTTCAATGGCCAGCCGTCGGAGAAGCGGCCGAGGAACGGATGCCCCTGCTCGAAGTCGCTATTCAGGTTCAGGTCCATGATCTGGTTAAAGGGAACGCCCAGGCCCCGGTTCGGACTTCCGCCCTGATTTTCTTCGCCGCCATAGAAGAGGCCGTAGCCGCCGCGAAGTACCGTCCTCGACGCCAACTGGTACGCGATACCGATGCGCGGACCCACGTTCGTCTTATCCCACGGGATCAGGTACTTGTCGGCAATGCCGCGTTGCACCGTAATGTCCGGGAAACTGGTGGCGAAGTTCGACGGCAACGGATCGTCCTGATTCGGCCCGGCTGGAATCACCAACGTCGCCGTTTCGGGCACATAGTTGGACTGGCGTGCGAAACGTTCGCTGATCGGCGAGAAAATCTCGTACCGGATGCCGATGTTGAACGTCAGCTTGCTGGTCGCCTTCCAGTCGTCCTGGAAGTAGAACGCATGCGCCACCTTCTCGGACGAGACGAAGTTGGTGGTGGTTAGACGCGAGTTGCCGGGGAAGCCCAGCAGGAACGACGCGGCGCCGTCGCCCGTTTGACCCGGCTGCTCCGGAATGGAGGTGCGGTTGCGGGGAAACGCGAAGTTGCCGCGCGAGGCGGGAACCTGAAAGAACGGGAAACCAATCGGCCGGTACTCATAGCCGAACTTCAGCGCGTGCTTGCCCTTGTTGATGGACACGTTCTGAATGAAGTCCCAAACATTGTTGAACTCCCGCGTCGGCAGCCAGTTGGAGCCGCCAAAAGCTGAATAGCCATCGAAATTGAGTTGGGGCAGACCGCCGTTGCGATCCGTAGCCGTCGTGGGGTTGATTCCGGCAATGCCGAACGCGGCGTATTGATCCACCGTCGAATTGGCCTGGAACCGCTCCGTAACCAGCCGGCTGAACGCCAAACGCGTTTCCGTCAGGATCGTGGGCGACCAAACGCGCGTCCAGGAGATCATGGCGTTGCGACCGAGGTTCTTCTCTTCCGCGCCGTTGAAGCCCGCGCCATCCAGCGCGCCCGGAAGCGGTGGGACGATCGATTTGTCCTCGTTCGACCAGCTCAGGCTTCCGAACAGGGAGTCCTTATCGGTCAGGCGGTGGTCGATTCGGACGTCGAATTGATCGTTATTCTGCGCCGCGGGCGACGTGGGCAGGAAATTCGCTCCCGGCAGACGGTCCGTTAGGTTCTGGTTCGGCGCCGGGAAGAGATCCATCAACTTCTTCGAGGCTGGATCGAAGCGCGCCGTGGGAATCTGGTTGCCCGGGAACAGGTCGCGAACGACGCAGCCCGCCGCCAAGCGGCAATTGCCGGTTCCGTTGGCGATGGTGCGCTGCGTATTCATGTCGTAGATTCCACCTTGAGGAATCGGCCTGCCCAGGGCATCGGTGCCCAAGTTAGATCCGCTCAGAAGGCTGGCGAAGTTTCCGTTGCGAAATTCCGGTTTCGGAATGGTGATCGGGTTGGTAATGCCGCCGAGGCCCGGCACGATGCCGGCCAATGAACGGACTCGCGTGCCCTGCCAATCGGCAAACCAGAATGTCCGGTTCTTGATGATCGGGCCGCCGATCGCAACGCCGTATTGGTTCTGGCGGACATAGGGCCGCTCGGACCCGGCTCGATTGCGCTCCCAGGTATTCGCATTGAACTTGTCGTTCTGCAGGAACTCGAACACGGTTCCGTGGATCTGGTTGGTGCCCGACTTGATCGTCACGTTGACGACGCCGCCCGCGCCACGGCCATACTCGGCCGAGTAGCCGTTGGTGACGACCTTCATTTCGCCAATGGCTTCGACTGATGGGCCGATGACGTAGGACGTCTGGTTGATGAAGTCGATGACGTTGACGTTGTTGTCGACGCCGTTCAGAAGAAAGTTGTTCTGTCCGTTCGACCGTACGCCGTTGGCGGAGAATCCGCCGCCCGCCGCGTCGCGCGCGCCTTGCTCGGCGGGAACCACGCCCGGCGCCAGAGGCGCAAGGAACGTAAACTTGCGCTGGCCGCCCAGCGGAAGTTCGCTCACCTGCTTGGCCTGCATTGTGTTGCCGAGAGCAGTGGTCTCGGTTTGCAGAAGCGGCGCGGCTGCCGTAATCTCCACCGACTGTGTGATCTCGCCAACCGTCAACTGCACGTTGACGCCGACGCGGTCGCCACCGGTAAGAAGGACGTCGCGTTGTACCGCTTTGCGGAAGCCCGACGATTCCACTTCGATCGTATAGACTCCGGCTTTCAGGAGTGAACGGATATAAGTGCCGGAGCTGTCGCTCTCGGCCGAATACTTCACTCCCGTTTCCTGTTCAGTGATTGTCACCCTCGCTCCGGCGATGACCGCGCCGGTGGGGTCGGAGATTGTGCCCGTGATCGCACCCAAATCACGTTGGCCAAAAACCTGGAGACCAGACAGCAGCGCCAGCGCTGACGCGAGTAGAAGCCTTTTCATGAGACCCTCGATCCTTCATACCCGTTTCGACATGTAAACGGGTTCAGATATATATTTCAGATTGTTGAGACCGTGTCAAGCCACCCCCTTCGCCCTCCTCGGGCTCGCCGCCCTGGCCGCCGCCGGAGCCGCGGTTAACTTTACGGACGCAGCAGCGCGTTTGGGCCTGCGGGCAGCTGTGATTTTCGGTGAGCCGTACAAGAAGGACTTCATCCTTGAAAGCATGGGAACCGGCGCTGTCATTGCCGATTTCGATGGCGACGGGCGCAACGACATCTTTCTTCCCACGGGTACGACGCTGGGCGCGAAGACCAATCCAGCGCCGAAGCTTTACATAAATCGGGACGGTAACTTCAACGATCAAGCCGCCTCTTGGGGGCTGTCTGACGGTGGCTGGCAGCAGTCGGCCTGCGCCGGAGATCTGGACAACGACGGCAAGTTAGACCTGCTGGTCACGCGCTTTGGTGAGAACCTTCTTTACCGGAATGAGGATGGGAAATTCTCCAGGGTCCGCCTGCCGGCCTCGCCGCCGCGCTGGGGTGCGGGATGCGCGCTAACCGACTTCGATCGAGACGGGCTGCTGGATATCTTCGTCTCTAACTACGTCGAGCTCGACCTGAAGAAGGCTCCCCGCCCCGGAGACAATCCGGACTGTTTGTGGAAGGGCGCTCCAGTGTTCTGCGGCCCGAAAGGACTGCCGGAGGCGTCGAACATCCTCTACCGCAATCGCGGCAACTGGACGTTTGAGGACGTGTCCGCGAAAGCCGGAATCCTGAAGCCCGGAAAGCGCTACGGACTTGGAGTGGTGGTGGCCGACTTCAACAATGACGGCTGGCCCGACATCTATGTCGGCTGCGACCAGACGCCCAGTCTGCTGTATCAGAACCAGGGCGATGGGACATTCAAGGAGCGCGGCGTCGAGGCGGGCGTCGCCTATAACTTCGACGGGCGGTTGCAGGCCGGGATGGGAGTTGCCGTGGCCGACTACGACGGCAATGGCTTTCTCGATATCGCGAAGACGAACTTCTCGGGGGATCTGCCGTCGCTGTACCTGAACGAGGATGGCGAGTTCTTTCGCGACGCCTCGCAGGAAGCGGGCCTGGGCGCGCATCAACTGCTGGGGTGGGGCATCGCCTTCTTCGATGCCGACGAGGATGGTTGGAAGGATCTGATCCTCGCCAACGGGCACTTGTACCCGGAGTTGGAACGCCGTCCGGGCAGCGAAAAATACCGCCAGTTGACGCTGTTCTACCGCAATCTGGCGAACGGTCGCTTCAGCGACCTCACCGCGGCCGGTGGGTCCGCGCTTCAGGTTGAGCGGCCTTCGCGGGGCCTGGCTGTCGGCGATCTCGACGGCGACGGACGTCCGGAGGTCGTCATCACCAACATGAGCGAACGCCCAACGGTGCTGAAGAATGAAGGTCCACGGCAAAACTGGATTCGAATCGAACTGATTGGCACGCGTTCCAACCGAAGCGCCATCGGCGCGCGGGTGACGGTGGAGGCGGGCGGCAGGAAACAGCTCGACGAGGTTCGCGCGGGCGGCAGCTATTATTCGCAGCACGAACTGCCGCTGCATTTCGGACTGGGACCGGTGGCGAAACCGGACCGTGTACTGATCGAATGGCCCAGCGGCGCCCGGGAGGAGATCAAGGCTCCAAAAGCGAATGAAACGCTGCGGGTGACAGAGCCCAGGGCGGACTAACGCCCCGGACGCGGACCCGCCGCCTGCGCGGCTGCCGCAGGCCGAAGCTGGGCTTCTTCAAGCCGCTTCGATTCCTGCCACGTGAAAATCATCCGGTGAATGACGGTGATGTTTCCCATCACGGCGATGATCCACAGCACGGGCGCCATGCGGTCGAACAACGCGCCGATGATCAGAAGCACGACACGCTCCGGCCGCTCAAGAAATCCCACTTTGCAGCTGGGGATGAAATTCTCCGCGCGGGCGCGGGCATAGCTGGTCATCACGGACGCGGTCATCACCACCGCTGTCAGCACGACATAGAGATTGCGGTTGATGGACGCGTAGTAAACCAGCAGGCCCATCAGCAGCGCGAGGTCCGAGTAGCGGTCAAGCACCGAATCGAAGAAACCGCCGAAACGGGTGACCTGATTCGTGGCGCGCGCCACACGCCCATCCACCATGTCGAAGATTCCCGCGCCGATAATCACCACTCCGGCCCACAGGAATTGCCCGGTGGCCAGCAGATACGCCGCCCACACGTTGATCAGCAGGCCGATGAACGTCAGGGCGTTGGGGCTGATCTTGGACAGCGCAAGGCCGCGAACGATCAACCGGATGATCCGGTTCGATCCTTCGCCAATGGCCTGGGTAAACGTCATCCCTTGGCGCGGCGCTTATTTCACGTCGCTCTTCTGCAGATCGTGAAGCGTCAGCAGTTTCAGCACTTCCATGTTCCGGATTCCCCCGGGAATGTTGATGCGCACCTCGTCACCCACTTTCTTGCCTAGCAGGCTCTTGCCGATCGGCGACGTGGTGGAGATGCGGCCCTTCGCCGCGTCGGCATCCTCGCTGGTAACCAGGCG
Source organism: Bryobacteraceae bacterium (assembly GCA_041746955.1). Taxonomy (GTDB): domain Bacteria; phylum Acidobacteriota; class Terriglobia; order Bryobacterales; family Bryobacteraceae; genus JAPKYZ01. The sequence goes on from JBGTFZ010000041.1 coordinate 16,222, forward strand.
GTAGGTGACTTCTTCGTCTTTTTCCGTGTCGAAGACCACCACTTCGCTGCCCAGCCCGACGCGGTCGGTGGGAATCCGCGAGAAATCGACCATCGACAGGTCTTTCAGCCGCTGAAGCAGTTGCGCAAGGCGGGCGCTGACGAACGACTGCCGTTCTTTCGCGGCATGGTATTCCGCGTTCTCGCTAAGGTCGCCGTGCGCGCGAGCTTTGGCGATTTCCTTCGGCAGTTCGCTGCGCAGTTCGTGTTCGAGCGTCGCAATCTCTTCTTGAAGTTTGGTTCTGAGTTCCAGCATGCCCGTCGCAGGCCAATGCTCAGATTATAGCCGCCGGACAGGATTTCAGTTGGTGCGGACGGATATCGTTTCTTCAAAGTCCCCAAGCCGGACGCGCAATTGGTTCAGCCCGTCGGCGGGAACAAAACGAAGCCGGTATAGTCCGGGGGCAAGTTGATCCATGCTCTGAAGGCTGGTTACGGTGGTGCCGGTGGTTATTGGGTCTACGGCAATCTGATCCGACGCGATCGTCAGGTCGGTGGTGTCGAAGAGGCGGAAAAACAGCGATGTCTGTACGCCCGCGCGCGGCGTGCCGGTCTCGTAGGTGGCCACCCGCGCGGGAACAGCGCTGGGCGCGACGAACCAATACGGAATGCGGAGAGTCGATCCGGTTGACGCGCTGCGGATGAGGAAGATCCCCATGGATACGGCGGGTTCCATTCCGGCTGCGTCCAGTACGACATCCGCCGAGCGCGCCTCACCGGCTGGCACTTCCAGCGTGCTGACGGCCAGCGACGGCATCTGCCCACTCAACCAGTGGAGTTCCAGCGTCAGCGTGTCTGCCTCGCCCGCGAGATTGCGGAACTCGACGGACCTTGCGGCGCGTAGCGCGGAGCCGGAGGCCACGCCGAAGTTGAGCGAGATCTCAGAAGCGGCGAACGAGCACCGGATCGCGGCGTCGAGGTTCAACAGTCCAGCGCCGATGTCCGTGGGAAGAAACTCGCGCCCGCCTTCGGGCCCCCAGTGTGCGGCGGTACCCACCAACAATGACCGGTAGGCGGCAGCGCTGAGTCCTGGACGCTGCGCCATCAGCACGCCCGCCGCGCCCGCAACGATCGGAGACGCGAAACTTGTGCCATTAATATTGGCGAACTCCGGCGAGTTTTCCGTTGCCGGCGCCGCCGTGTAGACGGATTGGCCGATGGCGCCGATGTCGGGCTTAGGAGAACGCAGGATGGACGGACCGCGGGAGGAAAATCCAGCCATGCGGCGCGGGTCGCGAAACACCAGCCGTCCGTTGAAGGCAACCTCCACGGCTTCGGCTGGGTTCGCTTCGAGGAAACGGCGGAGTGAAGCTCCATCGGCCTGGCGAATCATCAACGCGGGAAGGCGCGCTGTGCCGACCGTCATATTGATCGGTTCGGCGGCGGAGTTGTTGATGACGATTGCCGCGACCGCGCCGGCGGTCTGGGCGTTGGTGAGTTTCTGTTCGAAGAAGCAGTCGCCGCGATCGATCACGGCGATCTTTCCCACCACATCGCCCGCTGGAAGGGCCGTGCAAGCCAATCCGGAAGGGTCGGCTCGGCGGGCATCGTAAACGGTGGAGCGAATCGCTCCAGCATCGTAGCGCCCGGAACCGAGCCGGCCGAGGAACTCGGACTCGCCCGCGCGGACCGGAAACTCGAATGAGCGGGTTTCGGCGGTGGCGGCGACGGCGATTGCTTCCTTCACGTATCCGGGGCTGCCGACGGTGCCGGCCCCAGGCCCTGAATTCCCGGCCGCCGCGACGATCACGATTCCCGCTTCGGCCGCCCGCCGAAAAACATCCGAATAGAGATTGTCAACGGCGTTCTCGGAAAGGTCGGCGCCCAGGCTAAGGTTGATGACGTTCATCCCGTCGGCGACGGCGTCTTCAAGCGCGCGGAGAATCACAGAATCGCTGGTGCTTTCGTTGTCGTAGCTGAAGACCCGGTAGACGCCCAGGAAAGCCTTCGGCGCCATCCCGGAAACCGTTGCAAGGCTGGCGCTGGTATCTACTCCGGCGGCGGACATGGCGACTGCGGAACCATGCCCGGCGCGGTCGAGCGCCGAAGTCATGCCCGGCACACCCAAAAGGTCGTCATAGCTGCGCGCGACGATGATCTTGCGGGTGGTGATCGCCTCGTCTGCGGCGCGCCGGAAACGAGGGTAGCCCTGCGGAAACTCCAGCGTGTCGTCTCGAAATCCCGGGTGCTGCGGATCGATGCCCGTGTCGATGATTCCGATGCGGATGCCGCGTCCGGCATTCTGAATTCCACCAATGCGCGCCCAGGCTTCCTGCGCCTGATGCAACGCCCGCGCCTGATCCAGCAGCGGAAAGCGCCGGTAGACCGGATAGACTTCGCGGACGCCTGGAATCTGCATCAGTGCGGCCCGGTCTCCCGGATACCGGACTGCGATCAGGTTCGCCACGGTCGTCATGGAGTCGATGTACTCCGCGCCCATCGCCGCCAGATTCGCCCGCACACGCCCCTGGCCTGCCATCAACGCCGCGCGCCGCACGCCGGGCTCGGCTGGCGCCTGACGCTGCGCCGTTTGCCGGTCCAGCATCGGCGCGTCGGTCATCTCCACCAGGTATTCGCCTTCAATCTGCTGCGCGGCACCGGGAAGAGCGGCCACGGAGCACAGAACCAGCGGGAGTATCGTACGCGCCTTCATGAGAGTCTCCTTGTCCTATCGGACAGCAATCTGGGATGTTTGAGAGGTTTGTCCGCCCGTCGAAATCACCAATGGCTGGATTCCCGTTGGCACTCCTGCCGGAACTTGCACATTTACCTGATATAGCCCGACAAAGCCCGGGGCCAGCCCACTGAACTGAACTGGCGCCAGGACGCCGCCAATGCGGACTTCCGGCACGGTCACAGTAGGATTCAACTGCGTCAAGGAGGCGGGCTCGCCACTTGGAACGGCGGTCACCACGCGGCCCAATCCATTCACGTAAAGCTGCGCTACCCTTCCCCGCTCCACAGGATTGGAACCCGAGATGACAACGTTAGTTTCGTCCAGCGCCGCAGCCAGCCGGCGTCCCGACGCGCCATCGTCATATTCGAACACGCCCGGCGAAAA
>JBGTFZ010000042.1:0-3401 GCA_041746955.1 Bryobacteraceae bacterium
CGTGGCGACCAGCGAATAGAGATAGGCCGCTCCCACGCCGAGGCTGATCAGCGTCCACATGTTCGGCGATCGGTTCACCACCGAGTCCCAGCCGCGCCTGAAGAACGGCAGGGCGGCCCAGAGAATGATCGGTGTTGCCAAAACGAACTCGAGATAGCTTGCCGTCTGGTGCCCGATCCAGTCGCGCACCGGCAAGGCGACGAGTTCGCCCATCGTCAGAACGATAAGCGGCACTGCGGCGGCGGCCGAGATCCACATCCGGCGGGTGAAGTCGGTCAGTTCCTCGCTTGGCTCGTCGGAGGGCACCATCGGCTCCAAGGCCATGCCGCAGATCGGGCAGGCTCCCGGTGCGTCGCGAACGATCTCGGGGTGCATCGGGCAGGTGTATTGGACGTTGGCCGGGGCCGCCGTCTTCCGTCCCGCGGCGCGGCCGGAGGCATAGAACCACGGATCCGCTTTGAACTTCGTCTGGCACTTGCCCGAGCAGAAATGGAAGTCCTCGCCACCATAGCTCTCGGTCCGGGTGTCCGGCTTCAGGCTCACCGTCATGCCACACACCGGGTCGATGGCCGTCGGGCCGGCCGCAGGCACTTCGTGGACCTTCGGCATTTCGGCGTCTGAGTGGACGTGGCCTGCGTGAGGATTGACGGTGGACATGGTGTTCTCCTTTCGCGGTCTCAGCCGCGTGAAGGCCGATGTTCGGGCCTTCAGGATCAATGTGCCCCTTCCTGTCACTGGAAGGTCAAGGGCTGATTGAACCAACCGCCGTCATAGCACATCGATGCATTGACCTATGCTTGAGGACGCCCCATCGCCTTAAGGAAATCAATAACTTAAGGTGGAGAAGGTTGGATATCAGGCCCATCCCCTCCGCCAGAAGCCCCGATACTAACCTAAATCGACCGGCGGAAACCGGCTTTCTATGAGGTTTCCTTAGGTTTTCCCCGCGATCCTGGCCGCCGCCGGCCATCTCTATGGCCGGCGAGATGTGGGGTGGATTGTGGGGCATTAACCGATGAGCTTGGATGGCCTTCCTGCTTCCGGCGCGGCAAAGCGGCCGGGCCTCGCTCGCCGAAGCCCGAACGGTGGCGCAGGAGTATCGCCGCATCGCCCGCGCCGGCGGCGACCCACGCGCCAGCGCGGAGGCTGCCGCGAAGGTCTTCACGACCTTCCAGGAGCTGGCCGAGCGCGTTCATGCGAACCAGATCAAGCCAAACAACCGGAACGGCAAGCATGTCGAGCAGTGGCTCACCACGCTCAAAACCTACGCCTTCCCGGCCATCGGCGCGAAGCCGATCCACACGATCCGCCGGGCCGACCTCATCGCCCTCTTGGAACCGATACGGCTCATCAAGCAGGAGACCGCGCGCCGAGTCCTCCAACGGATGACGGTGGTCTTCGACTACGCCCTGGCGATGGATTTTCTACCGGAGGGAAGCCCCATTCCCGGCGTGCGGAAGGCCCTGCCCGCGCAGAAACGGAAGGTCGTCCATTTCAGCGCCATGTCGTGGGAGCTGGTGCCTACCTTCATGCGCGACATCGAAGAGGCCGAGGGCACCGGCGCGCTCGCGCTGCGCTTCACGATCCTGACGGCGGTGCGCTCGGGCGCGGTGCGGAAGGGTACCTGGGACCAAATCCAGGAAAAGGCCCGTCTCTGGCACATTCCTGGCCCGAACATGAAAAGCGGCGAGGCTTTCACGGTTCCACTTTGTCCGGCCGCCATGGCCGTTTTGCGGGAGGTAGCCGCCTACAAAACCGGCCCCCGCTCGCCAATCTTCCCTTCGCCGAAAGGCGAGGCGAAACCGCTGTCGGAAAACGCGCTCCTGGAAGTGATGGCCCGGTATGGCGAGGGTTTCACCGTCCATTGCTTCAGCAGCTCCTTCCGCAACTGGACCGAGACCGCGACCTCGTTCCCGCACGAGGTCAAGGAGTCGGCGCTGGCCCATGCGATCGCCAACAAGACCGAGGCGGCCTATCGGCGGCTGGACTATCTCCCGCAACGCATGGAGCTGATGGACCAGTGGGGCGCATTCCTCTGCGATGACGACCCGGAGGCCGAAGCCGCCATGGATCGCGCCATCGCGGCGCTACCCTCAATCATCGACATCAAATCGTAGGTGCGGCACACGATATTGTGTATGATTTAAGCCATGACGCCCGATATTCTGGGCCGGACTCCATATTGCGTTTTAGCCTGCCACCATGCTACATATTGTGGGTCGCCTCGGTCGTCGGCGTGGTGGTCGGGCTCATGTTGAGCGCGACCGGCATTGTCGGCACCCCAGGCGGGGCGATCAGCCTCGCTTGGCGGGTGGAGGGCTCGGTCCGCTTCGTGGCCGCGCCTGAAACCGGAGACGGCCCGCGTCCCCCGGCTGGACGACGCGCGGTCAGAGTTCAGCCCCTTGGGGCCTGCGGGCTGGCCGAAGAGCATTTTTGTGGACGGCCGGGTGGAGGAGCGCAAGGGCTTGACAGGACCAAAAAGCTGCTATGCTGGAAGGGGATAGCCTCATGCGCGCAAGCGGAAGCAAAAACGGACGGCGAGCCTCGCGCGACGCGTGGCGCGCGCCGTCTCGACGATCTCGGTCGTCGGCGTGGTGGTCGGGCTCATGTTGAGCGCGACCGGCATTGTCGGCACCCCAGGCGGGGCGTGAAGCCTCGCTTGGCGGGTGGAGGGCTCGGTCCGCTTCGTGGCCGCGCCTGAAACCGGAGACGGCCGCAACCAGCCGGGGCGGACTCCGCCCGCAGGCCCCAGGACTGGTTTTTACGGAGGCGCACGGTGTCGCTGGCGTTGGATGTGAGGCGCGCTGCCACCCTTCAACGCGCTTGGTTCGCGATCCGCGCAAATGCTGCGTCATCGAAGAGTGGCAAGTCTAAGAAGGAAGCCGCTGACTTTGACTTTGCTCTGTCGCGAAATATAAAGCGCATCCAAGATAAACTTCGGACTGGATACTCGTTCACGAAGCCGCATGGCGCGCTAATATCCAAAAAGAACGGCGCGGGGAAGCGTGGGCTTGTTATAGCCCCGCTCGAAGATCGGGTCGTTCAGCGCGCGATTCTTGATGTTATTCAAGACCACCACGCTCCTGCCATCCGCTCGGTGCTCGAAACCCCAACCTCGTTCGGCGGCATCCCTGGTCGGGGAGTAGCAGACGCAATCCGCAGAATCGAAAGTGCCCGATGCGATGAAGGGATCACATATCTGGCCGGATCGGACATTTCGGGGTTCTTCACCAAGATCAAGGTCGAGCCGATTCTGTGGAAAAACGCCCGTTTGCAAGCGCAGAAGTTCCGATGTTGAAGGGTGCGCGAATGCCTTTCTTGTCAGGCGTTTCGCGGTTTCTGCGGTACGGGAAGGATCTTCGCCAGTTTCCGGAGGTTCTGGGCGGCGGCGGCGAGGAGGA
>JBGTFZ010000043.1:0-93427 GCA_041746955.1 Bryobacteraceae bacterium
TCACGTCTTGTAGTTTCATCATCCGCTCCATCTCGCGGACGGACACCATCTGGCTCGCTTCCACCTCGCCAGATTGCCCCGCCCGGCTGAACCGGACAACTCACATGCTAATTCCACCGGACAACTCACGTGCTACCGACAGTTCGCTGAATTCCTCTTTACAAGCGTCCGGACCGTGTTTACAATAACGGTTTTTGAGGCACAATTTCGTGACCCCGAGTGCAGCCCGGCATTTGACCCACGACGACGGCGACATTCTCGCGCCGCAGCGGGAGGCGGCCATGTTCTACGGCCTCTTTCTGCGCGGGCATTCCGCAGAGTCGCTTCGCCGCGATATTGAACTTCCGCGCCAGCTGGTCGACAAGCTAATGAAGCGCCGGCACCAGGAACCGTCGTTTCGCAAGTCGGTGCAGCGCGTGTATCACTACCGGCGGAAGGTGCTGGCGATTTTCGACGAGTTGGTTACCAGTGAGAAAACGCGCCTGCGCCTGCAGTAGTCCGTCACAGGAAACGCACAGTTTCTTTCGCCGGTTTTTCAATCACATAACGATCGCTGCGTAGCAGACGACGGTTGCGATTCCGCATCCTATGCCCGGACGCGTATGTCCGGACAACGCACACTGACCATCATTGCCAGAGATCCCAGTGTGCGCGTCCGCGGACGCATCCTGCGCGCCCATGTAGACATCCCGGCGGACACCGTGGGTCCCGGGCCACGATCATCCCGTGCTGAGGTGATCGACTATGACGCATCGACGCGGACACTCTACCAGCCGGATCTGAACCCGAACGAAGACGTCTTCGCGGGCGCGTCCGACCGCGCACTGCTGAGCCACCCCCACTTCCACGCCCAGAACACCTTCGCGATCGTCACGCGCATGCTGGCGCGTTTTGAGCAGGCGCTGGGCCGGCAGGTGGACTGGGGCTTTCCCAGCCATCAGATCAAGATCGCGCCGCACGCGTTCCGCGACGCCAACGCTTTTTACTCCAAACAGAACGAGTCTCTTTTGTTTGGATACTTTCCCGCCCTTCGCGGGCGTCGGATGATCTATTCGTGCCTGTCGCACGACGTGGTGGCGCATGAGACGGCGCACGCGCTGCTGGACGGCATTCGCGGGCGTTTGGTTGAAGCGGCGGGGCCAGATCAAGCGGCGCTGCACGAAGGCTTCGCGGATCTGGTTGCGTTGCTGAGCTTGTTTTCCCTGCGCCCCGTGGTGGACGCCGCGCTGGCGCAACGGCGATCGAAGGGCGGATGCAAGCTTACGGACCCAAGTCTGCTGCGTGTGGCGCGGCAGGTGGGGCAAGAGATCCATGGACGCCAGGCGTTGAGGAAACCCGTTGAGCTGCCGCCTTCGCGCCGACTGCTCCGCCGGCGCGAATTTCAGGACCCGCATCGCCGGGGAGAGATCCTGGTGGCCGCCATCCTGCGCGCTTTCCTAGACCAGTGGTCAAAAGTCTCCAGCGGGCAGACGGCGCGGGCGCGCCTGATCGATGAAGGCGCTAATCTGGCGGACCATGTTTTGACGGCGGTTGTTCGAGCCCTGGACTATTGCCCTCCGGTCAACATCACATTTTCAGATTTCCTCAGCGCGATTCTGACGGCTGACTTTGAGCACAACGGATGCCGTTCAAGACCTCTTCGCGACGCGCTGCGGCGCTCGTTTCACCGTTTCGGCGTCAGTCCGGTTCAATCCGCGCGCTCACCGGAGCCGGGAGTGTGGCCTCCGCCGGCCATCCCGTTGCAGGCCGCCGTTCCAGCCGACGCGCTGCACCGGAACAAGCACGAGATCTTCCAGTTTCTTTGGAGCAACCGCGAGGCGCTGGGATGGAATGACGAAGCCTACGTGACGGTTGAATCGGTAAACCCGGCCAAGCGCGTCGACGAACGCGGCTTCCACGTTCAGGAAATTGTCGCCGACTATGTGAAGACGCTGCGCATCCGCGCGGGTGAATTGGCGTGGCTGACGCCGGCGGTGATCAAGCCCGCCGGAATGCCGGACTCACAAATGGTGACGCTTACCGGCGGCGCGGCTTTGGTGTTCGACCGGCAATCCCGGTTGAAGTACGACATCCGCTCAAGCTTGAAAGACGCGGCGAAACAATCGGCGCGATTGCAATATTTGTGGGACACCGGATACTTCGAGAGCCGCGACGGCGAGGAGCGTGAACGGTGATGCTGAAAAGCGTCTCCGTCCGGATGTACGACGTCGGGTGGGGCGACTGCTTTCTGCTGCGTTTCGATTACTTGCGGGCGCGGGCCCGCCACATCCTGATCGACTTTGGCACCACAGCAGTCGGCGCGGCGGAAGAGCGTGAACGTCTGCTGCCCATCGCGGAGGACATTCGCAGCCGTTGCGGAGGAAAGCTGGACGCAGTGGTGGCGACGCATCGTCACCGCGACCACATCGGTGGCTTCGCCGGCAGGAAGCGTTCCCGCGCGCCTGGAAATCTGATCGCCGCGATGCAGCCGCATCTGGTGGTCCAACCATGGACGGAACGGCCGGGTGCGCAGATGGACACCGGGCAGTGCGGGCGTGTGGCGCGCGCGCTGGCGGGCATGGAACGCTTTTCGACATCGGTCTTGCGGTTGCTCGAAGCCAGCCCCGGCGAATTCGACCCGTCGCGGGCGGCGACTCTGCGGGCGATGCTGCGGCAGCATTACCCCAACCGCCATGCCGTCGAAAGTCTGCTGACTCTAGGCGCGAAACGAACGTACGTAGCCGCGGGAAGCCTATCGGGCTTGGAGTCGGTTTTACCTGGATTCTCAATTCGCGTTCTGGGCCCGGCCAAGCCCGGCAGCGTGCCGGGCAAGGTCTCGGCAGACCCACTCTACGAAGCGTGGCGGAAGTGTTCGTTCTGGGATGCCGAGGCCGCGGCCACCGAAGCGTTTTCGACAAAGCCGCTGTTCCCCGGCATTCCTCAATGGCACCCGGCGATGGCGCCACCGCGAATGCGCTGGTTTGTAGACCGTATCAACCGGCTGCGGGAAGATCAGATTCTCAGCCTGTCGCGCGCTGTCAGCTCCGCCGTGAACAACTCAAGCGTCGTTCTTCTTATCGAAGGCTTTGGACACAAACTGCTGTTCCCTGGCGATGTGGAGATGGATGGATGGAGCGCAATCATGCAGCAGGCACCCGCCCGCGCGGCGCTTCAGGACATCACGCTATATAAAGCCAGCCATCATGGCGCGGGCAATGGAACGCCAAGATCCGTGTGGCCACTGCTGCGGGGGCGCTCCGCATTGGCTGTGGACGTGCCGCTCTACAGCATGGTCTCGCGGCAGCCAAACAAGTACCCGGACGAGCCGCGCTTCCTGGACGAACTGGCCACCCACACGCGGATGCTGGATACCAGTGCGCTGCGCCGCGAAGGCCGCCCCCACACCGACATCGAGTTGGAGCCACTTCGCAAACCCAAAGCTAAGCTGGTGGCATGACCCGTCTGCCGATATATCAGGTGGATGCTTTCACCAGCGAATTGTTCGGAGGCAACCCCGCTGCCGTGGTGCCGTTGGACAAGTGGCTGCCGAAACCGGTGGTGCAGTCGATCGCCGCCGAAAACAACCTCGCGGAGACTGCGTACTTTGTCCCGCGCGAAGGCGGTTTCGACTTGCGATGGTTTACTCCGGTCACCGAAGTCGATCTCTGCGGGCATGCGACCATCGCCTCCGCGTGGGTTCTTTTTGAACGTCTGGGCTACGGGGAGCCGCAGATTTATTTCGAATCGCGATCTGGCCGCTTGGGCGTCTCGCGGCGCGACGGCCTTCTGTTTCTCGACTTCCCTTCCCGGCCCGCATCGCCACTCTCCGCAGACGATGTCGTCGCTGCGGTTGGAGGCAATCCCTCTGAAGTAATGAAGGGTTCCCGCGATCACATGCTGGTCTACGGGTCGGCTGAACAGGTAGCCGGGCTGACACCGGACATGGCCGCGCTTGCGAAGGCGGACACTTTTGCCGTGATCGCCACGGCGCCGGGCGTCGATTGTGATTTCGTCTTCCGCTTCTTCGCACCCTCGCAGGGAATTCCGGAAGATCCGGCCACCGGTTCCGCCTGCTGTACGCTGGCGCCGTACTGGTCGTCGAAGCTCAAAAAGACGGCGGTCAATTCTCGGCAGATCTCGGCGCGCGGGGCGCAACTCTTGTGCGAAATGGCGGGGGACCGCGTGAAGATCGGCGGCCGCGCGGTTCCCTACCTCGAAGGATTCATCAATATTCCCTGACAGCCGGCTGCAACGAAAATCCTCCCCGGATACACTACTCCTCGGTTGGACCCGCCCGGCAAAGAGCGGGCCAGGAAAAGAGGAGAACTAACCATGCCGATTGATGCGATCGTTACTTTCGAAACGCTCTCGTGCTCGCGTGAGGATGATGCCAGCGGGCACTCTGAGCCCTACCTTTGGCCGATGGTGATCAAGGTGGACGACAACACGCTTGCCACCGATCAGGATCTGATCGCGCTGAGCCCCACAGACCAATCCGCGAGAGTGGTTGTAAAGGACGGGATGAAACGCGGCGACTCCGCGCCGGTCCCGGCCAGCCAGCGTACTTTCGCCTTTCGCTTCGAAGACAACCAGACCATTCACGCCGTCCTCATTGTGGTGGCGCTGCTTGAGGAGGATGAGCTTCCCCTCGGCGCGGTGACGAAGGGCTATCAGGCCTTTCGACGGGAGCTTCCCAAGGCCATCGCCGCGCGGCTGGGGCCGCTCTTCATCGCCGAGGAGCAGGGCGATGATGCGGGAACCGCGATCCTGATCAAGCAGATCCGCGACACCGTCGAACCCGCCGTAAAGTCGGGCATCCGCAGCGGGCTTTCGGCAGGCCAGAAGGCCCGAATCCTGATCGGAACACTAAACCCCGACGATCAGGTTGGCTTCGCCAACAAGAGTTTCAAGGACCTGCTGGACTCCAACAACGCTCCGGTAAACCAGACCTTTCGGATGCTCTTTGTGACCCGCGACGGCAACAATAAGGTCACTGACCTGTATGTGCTTCAAGGGCGATTTCAGACCAAAGTGGTGGTGCCCGACAAGTGCCAGGCACTTGTGGACAAAGTAAAGGCGGCCCAGCAGACCGTGCAGGACATCCTGGCCCAGATCCGCGACTTGCAGGAGCAGCTACGCAACGCGGCCCCAGGCGAGAAGCCTTTCCTGGTGGCTGAGATCCGGCGTGTCCGGACACAGGAACTTGCCCCAGCCGAGAAGGCGCTTGAGGCGGCGCGGCAGGCACTCGCGGCTTGCCGTAAAGGGCCCGTCTTCTTCCAGGGCCTGGAGGCAGAAGCGATCACCGAACAAGAAACCTCAGCGGCAGATCTTTAGCCTTCACAATGCCGATGCGCGGCGTGACCGCGGTCTGCGATGGCGCGGTGCCTGCGACGATGCGTAGGCTGCCCTTCGTCAGGTCGCGGCCATTGTCTGCGCGCGTAATGCCCATCGCGCGGGTCAGGCGGGCGGGGCCCTGAACGATATCCAGCGCGCGGATCAGCACGCACCCCGGATGGCCTTCCGGTTGGCAGGAGACGTTCAGGCAGTGATGGATTCCGTAGATGAGATAGACGTAGGCGAAGCCGCCCGGACCGAACAGAACTTCGGTTCGCGCGGTTCGTCCGCGGGAGCTGTGCGCCGCAGGGTCGTCCTGCCCGAGATACGCCTCCACCTCGACGATCCGGCCACGCATCGCGCCGTTGACCAGCACCATCCCCAATAGCTCCGGCGCGACAATCTCCGGTGGCCGTTCATAGAAGCCGCGCGGTAAGGGCAAATCGGGCAGCATGCGATACCATCCCTTTTTAGCCCATGCGCCTGTTTTGCGGATTTTCGCTGGCCTACCAGGTCCGTCGAAATATTGAGCTTCTCCTTCAGCATCTTCGGCCTCAAGCTGACATCTCCTGGACGCCATCGGACAACTTGCACATCACGACGAAGTTCATCGGGGAGTACCCGGACGAGAGACTGCCACAGCTACGCGAGACGATCGGCGCCCTGCCGCCAACCGGCGCGTTCAAGCTGGGAATTCGCGGGATCGGCTGGTTTCCGAACCCCCACCAGCCGCGCGTTCTTTTCGCCGGAGTAGACGCGCCTCCGGCGTTAAGCGAACTTGCATCCTCGACCGACGCCGCCCTGGCCGCCCTGGGCGTGAAACTGGAATCGCGCCCCTACAATCCGCATCTGACGCTGGGCCGGATTAAGCCACCGTCGGACCTTGCAAACCTGCGGCGCGCGATCGCCGCTTTGCCGTCATCGGACTTCGGCGTGTTCAACGCCTCGCGGCACCTTCTCTACCTCAGCAAGACGGAGCCGGAGGGCACCCGCTATTCCGTGCTGGCGGAGTTCCCTCTTACATGACTTGGCTTGCTCTATTGGCCGCATATCTGATTGGGGGAATTCCATTCGGTTACCTGCTGGTGCGCTTCCGCACCGGCACGGACGTGCGAGCCGTCGGCAGCGGCAACATTGGCGCGACGAATGTTCTGCGGGCCGCCGGGCGAACGACTGCGATGGCGACGCTGCTGCTAGACATCGCGAAAGGTTTCGCTGCCGTGTGGTTGATGGATCGCGCCAGCAACGCGAACGTTGCCTGGATGTCCGCAGCCGCGGTGGCCGTTCTATTGGGACACGCCTATCCGGTCTTCTTGAAATTTCAGGGCGGCAAAGCGGTAGCGAGCTTTATCGGGGCGTTCCTATACCTGACTCCCCTGCCCATTCTTGCAACGCTGATCGTCTTCGCCGCCGCCGTAGCCGCAACGCGATTCATCTCGTTCGGATCGATCGTCGCCACTGGCCTGTTTCCGCTGGCTGTCTATCTGATCGATCAACCGCACTGGAGCGTCCTTGCGGCATCGGCCTTCAGCGGCGCGTTCATCGTGTGGAGGCACCGGGCAAACCTCGCGAGGCTCCGCGCGGGGAATGAGAATGTCTTCCAATTCCGCCGGCGCGCGTCTTGAACATACTGGCAATCGTGGGTGGCGGAAGCTGGGGCACGGCTCTCGCGATCGCGCTGTCGCCGAAATTCCCGACGGTCCGTCTGCTGGTTCACGATCCCGATCTGGCGCGCACGATGGACGCGACGCGCGAGAACGCTGCGTACCTTCCGGGATTTCCGCTTCCGCAAAATGTCGCCGTCTCGCAGGGTCTCGATGTTGGCGATGCCGATCTCGTCCTTGGCGTAATGCCGTCGCGGTTCGCCCGCCAGGTCTACCTTCAACTTCGACTGCCGGACGGCGTGCCGGTCGTTAGCGCGACAAAGGGTTTGGAGCGCGGAACATTGCTGCGAATGTCGCAGGTGATTGCCGAGACGAAGCCCGGGCATCCGGTGGCAGTGCTGAGCGGACCCACGTTCGCGCGCGAGATCGCGCAGGGGAATCCGGCGGCCGTGGTCATCGCGAGTATCGATACTTCCCTCGCGGCGGCGGTTCAAACTGCGTTCAGCGGTCCGGCGCTACGTTTCTACACAAACAGCGACGTAACGGGGGTGGAGACCGGCGCGTCCCTGAAGAACGTGATCGCCATTGGCGCTGGAGTGGTGGACGGACTGCACCTGGGCAGCAATAGTAAGGCGGCCCTGATCACCCGCGGGCTTGCCGAGATTACCCGGCTGGCGGTGGCCGCCGGAGGACAGGCGGGGACTCTTGCCGGTCTTGCAGGCCTCGGGGATTTGGTCTTAACTTGTACTGGAGATTTGTCCCGCAATCGACAGGTGGGGCTCAACTTAGCTGAGGGCAGAAGTGTGCAGGAAATTCAAGCGTCCACGCGGATGATTGCCGAGGGCATCGAGACTACCGAAGCCGCGATGGGCCTTGCAGACCGCCTGAATGTCGAGGTGCCGATCACCGCGCAGCTTAGCCGCCTGCTGCAGGGCAAGTGCTCCCCTGTTGAAGCCGTTCGCAACCTGATGGACCGGAGCCCCAAAGGTGAATAGCCCAGCCGCGAAACCTTTGGATCTCAACGGGGTTCAAAAGAGTATGAATCCGGCGGCGATTCTGGAGCCAGACGCCCAGTTAATGCTGCAAGTCCGGGCTGGCGACTCAGCGGCGTTTGCCGATCTGCTGATGCGGCACAGGAAAGGCATCGTCAACTTCGTCTACCGCATGGTCCGGAATCAGGGAGTGGCGGAAGAACTGGCGCAGGAAGTTTTTCTGCGGGTGTACCGGTCGCGCGCCAGCTACGAGCCGACGGCGAAGTTCACGACATGGCTCTACCGGATCGCGACGCACCTGACGCTGAACTGGATTCGCGATCACGCGAAAGACAGTAGGCAGGAAACGATCGACCGCGATTCGGTCGATGGCGCACCAGTCTATTTGCGCGATTCATCGCCGAATGCGGAGCAAACGCTGGTGAAGGAATCGGGAAATGCGGAGATCCGAAGCGCTGTGGACGCACTGCCGGACAAGCAGCGCATCGCGGTGCTGATGCACAAGTATCAGGATATGGAATACTCGCAGATTGCCGGGGTTTTAAACTGCTCGAATTCAGCGGTAAAATCACTGCTGTTCCGGGCTTACGAGAGTTTGCGCGCCAGGCTGGCGCATTTGGCTTAAAGACGATGGAGGAAGTTTGCTACCTGCGAAATGGCGGCGAGGGCGCTCTGGTGGACTTTGTGTCTGGCCATAGCGGCCAGTACGCCGAAGTGCATGCGCATGCTGCCGCGTGCGCGGACTGCCAGCGCTTCATCGCGGAACAGGCGGCTTTGTGGGCGGCGCTGGACGCCGATTCCGCACCAGAGGTGGCTGCCGATTTCGACCGCCGTTTGTACGCCCAGCTGGAAAGCGTGGACGGGGAGAATTGGTGGCAACGCACATGGCGTCAGATGGCGGGCTCCGCGATGTCCGGGTTCGGCCGGCCCGTCGCGGCGCTATCGCTTGCGGTGGCGCTGATTATTGGCGTCGCGATAATGAGACAGCCTCCGACACCAGCTTCCGCGCCCGTCGCAGCGGACCGGCCGGCCAGTCTTCAGGCGGTGAACGACATCGACCAAATCGAGGAGACGCTGGAAGATCTGGAAATGCTGTCGCTGTTTGCGAACGCTCCGCGGTCCTTGTAAGGATGCGTGCGCTAACCCAGGCCCTTGCACTGATCGCGGTGGCGATTCCACTGCTGGCGCAGGGTCCGCCGCGGGGGTCGAGAAGGCCCGCGCCGGGTCCTTCCGCGATTGAACGCTACAACAGCATGCCGCCACGTCAACGCGAGCGGATTCTTGAGAAACTTCCAGCCGACCGGCGCAAGGCGTTCGAAGACCGGGTGGAGCGGTATAACCGGCTGAGTCCCGGCGAGAAGCGGCGTCTTCGAGGCCAGTACGACCAGTTCCAGCAGCTGCCGCCAGAGCGGCGCGATGAGGCAAGGCGCGTTTTCCGGCGATTCATGAACCTACCGGAGGACCGTCAACGTGAGCTTCGAACGGAGATGGAAACGCTCCGCGATCTGGCACCGGACGAGCGGCGGCAGCGCGTCGAAAGTCCGCCCTTCATGGAGAAGTTTTCGCCCCAGGAACGCCGCATGATGCGCGATTTAGGCCGCACTCTTTCGCCTCCGGCGGACACCGGATCTCAGCACGAGATTCTGTAGCGCTTCCGCGTATTTCTGCTACATTGCAGACATGCGCATCGGGGTTATTTGTCTCGGCTTATTGTCGGCGGGTTTGTTCGCGCAAGGAACAACGTCGCGTGCGACGGGCATCGTCACGGATTCCAGCGGCGGCGCGATCGCCGGGGCGAACGTCAAGCTGACCAGCGGCACCACTGGCGTTACCTTCCAAACGTCCACCACCGAAGCGGGAACATACGTCTTCGACAACGTTCAGGTGGGCAACTACACCATCGCCGTAGAGTCGCCCGGCTTCAAACGCTTTTTCTCCAGCGGTAACCGTATTTCCATTGGACAGCCGCTTACAGTGAATGTCATCTTGGAAATTGGCGCGGTTGCCGAAACAATTGAAGTATCCGGCAGCGCGGAGACGGTACAGACTTCGACATCGGGCAACATCGGCAACGTGTTTTCCGACCGTCTGATCCGCGATCTGCCCATCGTCGGCACGCGGGGACGCAATCCGCTGGACCTGGTGGCGCGGCAGCCGGGTGTGGTGTCCGGGGCGAACACCGGAGGCGGCGTCCACGTGAATGGCGCGCGCGACCGGGCGTGGAACTTCACGATCGACGGCATCGACTCCAACGAAACCTCCGCAGGCGGCAGCAACTTTTCGCCGCTGCGCACGAACCCGGATTCGCTCGCCGAATTCAAAGTCTTAACCTCGAACGCGACGGCGGAATTCGGACGGAATTCCGGCGGACAGGTGGCGATGGTCACCCGCTCCGGCGGCAACGAATTTCATGGCAGCGGTTTCTGGTTCTACCGGACCCCGCGCCTGAACGCGAACGAGTGGGAGAACAATTTAAACGATATTGGGAAGCGCCAGTTCCAGCAGCAGATCTACGGCGGCTCAGTGGGCGGACCCATCAAGCGGAACCGGCTGTTCTTCTTCTACAACGCCCAGAGGTTGACCGCGCGAAATACGTCGCTGTTGAACCGGACCGTCTATACGCAGCAGGCCCGGCAAGGCAACTGGCGCTACGTTCTTGGCGGGCGGACGCTGCCTGCGGGCGTCACCGGCGCTTCGGTGGATGCCAGTGGCAATGTGTTGTCCGGCATCAACACCGGAACCTACAACCTAATCGCCAACGACCCGCAGCGCGGCGGGTTTGACAGCCGGATCAAACCGGTGATCGATTCAACTCCGCTGCCGAACAACTTCAGCGGCGGCGACGGACTGAATACGGCGTTCTTCACGTGGGCCGCGCCGACGCGCGAGAGCCAGTTGGATCAGACGGCGAAGGTAGACTACGTCATCAACGACAAAAACACCGTGTTCGCGCGGTACTCCTGGGGCTTCCAGAATACGAATTGCGATTCCGGCAACGGAGGATTGCCCTGGTTTCCCGGCGGACCCTGCGTGCTGGACACCAAGCGCGATCCCAAGAACCTCGCCATCAACTGGCGCACCAATCCTTCGCCGCGAACCACGAATGAGTTTGTGTTCGGCCTCAACCGGTTCGCCTTCGACTTCAGTTACCCCACCACCAACCTAAGCGCCGTGCAGTTGGAAGGGACTCCGGTGACGTATCCGGAAATCGTCTCCGCCGGCAATCTTCGCGAACTCACCACCTGGCAGTTTGTTGACAACTTCTCCTACTTTGTCGGAGCGCACTCCATTAAAGCCGGCGCGAATGTGCGCCTCCAAAAGCATCAGGATTTGCGGGGTTCGATCGGTGGAGAGAATTCCGTGCAGAGCGTCGATTTCTCCCGGCTGATCAACACTGTCGATGCGCAGACGTTCAACCTGCCGGCGGGAATCAATCAGCAGTTCGACCGCGTGAACCTGGAATCCAGCATCAACTTCCTTCTCGGTCGCGTGGGCTCTACCGGTCGCGGGTTCCCGTCGGACGGGGATCAGTTCGTCGCGGGGCTTTACGACTTCACGGCCCGGTTCGACGAGTACGACTTCTACGTACAAGACAGTTGGAAAGTGAACCGGAACCTGGTGGTGGATCTCGGTCTACGTTGGGAGATCAAGGCGGAGCCGTATAGCGATCCAGCGGGACGCGTCCGCGCGCCGGATCAAGTGCTGACGGCTGGTTCCGCCCCGTCAAACACCGTCCGGTGGCGACCCGGCGGACTTTACAACACGGATTGGAACAACTGGGCTCCGTCGGTCGGATTCGCGTGGGACCCGTTCGGAAAGGGCAAGACTTCCATCCGGTCTAACTACCGCATGGCCTTTGACCGGATCAATACATTCGTTCTGTCCAGCTCCGTGTTCCAGAATCTTCCGGGACAAGTGCAGGGCTCGCGTACGCAGACCTACGGGCAGGGCGGCGGACGGCTGTCGGGTCTGCCCGCGTTGACGCCTCCAACGGTCAACCCGAACGACCTTGCGCAGCCCCCGGCATTTTCGCTGTCGAACATCACGGTGGTCGATCCAGCGTTCAAGACGCCGACGACGCATGGATGGAGCCTAAGTATTCAACAGGAACTCACGCGCAATCTGGTTCTGGAAGCGAACTACATTGGCCGCCGCGCGCAGAATCTCTTCGGCGCGTACAACACGAATCAAGTGGACATTACGCGCAACGGCTTTGCGAACGCTTTCGGGGTGGTGCAGGGAGGCGGCGAGTCTCCTTTGATCAACCAGCTGCTGGCGCCGGATACGCGCCTGCGTCCAGGCGAGACGGGTTCCGCCGGCCTCCGCAGACTGTACCCCACCGACCTGCGGAACAACGCCGCCGGTACGGTGGCGAACGATCTAACGAGGCGCACGGGTGCGGGCGGGCGAACGCTTCCGGATCTCGCGGGCCTTACGCCCTACTTCTTCATTC
This sequence comes from Bryobacteraceae bacterium, assembly GCA_041746955.1. Classification (GTDB taxonomy): domain Bacteria; phylum Acidobacteriota; class Terriglobia; order Bryobacterales; family Bryobacteraceae; genus JAPKYZ01. Next base: position 12,363 of record JBGTFZ010000043.1, read on the forward strand.
CCTACCCTCAGTTCACCGGCGGAGCGTTTGTCATCGACTCAAACGATTTCTCCACCTATCACGGCCTTCAACTGCAAGTGACGCGCCGAATGACGTCGGGTCTTGAAGCGCAGGTTGGTTATACGTGGGCGAAGTCGCTGGACACGCGATCTTTCGATCCGGCCTTTACGGTGGCGGCGTCGGGCACGGGACAAAGCGCTTCCTCCAGCCCGATCGACATCAACAACCGGAAGCTGAACTACGCGCTGTCGGATTTCGACCGCACGCACGTTCTTCAAAGCTATTGGGTGTATGAGCTTCCGTTCGGACGCAACAGCGCCGGCTTCGCCAAGCGCGTGTTCGGCGGATGGCAGGTGTCCGGATTTCTGACCTATCAGACAGGCAGGCCGTTCTCGGTCTTCTCCGGCTTCAATACGTTCTCGCAGACAGCCAGTTCGTTCGCCGATTGCGCCGGGTGCACACGCTCCGATGGCGCGGTGGCAGACCGGCCGGATGGACTGAAGTGGTATTTCTCGCCGGAGGAAGTCGGGCAGTTTTCGGGGCCCGGCATCGGCGGCATCGGGACCACCGGGCGCAACTTCTTCCGTGGTCCGGGGGCTTTCAATATGGATGCGTCGTTCCTGAAGCGAACTACGATCACGGAGCGCGTGAATTTGGAGATTCGCGCCGACATGACCAACCTGACCAACACGCCGACGTTCGGGTTCCCGACGACGACATTCAGTTCGGGAACGTTCGGACGAATTCGCGACAACGTCATCAGCGGGTCGCGAAAGATTCAACTGGGAGCGAAGATAAACTTCTAGCTCTTCGCCTTCTTCACTTCTTCAATCAGCGCGGGGACCACTTCGAAAAGGTCCCCGCAAATTCCGTAGTCGGCCACCTCGAAGATGGGCGCGTTGGGATCCTTGTTGATCGCGACGATGGTCTTGGCGCCCTTCATTCCCACCAGGTGCTGGATCGCCCCGGAGATTCCCACGGCCATGTAAACCTTCGGCGCGACGGTTTGTCCGGAACTGCCCACCTGCCGCTCCATCGGCAGCCATCCGCTGTCGCAAATGGGGCGCGAAGCCGCGAGCTCGCCGCCCAGCGCGGTTGCCAGCTCCTCGATCATCGCGATGTTCTCCTTCTCCTTGATCCCGCGCCCCACCGATACGATGATGTCCGCCGCCGTCAGATCCACTGCACGTGCAGATTCGCGGAACGGAGCTTCTGGCTTCTGCCGGATCTGCGAAGCGTCGAGGGTTGGCGCAAACGCCACCACTTCCTGATTGGCCTCGCGGCTCTCCGCCGCACGGTACGCACCGGCTTGAATCGACAGAAACGCCCGGCTGCTCTTCGACAGCATGCGCGCCATCAGCTTGCCCTGAAACAGTTGGCGTTCGTAGTTGGCGGCGTTGCCCTTCACGCGAATGCCCACAAGATCGCTGAGTAGCACCGCACCGAAGCGCGTCGCCACGCGTGGCGCGAAGTCGCGCACCTGATAGGTGTGCGGAAACACAACGTACGCGGGATTCTCCTGCCGGATCAACTGCTCCAGCGCGAGCGTGAAGCCATCAGCGGTGTAGTCGCTCAGCAGGTCATGCTCCACCGCGTAGGCCTTGCCGGGAATCTCCCTCGCGACTTCCGCCAAGTCTTTTCCAAGGACGGCGGACGCGCAGGGAATTCCCAACTCGGATGCCATTGCCTGGCCGGCGGCCAGCGCCTCCCACGACATCTTGTGCCACTTGCCGGCGGAGCGTTCAAGCACTACGAGAACGAAGCTCATCCCAGCACCCGCACTTCGAACTTCAATTTCTCAACCAGCGCCGCCGCCGCCGCGCGCGCATCGCCTTCCAGCATTTGAGTCTTCTTTTCCTTCTGCGGTTGAAACACCGATTCCAGTGGGGCCACCGGGTCGCCAGCGCCAGACGCCGGCGCCGTCTTCAGCTCCTTGCTCTTCGCCTTCTTGATTCCCATCAGCGTCGCGTAGCGCAGGCGGTTGATGCCGCTCTGAATAGTCAGGACCGCGGGCATGGGCATGGTGACGTGCTGAAACCAGCCGTCCTCCAGTTCGCGCTTCACGCGCAGCGAACTTCCATCTACCTCCACCTGCATGATGATCGTTCCGTGCGGCATGCCCAGCAATTCCGCCAGCACGACTCCAGTCTGGCCGAACCCCAGATCGTCGGACTGCAATCCGGTCAGCACCAAATCCGGAGACTCGCCCTTGATTGCTTCCGCCAGGAGTGAAGCCACGCCCAAGGTGTCCGTTGACGCCACGCCGTCCGATTCGATATGGATCGCGCGGTCCGCACCCTTCGCCAGCGCCTCGCGAATTGTCGACGCCGCGCGCGCCGGTCCGGCGCAGATCGCGATCACTTCGCCCTGATGCTTTTCCTTCAATTGAAGGGCTTCCTCAAGGGCGTACGCGTCGGGTTCGTTGATCTCGAACGTGAGGTCGTCCTCCACAATCCACTTGCCCTGCGCGTCGATTCGCAACTGGGAATCGCGAGCGGGGACTTGTTTGATCGCTACGATGATCTTCATGCCAGGAGATGCCCTTCATGATACCGCCCGCTCCGCCGAAGTCGTCATTATCGGCGCGGGCATTGCGGGGGCGAGCGTCGCCTATCACCTGACACAGAAGGGCGTCCGCGACATCGTACTGTTGGAACGCGAAAGCAGCCAGGGTAAAGGCTCCACTGGAAAGAGCATGGGCGGTGTGCGGGCGCAATTCTCGACAGACGTGAATATCCGGATGTCGATGTATTCCATCCCGTTCCTCGCGTCGTTTGAAGAACGCACCGGACATCCGTCCGGCTATCGCGGACACGGCTATCTTTTCTGTGCGACGACGGACGCGCATCTGGACTATCTGCGGAACAACATCGTGCGTCAGCGCGCGCTGGGGCTTGCTTCCGTTCAGCTTGTTACCCGCGACGAGATTCAGCGGCGCGCTCCGATGATTCGGGCGGACGATATTCTTGGAGGATCGTTCTGCGCAACAGACGGATTTGTTGACCCATACTCGGTGATGACTGGATTCACGCTGGCGGCGGTGTCGGCGGGGGCGTGGCTTGTCCGCTCGGCTTGCGTCACGGGCCTGCAGCCGAATCTGGTGCGGACTACCGCCGGTGATTTTCGCGCGGGCACGATCGTTCTCGCGGGGGGAGCGTGGTCGGCGGAGATCGCGAGCCTAGCCGGTGCGTTTCTGCCCGTGACACCCCTGCGCCGGATGCTGGCGCCCACCGAACCCTTTCCCGGAATTCCCGAAACGCTGCCGATGATCATCGACATGTCCACAGGATTTCACTTTCGCCCGGAGACGCGCGGGCTGCTTCTCGCGTGGAACGACCCCAACGAAACTCCCGGTTTCAAGCCGGGCATCGATCCAACATTCGTCGAAAACATTCTCACGCGCGCTGTTGACCGGGTTCCCGCGTTTGAATCACTCGAAGTGAACCCGAAGCGCGTGTGGGCTGGATTCTACGAGGTCTCGCCTGATCACCACGCGATTCTTGGTCCTGCGCGGGAAGCGCCGTGGCTCTACTACGCGACGGGTTTTAGTGGGCATGGCGTAATGCACTCGCCCGCCACAGGAAAGATCGTCGCCGACCTGATTGTCGATGGACGAACGGACCTAATCGATGCGGAAATTCTCAGCGTGCGTAGGTTTGCCGAAGGCCGCGAGATTCACGAGACGGCTGTGTTGTAGCCGTCAGCCCTGAAAGCGGCGGAAGATCAGGCTGCCATTGGTCCCGCCGAACCCGAAGGAGTTCGACAAGGCGCAATCGATCTTCATGGGTCGCGCCGCGAGGGGAATGTAATCCAAGTCGCAGCCTTCTCCCGGCACATGATGATTCGCCGTCGGCGGCGCAACCTGATCGCGAATTGCGAGGATCGTCACTCCGGCTTCCAGTCCGCCCGCGCCACCCAGTAGATGCCCCGTCATCGACTTCGTGGAACTGATCGCCACGGTCTTGGCGGAATCGCCGAACGCCCACTTGATCGCGGCGGTTTCCATGCGGTCGCCCAGCGGCGTGGACGTTCCGTGCGCGTTGATGTAGTCGATCTCAGACGCATTCAGCTTCGCGTCCTTCAACGCATTGCGCATCACCCGCATTGGGCCGTCGCCGTTCTCGCTGGGCGCGGTGATGTGATACGCGTCGCCGGACATTCCGTATCCGATGATCTCGGCCAGAATCGGCGCTCCACGCTTCTTCGCCAGTTCAAGCTCTTCCAGCACAAGAATGCCCGCGCCTTCGCCGATGATGAATCCGTTGCGGTCCTTGTCCCACGGCCGGCTGGCTTCCCCGGGATTGTCGTTCCGGCTGGAAAGCGCCTTCATGGCTGCGAAGCCGCCAACGCTCATCGGAGTAATGGCCGCCTCCGCGCCGCCGCAGATCATCGCGTCGGCGTAGCCCCACTGAATCAGGCGGAAGCTATCGCCGATGGAATGCGCGCTGGTGGTGCACGCAGTCGCGGTAGCTGAATTCGGGCCTTTCGCACCGGTGCGAATGGACACGTGGCCGGAGGCTAAGTTGACGATGGTGGCGGGAATAAAGAAGGGCGAGATCCGGCTGGGGCCGCCTTTCAGGTACTTCTCGTGCTCCCGTTCGATGATCTCGAACCCGCCGATGCCGCTGCCGATGTAGACGCCGATCTGCTCGGCGTTCTCCGGAGTGATCTCCAGGCCCGAAGACTTCAGTGCCTCGTCGCTGGCGGCAACCGCGAACTGCATGAAGCGGGCAAGCTTCTTGATTTCCTTCTTCTCAACCCAGTCGCCCGGCTCGAAATTCTCCACCTCGCCCGCAATTTGGCAGTCGAAGGCGGACGGATCGAACAGCGTGATCCGGCGAATCTTCGATTGGCCAGCAAGCAAGGTGGACCAGCACTCCTCCGTCGTATTTCCAACGGAGGATATCAGGCCAACACCGGTAACGACGACACGACGAACCAATCACTATCTCCCGGCGGTTGGAATGTGAATCTGCAGCGAACGAACGAAAGCCTACTTTTTGCCCTGGTGTTCCAGAATGTAGGTTACGGAATCGCCCACCGTCTTCATTTTCTCGGCGTCTTCGTCTGGAACGTCCATGTTGAAGCCTTCCTCGAAGGCCATTACCAGCTCGACGATGTCGAGGGAATCGGCACCCAGGTCGTCGACAAAGGAGGCTGTCTTGTCGACCTGCTCCTCTGGAACACCAAGTTGCTCCACGATAATCTGCTTAACCTTCTGCTCGACCTGCTCAGCGGTCATTCAACCTCCCAAAATGTAGAGTCTAGCAACAAAATTTTCGCTTCGGCAGTGTAACCCGGAGTAAAATCGCGTCGCCAATATAACCAATCCCCGTTACACCGGCGGGCATCACCACCCCAATCCTAAGGATGATGCCCGTCGGCCTTCACTAACTTCCCGATTCATTAAAAAATCCATCGAATAGCACGCTGGTGAGATAGCGCTCTCCGGCGTCAGGCAGCACCACCACCATCGTCTTAGCCCGCATCTCCGGTTCGTGCGCCAGGCGCACCGCCGCCGCAGCCGCCGCGCCGCAGGAGATTCCGCATAGTATGCCTTCTTCCCGCGCCAGACGCCGCGCCATCTCGATCGATTCCTCGTTCGTAACCTGCTCCACGCGGTCGACCATCGCCAAGTCGAGCGTATCCGGGATAAAGCCCGCCCCGATGCCCTGAATCTTGTGCGGCCCGGGCTGCAAGGCCTCGCCCCGCAGGCGCTGCGTAATGACGGGCGACGCCGCCGGCTCCACACCGACGGACAGCACCGGCTTGCGCTGGATCTCTTTCAGGTATCGCGACACACCCGTGATCGTGCCGCCAGTACCGATACCGGCAACCAGAACGTCGATCGCGCCTTCGGTATCTTCCCAGATTTCCGGACCCGTTGTGCGGACATGAATGTCAGGATTCGCCGGATTCTTGAACTGCTGCAGAAGGACGTAGCGGTCCGGCGCGGTGCGCTGAATCTCCTCCGCTTCGTCGATCGCGGCCTGCATCCCTCCGGGTCCGGGAGTCAACACCAGCTTCGCCCCAAAAGCCTTCAGAACCTTCCGCCGTTCGACGGACATCGTCTCCGGCATCGTGAGGGTAATCGGGTATCCGCGCGCCGCCGCGACAAACGCCAGCGCGATTCCGGTATTGCCGCTTGTCGGTTCGATGATCTCCTTGCCCGGCTTCAGGACGCCGCGCTTTTCCGCGTCCCAGATCATGGACGCGCCGATCCGGCACTTTACCGAGTACGCCGGGTTTCGACCTTCGATCTTGGCCAGCAGCGTCACGGGCGCGCCATCGATAACGCGATTGAGACGCACCAGCGGAGTCCTGCCGATCGAAAGCGAATTGTCGTCGAAAAACATCGGTGCGATCAGATCTCCCAGTTCGGAATGTACCGCCGCTGACGCTCCGCCCACGCTCGCGCCAGATCCTCGATTGTAGTCTGGTCCACGACTTCTGAAATGGCGGTGTCGACCTTCGCCCACAGCTCCATCAACGGCGAGTCCTTCTGGCGTTTCTTCACGGCTCTTGCGCCCTCGACGAAGCGGATCACTTCGCCCACCGTTATGGCCCCTGCGCGACGCGCCAGCAGGTAGCCTCCGTCGGCCCCGCGCTTGGAATCGACGAAACCGCCTTGTTTCATGCTGGCGAGCACCAGTTCCAGAAATTTCTGTGGAATCCCCTGCCGCCGCGCGATGTCGGCGATCTTTACCGGAGCCGTTGTGTTCTGGGAGGCGATGTCGAAAAGCGCGGAGAGCGCATATTCTCCCTTAACCGAGATGTTCATTCGCCGGAAGCCATCCCGAGAGTACTGAAAGGCCGGGCGCTCCGTCAAATCCTGCGGCCATTGCGGCGGATTGAAGCGTATGTTAACCATAGTTAAGACCAAACCGGTAACTATGGTATCCAAGCCATCCACGGGCGGATCCGCCAGTCTCACCGGGTCCGTTCCAATCTTGAAGGCTGTAGGATGGCGGCGGTTCCTGGCCTTCTCCGGCCCGGCGTACCTGGTCAGCGTCGGATACATGGACCCTGGCAACTGGGCCACCGACATTGAGGGCGGTGCGCGGTTCGGATACCAGCTTCTTTGGGTTCTCGTCGTCTCGAACCTTCTCGCCATCCTTCTTCAAACACTGGCCGCGCGGCTGGGAATTGCCACGGGTCGCGACCTGGCGCAAAGCTGCCGGGACCACTATCCGAAGGGAATCAATCTTTCGCTGTGGCTGCTGTGCGAAACGGCCATCGCCGCCTGCGATTTGGCGGAGGTGCTGGGGTCGGCCATTGCGCTGAAGCTGCTTTTCGGCATTCCCGTGCTGTGGGGCGTGTTGATCACGGTGTTCGACGCGCTTCTGATTCTGTCGTTGTCGCGCTACGGCATTCGACTGCTGGAGCGTGTCGTCCTGGGCATGATCGCCGTCATCGGCCTATGCATCCTGGCGCAACTGATTCTTGCCCGGCCCGACCTCGGCGCGGTGGCCGCCGGCATGGTGCCCCGCCTTTCCACCGAGAGCCTGTACATCGCAATCGCCATGCTGGGCGCAACCGTCATGCCGCACAATTTGTATCTGCACTCGGCCCTGGTGCAGACGCGCGCGATCGGCAGTTCGTCCGATTCCAAGCGCGAAGCCAGCCGCTACAACCTGCTGGATTCGGCCACCGCGCTGACGGCGGCGCTGTTCGTCAACGTGGGAATCCTTGTGCTTGCCGGTGCTGTGTTTTATCCATCGGGCGTGGTGGTAACCGGTATTGAGCAGGCGCACGAATTGCTGACGCCGCTGCTGGGCACCACGCTCGCGGCCACGCTGTTCGCGATCGCCCTCCTGGCCAGCGGACAGTCGTCCACCTTCACCGGAACTCTGGCGGGCCAGATCGTCATGGAAGGATTCCTGAACTTGCGGATGCGCCCGTGGCTGCGCCAATTGCTGACGCGGATGGTGGCGCTGGTACCGGCCATTGCGGTGATCGCGGTCGTGGGCGAATCGGGCGTCTTCCCGCTGATGATCTTCAGCCAGGTGCTGCTGAGCCTTCAGCTTCCCTTCGCGATCGTCCCGCTGGTTCAATTCACAAGCGAGCGAACGAAAATGGGAGTGCTGGTCAGCCCCGGCTGGCTGAAACTGCTGTCCTGGGGAACCGCCGCGCTGGTGATCGGGCTGAACCTCTGGCTGGCCGCGCATGTCCTCTCGCTGGGGTGGCTGTTGGCGGCCGGGGTCCCCCTATGCGCGCTGCTGGCGTACATCACGTTTGAGCCGCTCTTCCGGCGCCGGCCCGCCGCCGAAGTTCCCCTGCTTCCCGACGTCCCGGCGACGCTTCAACCGGAAGCGGCCGCGTACCGGACCATATTGCTTCCGCTGGACCACTCCGAGATGGATCGCATTGCGTTGGGCCACGCGTTGGGCCTTGCAAAGTCGCACGGCGCCCGGCTGATCCTGCTGCATGTGGAGGAGGGAGTTGCAAGCCAAGTGTATGGCGACCAGGCCGAGACGGCAGAGGAGCGCGAGGGGACGGCATACCTGCATCGAATCCAGGAGCGTCTGGCGCAGGAGCAGGTGGAATCCGTCGTGATCCAGGCCTATTCGCCCAAGCCAGCGGACGAGATCGTGCGGCGGGCCAGGGAGTTTCAGGTAGATCTCGTGGTTATGGGTGGCCACGGCCATAAAGGACTTAAAGACATACTCTTCGGGTCGACAATTAATGCAGTACGTCATCATTTGTCGATCCCGGTTCTAGTGATCCGCAAGCCCGGAGCTTAAGCGCCGTGGGCCACAGGTGTGGCGCGCTGTGTGTCCCAGGGATACACCAAGGCTCTGCCGGACCGGCGTAAGTATCCTATTTTCATTGGCATCGGATGGACCCGCGCGTGCATCCGAAAAGATGGGTATGTTGCGCGCTCTTACCGTCTGTTTCGCCGCTGGACTTGCGGCCCACGCAACAACGCTGGAAAAGTTAAGTCTGAACGACATGGCCAACAAAGCCACGGAAGTTGTCCGGGCCAAAGTTGGAACCTGTTCCGCCGCCTACCGGGGCCGCCTGATCTACACCACCTGCCAGCTGAACGTGACGGAGTTCTGGAAGGGCGCCGATCGCAAGGCCGTCACAGTCTCCGTTCCGGGCGGCAAAGTAGGCGCACAGAGCCAGAACTTCGCGGGCGCTCCGGCGTTGTTGCCGGGCAAGGAACACATCTTCTTCCTGTGGACTGGACCTAGCGGAATGACGCAGCTTCTCGGCCTGTCGCAAGGACTGCTGGGATTGGAGCAGTTGCCGAATGGCCAGTGGATGGCGCTTCGCGTGCCCGGCTCGGCCCGGATGCTGGACGCGTCGGGACGGGCGGTTCGCGACGATGGCGTGGATGTTCCCCTGATCGACATTCGCCGCACTGTACTTCTGAGGAGCGGCAAGTGAAATTGCGCGCGCTGGCTGTTCTGCTTCTCGCCACGGGCGCGGCCCAGGGCTACTATCATTTCCTCCAGTATGCGCAGCGCGACGGACGGCTTACGGGCCTTCCCCAACGGTTCAACCTGGATGCGCTGACCGCACGGACGGTTCCGTTCTTCATCTCCCGCGGTCCGGACAAGCAAGCGCCCACCGATTCGCTAACCTCGCTGGTCAGCCAGATTGAGCTGGCGGCCCGGCAATGGAGCGACGTCGACACCTCCGAGTTGCGCCTTCAGTTCGGCGGCTTTACCGACGCCGGAGCGCAGGCGGGCGACGCGCCGGGAATCGATATCGTATTCGAGGAAGTGCCGCCCGGCTTGATCGCCGTTGCCGGTCCGACCGTCACCGGTCCCGCGAGGGTTGGCGACGGATTTGTTCCGGTGCGGCGGTCCATGATGATCCTGCCGAAGGACATGTCGAACCTGCCCAGCCACGCGGAAGCGACGTTCCTCACCCTGGTTCACGAGTTCGGCCACACGATCGGCCTTCAGCATTCCATGACGTCCTCCGCGATGGCCACGCAGTTGACCCGGACGCAATCGAAAGGAAACGCCCTTAGCGCGGATGACGTGGCGGGTGTATCGATTCTCTATCCGACGCGGGCCTTCCGGTCGAATCTCGGCTCGATCAAGGGCCGCGTTGCCGAAGGCGGCTCGGGCCGTCCGCTGGCCAGCGTGGTCGCCATCTCCGCATCGGGCTTCGCTGTGGGCGCGCTTACCGGTCCCGACGGCACGTATCTTATCGAGGGCCTGCCGCCCGCACGCTATATCGTGTACGCGCATCCGCTGCCTCCGGCGCAGGGTGGCGAAAGCACACCCGCAAACCTGCGGCTTCCGCTGGACCGGAATGGCGACACCATCGAGCCGGGCTCCGCATTCGAACTTCTATTTTTCCCCGGCGTCCGGCAGCATAACGACGCAACCCAGATTCCGGTTGGCGCGGGCGCGGTGATCGACGATGTCAATTTTCAGGTGCGAAGCCGCGATCCTCTCCGGCTCTACAACGTGCTGGCGTACAGCTTCCCCGGACAGTTGGCCGTCCGGCCGGCGTACGTCAACGTCAACGGCACGCGCAATTTCTTTGTCGCCACGGGAATCGGACTGCTGGACGGCGAACAGCCCGCCTCCGATCTCCGCGCGGCCATCGTGGGGGGCGCTACCGGCGTCTCCAGCGTCGAAAGCTATTCCCCGGGCTTCCTGCGCTTCAACCTTGTGTATTCCGACGACAGCGGCGTGGGGCCGCGGCATCTGGTGGTCTCTACGCCCACCGGAGTCTACGTGCAGCCGCGCGCGTTCCTGCTGGCTACGCAGCAGCCCCCACGGATCGAGGCGATCTCCGTCGGCGATGGCGGCACACTTGTTCTTTCGGGCACGGGGCTGTCGCCGCAGTCGAGGATTTTCTTCGACGGAGCGGCGGCTTTGATCCGCAGCGCGGATGCCGATGCGGGCACCGTCACCGTCGAGCCTCCTCCCGGTCCATCGGGACATCGCGCGATCGTCACGGCCATCAACCCGGACGGCCAGAACTCGCTGTTCCTGCAGAATGACGCGCCCCCGGCCACGTTCCTTGAAGCGCCAACGACATTCGGTATTTCCATTTCTCCGTCCCGCCTTCCCGCAGGATCGGAAAGCGTAGTCGAAATCAACGGAACCAACACCGGGTTCGTCGAAGGTCGCATCTCCGTCGGATTCGGCACAAGCGAGATCACCGTTCGGCGGGTGTGGGTGCTTTCCGAAACACGGCTTCTGGTTCAGGTGCGGGTTGCGCCGCAGGCGTCGCTTTCGCCCGTAACGGTTTCCGTTCGCAGCGGACTCCGGACTTTCTCCGCGCCTGGAGCTTTTGCTGCCGGGTCCAGCCAGCCCAGCCGTCTGGAGATTACTTCAACTTCGACGAACGCATCCACGGGAATTGTTTCCGGCCCTGCGGGTGGCACGGTAGTCCTTCTGGTCGGTGGCGCTTCCGGAAGTGCCCCGCCCAAGATCACCGTCGGCGATATCGATGCCGCCGTCTCCACATTGGCGCCTTCGATCTATTCGGTGCAACTTCCCGCCGAGCTTCCCACCGGTCCTGCTTTGCTGCGCGTTCAGACGGCCGATGCGGAGTCGCTTCCGCTCGCAGTGCAAGTGGAGGGACCCACTCCGCGTATCCTTGAAATCACAACGCTCGGCGGCTTGAACGTAGACAGTCAACGCCCCGTCCAGCCGGGAGATTCGATTCTTCTGCGACTGAACTCACCCGTCAAGGCCACCAACCCGTTCGAGAAGATCCGGGCCACCGTGACGGTTGCCGGTGTCGATCACTTGGCTCAGGTAACAGACGCAGGCACGGTGCGGTTCACGCTGTTGCCGTCGGTGGCTGCCGGAGCCCAGCCCATGACATTGCGCGTCAACGGACGCGTTAGCGTACCGGAAACTCTGGCCGTCCGCTACTAATTCAGATTACTGCGGCTTCGCTTTGCCGAGACGCCGGAAGTATTCCGCTACCGCCTGATCGTACCCGGCGGGAATGCGGTCCGTTCCGGACGATCTCGCCAGACCGGACTCGGCTCCATCCAACTCGCGGCGCAGTTGAAGTTCCAACTGTTCCAGCGCCGGAAGCACCTGCGTCCGCATCTTCTCGACCAGTTGCGGATTGCCGGGGAAACGGTTGGGATCGATCCGCTGCATCTCCTGAATCAGCCGGTCCACTTCGGCGCGTGAGTCCGGCGAGTCCGCCAGCTGCTGGCGAAGCTGCCGCAAGCCCTGCAAGCCTTCCGAGTAAGCTCGCGCGGCCTGTTCCGCACTCCCCCGCTGTTGCGCGGCGGAGCCACTACCCACCTGCAAGTCGCCGCGATTCATCTGTCCCATCGCGCCCCGGCCTTCGCCACCGCTGCCGCGTTGGGGTCCGGAGCCTTGGCCTTCGCCACCCCTGCCAGACTGGCCCTGCTGCCCTTGCTGGCCGCCCTGACCCTGCTGGCCGCCTTGGCCTTGTTGGCCTTGCTGACCCTGTCCCGGCTGCTGCCCCTGCCCCTGACGGTTCTGGCCGCCCGAAGCCTGATCGAGCCGCCGCCGCATCTGCTCCACCTGGGACAGCGCCTGCTCCGTCTTTCCATCGCGCGGTGAGCCGCCGTTGCCTTCGCCCGCCGCCTGCGCCGCTTCCTGAACCTGTTCCGACAGACGGTCCAGCGCGCGCGTCACCGGGGCTTCACGATTCCAGGTGAATGGCGCATAGCCGCGCTTCAACCACTCCGTCATGTACTTCATCTTCAGGCCCAGCTCTTCCTGTTGCGCCTGGCCCAACGCTTCGCGAAGCTTGCTGGAAGCCTGACGCTGCGACCCGGCCATGCCGCGCGCCGCGCCCTGAAGATCCTTCTCCAGCTTTTCGTACTCCTGCTTGATGCGTTCCTTTTCAGCCGACAGTTGCTGCGACTCTTCGCGTGTCTGCCCTTGCGCCAACCGCTCCTGCTGTTCCCGAGTCTGGCCCGTGCCGAAACGGCGCTTCAGCTCGTCTTCGAAAGCGCGCTGTTCCTGCGCCAGCTGATCCGCGCGGCGCGAGAGGCTGCCCAACTGGTTCGACGTTTGATCCTGCCGCATGCCCCCCAAAAGCTTCTGGGCTTCCGCCAGACGATCCGCCGCCCGGCGCGAGTCCGTATCATTCGGTTGGCCCGGTTGATTGGCCCGCCGCATGTCTTCGGTGGCGCGCGAAAGCTGTTCAAGCGCCCGCTGGATGCGAGGGTCTGTTGCCGGCGTGTTCTGAGATCCGCTGCGGCCTCCGCCGCCCATCGCGCTCAGCCTCTGCTGCGTCGCCGACTGTCCTTGCTGTCCCGACTGTCCTTGCTGACCTGACTGTCCTTGTTGTCCCTGTTGGCCGGATTGACCTTGCTGGCCCTGTTGACCTTGCTGGCCTTGCTGACCGGACTGACTCTGCTGCTGACCCTGCTGGCCCTGTTGGGCCATCTGCTCCATCTTCTTCTGGAGTTCCTCGGTCTCGCGACGCAGCGCTTCCTGCTGCCAACGCTGTTCCGGAGTCTGCTGGCGCTTCTGCTGCTGTTGAGCCAGCTCCTGTTGACGGCGGGCCAACTGCTCCAGACGCTGCAGCGCATCGTCGATCTCGCGCTGCCGGTCACCGGCGGACGCGGTTTGCTGCCCGGTTTCGTACTGGTTCTTTTCGGTGTCGAGTTCGAGATCGAATAAGGACTCAAGATCCCGGCCTCCTCCGCCACCACCACCGCCGCCCTGTTGTCCGAACGCCACTTGAATCTCGCGGCGCCGGGCCTCGGCCCGCAGCAAGTGCTGCAGTGCCTGCTGCTCATGAGGCAGCGCATCCTGCCATTTCTGGCTCTTCAGATTTTGCGCCGCTGGACCCATGGCTTTGGCCGCCTCCTCCATGTCCTTTGCAAGAGCGGCAAACGCTTCCGACGAACCCGATAGCTGCCGCGCCTTTATCCGTTGCGCCAGCGACTGCGCCTGCGCCTGAAGCTTCGATTGAACTTCCGTCAGGAACTTCGCGTCTTCAGCCGCCTTTGCGCGATCTGCAACCTTGTCTCGAAGCTCATTCCACGTGGCGGCGATGATTTCCTTCTGCCGTTGCGAGATCTGACCCTCCTCACCTCCACCACCCATGCCGCCCATGCCTCCGCCGGCCTGCGCCTGCGAATACTCCCGCTCAAATGGCTGGGCCTCGATAAAGTAGATGTCCGTTCGCGCCTTCGTCCGCGCGTCGGACGCGGTTGCGTAAACGCTGACAACATCGCCCGGAATCAGGTTGAAATCCTCCAGCGCCAGCACGCGCTTGCCCGACGCTTCCTTCGAACCCGGCTTGTCCATCAGGGAGAATGTCTTCTCCTCGCCGCCGTTCACTGAATAGTGAAGCGTAAGGCTCCGCAGTCCGAAATCATCCTCGGCCGAGGCTTCAAGCGTCACCTCCTCGATTGGATTGACGCGCAGGTCGCGCCCGGGGCGAAGCAGCTTCAAAACGGGCTCCGTTTCCAGCTGCGCTTCGATGAAGTAGTCGTCGCTCAGGCGGATGGGCTGTTCCTCGACGGTGGCCAGATGATAGGCGCCGTCCTTGCGGATCGGCACGACCGCGCGCAGCCAGTTGCCTTCACGCTTCTCCAGTGCGATCGGCGCTCCATCGTCGACATTCAGTTGCCCGGCCTTCATCGGCTTGTCGGTTTCGATCAGCAATTCGGCGTCGGTTCCTGAAACCGCGCGAAGGTCGCCGCCCGGATCTTCCGTTTCGGCCATCATGCCGGTCCAGCGCGGGTAGGTGTACGTGACCTTGATTCGCTTGATCGAAGGAAGATCGAGTACAGAGATCTTGTACTGCGGAGACCGTATGTTGCCCGCCTCGACGTAGTAGTCGAAATCGTCGGGCACGGCGGAGAGTAGAAACTCAAAACCCAGGCCGTCTTTCGATGGAAGCATGACGGCCTCTTCCCATTTCGACGATCCCTTGTACCGCGCCTTCAACGTCGCTTTTGGAGTTTGAAATCCGATAACGCCGGCTGTGATCAGTTGATCCGTACGTCGGCGCACGGTCTTATCGCCGGGCGACACTTGAATGTCGTAGAACGGCAGTGCACCGGTTTTCGGCCCCGCGCCCCAAAGCAGCGCCGCGCCGTGTCCCCAGAATCCGGGGCCAAAGAAGATCAGCCACCCCAGCACGCCGAAGGCGACGGCGGCCGCGCCACTGAAGCCTGCCAGCCGGCCTGTGGGAACCACCGTTTCCGGTTGGGCATGCGCGGAGATCGCGACCGTGTCGCGCGCCAGCAACTGCAGCAGCGGCGATCCTTCGCTTTCAACGCACGTTGTCAGACGTTGTTCGAAGGCCGGATTCGACGCCTCCGCTTTTCGCGCGGCCCTGCGGGTATTCACCGCCAGCACCGGCGCAATCACGCCGAACGCCACGGCGAAGGCGACGCTAAGGAACAGCAGCGCGCGCGACCACGTCAGGCTGGTGTTGGAGAACGCGAACGAATTCGAGAGCAGAACGAGAACGACGGTCGCCACCAGGGCGCACCCCACCGCAATCGCGGCGCCGCGGAGGACCGCCGACCACAGCATTCTGCGGCGGATCCGGCCCAGGTACGCCATCAATGTGTCCAGCGGTTTCATGATCGTTCTCCTTTTAACTTGCCGCTTCCGGCTCCAGACGCCGCGCGGCCACCAGGGACTCCGCCAGCGTGGCAATCAATAACAACAGCGCTACCCACCACCACAAGCTGACTGGTTTGCGCTGTTCGACGGACTCTGCCGTTCCAGCCGCGACAGGTGCGCCATCGCCCGTCCTGCTCCACAATTCGATCGACTCGCCGGGCATCGGCTCCAGCGCCGACTCCGCGCGATCCGCATTCACCGCCACCAGTTCGCGGCGGTTGTTCTGGCGGTTGATTTCATAGAAGCCTTCCTCATTCACGCGAAGCGTCTGGGCCGACGATGCGGCGTTGAGGTCCAGCATTCGCTTCCCTTGCGGATCCAGCACTTCGATGGCCGAAGCGTTTTCCATACCGCCGCTTTGCAGTTCCAGCAGCGAATCGACGGCGACGGTTGAGCTGCGCGATTCCAAACCGGCCAGATGCCGCGCGGTCTGTTCAACGAACGGCACGAAGCTGGTGTGCAGCGGGAAGTCGTTCGAAACGTTTTCAAGACCGGAGGCGAACGTCAGGATGCGGCCGCGGCCTTCGCGGGATTCGATCAGCAGCGGAGAACCGTTGCTAAGGCTGGCCACCACCGAAGCCTTCCCCGGATCCACCACGCTGGCCTGATAGAACTGTACGCCTTCCCACCGGTTCGCGCGACCCACCGATGGATGCGACAGGTCCAGTTTCGACGCGGAGTAGAAGCGTTCGGCCGATCGCGCCGCGTAGACGGTCTCGCCGATCTTCGCGCCTGTGAAGGGCACGGCTCCCCGGCTTGCGCTGGTGGCGCCGGCCGCGATCCACACGCCGCCTCCGGCCTTCACATAGTCGTGTAACTTCGTTTCAAACCCTTGCGGCACGGAGCCGACATCGCTCAATACAACCAGCGCGTATTTCGACGGATCGATTCCGCTTACCTGGCTTACGGCCACCGGTTCCAGAGCGAACAGTCCTTCGGCTGCCGATTCCAGCGCCGAACGAAAATACAGTGCGGAGCGGGTCCGGCCCGGTTCGTGGACGAAGAGAACTTTGCGGGGGTCGGCGCGTTCAACCGCAAAGCGCATCGCATTGTCGTCGGAAAGCGCGTCGCCGCCTTCAAGGCGCACTTCTCCGCGGTTCCATCCATAGCTGGCGTCAAGACCAATGAACTCCACCGTCACGCGGCCGCCCGCCGGAATCCTTAGCGGCTTCGTTTGAAGGATTTTTCCATTCAAGGCGAGCGCGACGTTGCGCGTCGTCTCCTCGGTTGAGAAGCCACGGATGGTGGCCGTCAGCCGGGCCGTCTTGCCGTCCGCGATTGCGGTGGGCGCACTGACGTTTTCCACGGCAAAATTTGGCGTTTTCTCACCGCCCACGCGGTGAGAAATCATCGAGACGCCCGCGGGGAGCCCGAGCTCTTGAAACGACGACGGCATGGACGACCGCTGAAAGTCGCTGAATAAATGCACGTCCACCGGAAGCTTTCTGGCCTCGCTAATCACGCGCGCCGTACGGGCAATCTCGGCGAATGCGCTGCGTGAGGAGCCGGGTTGAATGCTGGCGATTGCGCTGCGGAGCTCCGCCTTGTCGCGCGTCGCCTGCGTCACCAGCTGCGCTCCGCCGCCCAGTGTCACCACTTGCGCAGTGGCATTGGGACGCAGGCGATCCACTTCCGCCAGCGCCTGTGTCTTTGCATCCGCCAAGCGGTTCTCGGCACGCATCGAGAACGAACGGTCGATAGCGAGGATGACGTGGCGCGTCTCGGTTCCAGCGGAGATCTGCCTCCGAATGAACGGCTGCGCGAACAGCAGCGCCAGCAGCAGGAACATCAAAATCCGCAGCGCCAGAAGCACGCGGTACTTCAGCCGCCGCTGCCGGACGGAGGTCTGCGTCCGCTTCTCGAAAAACTGGAGCGAAGGAAACTTCACCGGATCAACGCGATGCTGCTGCAGAAGGTGGAGCCACACGGGCAACCCAATCGCCGCAAGCCCGGCAAGAAACCACGGTGCGAAGAATCCCATCTACAGCCTGCCTTTCCGCACGGCGAGATACTCGCGCAGGGCTGCGTCCAATGGCTGATCCGTCACCAGCAGCGCATGTTCCATGCCGAAACCGCGCGCTCCGCTCCGCATTGCTTCGACATGCGCGTCGCGGCGGGCAGGATACTCGTCGCGCGCATACTCCGGCGTCACTTCCATTTCCTCGCCGCTCTCCATATCGATCAGGATTACCGGGCCGTGGAACGAGGGCTTCATCTCTTCGGGGTCGAAGATCTGGAACAGCACCACCTCGCTTCCCTGCCCGCGAAGCGGCGCGATCGCTTTCAACGTCGTGTCGGGGTCGCCGTAAAAATCGGAGATGACGACATAAAGGCCGCGCCGTCTCAGGTACTCCTGCACATGGTGAAACGGCTTGACGAAATTGGTTCCGCCGCGAGGCTCGGCCTTGTTGATGGTGTTCAGCACGCGGAACAACTGGCCCTGCCGGCTGGAGGCGTGCGTGTAGTCGACCACTTCTTCGTCGAACACAAGCAGGCCGACGGCGTCGCGCTGCTTCGAGGCCATGTAGGCCAGAGAGGCCGCCAGATAACGCGCGTAGTCGAACTTGCGAATCTTCTTCCCGAAGGCCATGCCGATGCTGGCGTCCAGGATGATGGTCAACTGGGTATTGGTCTCGCCGCGGTAGCGCTTCAGGTACGCCCGTTCCGTGCGTGCGAACACGTTCCAATCGACGTGGCGCAGATCGTCGCCCGGCACGTACATCCGGTACTCGGCGAACTCCTGCGAGAAGCCGAAATCGGGCGACCGGTGCATGCCGGCGACGAATCCATCGACCACAGTTTTCGCAACCAGATCCAGCCCGGAAATCGACGCGAGAATCGAAGGATCGAGAAAGCGCTGAATCATGGTGGTTAGTCGCGGGGGATGGGCTTGGCCTCCAGGATCTTTTTCAGGATGTCGTCTGGCGTCAGCTTTTCAGATTCCGCCTGGAAGTTCAGAAGAATACGATGGCGCAGCACGGGACGCAGCAGCGCGGCGATGTCCTCGTACGTGACGTGATAGCGGCGCTTCATCAGCGCCCGGGCCTTCGCGGAAAGCACGAGGAATTGCGCGCCGCGAACCGACGCGCCGAAGTTGACGTACTTCTTGACGAAGTCCGGCGATGATGAATCCGATTGGCGCGTGGCGCGCACCAGTTCAATCGCGTACCGCGCGACGGATTCGGCGATGGGCACCATGCGGACCAGTTCCTGGAAGCTGGCGATCTCTTCGGCGCTTGTAACCGGGTCCGGAGTTTCCGACGCTGTGGTGGTTGTCAGTCCGACGACCTTCAACTCGTCCTCCGCGGACAGATAGTCCAAAAGCGTGTTGAACAGGAACCGGTCCAACTGCGCTTCCGGCAGCGGATACGTTCCCTCCAGCTCGATCGGATTTTGCGTGGCCAGCACGAAGAACGGATTCGGCAGCATGTACTGGTTGCCGCGCACCGTGCAGGAGCGCTCCTGCATGGCTTCGAGGAGCGCGGACTGCGTCTTGGGCGGCGTGCGGTTGATCTCGTCGGCTAGCAGAATGTTGCCGAAGATCGGACCCTGAACGAACGTCCACGTGCGGCGGCCTGTTGTGGGATCTTCTTCGATGATGTCGGTGCCGGTAATGTCGGACGGCATCAGGTCCGGCGTAAACTGAATGCGCCGGAACACCAGCCCCAGCGTCTGCGCCAGCGTCCGCACCAGCAAAGTCTTGGCGGTTCCCGGAAGGCCGGTGATCAGACAATGGCCGCCGACGAATAGCGCGATCTCCACCTGCTCCAGCACTTCTTCCTGTCCCACGATGACGCGGCGCACTTGCTGCGTGATGCGCTCCTGCACGTCGTAAAAGCGCTGGATGCGCTGTTCGAGGTCGGTATCTTCGATCGTTGGGGTCAAGTGTTTAGTCCTTCTTTGATGGTGTGAGTTCCAGCAGCATCTTCTGCGCGGGGCGGTATCCCGGGGCGGCTTCCAGCGCCGCGAACAATGCCTCGCGGGCGTTTCCATCCTGCTTCGCCGCGCGGTAGGCTCGAGCCAGTTGATACTGGGCGGCGGCGGGGTCGAGGGGCTTCGAACCCAGGGCCGCGCGAAATTCTCGAATCGCGCCCAGGTTGTCGCCCTCGTCCAGCAGCAGAGTGCCCAGGCGCCGGTGCAACTCTTCGTCCTGCGCGGGGTAGATATAGATCAGCCGCTTCAGCGTGGCGGCGGCTGCGCGCTTGTCGCCGGCTTCTTCTTCCATGACGGCCAGGGCCTTCAGCAACCGTGGATCGCGGCCCGCGGCCTTTGAATACCGCTTCAACTCGGCCATGGCGGAAGCTTTGTCACCCTTCGCCAGATGCGCGTCGTACAGCAGTTCGTACGGACTGGCGGTCTCAACGTATTCCGGGTAGATGTCGCGAAGGCGCGGGCCTTCGCCCACTACAATGTCCCACTCCTTAGCGCGGTGGGCGGCGGCAACGGCCTTCAGATTCTTCTGCCAGTCCGTAAATCCCGCGACGCTCTTTTCATTTTGCTTTTCCACCCATTCCAGGAAGCGCTTGTCGAACTCGCCCGTTGAAACGCCGAGACGCTTTTCGAAGATCTCTTCGGTTGACTTCAGTTCGCCATAGTCGCGCAGCATCTCGATCAGCTTCGGGTAGCCCCAGTTGTTCGCGATGTACTGGCAGATGCGGCCCGCCTGAAAATAGCTGACCGTTACTTGCGCCGGATAACTGGGCCGGATGAAGCCGCGATCCAGCTTGTCGACGGGAAGAAGCTTCTTGTCGCGAATGGCGATCAGAGTTGGCGGGTCAAGCCGGTCGCCCCAATCCGGCGAGACGGCGGTTTCTTCATAGACCGCAAGCCCTTCTGTAAACCAGCGCGGGACGCGAAACTTCGTCATCTCCAGCGCGTAGACGTGGCTCATCTCGTGCCACAGTGTACTGGCCCAGTGAAAGCTGCCCGGCTTTCGGCCGGAGGGCGAATCCATCGCGACGATCGGCCCGAAGCTGACGCCCAGTGCACCCAAGCCCGGCATGCCCATCGTGCGAACCGCGAAGTCCTCGTGGTCCGGGTACACTTCCACCTGCACCGGAGTCTTCAACACAAATCCATACTTCTTGTCGTAGGCCGTCAGGATTCGTTGGATCTCCGTCTCAAAGTAAGGCTGTAGAAGGTCCGCTTCTTTTTTGTGCAGGCGCAGGATGGATCGGGAGCCGCGAAAGGTCTCGAAATTCTTGTAGCTGTCCATCAGCGTCAGCGTATTTTTCACCATCGACGGAGCGTACCCGGCGTGGAAACACGTCTCCAGTTCCTTGCGTGCCTCCGCCTCCTGCCCCAGCCGCATCAGATTCACGCCCAGCCGCGCGCGCGCCTCCCAAAGGTTCGGCTGAATGGCGATCGCTTTGCGGAACAGGTTGATGCCATCGTGATACCGGCGGTTCAGCACCAGCAGTTCGCCCGCCAGATTGTATGCGCCGCCATGCGCTGGATTGACCGCCAGCGCGCGATCAAACCAAGGTTGCCCGTCGCGGTCTTCAAGAATGTCCACCGCCCCGCGAACCGCCATTGCGTCAAGCGCTTCTTTCGACATGGCGAGCGCCAAATCGGCTTGCTCGACAGCCTTTGGGAAGTCGCTATCTTCCGCCGCCAACCTCGCCAGAAGTTCGCGAGCTTCGACAAGCTTCGGGTCGGCCTCCAACGCCTTCTGCGCCATCTCCACTGCGCGCCGGTCCCAATTCTGTCCCATCACGCGCGCCAATCCCAGGTGGGCGCGGGCGTTCTTCTCGTCGATCTCCAGCGCCTCGCTAAACAGTTCCGACGCATCGCGGGGCTGGTAGCGTTCAAAGAACAGTTCTCCCAACCGCACACGAAGCGCGGCGTCTTTCGGCTTCGCTTTGATCGCCGCCTGAAACTGGGTGACGGACTCCTGATACTTCTCCAGACCCCAGAACGCTTCCGCGCGCAGGGTG
The DNA here is from genome assembly GCA_041746955.1 of Bryobacteraceae bacterium. GTDB lineage: Bacteria > Acidobacteriota > Terriglobia > Bryobacterales > Bryobacteraceae > JAPKYZ01. The sequence continues at coordinate 33,862 of JBGTFZ010000043.1, forward strand.
GGATTCGAAGAAGTCAAAAGCTTTGTGAAGCACCCCACAGCCGGGGCGACGCGTCCGTACCGCTTGTGCTGCCAGCAGTCCTGTTGCGCGGCCAGCGGAAGGGCCAATACCAATAGAAGGATGGCGGCCGCCCTCATTGATCGATCTCCTGCTGCAGGCGGGCAAGCTCCAGGAGCAGCGCCTGCATCGTCTGCTTGTACTCCGCACCCGGCATAGCGGCCTTGCGGTACTTCAACTGGTCGATGGAGATCTCCATCTCCTCACGCTTCTTCAGCAGCGCGGCCTTCTCCGGAGTCTGCGCGGCCCGTTGGATTTCACCCAGCCGGGCAATTGTCAGGCGAGCCGCAGCTTGTCCCTTGCCGTTTGAAGGCGCGGGCGCGCGGACACCTTCGCCTTCGCCCGCATCCTCCAGCAGCGCGTGCTCCGTCGCAAGACGTTTCTGCGATTCGTAGAAGTCTACCGTTCGCTGGTCTGCGTATCGAAACGCTTCCAGCGCGCTGATGGCCTGATTCTTGTCCGAGTCGGCGGCGGGGTCTCGCAGCGCTTCCACCCAATACCGGGCGAACACCGTTGCGTTCTTCTCCATCCCGCTGCGCGTCGCGCAAATCACCACGCGGCCCTGCTTTTGAAGAGGCGCAAGCGAGGCTCCGGAAGCGCTGGTTGTGTTTACCACCAGTTGCCGCTTCGCCGGAATCCTGTCGAGCTCGGCGGCCAACTCGCCAGCGGTTAGGTCCGGCCCCGGAAGGTTGATCTTGTAGTCGTTGCCATCGTACGTCCCATGGCCAATCAACGTGAGGACGACGGAGTCTCCCGCCTGCGCCGATCCGCCGATGTCGGAGATCGCTTTCTTCACCGCGGCCTTCGTCGCCGCCGGGCCCGCCAGCGTGACTACTTTCGCCTCCGGATCGGCGGACTTCACGAGCTTTGCGATCTCTTCGGCCTGCGCGCGGAAGCGCTGCTCGTAGTCGGGCTCGCCACCCAGGCCGGCCACCGTCACGTAATGCGACGCAGCCAGAACCAATGCGCAGAGGGGCGTCATACAACACCCCACCTGCGGCGCAGCAGCCATTCCGCCGCACACAGCGCCAGCAGCAGGAAGAAGATCACCGGCATGCTCCACAGATCGCGCGTTTCCCGCACTGTCAGACCGGCTTCGGAGAATGAAATCTCCTCCGCTAGTTTCAGCGCGTTCGAAGGCTGGTAGTAGGTGCCGCCGGTTTCTTCGGACAGCTTGGTCAAAAGATCGCGATTCTGTTCGATGCCGAAGTTCTCGGCCACTCCATCTTCACGGCGGAAATTAAAAACGTCCTTGCCGAGATCGGTTTGCCCGCGGCGGGCGGAGACTTCAACCAGGTATGAGCCCGGCTTGTCGGCGGTCCAATCGAACGCATAAACTCCTTCGGCCAACGGGTCCAGCGGAAGCGGCACGGTGGTGGAACTTCCGTCCGGTGCAAGGATGCGTGCTTCGACGATTGCATCGGATACGGGGTTGTATTTTTTGTCGCGAACGTCGGCGCGCAGGCTGACGTCCTTGCGGTCACTAAGAACCTGATTGGGCGTCGAAGCGGAAACCTGATCGGGCGTACCGCCCACTTGCCAGCGCAACAGTTGCTGCCAGAAAGTAGCGTGCGTCGTGTCGCGCTGGTCCAGCAGCATTCGCCAGCGCCAGGTTCCACCGGAGGCGAATACGCCAACACGGCCCCTTCCGAAATTCTGCGTCGCCAGCAGGGGAAACCGGCCTTTGCTTGTGGGGATCGCGTCCAGCAGCACCAGCGCCCCGGGCTTTGCGGCGCCCACTTCCTGATAGTTCGCAAGATAAGGAAGCGCTTTCCACTTTTCCGCATTGCGCGCGGGCGAATCGTCCAGGCGTGTCAGCACGCTTTCGCGACCCGACTGCGGAACCTCAATCGTGGCTGGCTCCCGCTTGAAAGTGTTTTTCCGATCCGGCAGGCTGACCGGGAGGATCTCAGCCAGTTGCGACGCGTTGTAGCCGCCATCGGCCAAGCCTGTACGGCCGCCGAGAAACAGCACGCCTCCACCGCGGCGATCCGCGAACAAACGAATCGACTCCTGCTGCGCCGGAGTGAAATAGCTGGCTTCAACTCCGCCAATGATCAGTCCCTGAAAAGCAAACAGCTCTTCGGGAGTGCCTGGAAAGCCGTTCTCCAATTCCTTCGGGCCGGCAACACCCTGGCGGTAAATCCGGTTCTGCGTCGTGCGGAGAAGGCTTACGAGTTCGATTGACGCGTCGTCGTCGATCGCGCGGCGCAGGAACTTGAAGTCCCACCGCGGCTCCCCCTCGAGATACAGAATGCGCGGTTTCTTTGATTCAACCGTTACCAAGCGGCGAACACCGTTGTTGTTCTGGTTCTCTTCGGCGGCCAGACCCTCGACGGCAAACTCGATGGTTCGCGGACCCGGCGTTCCCGGCGAGAAAAGCACGCTCTCCGTCTGCGTGCCGTCGTCGTTTTTCAGCGTCACCTCGCGCGATGCCAGCACTTTGCCTTCACTGCGGACCACCAGCCTGGCTTTTTGCTTTTCGTAGCCGCGCTGCCGGAACGTCACTTGCGCGGCAAGGCGAGCGCCATTCAGCGCCCGTGCGGGAAGATCGACATTGGTAAGCTCCGCATCCTTGGCGAACTTCTCCTTGCCGAACCCGATCGTATGAATGGGAATGCGCTGGCGGCGGATGTCGGACATCGACTCCAGATCGATCCCGCCCGCGTTGTCCGCGCCATCCGACAGCAGGACGATCGCGCCAACAGGCAATGTTGCGGCCTCTGAAATCGCTTCCTTCAAGGAGGTGGCCAACTGTGTGGACGGTTGGGCCGACGTAAGCTGAGTGACGTTCGCGATTCGCGATACTCCCGAACCCGTGGAGTACAGCCGCACCTGGAACTTGTCGGAAAGCTTGTCGAGCAGTCCGGCGGTCAGCGTTTCGCGGGCGGCGTCGGTTCGCGACTTCCCATCCTCCTGATACGCCATGCTCTTGGAATCGTCGATCAGTACGGCGACGACGTTTTGTTGCGGCTTTAACGACGAGACTCGCAGACCCGGCTGCCACAGCATCACCAGAAGCAGGGAAACCATGGCCGTCTGAAGCGCCCAGATGGCAACGCGGCGCCCGCGCGAAACACGCCCGACACCGCTGCTGCGGACGTTGAGCAGAAGCAGGCCCGCCGCCGCCAGAACGATCGCCGCAATCAGGATCCAAACCGGAAGCCCGGACTGGAACACAAATTCCCCTTTGGCGAAAATTCGAGCCGGATATTGGAAGAGGAATTCAAACATAAGTCAGCGCCCCGCGCCGCAACGGGCCGGGTTTAGTGGGTCATAGCGTACAAGATGTAATTGATGCCGATCCGGTAGCCCAGCGACGTGTACTGCTCCGGATACCGTGGTTCGTCCGCATGCTCCCAGGAATCGCCCAGGTCCATGTTGTGGCAGATCGCCACCATCACGCGGCCTTTGTCGTCGGTAACGGCACTCCACCGGGGCTCAACGCCATCCTGCTCAAACGTGCGTCCGGTATAGAACATGACGATGCCCGGCACCTGCACCTTCTGGTCGATGTCGTAGAGGACGTGAAAAATGTGATCCCTCTCGGTCAGGTCGGTGACGGGGCGGTCGGGGAACACCCGGCTCAGGCTCGCCGTGAAGATCTCCCACTCGATCGAGCCGTGGAAATCGTCCACCATCAGGAACCCGCCGCGAAGCAAATACTCTCGAAGCTTGGCCGCTTGCGCGTCCGAAAGGTCCCAGTGACCCACTTCGACGCCATAGATCCAAGGCCAGTTGAAAATCTCGTCGGAGTCCAGGTCGACAACCTGCTCCATTGATCGCGTGTGCAGCCGCGTCAGGCGGCGGACACCCTGGACGAACTGCCGTTCAGCTTTGGGATAGTCGGTCGACCAGGAGCCACGAACGCCCCAGGAACCTGAGCCGCCGCGAAAGGACGAGTATCGGAGTCTACCGAAAACCCATTCGGTTTTTTCGTCCGCATCGGGTGGGACTGGGACGTCTTCTTCCGCAAACCGTCCTCGGCGCCCGAACTGGAACGCAAACAGAACGCTAGCAAGAGAAGCCGCTGCCGCTGAGGCCGCGACCAAGCGTCTGATACGCATGGGTATCTATATGACGCAAGAGTACCACGCACGTTTCTAAAGAATTTCCGCGAAACGGATCGATCAGGATGCCCGCGTAACCAAACCGCGCAGGTTCCAGCCGCAAATCAGCGATCCCGTAAACTTGTCGCCGCCCGGGCCGGGCCAGTGCGTCTCCAGACTCACGAAACCCTTGTACTGTTCAACCATCAGGGCCGCCAACTGCCCCTTCCAATCGATGCCCTGCGTGCCCAACGGCCCCCAGACGGGCTTGTGATTTACGACGTGGCAATCCTTGGCGTGAACATGCGCGATCCGCTTCTTGGGCAGCAGCGCATAGCCATCGGGATACGGTGTCTCGCCGGAGCAGAAGGCGTTTGCCGGGTCCCACACCAGTTGCAGCGCGCCATTCGGAACCGCGCGCAGCATGTCCGCCGATTCGGCCGCGGTGGCGACGTTGCAGGCATGCTCATTCTCCAGGCCGCAGATCAGTCCTTCGGTGCCGAACTGACTCGCGAGTCCGTCGAGAGCCTCCGCCACTTGGTCGAAGCACTGCTTCGGCTGAACCGTGCGCCAGTACGAAAACACGCGGATGATCTTCGCGCCCGTCAGATGCGCAATCTCAATGGCACGCTGTGCCAGGCGAGGCTGATCGTCAAAAGAATGCTTCGAATTGAAGATGTCCTGCTGGAAGCGGGTGTCCACGTCCGGCGCGCCGGGAAGCACGCACTTCAGCAGCGGCGACGCGATCGAGATGATCTGAATGCCGCGCTCGTGAAGCCGGTCTGTGGCGCGCTTCAGCTCGTCGTTCGTAAGGTCCATGACGTTCTTCCCATAAACCACGCGCAGCTCCGCGCCGGTCATGCCTGTGGCCGCCATCGGTTCAACGGCGTCGTCAAAACCTGGAGAATATTCGTCGGTGATCGCGGCAATCGGAAAAAGAAGTTCGCTCATTTACTGTTCGGCTCCTCGATGACATGGTGCTTGTTCAAGGCAAGCGAGGTCAACCTCTGCTTCGCGCCGGACGGCCACTCAATCTCCACCGACGACACCGATTTGTCCTGGCCGAGGCCGAAAACCAGCGCCAGATCGGAATGAGAGCAATAGCTGGACCCGCTGCGCACCATCTGCCACTGCTTCCCGGAAGCCGATTCGATTCGGACAACCGCACCCAGTGCCGACCGGTTGGACTTCGTGCCTTGAAGCCGCAGATGAATCCAGTTGTTCCGGTTGCCGCCGTCGTTGCGGTAAAGATACGCGGGCCCATGATTCACGGACATCGCGATGTCCAGATCGCCATCGCGGTCGTAGTCGGCAAATGCAGCCCCGCGCGCGACAACGGCCCTGCGGAACGCTTCCGGCATTTGTGGCGTCGCATTCTCGAACCCGCCTTTACCAGAGTTGTGGAAGATCAATGGCGCCTGCTTGAACTGGATCTTGGGCTGCACGCGCCCGATCTCCTCATCGATGTGCCCGTTGGCGCAGAAGATGTCCAGCCAGCCGTCCAGATCGTAGTCGAAGAAGAACGTGCCGAAGGTCAGCGAGAGCAGCGACGCGCGTCCCAACGCCGACCTCGGCGCTTCATCGACGAAGAGGCTGCGGCCTTCGTTGTGATACAGCGCCAGCATCTGATTCGTGAAATTGCCGACGATCAGGTGCGGCCGGCCGGAGCGGTCGTAGTCCGCCGCGTCCACTCCCATCGCGCCGCGCGCGACGCCGTCTTCGCCGAACGCTACCCCGGCGGCGACACCTTCTTCTACGAACGACGCCTTGCCGGTGTTCCGGTAGAGCTTGTTGGGCTGGGTGTCGTTTGCGAGAAAAATATCCGGCCAGCCGTCGGTGTCGTAGTCCAGGATCGCGATGCCCAGGGCCTTCGACGTGGGATCCGCCAACCCCGCCTTCGACGTGGCGTCTTCAAATTTTCCGCCGCCGAGGTTTCGGTAGAGCTTCGACGAGTTGCCCCTATACGACTCCGGCGTGCAATAGGATTTCGTCTGCCCGTCGAGCGAGCACCACAGATCGCCCTTGGCGGTCCAGTGCACGTAGTTGGCAACCAGCAGATCCGCATGGCCATCTTTGTCATAGTCGAACCACGCGGCCGAAGTTCCGAACGATGCGTTGACGATTCCAGCGGCCTTCGTGACATCGCGGAACTTGCCGCCGCCGTCGTTGTGAAAAAGACGGTCGCCTTCAAGCGCCGTGATGTAGATGTCTTCGCGGCCATCGTTGTCGTAATCGGCAACCGCAACGCCCAGGCCATACATCTCAACGTCCAGTCCACTACCGGCGGTGGCGTTGGTGAAGGAGCCGTTCTTCGCATTCCGGTACAACGCTGGAAGAGACTTTCGGCCGCGCGGCGTCCAGTCCTTCGAATTGATGAAGAGCAGATCCGGCCAGCCGTCTCCGTCGAAATCGAAGAATGCGACACCGGAGCCCATAGTCTCCGGAAGCCACTTCTTCCCCGCCCGTCCCGAATTGTGAGTGAACTTAATCCCCGCCTGCGCTGTCGCGTCGTGGAACGTTACCGCCGGAACTGACGCGGCCACGCCGCTGAGAGCCAGAAGGCAGCAGATAGCTAGGAACACTTTCATGATCGTGAATCGCCTGTCGTTCGTTGTTGTCTTCCGCGTTCACCATGCGCGGCTTGGCGGTGATGGCCTGCGAGGATTCGTCGGCCTTGAAGCGCCGGAATAGTTTCTCCGACCGTACGGCCTTCTCAGTCTCGCCCAACCCGCGGTAGGCCAGCATCAAGTTGTAGTGCGCCTGCACGTCTTCAGAATCGACGGCCAACACGCGCTCCAGCGCCGCGACAGCTTTTGCGTAGTCGCGTTTCAGGAAGTGTATGCGTCCGGTCTGGTTCAGGGCGACGCGGTCTTTCGGATACAGCCGCTCCACGGTGGCGAGAGACGCAAGCGCAGCATCGTAGTCGCCGTCCGCCTTCTGGACCAACGCGCGGAAAAAGTGGATGCGTCCGAGACCGGAGTTCACTTGAAGCGCGCGGTCGAGGAATGGCTTCGCCGCGTCGGTTTCGCCTTCCTGGATCAGCGCCCGCGCAACGTTCAACCATCCGTCGGCGTACTCCGGCTCCGCTTCGGTGACGCGCAGAAACGCATACTCCGCACCCTTTAGATCGCCTTGCAGAAGCATGCCGATGCCCCAATCGTTCCATCGCTCGCGATCGTGCTTTCGGATTACCGGCACCCAATCCGTCTTGCCAATGGCAAGCTGCGTGGTCTTCTCCGCGATGGTCACCACCGGTACATCCGGGACGCGGTCGCGCAGAGGGCCGGAGACATCGGGCCGGCTTGCGTAGGCGTACTGCGTGTAGGAATGCGCGAATTTCCGGTAGTTCACCTTGGCCGTGAACGACAGTGGACCTTTGACGTTCTTCGGAATTTTCACGCGGTAGTGTACGGTGTCCGCCGCACCCGGCGGAATCAAGCGGACGTACAGGACGCTACGCGCCTGCCATGCGTTCCGCTTGTCGATCATGTTGCCGTCACCGTCCAGCATGTAGGTGCGGTAGAAGTGCGCGCCGCGCTCCACGGGGCCTTTACCGCCGTCCTCAACCATGCCGCTCCAAAAGATCACGTTGCCATCGGCGTCTTTGCCTTGCAGTTCCACCCAGACGTCGAAGGCGTCTACGGTTCCGCCGGGAAAGAAGTGCCCGATCTTGCGCGTTCTGACGACGACATCCATGCGAACTGTCGACCCGGGTTCAAGCTTGATCTCCGCTGTGTCGAGCGGGGCGGCCACCTTGCCCACCTCACGCAGATACACCGGGCCCGTCGCGCCACTCTCCTCGCCCACTGCCATTGTCGAATTCAACTCCGGCGCATTGTCCCCGGCGCGGCGCTGCATCTGGAGCGCTCCACGGGTTTCCTCAATTGGAGAGACGGCGAACAGATCGACGGACAAAAAACCCGACTTCAGAAACTTCTCGGTCTCGTCGAGCTGTTGCTGATGTCCATTGACGAGCGCGACGGCGGTATTCGCTGCGGCGAAGCGGTGCGAGTGCACCTTGCCCTTCACGTTGCCCGGATCTTTCGAATCCACCAGCAGCATGTGGCAGCCGGAACACGTGGCGCTTTCCGCCGGATAGTAAAAGCTGCGCGCGCCCTGGCCCGAAACGCCACTGGCTTGCCAGTTGTCGTAGTCGTTGAAACCGCGTAGCCAGCGGTAGTCGTTCACCGGGGCATCAAGGTGCACCTTGTGGCATGTCGAGCAGAACTCCGCCGAATCCAACCGCATGAAGGGCTTCATAAAGGTCTTCCGGTGCGGCTCCGGATCGAGGTACGTCAGGAACTCATCCATCTTGCGAATCCATGGATTGCGGCTGGAGGCCAGCTCGTGGAGGGGCGGGTACTCGATGGTGAACGCGCCGTTTCCGACGGAGCCCGCAACGTGCGAAATCGAGTGGCACGACATGCAACCCAGGCCGTTCTGAGCTTCGGGCGTGTTCACTTGCTCCGCAATCGGCCGTTCCCATCGGCCGTTGAACAGCACCGCATGGTCGTGGCATCCGGCGCACCACTTGCTGGCTTGCGTCGATCCCTGAATCTTCTGCATGTCCTCAATCGACTTCCGGTAGAACTGATTGTTGAAGCTGGCGAAGTGGTGCATGCTGGAGTTCCACTGTTCGTAGATGTCCTTGTGGCACGTGCCGCACAACTTCGAATCCATGAAGAAATCCGACGGAATTTTCCCTCCCGTGCTGGTCTGAGCGGGCGACGGCCAGAACGGCCCGCTTGGACCTTGGCCTTCTTCCTGCATCGAAACCGGAACCACAGCGGAGTTCGCGATCCGCAGCGACGGATCGGGAAACTGCTGCTGAAAGCCGCGAACGATTGCGACGATGGCTACCAGCGCCAGCGCGGCGTAACGAAACTTCCGCCCCATCAGCAGAACGGCGCCGACGCTTACCGCGATGTGCGCGTAGAGCACCGGCCGCATCTCCAGCAGGTTGCCGGTCTTCACCAAATACAAGCCCAGCGCGAGGCCAGTCGCCATCAGCAAGGCCGACGGGAAGTAGCGCCGAAGTTCCGGACGCCGCCAGAGCATCCATGCGCCCGCCAAGGCGAGCACGGTTCCACCGAAAAGATGAAGTAGCGCATTCGACATGTAGAAGATGCTGGCGGTGTCGAAAGCCGCAAGGTAGGCGGTTGAAAGCAGAAATAGCAGAAGCGCTATGGCAAGCAGTTTCATTCGGACAGTGGACGAATCAGACGCAGCGCGGGCCGCGTGTTGAACTCGTTTTGGTAGGCCGCGTCCGGATGCCGTTCGCCGCTTCTCTCAAACGGATATGCGCTCATCCGTCGAAACGGAAGTGGACTGACGGTTTGAGAAAAAGCCGTATTCGCGTCGCGGTCCTTCGCCCAACCTTCAACCAGCAAAAGATAGTCGCGCCGCCAGCCGCTCCTCAGCGGCGGTAAAACGGCGGCGGAGAACAGAAGCCGCACTTCATCTCCCGATCCCATCACCACCATCTTGTCATCGGGCGCTGCAAGAAGCGGTCCCACTTCGCCGTAGCGCGTGTAGAGGCCAGGTGTCGGATTCCACAACGTAGTTGGCATCGCGCCTTCGTAGAAAAACTTTTCGGGGGCTTTGCGTTCGGGATGGACGACATTCGGAGAGAATCCGCGGAAGCGAAGCCCGGCCGTCTTCGGCGGGAGCGTTGTCATGGACGCCACCGGCGGCGCGAGATCCGGGGACAGGAAGATATCGTCCCAGTAAACACAAAGGTTGGTTGAGATGCGCAGGTCGCGGTGGCGCGACGGAAACTCCACCTCGACAACGATCGACTTTGGCTTGCCGGCCGGCATTCCCATGTCGGCGTTGATCACCACCCATTCTCCGCGACCGTTTCGCGCCTCCAGAACCGGTGGTTGCAGGCCGCCATCAACCTCCTGCGATGCCGCAAGAAACGTTGAACCGTCCGCCCAGTCAACCCAACCGGCCAACACCAGCGCAGCGTGTTGGGGCGCGCCGGGCGGGAATGACATCGTCAGCGTATGCGGTTCCGCGATCCCATTCAGCTGCCGCTGGAAGTCGTAGGGATTCCGGTCGAACTTCGGCCGGATTCGCTGGCTTACGCCCCACAGGCGGAACTCGGGAAACGGCGGTGACTTCCATTTGTCGTTGTGATACACCGCAACACCCGCCGGATGATCGACGGCGATCAGCTCCACTTTGTCGAGAAAAGCGACCTCGCTGAGTTCCTCCGTGATGCGGACTTCGAGAGCGCCGTCGCGTTCCTTCAGCGCGTCGCCGGCAATGAAAATGTACTCGTCGTGATCGACTTCAAAATACTTGCCGTCTCCGGCGGCTGCGCCCAGCGGCGCGACGCCCAGCACGTCGGTAATGTACCGGAAGCCTTCGCCGTCCCACGTCCAGATGATGGGACACGATCCAGACAGGCGCTGCGCCTCTTTGTAGATGTAGGCGCGTCCCGCGGGTTGATTCGGCTCATTCTGAATCAGTCCGTTCGGCCACGTGATTCGCACGGTGTCTGCCGCGGTTAGGTTGCGCAGTCCGAAGGTCAGCGGCTGGCCGCGATACAGCTTCTTCTGATACAGCGTGCCTGCCTTCACCTCCACCTCTGCGTACGGCGCGGTCAACAGATTCTTGACTCCGGTCAACTGGACGCCGATCCAATTGTTCTTCGCAACGGTCCGATTCGTCAGCTTGTGGAGCTTTCCGTCGGCCGTCACCGCAGCATAGTCTTCCTTGCCATTACGGTCGAAATCGGCAGCGGCCCAGGCGACGGCATTCGCGAGAATCCTGTCCGCCCAATCTGTCCGCTGACGGCCGGAGTTATCCGGGTCGGCAGCCAGCACGGGCGCGCCGTTCTTCTGCCACAACAGTTCCAGCTTGCCGTCGTCATTGGTGTCCGCCGCCGTCAAGCCCAGGGCATTCGCGGGAAGGGACGCGAGTGGCTCAGGCCGAAACTTACCGGCGAGTTCGTCGCGGTAGACGACTCCAGGACGGTCGGCGTAGGAAACGGTTAGGTCGGTGCCGCGCGTGTCGGGAACGATGCGGTAGACCACGCCCGCGACGGCCTCACCGGGCACGAAAGGAAAATCGGCCGTACGGTCGACGAAGCCCGCCGTGCCTTGATTGCGGTACAGCTTCGATTCCTTGCCCAACAGAATCAGGTCCAGATCGTAGTCATGGTCGTAGTCGATCCAGACGCAGGCGTTGAAAACGCCCGCCGGTAGTTCGCGCGCACCGGCCTTCGTTCCCAGCGCTGCCAGCACCGGGCCGGTCTCCGTGATCACGCAAAGATCGACGAATCCGTCGTTGTTGAAATCGCCCGCAGCGGCGTGCTTGACAGCGCCCACGCGGGGAACTTCGCCGCCGAATCCCTTCAAGCCCGCCTTCGACCACCCGACGATGGTCGGACCGGCCATCACCACGCCGGTGAAGCCCTCGCCCAAAACGACATCGTCGAACTTCAGCGCCACATCGCGCGGCGCTTCGGCGATCTTCGATGGATCGAGAACCTCGTAGACCTCCGAGTAAGCGCACCAATCGACATCTTCGGGTGTTGCGGAGCCGTCCTGTTCCTTCTTCAGACGCTGAAACTCCGCCAGCATTTTCCGCGCGTCATCCTGCCGGCCCGCGACGCGGTAGCCGTTGAAGAGTTGAAACCGCGCAGCCGCAAGATTCGGGTCCAGCTTCGCCGCTTCCTCAAATTCCCGAAGCGCGCCGGGCATGCGTCCGCTTGCCTTGAGGATCACGCCCAGGTTGTAGCGGCCCATCGGTTCGTCCGGAACCAGCCGTACGAATTCCTGGAACTGGGTCAATGCCTTTTCGTTCTCGCCTTGCTTCTTGAACTCGACACCGAGGTTGAAATAGGGGTGCGGAAGCTTGGGTTCTCTCTTCTCGACAGCCTCCAGCAGCGCGATTCCTTCGGCGGTTTTTCCGGCGCGTAGTGTCGCCAACGCGAAGTTCAACTGCTCCCGCACGGAGTCCGGCTTTAGCGCCAGCGCCTTGCGGAACTCATCAACGGACTGCTGCTGCGTTGTCGGATTTTCGTAGAAGGCTTTGCCCAGACTTCGATGCCGGGCCAACTGCTCCTCAACCGGCGTGGCTGAGGGCTGCCGCCCGACGGGACTCTGTGCAGAGACCAGCCATCCGGCCGCCGCGATCAACACAATAAGGGCTGGAATTCGAGCGTTCATGGCTCGAAGCCCAGCTTATCGTATGGCTATCAACGTGGGGTTCGAGTTCTGATTGTTGGCCGAAACCACCAAGGGCTGCATGCCGGCCGCGACGCCTTCCGGAACGCGCGCCGTCACCCAGTACACCCCAACCATCATCGAAACCGACATCGCGGAAACGCGCGTTGACGGACGTCCGCCGATCATCACCTGCGGCGTCACCAGCGGGGCTCCGCTGTTGCCGGGCAGCCCCGTCTGAATGGGCGGTACAACCGGACCGAGGCCCACCGCCGGGATCAGGACATCGTCACCCGCGGCGGCTGGATTCGACATGGTGACGAAAGACAGATCCGCAGCCTTGTAGGCGATGGCGCGGTTGCCCTGCGCCAGGTTGGCATCGACGAACACGCCGGGCGCGTACGACTTCACGGGCACCATGACGGTGTTCGACGTACCCGTGGCGCTGATCACGTAGAGCGGATTCATTCCCATCGACGCCTCAGCCGGAACCTGTGCAACTACGACGCGCGGACTGACGCTGATAACCGCCGCGCCATTGTTCCCGACGATGACGCGGGTTCCGTTCAACGTGCCAGGGGCCGCGCTGGTTGCCCCGCCGCCACCCGTGGAACTGATCCGTGCAAGGTTGCGGCCATAGATGGAGATCAGTCCACCGGGCGCAGTCTCGCGATAGGTTGGATCGGACACGGCGCTGATAACCGCTTCGACGCTGGGCGGTCCGCCTTCGCCGGCCGACTGTGCGCGCACGGCTCCACCGGGGTTCACCATCGTGTGCAGGTTGATGTAGGTGGCTTCAGGACGCGTCAGCATCGTGTTCAGCGTCGCAAGGCCCGCGGTGGACGACACAACGGCGGTGCGGTAGATGTTGCCGAAGCCCGCGGGGCTGGCCACGGTCGCTCCCGTACGGATTCCGCTGTCGATGGTCACCGGGCCATTCATCCCGGAAACACCGTTGTGGATGTGAAGGCCGGTGAACGTGGCCTCTCCAGGAAATCGATGATTCACGTCGAAGGCGACCGTCGCCGCGACTACCGCATCGGACATGTCGCGCAGGGTCCAGATGTCGAATCGCGCAGACGCGCTGGCGTCGAGGCTGCTAAGTGGCGGAACCTCGTTCAGCGGACTCATCTCCATCATCAGCGACAGCTGGTCCGTATTGCGAAGCTGCCCGCGAACGACGCCGCCCGGATTGACGTTGGTGTGAATGTTGATGTAGTGCCCGCTGGGATCGCCCAAAAGATCGTAGAACGTGCTGACCGCCGCAACGTTGGTGAGGCTTACTTCATTGGTGAAGCTGACCGTGCCAGTTCCGGTGGAAGCTACCAGCGGCCCGTTCGTTCCGCCGGGCAGTGAACTGTCGATAGTGACGGGACCGTTCACGCCCGCCCCGCCCCGATGGATGTGCAGGCCGGTGAAACGGAGACCGTCGCCGGAGATTCCGGTATAGCTAACGTCGAAGGTGGCCGAAGCCGTGGTCAGCGAACCGTCGGGTCTTGTCGTATAGAGCAGGCGCACCGCGCCGATTGCGCTGGCGTCCGGATTCTGCACCGGCGGAACTTCGTTCTCAGGCCGCATCTGCCCCAGAAGAACTTTCATCTGCGCGCGCTCCAACTGTCCGCGAATCACGCCGCCGGGAAAGTCCGTCGTGTGCAGATTGACGTAGAAGCCCGCGGGATCGGTCAGCATGTCGTTCGCCGTAGACAGCGCCGCCGCATTGTCCGCGCGAATCTGCCCTTGGAGATTGACTCCCGCGCGTCCGGTGGTATCGGGCGTAGACGCCAAGCCGGAGTTGATGGTGACCGGACCATTGACTCCAGCCGCGCCGCGATGGATGTGCAACCCGGTTAGCGTCACGCCAGCAGCGAAGCGGTAATTGACCACGAAATCGGCTGAGCCGGAAACGATTTGGCCCGATGCGTCCTTGATGACGTGCAGCCAAACGGTGGCGACGCCCGAAGCGTCCACGTTCAGTGCCGGCACCTCATTCTGCGGGCTAAGAATCGCCCGGAACGGAACGGACTCTACGGTGGTTTGTGCACCGAGGACCGTCGTCAGGAAAGCAGCGAAGATGTACTTCGACATGGAAACCCCCTCTAACCCTCTAAGCAAAAGTTTGCTGGCGTTAGTGAATCACATCCGTAACGGAAATGCAACGATGGGGCTGCCCCGCGCCGTATACTGAAGGCTCATGTTCTTTCGCCGCGAGAAGGCTCACATTCCGTCGCTCGACGACCGTCTGAAGACTGTCGAATCGATGGGGGTGTCAACCGCCCGGAAGTCTGCCGCCAAGACCATCGCGATGCGGGGCCGCTGCGCCGCTGTGATCGAAGTGAAGGGCGAAGCCGATTACACGATTGATCCCGTGGGAATTGTTGTGGGTAACGAAATCGGCGAATTGGCCGATGGCGGCAATCAGAAATTCTGGCTGACGCCTTCGGGAAAGAAAGAAGCCGCTACGGCGGAGCAGCTGCAAGCGCTGCATGCCTTCGTGGAAGATCTCCGGGAGGGCTTCGGCCTAACCAGCCTGTACAACGAAGGCCTGGGCAGCGTGAATGCGCTGCATGTGTATGACCGCGTGGCGAACCGCGATGGGGGCGTGCCCACGCGCCCGTGGGACAAGGCGCAGGCCTAGTTCTTCAGCAGCTTCCGAAGGTCCAGTTCCCTGCGGATCAAAAGGCTCTCAAAGGGGCTGGAAAGCGGCGACGCGGGCACCGGATTCACTTTCAATAGTTCCGCCGCATCCTGTCGATCGCCCTGCTCCGCAAGGCACCACGCCAGCACCAGCCGCATCTCGCGATCGTCCGGCGGCGCAAGATGGCGCAGGCGGCCCTTGGAGATTGACTCTGCGCCATCGCAGTCGCGATGCAGCAGCATCCCGTACATGGCGAGCCGCTTTCGAACCGGTCCCTGATCGGGCGCTGGGATCAGTTTCTCCGCGCGTGCCAGCCACTCTTCTTTTGAGACGGAGGGCAGCGTAGCGAACGTCACGGCTTGTGCAGCAACACGGGCCATAGGCGTGCGCGACCGGAACAGCGCCTGCCGTGCAGCGTCGCGCGCGGCGGCGTCCTTGCCTTCGCTCTGATACAGCACCGCCAGCAGCGCCCATGCGGCGGCGGCTGTATCCGGCGAGTCCGATCGTGCGGCCTTCTCCAGATCCGCCATTCCGCTGCTGCCGGAGATGTAGCCCCACTGAGCCAGCAGCAGTTCCTTGGCGGGACCCTGCGCGGTGGCGAACTTCTCGAAATGTTCCGTAGCTTTGGCAGCGTCGCCCAGGCGAAGCCGCGCCATCGCGGCCTTGAAGTAACCCTGCCCCTGAAAGAATGCCGGGTCCTTCGCCATCGAGTCCAGGAAGTAGCGCTCAGCCTCCTTGAACTGTCCGGCATAGTAGTGGACGTCGCCCAATGAGTCCAGCGGATTCGGACTGCCGGGAGCGAGCGCCTTGTAGCGCTCAAGAGCCTTGGCCGCTCCGGCAAGGTCGCCCTCCCACACGCGGTAATAGCCAAGCTGATTCCAGACCGCCTGCTTCTCGGGTTCGAGTTCCGAAAGCCGAGACTGCGCGGCGGAGGCCTCTTTCAAATCCCCGTCGCCCGACAGCAGTTGCGCCAGACGCTCCCAGTTTGCCGAGTCGTTTGGAAGCAGAGAAGTCAGGCGGCGGAGCGCGGCAATCTGATCGCGATCCTTTCCGCTCATCGCGCCGGCCAGGAGTTGCAGCCTGCCCAAAGGGATGTCGCCGATGCCCGACCCGCGCGCCGTTCCATCGGCCACCAGACGATCCGCCACCGCGCGATCGCCTTTCAGGAAAGACTGCGCGGCGCCATCCGCGTACGCGTATCCGAAATCTGGCGCCAGGCGCGTGGCTTCGAGAAAATTGCCTTCCGCGTAGGCCATCAGCGCGGCGTTCGAAATCGGCGGGGCAGCACGCGCGCGTCGAACGACGGCTTGTCCAACCGGTGTCACGATTGCGGGAAGGCCTGCGTCCAACGATCCGGTAGAGCGGATCGCATCGCCGGAGCCTTCACGCCAACAGCTGAGGACGAGGTCACTCTTCTCGACGCTATAGCGGCACAGCAGGGCCTTCGAATTAACAAGCGCCGCGTCATGCCGGTTGGACACTCGCGAGATCGACGCTCCCTCAGCGCCTTCCAACTGCGCCGCGAGCAGTAAGGGAACACTGGCCGCAATCCAGTCGAGAGTGGAATCCCCGGTTAGATTCTCAGCGGGCGCCAACGCGATTCGAAGCGGAGCTTCCGCTTTCTTGCCGCACGACCACAGCCCAATAAGGAGAAGGATTACCGCAGAGGCTCGAATCAAAGGATCTTGGGCTCGTAGCGAAGCAGTTCCTGGAATTCCGGAATCTCGTGCATCAGAGCAAACTCCGGATCTTCCGTCAGCTTGCCGCGATCCCGGAAGCCTTCCTCAAGCGCCTTGCGAATGTACATCAGCGCGCGCTCGTGCTGTCCCGCCTTGGCGTAGGTTTTCGCCAGATAGAAATGAAACTTCGCCCGTTCCTCTACCGTTCGTTCCTGCAGGATGACGCCTGCGGCTCCGCGGTGCTCAAAGACCTCCGGATCAATGGACAGCGCTTCCTGATAGGCGCGGAACGCGTCGTCGTACTTCTTGCGCGCAAAGTAAGCGGTACCAAGATTGCTTAGCACCGACGCGGATGCCGGATTGATCTTCAGAGCCTTCTTGTAGAGGCCGACGGCTTTCCGGTAATTCTTCTGCGCATAGAAGATCGTGCCCAGGTTGTTGATCGCCTCGGCGTAGTTGCGGTTCAACTTGATCGACCGCTCGTAGTACTTCTTCGCCGCGCCCAAGTCCAGCATCTGGTGGTAGGCGATGCCCACCTTGTTCCAGGTGATCGCTGTGTCCTGCGGCATCTGGCGGTACATGTCGGCAGCCTCGCGGAACATCTTGCGGGCCATGTAGATGTCGCCGCGCATTTCCGGAGTAAGAGCGGGACGATCAGGCGTGAGCGTAGGCCGCTCGCTGAGGCCGCCACGGGTCTCAGTGAAGCCCTGTGGTTTGACGCTTGCCGTCTGCGCGTCAGCGATGCCGGCCAGAACCAGAATTGCGGTGGTATAGACCATAGCCGCCTCCAAAGTCTACTTGAATATACCTCGAATCCGGTTCCACAAGTTCTGCTTTTGTTTGGGCTTCTCCGGCTCAGTTTCGGGATCTAGCGGCACTGGGGTTGTGCCCAGCGGCTGCTGCCGGGCACTCGCGGTTACGGGAGGCTGCGCCTGCGGATAGTCCATCTCGTCCCACGACGCCACGCGCGTCTCGCCGCCGCACGGATTCACAGGCTCACTGCCTGTGACAAACGCCTCCAGATTCCCGCCCGTGCAGGAATTTACCATCGTCACGCCTTCCGGCGGCGCGAACGGCACGGGGTTGCGGTACTCCACCAGTTCGTGCGCGCGCTTCATGAACTCGGTCCAGATGGGCAGAGCGGCTTTCGCGCCGTCCAGTTTCAGGTCGGTTCCGTCGTCGAAGCCAACCCACACGACGCAGATCAACTTCGAGGTAAATCCGGCGAACCAAGCGTCGCGCGACGTGCCGGTTTTTCCGGCAGCGGGCAGCTTGAAGCCTTTGCCGCGAACACCGGCGGCGGTGCCAGACCGTATTACTTCTTCCATCATGTTGACCAGTACGAAGGCCACGCGGGGATCGGCAACAGGCCTTCGAACCGCGGAGCTCTGGAAGATCGGCTTTCCGGCGCTGTCGAAGACGGCGCGGATCAATCCGGGCTTCACATAGTCGCCGGAGTTGGTGAAGATCGTGTACGCGCCGGCCATGTCCAGCGGCGTGGCGTCGTAGGAACCTAATGCAATCGATGGAGTTCCGTTCTGCCTCTCCAGCCCCGCACTCTTCGCCAGTGCCGCGACGTGACCGTAGCCAACCGACTGCGCCACCTTGACGGTCGGAACGTTCAGGCTTTTCGCCAGCGCCGTGCGCAGCGTTACCGGGCCATAGAATTTAGATCCGTAGTTGTCCGGTTCGTACGTTTTCCCGTCGAACTCAAAAATCGTGGGCTCGTCTTCGAGTGTCGTGCCCTGCGTCAGCACCGGCGTATCGTCGAACCGGTTGACCGCCGTGTCGATGGCGGCGGCGAAAACGAACGGCTTGAAAATCGATCCCGGCTGGCGTTTGGCCACTGCGCGATTCAACTGGCTCATCCCGTAGTTGCGACCACCCACCAGCGCGCGCACTTCGCCGGTCTCGGCATCCAGCGCCACCAGCGCCACCTGAGCCTGCGGTCCAGCGGACTTCGTGCGCAGACGCCGTTTTTCGATCAGCGCGTCGGCTTCCGGGATTCCGATGGTGACGGCTTCGGTTGCGGCCTTCTGCAGCGCCGGATCGAGAGTGGTAAAGACGCGGTAGCTGTCGGCCTGAAAGTCACGGTTCTCGAAGTTGTCCTGAAGCCACTCGTTCACGAGGTCGATAAAGTAAGGCGCTTCGTTGGAATCGATCGCGCCGGGCGCGGTAACCACCGGCTCGGCAGCGGCCAACGCATACTCCCGGTCATTCAGATATCCGTTATCCCGCATCAGCGACAGCACGACATTGCGGCGGGCCTTCGCGCGGTCTGGCCAGCGAACCGGATTGCGGAAACTGGGCAGTTGAATCAGCCCCGCAAGCGTCGCCGATTCGCCCAGCGTCAACCGCTGGATCTCCTTGCCGAAGTACGCCTGCGACGCCTCCGCGAAACCCAGAATCTGATAGCTGCCCCTGCGGCCCATGTCTACGTTGTTCGCGTAGTATTCAAAGATTTGCTGCTTGGTCAGCGTCCGTTCCAGGTGCAGCGTGATCAGGGTTTCGGCGGCCTTGCGCCGCAGCGTTTTCTCCGGCGTCAGCCACAGGCCGCGGGCCAACTGCATGCTTAAGGTGGATGCGCCTTGCGCGCGGTAGCCCTTCTTGATGTCGACGTAGGCGGCCTTCAGGATTCGCAGCGGGTCCAGCCCCGCGTGCTGGAAGAACCGTTTATCCTCCACCGACACGACCGCGTTCACCAGCGTTGCGGGAAGGTCTTCGTAGCGGACGATCCGGCGTTTCTGCCGCTGACGGTCGAACAGATTGGTGATCAGCGCGGGTTCCAGTTGGAACTGATTGCGTTGGGAACTGTCGCGGAGCGAGATGATCTGCTGAATCCGGCCCTGCGAAAACTTCAGGACGAAGGGATCTTCGCGGAAGTACGAATCGGGCCCCGGAAAGATTTCCAGGGCATCCGCACGCACGTGATACCAGCCTCTGAGACTGCCCCGCTTTTCCGCATATCCGCAACCGCGCAGATGCCGGATAAAGTCGTCCATCGCCAGCGGATCTCCCACGCGAACCGTTCGAGGATTGGCGTAGATCTTGGAAGTCTTGACGAACGGGCCGACGGCAAGCTTCGTTTCAATCTGGCGGGCGTACTTGTTGTAGAAGTAGATGCCCGTGCCCAGCGCCACCGCGCCGGCGAGCGCGATAGCGCCCAGCAGCCAGAAGATCAGGAATGCGAACCGTTTTCGTTTGGCTTTTAAACGCGCCGGCAAAGAAATGTTCCTAGCCAATTCTCGCACGTTGAAAAGTGCGATTCGCTATTTAGGAGGAGGGAGAGATTCCAGTTCTTCCCAGATGTCCTTATGTTCCACCCAGTCCGGCGCTTGACGGCCCGCAATCTTCAGATTATTCTCCCTCATCGTGCCGTGTCCGTAGGGGCAGATATATTCGGTTCTGGGCGGCGAAAAGATGGTGGCCCTGCCCCAGGAGCCTGTGATGACGGGCATCCGAAGGCGGGAAAGACAGGTGCGGCACCGGTACTTCTGGTCGAGGATGGCCAGCGCTACCAATCCCACGCAAACCAGCGTATAGACCAGCATGGCGGTGGTCCACGCCAGATCGTGCGCAAAAGGCTGATGGCCGTAGCGCCGCGCCACCACACCCACCGGAACCGCCAGATGAAGCGCCATCTTCAGGAGGAATGCAATCCCCCAGATCAGCCCGAGCTTACCCGCAAAGAAGGCCCAGTACTTCATCTGATCCTTAAGACTGCTCCCGCCGCGTGAAAGTTGCCAGCTTGCATCGAATATTTATCCACGAAGGACGCTCTGCGCGACAAACCACAGATTTGCGGGCCGCTCCGCCATGCGCCGCATGAAATAGGGATACCAGGCGTCGCCGTAGGGAACATAAAGCCGAAGTCGATACCCTTCGCGCGTAAGCTTGCGCTGAAGTTCCCGCCGGACTCCGTACAGCATCTGGAACTCGAACTTCGTCCGGTCGGCCGTGGAGGCGGCCTTCATCATCGCCTCGTCATGGGTGGCCAAAGCCGGGTCCACGCCGGATTCCAGAAGCAGCGCCGCAAGTTTCATGTAATTGGAATCGATCTCGTCGCGGCTGGGAAGCGCCACCTCATCCGGCTCCTGATACGCGCCTTTGCACAGGCGCACGGGTATCCCCTCGGCATTCAACTGCCGAATGTCTTCTTCGCTTCTCCGCAAGTAGGCTTGAATCACGGCACGCACGCACCCATATTCGTGGTGCAGTTCGCGGACGATTTGTAGCGTGCGATTTACGTATTCGCTGGCTTCCATGTCGACTTCGACGCGTGTACCGGCATTGCACGCCGCTTCGGCCAGCGGTTGAAGGTTGTGTCGGCACGCCTCCGTGCCGAGATCCAGCCCGAATTGAGTCAGCTTGATCGAGACGGTGGCCCGAAGCTTCTGCGATTCGATGGCGCGCACGGAACGCAGCACCTGGTCGCGCGAGGCGGCAGCTTCCTCCATCGAGTGAACGTTCTCGCCGAGATGATCGAGCGATGCCTCAATCCGCTCTTCATTCACCTTCCGGCAAACGGCGACGGCGTCTTCAAGTTCCTGTCCGGCGACGAAGCGATGGGTCAGGGGTTCCGCGATCGGCGACGTCTCCATCCACCGGCGGAGTCCTGGTCTTTGGGAGAGGAACAGCAATGTGGAGCGAAGCATTGCTCGTCCTTCATTGTCGCGCGAACCCGGCGATGCGCCGCGCCTATGCGCGCAGCAGGCTGGAGGAGAGATAGCCCAGCATCGTGCCCAGCGCGGCGCCAGCGACGACATCGGAAAGGAAGTGCATGCCCAGCACGATCCGGGAAATGCCGATCGAGAGCGCGACGAACAGCATCAGAGGCAGCAGCACCGGATAGAACGCGCTTACAGAAATAGCCATCGCGAAGGCCGTGATGGTGTGTCCCGATGGAAACGAGAACTGGTCCGGCGGAAGCAGCGTGGCCCAGCAGTGCGGAGCGATGTGGCAGGGCCGCCGCCGTCCCGCGTAGCGCTTCAACCACAGGAAAAGGAAAATGCCGGTGGCCGACGCCGATGTGGCCGCCGCGATGGCGCGGAATCGGTCGGGTCCGCCGCAGAGCGCCAGCACGATTCCCAAGCCATACCAAAGCCAGCCGTCGCCACCGCGTGTCGCCGCCAGCATCCACATGCGAACCCAAGTGGGCGCACTCCAACTGTTGATGCGGCGCATCAGCCTGTGATCGCGCGACTCAATGAAGTTGCGCACAACTGGCAGGACGATCATCCCGCCACCTCGAACTCCGGCACTCCCGCGATGTTCCGCAAGCGCGCCTGCCAGACGGCGGCGAACAACAGTTCCTTCCCATAGTTTACGAGTAAAACGGCAGGGAGAAGCGACAGAAGCGGCGCAAGAAGGATTGCTTCGGGGCGTTCGCGCAACAAAGAGCCGACGATTGACAGCACTTCAAGGTTCAACCTCGCCCAGCTTCCTGAGCCACCCACCGCCCGTCCGCGGCCTGCCCGCAGCCCGGCAAAGAACTCGCTGCGTGAACGCGCGCCGGCGACTTCGGTAAACGCGCGCCCGACGGAGTGCAGCGCATGCGCGTCGCTGCCCGCTACCTGAACCTTTCCGAGACGCGACGCCAGTTCCGCCGCCGCGCGATTGGCGGAATGCAGCATCGCCGCGTTCCGCGTTTCCATGGCGGGAAATCGCTCAGCAAACAAATCGAAGTCCGCCTGCGTGCGCGAACCGGTCAACGAAGAGAAGACGTGGTTGATGCTGAAGAACAGCCGCTGCTCGTCGAAATACGCCAGCAGAGACGGAACGTCGGCGGCCCGCCGTTGGATCTCGATGTGCTGGCGGTCGTTGATGTCGTACGCCCCGACGTGCGCGCGCGTTCCGCCGGGCAGCGTGACGCTTACTTCTTCGGACAGGAAGAAGTCGTCATGGGAGCGCAACTGTTCGACGGCGCCGATAGAGTCATGGTCTGTCACCGTCACCAGATCCATGCCGAGACGTTTCAGCCTCTCGTAAGCGTCCTCGGGGGAGGTGTAGCTTTCCTTGCAAATGCGGTCCAAAAGCGGAACGGTGCACATCCCCGAGTGGTAGGTGTGGACATGCAGATCGCACTTCATGTCTCCTAGTTACGCGGTTCCGGTGTCAATCCAGTGAATTATCCAAAAAACATTCGTGAAGGATTTGTTTTAGCCGACGTAACCCTTTCCCAGGCTGTAGGATGGGCTATTTGACAGACCCGAACCGCCGTATCGACATCGTCTTCTTCGACGCGGGAGGCGGACATCGCGCCGCCGCGAACGCTCTGAAGCTCTCCATCGAATCGTCAGGACGCCCCTGGAAGGTCCGATTGATCAACCTGCAGGAGACGCTGGACCAGCTGGATATCTTCCGTAAACTGACGACCATTCGCATGCAGGATATTTACAACCTGTTGCTGCGGAAAGGTTGGACCTTGGGGTCGGAGTACCTGATCGGGCCCATGCATGGCGTCATCCGCCTGTATCATTCGCCAGCGGTAAGGATGCTAACCGACTTCTGGCGTATCGATCCGCCGGAGTTGCTGGTGAGCGTGATTCCCAACTTCAACCGCGTGCTCTTCGAGGCCTACCGGAACGTCGTCCCCGGAGGCCGAATGGTGACGATCCTCACCGACTTGGCCGACTACCCTCCGCACTTTTGGATAGAGAAGCAGGACCAGTGGTTTATCTGCGGCACGGAACGCGCCGCGCAGCAGGCCCGTGCACTGGGCCACACGCCGGACAGGGTCTTTCAGACGTCCGGGATGATTCTCCACCCGCGCTTCTACGAGATTCCAACGGTGGACCGGGCGGCGGAGCGGACGCGTTTGGGTCTGGACCCCGGGAAGCTGACCGGACTCGTCTTGTTCGGTGGATTCGGCAGCAGCCGGATGGTGGACATCGCGCGGCAGGTGTCTGGCGCGGGGTTGGGAATCCAACTGATCTTTATCTGCGGAAAGAACGACAAGCTTCGTGAACGTCTAACAGGCATGCCGCTGAGTTTCCCGTCTTTCGTCGAAGGCTTTACCGCCGAAGTGCCCTACTACATGAGCCTTTCCGATTTCTTCGTGGGTAAGCCGGGGCCCGGCTCGATCAGCGAAGCGCTGCAGCTGCGCCTGCCCGTCATCGTCGAGCGGAACTCCTGGACGCTTCCGCAGGAACGCTTCAACACGGACTGGGTGCAGGACAAAGGCGTCGGAATGGTGGTGGACAATTTCGACAATATCGCTGGCGCGATTCGCTCCATGCCGATCGACGTCCTGCGGGAAAGTGCCGCGAAGCTGAATAACCGCGCGGTGTTTGAGATTCCGGAAATGCTGGAGCAAATCTTGCCATGAGAGTGCTGGCCGCGCTGCTTCCGCTACTGGCGATGGCTCAACCATCGAACGACAAACTGGTGTCGTGGCTGGACGCGGCTGCGCAGCAACATCTCGCAAAGCGGGACCAGACGATCGCCGCCATTCGCACTCCGGAGCAGATGGATGCGCGGAAGCGCCATGTCCGCACGACACTGCTGCGCCTTCTTGGAGGACTGCCGGACGAGCGCGGCCCACTCAACGCCCGTAAGCTTTGGGAGAAGGATCGCGGGCGCTTCGTCGTTGAAGGCGTGACGTACGAAAGCCTTCCCGGTTACGTCGTCACCGCAAACGTCTACCGTCCGAAACTGGCGGGCCGGTATCCGGCAGTCCTGTTCGCGATGGGCCATTGGGACGCCGGGAAAGCGGCGGCGCAGAAAATCGCCTCGAATCTCGCCATGAAGGGTTTCGTGGTGTTGGCGTTCGATCCCGTGGGCCAAGGCGAGAGGTTGCAGGCGTTCGATCAACGCCTGGGCCGTTCAATCGCTGGCGGGTCGACCGACCAGCACTTCATGGCCGGGGCGCAAGCCGTGCTGGCAGGCCAGAGCGTTGCGCGCTACTTCATCTGGGACGGCATTCGCGGCATCGACTATTTGCAGACGCGCGGCGATGTCGATGGCGAACGGATCGGTTGCACCGGCTGCTCCGGCGGCGGAACGCAGGCTACGTTCATCTCGGCGCTGGACGATCGCGTGAAGGTAGCTGCGCCTGCCTGCTACATGCAGACCTTCAAGCAGCTATTCACGCGTTCCGTTGGCGACAGCGAACAGAGTTGGCCCGGCTTTATCTCAAGCGGCCTGGACCAGACCGATTTCGTCGAGCTGTTTGCGCCCAAGCCCTGGTTGATCTCCTCCACCGAGGAGGACTTCTTCCCGCCTGCTGCGGCGAAGCCGGTTTATGAGGAGGCGCGCGGCTGGTACCGGCTGTTGGGGCAGGAGGAAAGGGTGAAGTGGGTGGTTGGTCCCGGACCGCATGGGACGCCCCTGATGGTGCGCGAGGCGATTTACGAATGGATGATTCGTTGGTTAAAGAATGGTGACGGCTCGGCCAGCGAGGAGGCGGTGGACCTGCTTCCGGATCTCGACCTGACTGTCACCAGCGGGCAGGCAGGCGGCCGCGAACTGTTCGACATCATCCGCAGCGGTCTTCCGGCGGCTGCGAAAATTCCCGCGCTGCCAGACGATCCCTACGACACGGATCAGGTACTGATCGAGAACCCCGGCGGCACGGCGGTGGTGGTGGTGGAAACCGGAGCGCTACCCGGTGCGCGCGCCAAACAGTTCGCGGCCCGCGGACTGACCGTGCTGGCCTTGAACCCGCGCGGGCTGCCGGTGAATTCGCCGCGTGGATTCGCGGGCGACTGGATCTCGAATGAGCGGGCGTGGCTGGTGGGCAAGAATCTTCCTCTGCTGCGCGCAGCCGGAATTGCGGCGGCGGCGCGAAAACTACGGACGCGTCCGGGGATCTCCCGGGTGATGGTGTACGCCCCCGGAGTCGCGGGCTGGTGGGCCATCTACGCGCAGGCGAACGAGCCTGCGATTGACCGCATCTGGGTGGATCGCACGCCGTATTCAATTCGCGCTGCGATGGATCAGCCGGTGCATCAGGATCTGCACGACGTCGTGATCCCGGGCGTAATTCCAGTAGCGGCGCCATCCGCAAAGATTTTCTGGACCGACCCGGCGGACTGGATGCGAAACGCCATCCGGCTTCCGGGCGGTTACGTTTATCGGAGCCTGGCGGCGGACAATGACAACGCTTTGATAGATGCCTTTGTAAGATAGGAGAACCATGAAAGCACTTAGCCCTCCCCGCCGCCTGCTGTTTGGACCCGGTCCGTCCCAGGTAGCGGAGCGCGTTTACGAAGCGATGGCGAAGCCCATCGTCGGGCACCTTGATCCATATTTCTTCGACCTGAACACCGAGATCCGGGACCTTCTCAAGGAGTGCTACGGCACGTCCAATCCGTTCACGCTTGCCATCTCCGCCACAGGCAGCGGCGGTATGGAAACCGCGATTGCGAACTTTGTCGAGCCCGGCTCCAAGTTGGCGGTGTTCGCCAATGGCTTCTTTTGCGATCGCCAAACCGAAATGGGCAAGCGCCAAGGCGCGAATGTGGTCCGGTTCGAAAAGCCGTGGGGCGAAACGTTTGGCGACGGCGAAGCCCGGGATTTCATTCTTCGCGAGAAGCCGAACACCGTCGCCTTCGTCAATGCCGAAACTTCGACCGGTGCGCATCAGCCCGGCCATACCATCTGCGCCGCCGCCCGGGAAGTGGGCGCGGTCACCATCGTCGATTGCGTGACGTCGCTGGGTGCGATGCCGATCAATATGGACGAGATGGGCGCCGACGTGGCGTACAGCTGCTCCCAGAAAGGCCTCTCCTGCCCTCCCGGCCTTTCGCCGATGACCGTGTCGCCGCGGGCTATCGACTGGCTGAAGAACGGCCGGAAGTCGGCAAAACCCACGTGGTACTTCGACCTGTCCCTGCTGGCCGAGTACTTCGATGGCGCGCGCCGCTACCACCACACCGCGCCGATCACGATGTTCTACGCGCTGCACGAGTCGCTGCGGCAGATCGCCGACGAAGGCCTTGAAGCGCGCTTCGAACGGCACCGTCGCAACCACCTGGCATTCGTCGCTGCTGTCGAAGCGATGGGCCTGGAAATGCATGTCGGCGAGGGCCATCGCCTTTGGACGCTGAACACACCCCGAGTGCCGGACGGGGTTTCCGACGCCAAGATCCGCGAGCGCCTGATGAGCAAACACGGCATCGAGATCGCCGGGGGCTTCGGCCCATTGATGGGCAAGGTCTTCCGCATCGGCCTGATG
Source organism: Bryobacteraceae bacterium (assembly GCA_041746955.1). Lineage (GTDB taxonomy): Bacteria > Acidobacteriota > Terriglobia > Bryobacterales > Bryobacteraceae > JAPKYZ01. The sequence continues at coordinate 60,636 of JBGTFZ010000043.1, forward strand.
GGCGTGCTTTCAACTGAGGCCGACGTGCTCTTTTTCGTCGAGGCTTTTGAAGAAGCGCTGCGTGCCGAGGGCTTCGCCGCAAAGTCCAGCGGTGTCGAAGCCGCCCGCGCCGTCTACGCGTCGATAACAGTACCAGCCTAGCCGACCGTAGTACTGGAGCAGTTAGAACCTCGGGTACCTAAATAGCACTGCTGCTCTTGCAGTCCCCTGTTATTCGTTGTAGTTTTGCCTTAGCGCAATCGTCCAACGAGGTTCAAGGATGCTCTCCACACCACGCGTCTGCCTATTCGCGTTCGCTGTCGTTTCGCTTTCTATTGTCGGCCACGGCCATGGCTTTGGGCCAGAACGCACGGTAACCGTGTGGCCGCGTACGGCGGTGCCAGCCACCATCAGCAACAACGACAGCGCTGCAGTGGAACTGGGTATGAAGTTCCGGTCGCAAGTTCCTGGCGTGGTTACCGGTGTCATGTTCTATAAAGGCGCCGCAAATATAGGGCTTCACAGTGGGAGCGTCTGGTCCAGTTCGGGCACCCGGCTGGCCACGGTCACATTTACGGACGAGACCGCTTCCGGGTGGCAGGTGGCCTACTTTTCGACCGCCGTTACAGTTCTGCCGAACACGACCTACGTCGTTTCATATCACACAGAGGTGGGCCGCTACTCCTCTACTTCCTACTATTTCGCTGGTACTTCCGGCGGAACTTACAACTTCCCTGTGACCGCATTGGCTTCCGGAGTAGATGGAAACAATGGAGTCTACAAATACGGACCCAGCGAGTTCCCGAATCAGTCCTATCAGAACACGAACTATTGGGTGGATGTCGTCTTCGCGCACGCGGATGCGGGGTCTCAGTCCGTCTATCCGTCCTCTACAACCATTGAGACGGGCACATTTCTGGCCGGTGAGACCGCCGCGTTGCACAACGACGATGACGCGTTCTATCAGGTGACCTCCACAACGTCAGGCACGCGTACGGCGTCGTGGTACGCGGCATTTGTCTCCGTTCCCAATGAAGCGCTGGGGTTAAGAATCGGCGTGAAGGGCAAGAATTCGCGGAACTCCACCGAGACGATCTCTATCTACAACTGGACCACCGCCTCCTGGACGCCTCTCGATTCCAGAGCCGTGGGCACTACGGAACTCTTGCGCACGGGTCTTGCTCCGGGAACGCCCCTTTCGGACTACGTCAGCGGGAGTGCGGGTTTGGGCGAAGTAAGGATTCAGGTGCGTTCCACCGCGAACGCGAACTTCACGACCAGCACGGACCTACTGACGCTCTCCTATGATCCGGCACCCTACACAGGCGTGCGCCCGGTGATCACCGCACCCACTGAAGGCCAAGGCGTCACAGGCTCAACGGTCAACGTCACGTACACAACCATGGGCGATCCCGCTTCGGTAGGCGCGACGCATATCCACTTCATACTCGACTCACAGCCGCCCGTTGAAGAGTCTCCGCTCGATGGGTCTTACCAGTTCGCCAACGTTGCGGCCGGCTCACACGTTCTCAAAGCCTTCTTCGTCCGGGCGGACAATTCTTACATTCCGGGAACGGATGCGGTTCCAGTGGCCTTCACTGCCGGGGCCACGGGCCCCCCTCCGCCGAAGCCGGTAATTACGTCGCCCACCTCGAACCAAGTGGTGCCGGGCAGCAGCTTCGACGTCACGTATACCTACGGAACACCGGCCGAACTGGCGGCAGTAGGCGCCGATCATATCCACTTCGTGCTGGATTCCAACCCGCAGGTAATGGACTCACCGATGGACGGGATCTTCCGCTTCACCGAGGTCGCCCCGGGTGCCCACGTCCTGCGCGCTTTCTACGTGCGCGTGGACCACAGCTACATTCCCGGCACCGACGCAGCGCCGGTGTCTTTCACCACCACCGCCGGACCTTTGCCGAGGCCAGTGATCACCGCCCCCGTCAGCGGCCAGACTCTTAACGGCGCGAGCATCACCGTGACGTATTCGATCACGGGCGATCCCGCCTCAGCCGGTGCCTCGCACATACACTTCGTTCTGGACTCCGGGCCGGCTGCCATGGAGACGCCAACGGATGGAACGTACACTTACACTAACGTTCCCGCCGGGCAGCACACGCTGGAAGCATTCTTCGTCCGTTCCGACCACTCGAAGATCGTGGGGACGGACGCGGTGCCCGTGCTGTTCTCAACCGAAGTAGACGACTCGGTTCCCCCATTGATCTCGATCACCAGCCCAGCCGGCGGCGCGTCGGTAAGTGGAGCGGTCAACACAACGGTCAACACTACCGACAACACGGCGGTAGTGGGCGTGCAGTACCTGCTGGATGGTGGCAACATCAACACGGAAGTGACTACGCCGCCGTTCTCGGCCCAATGGAGCAGCGCAATCTATCCCAGCGGCCAGCACATACTCACCGCCCGCGCCCGGGATGCGGCGGGAAATACTACTATCTCGGCACCCGTAGGAATCAATATCTTCAACACGTCTCCCGCAGGCCTAGTGGCTGCATTCAGTTTTAACGAAGCCTCGGGCAACGCCACGCTCGATAGCTCAGGACGTGTGAACAATGGAGTGGCCTCGAACATCACTCGCGTGCCGGGCAGGTACGGCAATGGCCTGATGTTCAACGGCACCAGCAGTCTGGTTAGCATTGCCAACTCGCCTTCGCTTGACCTCTCAACCGGGATGACCGTTGAAGCATGGGTAAGCCCAAACGCACTGTCTTCGTTCCGGGCGGTGGTCACCCGGGAGTTTTCGTCCACGGACGCGTGGGCGTTGCTGGCGAATGACAACGGGTCGCGCCCTGGAGCCTTTGTGCGAACTGGTTCCACCACGGGTCCGCTGTCTGGAGCGCGAGGAAGTGCGCAGCTGCCCCTGAATTCCTGGACCCACATAGCCGGGACTTATGACGGTACGCAGCTCCGTTTCTATGAGAATGGCGCCCTGGTGAGTTCCACCGCCATCGCCGGCGCCATTGCGCAAGGAGCCAACGCCTTGACCCTCGGCGCCAGTTCCATCTGGGGCGAGTATTTCAGCGGCATCATCGACGAAGTCCGGATCTACAACCGAGCGCTTACCGCCGTTGAAGTACAGAATGACATGAGTTCCCCCATCGCGCTTCCAGGCGGCCCGAAGTTAATCATCAACAGCCCCGTTCAGAACCAGACGATCAGCGGACTTACACTTGACATCACCTACTCGACAACGGGCGATCTGGCATCCGCCGAAGTGGACCACGCGCACTTTGTCCTGGACGCCAATCCGTATCGACGGGAGCAGCCGATGGATGGCGTGCTGCAGTTCACGGACGTCAGTCCTGGAACTCATACGTTGACTGGCTTTCTCGTGAAGGCGAATCACGTCTATGTTCCCGGGACCGAGGCCACACCCGTCACCTTCACGACGGTGGGAACCGACACCGTGCCTCCCACGGTATCGATCGCGCTTCCCGCCAGCGGCAGCACGCTTTCCGGAGCGGCAACTGTAACCGCAACCGCATCGGATAATACGGGAGTTCTCGGCGTTCAGTTCCTGATCGACGGAGTGGACTTGGGAAGCGAGGTTACCCAGGTGCCGTATTCCTGGACGTGGAATAGCGCGGCCTTCGCCAACGGGCCTCACATACTTACGGCTCGGGCGAGGGACGCTTCCGGAAACACCACCGTGTCGGCCCCTGTGAGCATTTCTATCTCGAATGGCTCCGATCCCTCGGCCACCGGATCATGGTCGGCTCCAGTAAGTTGGCCCATAGTGTCGGTTCACACGGCGTTGACACACACGGGTGAAGTACTGGGATTTGAAGGGGTGCCGGGCCTTGATGGCGCGGGCCGTCCGGGTGGCACGTGGAATCCATCCAGTGGCGCCTTCACGCTCGTTCAGGACCCGCTAGTGGATCTGTTCTGCGCTGGACATGTCGCGCTGCCCGATGGACGAATCCTGGTGGTGGGCGGCCATGGAACCTCTCAGATTGGCATCGCCGATGTGAACATCTTTAATCCCACGACGCGGACTTGGACCACCGCTCCACCGATGAACTACCGGCGCTGGTATCCGACGGCGACGGTCCTCCCCGACGGGCGCGTTCTCGTAACCTCTGGAGCCGATCTGCACGACCGCGACTACGTGCCGATTCCGGAAGTCTATAATCCAGTTACTAACTCCTGGACGACACTGCCCGCCGCCAACCTTCGCATTCCTGCCTATCCCCATATGTTCGTCCTGCCGGACGGCAAGCTTGCCTATGTGGGCACCGACGAGGCGCCGACGGGAGTCCTGACGTTCGATGTGGCTTCGCAGGTTTGGACCACCGTGGAACCTTCCGCCGCCGAAGGCGGCAGTTCGGTAATGTACGAACCCGGACGCTTCATGAAGAGCGGCATGGCGGGTGACGATCCCAACGTTCGCCCCGCGGTGGCCTCAACCTACGTGATCGACCTGAACACGCCGACTCCGCGATGGCAGCAAACCGCCGATATGGCATTCGCGCGTGCGTTCCACAACCTTACGCTTCTGCCCGATGGAACGGTCTTGACCACCAGCGGTTCCAGACGCACCGATTCAACCCAACCGGTTTACGAGGCGGAGTTGTGGTCGCCCGCGACGCGAACCTGGACGACGCTCGCCCGCGCGGGAGTTCCGCGCATGTACCACTCAAGCGCCCTGCTGCTTCCCGATGGCAGGGTGTTGGTTGGGGGCGGGGGCCGCATTCCAGGTCTATTGGATCAGCGAAGTTACGAACTGTATTCCCCACCCTATCTATTCAAGGGCCCCCGTCCGGTGGTTTCCTCCCTCCCGGACGTGCTGAATTATGGAAGCGGTTTCTTCATTGGTTCCGCCGATGCCACGAACATCGCGTCGGTGATCCTGATGCGCCTGGGATCGATGACGCACCAGATCAATATGGACCAGCGGCGCCTTCCACTTACTTTCGTGCAAGTACCCGGAGGCCTTACCGTCCAAGCGCCAGCGAACGGGAATCATGCGCCGCCCGGCTATTACATGGTGTTCGTTCTGAACTCCGCCGGTGTGCCCTCGGTGGGCCGCTTCGTGCGCTTCCCCGCGCCGTACGAGGATTTGCTGCCGCCCACGGCGCCGACAGACCTGCAGGCTACCGGTGGTCTCGGAACGGCCTCGCTGACGTGGACTGCCGCAACCGACAATCTGGGAGTGACCCGGTACAACGTACACCGCTCCGCCGCCCTGGGCTTCGTGCCTTCGGCAGCGAACCGGATCGCACAACCGGTCTCTACGTCCTACGTCGACACTAATCTTGCCGCTGGACGCTACTTCTACCGGGTGACGGCGGAGGACACAGCCGGGAATACCGGACCGCCGTCGAACGAAGTTGTTGTGGACGTTCTTGGCGATACGATCCCACCATCAGTTAGCCTTACCAACCCGGCAGCCGGCCTGACCGTTTCGGGCAGTGTGGTTCTTACCGCAGACGCCTCCGACGACCAAGGTGTCGCCGGGGTCCAGTTCCTCCTGAATGGGCTGCCGCTGGGCGCTGAAGATACTACGCTACCCTACTCACTTACTTGGAACTCGGCAGGCGTGGCGAACGGACCGCATCAGCTTGCAGCCCGCGCGCGCGATACCGGAGGCAACCTGACGACGTCCGGCCCCGTGTCGATCATCACCTCAAACTCGGCCCCGTCGGGTCTGGTGGTGGCGATGAGTTTCAACGAAGCCAGCGGCGCAACGGTAAGCGATACGTCGGGCACGGACAATCACGGTTCCATCGCAAACGCGGTTCGGGTTCCCGGCAAGTACGGAAATGGCTTGTCGTTCAACGGCACGAACAGCTTCGTCACGATCACCGGGAGTCCGTCGCTGAATCTGACAACTGGAATGACGGTGGAGGCTTGGGCGAATCCCGCAACTCTATCGTCCTTCCGCGTGATCTTCACGAAAGAGATGAGCGGCACCGACGCGTGGGCGCTGAATGCCAACGACAACGGCTCCCTCCCTGGCATGTTCATCCGCACCGGTTCTTCCACAGGGCCGCTGACGGGTGCGCTAGGAAACTCGCAGTTGCCGCTCAACACCTGGACCCACGTTGCGGGAACCTATGATGGCAGCCAGCTTCGCTTCTACGTCAATGGTGTTCTTGTGACAACCACCGCCGTAACCGGCTCCATCGCGACCGCCCCGAATCCGCTGCGCATCGGCGGAAACTCGATCTGGGGAGAGTGGTTTAACGGGCTCATCGACGAGGTGCGCGTGTACAGCCGCGCGCTAACGCAGTCGGAGATACAGGCAGATATGAACGCTCCGCTTCCCTAGCGGAAGGGCTATCGCTGCACGCGCCCGGAGCCGCCGCCCTGAATCAACGCCTGCACTTCATCCGCCGTGAAGCGGTTGAAGTCACCTGGGATGGAGTGCTTCAAGCAGCTTGCCGCCACCGCAAATTCCAGCGCATCCTGCGGCGATGGCCTCGTCAGCAATCCGTAGATGAGTCCGCCGGCGAAGCAGTCGCCTCCACCGACGCGATCGACGATATGAGTGATGTCATAGTGCTTTGAAACCAGAAACTCCTTGCGGTTAGCGTAGCAAGCGCTCCAGCCATTGCGGGACGCCGAGAAGCTCTCTCGCAAAGTCACCGCGATCGACTTCAGGTTCGGGTACTCCTTCAGTACGGACGACGTCAGCTTCTCATACTGCGTGGCGTCCAATTTCCCGGAGTGAACATCCACGTCCACCTGTATTCCCAGCGCGGTCTGGCAATCCTCTTCATTCGCGATGCAGACGTCGGTAAGCTTCATCAGCTCTGGCATTACGTCGCTCGCCTTCTTGCCGTACTTCCAAAGATTCTTGCGGTAGTTCAGGTCCAACGACACCGTCAGGCCGTGCTTCCTCGCGGCGCGCATCGCCTCCAACGACAGATCCGCAGCGGACTGGCTTAGTGCAGGTGTGATTCCGGTGATGTGGAACCAGTCGCCGCCAGCAAGGACCTTGTCCCAATCGAGAGCGCCCGGACCCGCCAAAGCGATCGCTGAGTTCTCACGATCGTAGACAACTTTCGAGCCACGCTGGTTCGCCCCAGGTTCGACAAAGTAGATCCCGAACCGGCCCGGTCCGCGAACAATACTAGTGGGGTCCACGCCGAAACGGCGCATCTCGCCAATGAACGCGTCGGCAATGGCGTTCTTGTCTGGAAGCACGGTAAGATAGCGCGCGCCAATGCCGAACTGCGCGCAGGCAACCGCGACGTTCGCTTCCCCGCCCCCGAAGGTGGCGACAAACTGGGGCGATTGCAGAAACCGCTCGAATCCGGGAGGCGCAAGGCGCAGCATGATCTCGCCGAAAGAAACTACCGTGGGCATCGAATGATTTCTCCTATGGCGCGGCGGCGGCGACGTTCATTCCGAACGACGCGTCCAGAGACGGCAACCCCTCGAACAGGATCATCGTGCTGGCCGGTGGCCGCGACTTATCAAGATAGCTGAAGCGGACGTCGCGAATCTTTTCCTGAACCGTCGTCGTCAGCGGGTAGAAGCTGGTGAAGAAGACATCCTTGTAGGAAACGTTGGCGGAAGAAAGCACGCGGCCTAGCCGGTCGAACGCAAGCTTCACGTCTTCCGGCTCGTCGCCGAATGCCATCTGGCCGCCCGTCAGCACAAGGCGCGGCGAGCGGACCAGCGCGATCTGCGAATAGTTGGGCGACGACGATAGCTTGGCCGGATTCACCATGCGCACAGCGGCCTCCGGTGGCGCCGTTAACCGCGCGACCGCTTCGCATTCCGACACCGGACGAGTCGGTCCGCGTTGAAGCTGAAGCACCGCCACGGCAGCGCCAGGATAGGCGCCGGCGACCTTCGCACGCACGCCTTCATAGTCGGCGATTGAGCTGACAAGGCAGGTGACACGCAGCATGTCTGACGGCTTCACCGCCGCCGACGCTACGGCCGTGCCCAGCGCGTCCAGAGACTTTTCGACAAGCGGCAGCACGGGCGACAGGGGATTGGAGATCTCGCCTTCCTGCCGGACTTGCTGTCCAGAGAAGAATGCGATGCCATGCGGGTTGATCGCCTTGCGATCGGACATGGTCGCTTCCAGCAACACCTGCGACCCTTCCAGCGGCAGCAGCCCGATCTGGACAACGGTCACCGCAGGCAGCGTTTGTTTCTTCTCGCTGAACACTTCGCTGACGATCGTCTGTACCCGTCGAATGTCGCCCGTGCCCGCTACGAACGCGCGAACGTGGACGATCTGCGCCCCCCGCGCCTGCTTCTGAAGCGCCTTTAACGCGTCCCGGGTTTGCTGCGACAACAGGCCCTTTGCAGTCAGAGGCGAGTAGAGGAATCGAATCTTGCCGGTCTCGACCGTGACGAACCCCGGCGGCTCCGGCAGGACTTCCAACTGCTGCGTAGGCTCGTCGTCTTGGCCTTTCTTCTTCCGGCGCTGGCCGAAAGCCAGGAATGCCATTGAAAACAATAAGGTGGTCGCGATAACTGCGCGGTAGAGACGAGGCACGGTTTCGAGTCCTTCTTAATCCTATCAAAGCTAGCGATCGAGCCTTGCGGTCCAATATGGTATGCTTTGGATGGCTTTGGCATGACTCATGTGCCCCAATTGGATGATCAGTCCGAAGTGCCGCTTTACCGGCAGCTGTATGAGTCGTTTCGCGCCGACATCCGCCAAGGTGTTCTGGCCCGCGGTGACCGCCTGCCCGCCACCCGCGAGCTAGCCATTGAGCTTGGTCTGAACCGCACCACCGTATCCTCCGCCTACGCGCTGCTGGAAAGCGAGGGATTGATTCGGGGGCACGTCGGCAAAGGCAGCTTCGTCGCTGGCGCGCCGATGGCTGAAGCGCAGCCGGAAACCATGATCAGCTTCGCGACATCGCGGCCGCTGGAAGAGATGTTTCCCATCGACGAAGTGCAGGCGACCATCCGCGAAGTGGCCGCCGATTCGTCCATCGCTACCTTGCTGCAGTTGGGACAGGCGCAAGGCTATGGACCGCTAAGGCGGTATCTGGGCGGCGACGACATACTGATCACTAGCGGATGCCAACAGGCGTTGGATCTGCTGCAGCGCGTTCTGGCGCCCGCGGGAACTACAGTTCTGGTGGACGATCCGACGTATCCCGGAATCAAGAATGTCTTCGAATCCGCCGGAGTCCGGCTGGAGCCGCTGCATGGCGGAACGGGTCCGGCGCGACTGGCGATTGCCGTTCCAAACTTCCATAACCCCACCGGCCTGACGATGTCGATCGATCAACGCGAACGGCTGCTGCGCCGCGCCTACGATCACGACATCACGATTGTCGAGATCGACATCTATTCACAGTTGCGGTATGCGGGCGAAGCGCTGCCATCGCTGGCCGAGATGGATTCCAAGGGCCGCGTGATCCAGATCGGCAGCTTTTCGAAGATCGCTTTTCCGGGGCTGCGCACCGGATGGGTAACCGCGCCGCGTGACGTCCTCCGCAGGCTGACTGAAGCGAAGCAGCGGACAGACCTGCATAGCGATCAGCTTTCGCAAGCGGTTCTGCTCCGATTTGCGGAGTCGGGACGGTTGGAAGCGCACCGTCAACGAGTAGTGGAGTACGGGAGGCGGCAACTGTCCGCCGTGCTGGACGCGATGGATCGCGAGATGCCCACCGGAACCGTATTCACGCGTCCGCAGGGCGGGATGAATCTTTGGGTGGAATTGCCCGAACCACTGGAAGCGGCCAGCCTGCTTGCAGGCGCGCAGCAAGCGGGTGTCGACTATCTGCCGGGACGGTTTTTCGAGGTGGCCCGGCGCCATGCGGGAAGTTTTCGTTTGAGTTTCGGCGGGCTGACGCCGGAGCGGATCCGCCACGGCGTTTCGCTGTTGGGCCGGGTGTTTCATGAACAGGCTCCGCTGCCGGAACTGGCAACGGCGATCGTTTGAGATAAGGAGAGACGGCGATGATGTTGGACGAGCAGTTTCGATTGAAGATCGGGCTGGCCGAGATGCTTAAGGGTGGCGTGATCATGGACGTCACCAATGCGGACCAGGCTCTGATCGCGGAGAAGGCCGGGGCATGCGCCGTGATGGCGCTGATAAAGGTGCCGTCGGACATCCGGAAGGAAGGTGGCGTGGCGCGCATGTCGCCCATCTCGAAGATTCGCGAAATCATGGGTACGGTTTCCATCCCCGTGATGGCCAAGTGCCGCATCGGCCATTTCATGGAAGCCCGAGTCCTTGAAGCGCTGGGTGTCGATTATATCGATGAAAGCGAAGTTCTGACGCCGGCGGATGAAGAAAATCATGTCGACAAGCGTGGGTTCAAGGTGCCGTTTGTCTGTGGTGCGCGCAACTTGGGAGAGGCGCTGCGGCGCATCGGCGAGGGTGCGGCGATGATTCGCACCAAGGGCGAGGCAGGCTCCGGCAACATCGTGGAGGCGGTCCGCCACATGCGGACGATCCAGAAAGAGATGAAGCAGTTGACGGTGCTGAACTCCGGCGAACTAATGGCGGAGGCGAAGAAACATCAGGCGCCGTTCGAACTGATTGAATGGGTCGCGAAGAATGGACGGCTGCCGGTACCGAACTTCTCCGCCGGTGGCGTGGCCACCGCTGCCGACGCGGCGCTGGTGATGGCGCTGGGAGCTGAAACGGTGTTCGTGGGCTCCGGAATCTTCAAATCCTCCGATCCGGAACGTTTCGCCAAGGCCGTGGTGAAGGCCACCACTTACTGGAAAGATCCGGTGAAGGTGCTGGAAGCCAGCGAGGAACTTCCCGACGGCATGGCGGGTCTCGACATCCGGCTGCTGCCGGAAGAGCAGTTGATGGCGGGCAGAGGCTGGTAAGTTGCCGAAAGTTGGCATACTCGCTCTCCAAGGCGACTACCAGGCACACGCGCGAAGCATCGTCCGCGCCGGAGGCGAAGCAGTGGAGGTTCGCACGGCCGCGGACCTTCAGGCCATCGATGGGCTGATCATCCCTGGTGGCGAGTCAACCACGATGCTGAAGTTGCTGGAGGAAGAGAAGATGTTCCAGCCGTTGCGTGAGTTCGGCGCCACGAAGCCGGTATTCGGCACTTGTGCCGGCGCGATCCTGCTGGCGAAGGAAGTGGCGAGTCCCCATCAGGCATCGCTGGGCTTGATGGACCTGACCGTAGAGCGGAACGCTTATGGGCGCCAACTCGACAGCCACATCAGCACGCTGTCGACCGAGCAAAGCGGGGACGTCGAAGCGGTCTTCATTCGCGCGCCGATCATTCGCCAAACCGGAGCGGACGTGCGCATCCTGGCGCGACATCGCGGCGACCCCGTCTGGGTGGAGCAGGGCCGTCACATGGCGGCAACGTTTCATCCGGAGTTGAGTACCGGCTCGCGCGTCCACGAGAGATTCATGGCGGGTCTAAAGTGAAGCGGGTACTGTTCGTCTGCATCGGGAACGCGATTCGAAGCCAGATGGCCGAGGGATTCGCGAGAACCTACGGATTCGACATCGTTTCTCCGGCCAGCTGTGGACTTTTTCCCGCAACGCGGATAGACCCAAAAGCCGTACAAGCGATGGACGACATCGGCATCGACATTTCCGCGGGGTTCCCGAAGCACTACGCCGCAATGTCGCGGTTGCCATTCGAATGGTTAATAAACATCAGCGGTGAACCCATTCCGGAACCTGCGCCGGCGAGGGTCATCGAGTGGGAAGTCGCCGATCCCGTGGGACGCGCCGAAGGTGACTACCGCATCGCGCGCGACCTGATTCAGAAACTCACGCTTGGACTGGTGCATCAGATCCGGGCCGCCCCGGCTTCGCAGAACGAAGTGAAGGTCACATCCGAACTGAAGCTGGACCGGCGCCGGCGCTTGCGAAAATCCTAAACGTGGACGGTCATCTAGACTTATGAACATGCGGTACGCCCTCCTCTGCCTGGGTCTCCCCTGCCTCACGACGTTCGCGGTCTCCGCGCAAACGCAGAAGGGCTCCACCGACAAGTTCCGCCAGCTGGAAGAGACGCTTCCAACGCCGAATGAGTATCGCGCGGCCTCCGGCGCTCCCGGCCACCGGTACTGGCAGCAAAAGGTGGACTATGTCATTTCGGTCGAACTGGACGACCTAAAGCAGAAGATAATTGGGAGCGAGAAGATCACTTACAAGAATAACTCGCCGGACACACTTACCTATTTGTGGCTTCAATTGGACCAAAATATCTGGTCGCCCGATTCGATGACGACATCGACGATGACGGCGCCCCGGGATATGACCAAGGTTCCCTTTCGCACATTGGAGATGCTTACGTTCCTCCCCAAGTTCGAAGGCGGCTACCGCATCAAGAGCGTCCGGAATTCGGGCGGAGACTCGATCCGCTACACCATCCAAAACACCATGATGCGCGTCGATCTGCCGAAAGAACTTCCACCGGGTGGGTCGACGGTTTTCTCGATCGATTGGGAGTACAACATCAACCCGTCAAAGAAAATCGGCGGGCGCACTGGAGCGGAGTTTTTTGAGAAGGACGGCAATTGGATCTATTGCATCGCCCAGTGGTTTCCGCGTCTGGCGGCCTACACCGACGTCAATGGATGGCAGCATAAGCAGTTCCTTGGCTCCGGTGAATTCACGCTCGAGTTCGGAGACTACCAGGTAAAGATCACCGTCCCGGACGACCACGTCGTTACTTCCACTGGCGTGCTGCAGAACCCCACGGAAGTCTTGACGTCAACGCAGATCAGCCGCCTGAAACAGGCCGAGACGGCGAAAGCGCCCGTGCTGATCGTTACGCCCGATGAAGCCAAGACGGCCGAGGGCGGAAAGCCCATGGGAACCAAGACATGGATCTATCATGCGGAGAATGTCCGCGACTTCGCATTTGCCTCGTCGCGTAAGTTTATTTGGGACGCGCAGGGCCACATCGTCGACGGAAAAAAGGTGATGGCCATGTCGTTGTACCCCAACGAGGGCAACCCTCTATGGGAGAAGTATTCAACAGCAGCGGTCATTCATACACTCAACGTCTATTCGCGGTACTCCTTCACCTACCCTTACCCCACAGCAATCTCCGTGAACGGTGTGGTTACGGGTGGGATGGAGTATCCCATGATCTGCTTCAACGGGCCGCGGCCTCTCGAAGATGGAACTTACTCTGCACGCACGAAGTACGGTTTGATCACGGTAATCATTCATGAGGTAGGCCACAATTACTTCCCGATGATCGTCAACTCGGACGAGCGGCAGTGGACCTGGCTCGACGAGGGCATTAATACGTTTCTGCAGTACCTGTCGGAGCAGGAGTGGGAGCCGAAGTATCCGTCAAAGGACGCCGAACCGAAAGACATAGTGGGCTACATGAAGAGCCCGGCACACGACTCGATCATGACGAGTTCGGATTCCGTCCAGAATCTTTTCGCCAATGCGTATCAGAAGACGGCGACGGGCCTGAACATGCTGCGTGAGACGATTCTGGGGCGCGAACAGTTCGATTTCGCTTTCCGTGAGTATTCGCGGCGATGGAAGTTCAAAAGGCCCGAACCGGCTGACTTCTTCCGCACCATGGAAGACGCCACCGGCGTGGATCTCGACTGGTTCTGGCGGGGCTGGTTCTTCTCAACCGATCACACCGACATTTCGCTTGAAGACGTGCGTCTCTACCGTATCGACACCAAGAATCCGGACGTTGAGAAGCCGCTAAGTAAGCAGAGGAAAGTGGACGAAGTTCCCGAGACGCTTTCCGCGCAGCGGAACCGTGACTTGCCCAAGCTGACGGACTCGAACGCTTCTTTGAAGGATTTTTATAACAGCTATGACGAATACGCGGTTACCGGCAAGGAAAAAGAAGAGTATAAGACATTTCTCGAAGGGCTGACGGACGACGAGAAGCAGCTTCTAAGTCTCGGCCAGAACTTCTATGTGCTGGATCTCAAGAACGTTGGCGGTTTGGTGATGCCAGTAGTTCTGGAAGTCGAGTTTTCGGACGGCGCGAAGCAGGAGTTGCGAATTCCTGCCGAGATTTGGCGAAGAAACAATGCCCGAGTGGAGAAGATGATCATCACCGATAAGGAAATCCGGCAGATCGTCCTGGACCCGCATTTGGAAACCGCCGACACGAATCTGGCCAACAACGCGTTTCCCCGCCGCCCGGTCAAACGTCAATTCGAGCTATTCAAAGACAAGAAGCCCACCAACCCGATGCAGCCAGACAAACCCAAGGCCGCGCCGCCATCCGGCCAGCCGGAATGATCCGGGCGTGGGCCGTATTCGTGGTGCTGGCGCCGCTGGCTGCAGCCCACACTTTCCACGCGTCTATTGCACAGATTGACTACATCTCCTCGAAGAAGACGCTGGAGATTATCGTCTGGATCCACGCCGAGGATATCGAACGCCGGATGCGCGACCAGCTTGGCGCAAATGCAACGCTTGACGATCGGAGACAGGCGGAGGGATTCGTGAAGGAGTACCTCAAGGGCCACTTCGAGTTGAAGCGAAGCACAGGCGCGCCACTGGCGCTTCAATGGGTGGGCCTGGAGGTGAGAACCCATTTTCTGGCAGCCTATCTTGAAGCGCCCGCGCCGAATGGAATGTTGGATCTGACGTTGACGAACCGGATTCTTCTCGCCTATCTGCCGGATCAAACGAATACGGTGAAGATCAAGCAGGACGGCGAGGAGGAACGCGAACTGCTGTTCGACAATCGCGGATCGGCGCGAGCCCAGCGGTTGATGGAGTTGAAGCCCCGGCTTTGACAGCAGTGCGGCAGCAGGCGATAATGAAGGTTTGCCTTCCCATCGTGCGGATGTGGCGGAATTGGCAGACGCGCTAGATTCAGGTTCTAGTTCTCGCAAGGGAGTGGAGGTTCAAGTCCTCTCATCCGCACCAATACAATCAGAGGTTTGTAGTCATTTCTACGAACTAGAAGTTAGCCCAGAGACGAGAGGGTAGCGCAGAGGGTAGCGCAGAGAACGGTTTTCAGGGTTAATGTGGGGACTCCCGGGGATCATTGGCTTTGGCGACAAGCGCTTCGAGACGGCGAATCTCGGCCTTCAAGTCTTCCACCCGCACATCTTCGAGGCCGGACGTCAGACCGGCGCTTCTCTGGAACTGGTTCATCTTCAATCGGGCGACCTTTAGCGCTTCATCGTCGATCATGGTGTAGCGGTCGTCCATCGACGTTGTCTCGTGACCCATAATGTCGCGCCGCGTTTGAGAATCGACGCCGGCCTTTCGCATCTGGAAATGCGCCGAGCGGCGCAGGTCATGGAAATGGAGGTCCAGTGGCTCTTCGCGCCGGGCCTTCATTTCGTTGGCCAAGACTGAGACCGCGAGCGCCCACATGCCATCAAAACGACGGATCTGCTGACCATCCTTGTCGATTCGATAGCCAAACCAGAAGAACACGAACGGGCAGCCCGGGAAAGACGAATCTCGGCCTGCTTTTTGCTGCCGCAGGGCTTCCTCCATCTCCCCGACGAAGGGCGCTTTCCCGGAACCGAACTTCGTAGCCTCAAAGTAAAGACATCCTTCTTCGAAATCGACACGATCCCACGTCAATCGGAGTAAGTCGCTGAGTCGGCGGCCAGTGTTGTAGCCAAGGATGAATAGGCATCGCAGAGCGGGATGGAGGGCGTCGCGGAAGGTCGAGTAGTAACGGTCTGGAAGACGGACCCGTCGCGTATTCTCACGCTCCGGCCGCTTGTGAAAGTCGCATCCACCGGCGGGCGTCCGGTGAAGTTTACCTAGGCCAATCGCGAGCTTGAATGCTTTGCTTACCTTTGAGAGGTCGCGGTTTATCGTCGTGTCCTTAATCCCAAACAAGCGGCGATGAGAGCGATACTCTTGGCAGTCCTTTACTGTTATCTGAACTGCCAGTTTCGGTCCGAAGAACGGACGGAGATGTGCGTTGATAACCGAGGCGTAGTTCCTTCGCGTCGGCTCGTGCGGAATGCTTTGCAGGAGGTCCTCGAACAACTCGCCCATCGTGACCTGCCGTGGATCTACGATCGTGCCGGCACTCCGCGACCTACCCAGTTCTTCTTCTCGCCGGACTACGTAGTTCATTGCCTGCTGTCGATCGGCCTCGGGGCAGCCGGTAGACTCGGGTCGAAGGCCCCAGGTTCCCGTCTTCGAATCTGGCTTCAGAATGCGCTTGTACCAGATACCGCGCTTAAGGTAAAAGCCGCGCGGCATGGCAAGCTTCGAATGCGGATGTTTCTTCTTGATCCTCGGCACGGTCTAGATTGCCTCGGCTCTCGCCCGCTCGAACAGCGCGTCAATTTCCCTTCGATCCAGAAAAACACGTCCATCAATTCGAAGCGGCGTTAGCACTCGCCTCTCGTAAAGATGCCTGACGGCTTTCTCTGTTCTTCCTAGATAATCCGCTGCGCTTCGGACACTCAGCAAATAGGGTGTGGGCCGGAATGACGAGCGGCGGTCGTCGTCCTCAGGCGAAACTCTCACGATTGACTTGTGACGCGTTTCAAAGTTCACTCAGATGCTCCTGGCCTGAAATTTCGCCGTTGGAAGTTCACTTCAGCGGATTGGAGCCGGTCCAGGGCGTCTAGCAATTGGAGGCACGCTTCGCGAACCGGGCCTTCCCGCCGGCGCGTCTCTAGTTGGCGAATTGCAAACCGAATTCGCTCCATGGCGATCTTGCTCTGGTACGCCAGCTCGTAGCTTGCATTGGAGGCGTGGATGGTGTCGAGGAGGTCCGTCAACCGCACTTGCCCTGCGTCCGTCATGGTGACTTCCTCATTTCTGCGCCTTCAGATCCGGCGCGGCTTCAGCCGGTCCGCTCAGCGGCTCGTAGGGTCCTTCGAAAGCGATGTCGCGATTGACGCGAACCGCGAACTTGTATCCGGCGGCGACTTTGATGGTTGGCTGGACATTCAAATTCCGCCGAGTGATCTGCGCTCCGATCTGGCCGATCTCCCGGCCCACGGTTGCGCCAGCTGTTTCTTCGACGCTCGGCAGGGTAAGGACAGTCCGGTTCCGCTGCTGCGTGAGCTCGAACGCAACCGCGAACATGCTCGATAGCACGGCCATTCCGAACAGCCGTTTGTAGTGGCGATCCACTTTCTCACGCAACCCCGCGTTGCCTTGCGCATCCATACCCGCCATGCCGTTGAGGTCAATCGACGACGCATCCGGAAAGATGATCCGGTTCCAAGCAACCTGGACGCCATCCTGACCATAGGCGATATGCGAATCGTAGACGCCTACAAGTCGCGAACCTTGCGGAATCAAGAGATGAATTCCTGTCGCCGTGTCGTACACGTTCGACATGACAAGCGCCTTGATTTCTCCAGGGAGGTCGGAGTTCAAGCCCTGCTCCAGGATCGCTGGGATCTCCCAGCCTGCCTTGATCTCAAAGCGTGAAATTGGCGCGACCCGTAGTGAACGCAAGTAGCCATCGGTAGGCTTCGAACGGATCGCGTTCATAAACGCTTCCTTTCGTTCCTGGTCGTCGGCTTCGTTCGTGTCGCGGTGGCCTGCCCCGACTACGCGTTGTACGAGATCAGCGGGGACGGTCTCCTTGGGGCTGCCCAGCGCTTGCGTCAGTGCGGCAATGCGCGAGATATCGTCCGATGCGTTCGGCGCCGCAACGGCTCTCGGAGTCTGCAACCCGCTACGGGAATTGCGAATGGCAGTCGGAGCGAGCATCGCGTCTCGCTCTCGTTGGTACGCTTCCGCGATGCGTCGCTCCTCCTCCGTAGGCTGGTGGACCGTCGGTGGTGGCGATGGCGTAGGCTGGACCGATTGAGGGGTGGCATGCCGCACAAGTACCCTTTCATTCGCTGGAGCCATACCAGGAATCGGCCCACTCCCGTACGCGTACAGATCGCTTGGTGCGCGAAGATCCTGGATCGATGGGGAAGGCGCGGGCTCCGCACCTTTTCGCGACATGGGAACGTTTCCCGCTGGAATCTCCTTCGTGAACTCGACACCGGCCAGAGATGCTGGAGAAACATTCTTCTTGACATCGCGTCCGACAGCCTCGGTTTCAACATTTATCCGTCGCCTGAATCCGCCGTACGCGTACCCTACCAGCACGAGAAGCACCGTTCCGCCTACGAATCCCATGGCACGCCGGCTGACTCGAATCGCGTTCGGAGGGTCGGGATGAATATCAATACCCTTGGGCGACTCGATGCGTTTGACGTCCGCGAGTGGCTGCCGCTCTTCATCCTTTTCCGGCACGGCTGATCTCGACCTTCTGGGCTTTCTTGCCCGATCCGAGGATGAGTTGAGCGCGATCGAACAAGCGATCCACGATGTACGTCTGGTTCTGAACGCGGTAGTTGACCATCTCGCCCTTTCCGTCTTTCCCAACGACAACCAAAGCCGGTGCCTCGCGGTGCCGGATTTCAGGTCGCATCTGGACGTAGGTCTTGGAGCCGTCGTCAAAGACGCGCAACGGACGCAGCATCTCGTTCGCACCCTTGACTGCGTAGTCGAAGTTCATTCGCTCGACAGCGATCATGGCAGGCGTCATCTCAACTGCCCGCCCAGCGTCGCGCTGCTTGGCACGTTGGGCGGCCAGGTGCAGCTGCCATTTCCGAACGTCGTCAGCCGGGTAAGCAAAGCCGGCGCGCGCCACATACTCCTGAGCCTTTGAGATCAGCCGGACGTAGTAGGCCCGGCGATCCGTCGTGATGAGCAGGTTGGTATCAAGCCCCGGCTGTTGCGGCTTGAGAATGATGACGGAAGTCATTTCGTCCGCCGATCCATACGTCGCCGGCGAGATGTTCCAGCGCACAGCGTCACCGATGTGCGGCTCACCGACGATGCGCTCCCCCGGCTGCATTTCGATCATGCAAACCCGAAGCGGTGCGCAAACGATGGTGGGAAGGCCGGCGCCATAGGAGTACACCACCTTGCCATCTGGACCTGCGGCGGGCGGATTGTTTTCCTCTAACCATCGCTCGCTCACGCGAATCGCCTCAATCGCCGTGGGCGTTAGCACCACATCCTTCTTGGAAACAGAGTCTTGAGGGGCGGCTGACGTCGGTGGGGCGACTACCGTCGGCGAGGCTCCTTGCATCGCCCTCACCTGGGCTTCGAAATCGTACTGCTCGACCAAGGCGGGCTCACGGCGCACCTCGACGGGCGGGTTCGGCTGACTTTGCGCGAACACTGAAATCGATACAAGAAATAGAGATCGTTTCACTTTGCTTCCTTCCACCTAGAGAACTTTTGCCCAGTTGGCCTGGGTCACATAGATCCCAAGCGGATTGATCCGTGCCAGTCGCTCGTCGCGCGGCGGGTTCACCGCGATCGTGAACGCGCCCTTCCAGCGGTCCTGCGCTTTGATCGCGCCATACAGGTCGCGCGTTGTCTCCTGCCACTCGACCTCGAAGGTTCGGTCGCTGGTCGGAAGGACGGACTTCACCTCCACCGAGACAGTCTCCGTTTGCCCGCGCTTGTGCGGCGGATCGGCCCGGTAGAACTCGCTGATGAACGTCTGGGCTTGCGTGCCATTGGCGATATGCGCATATACACGGTCAATGGAAACTCTCTGAGAAATGCCGTCCGTCGTGACGGACCGAAGCTGTTCGATCCAGACCGCGACGGCCGCCTTTTTCAGCCGCTCATCCGCCACGGATGCGCGCTCGGCGACACCCGCGGCTATCGGACGGCCCAAGCTGTCCACCGCCACCACAAAAGGGACAACTCGGGATCGCGACGAAAGCCAAACGACTGCTCCAGTTGAGATCAGGGCGGTCAGCGCACAAACGACCGCGATGGCCCTCCAGTTTCGAGCGCGCGTGATGAACTCGCCATATCGCTCATCCCATTCACGCCGGGCGGCGATGTACGGGTTGTAGACCGCAGTTCGGGATTCAGACACCGGTGGCGCTTTTGACGCCGCCTTCGAACCAATCAAGCCCATTGAAAACGTCATTTCAGATCCTTCCTAATCGTTCATGTCGAGTGGCATTCGCGGAGGCGACGCTGGTGGAGCAGCGTCCCCCGAGAATGCCCGGCCAATTCGACGCATCTGGGGAAACAACTCGCCTTGCCGTGAGTAGCCAGTTGATGAGCCGCTTCCGGGAGGCTCCGGCTGTACGGACCGGCCTGTTGTACCGTTGCTGGCCGGAGGCGGCGGATTCACGCCTGCCGATCCGGCAGCGGTCATGACAGGTGCTAACGATGAACCTGTCGCGCTAGCAGCCGCACCGACCCCAAGAAGCGCCCGCATACCGCCAACCGCTTGTGCCCCCATCCCGTATGCGGATGTTGCCACCGCAGCGCCAGCCATCCCCAGTCCGCCCGCCGTGGCGATTAGGTCACCACCCGTGAGGGCAGGCGAACCGCCGAGGATGGCGGCGAACAGTTTTGGAATCTGCCAACACAGCATCATGAAGATGAGCGCCGCGCCCATCACATCGAACGCGGTCATCGCCGGGTGGCTGGAAGTTCCGACGCCTTCCGCTTCCGAGAGCCAGCCGACGCCGAGGCCAAGACCGGCACTGATGAGGCAATAGAGCAAGATGATCTTTACGCCGATCGACACCGAGAGGCCGAGGTAGCGCTCAACATAGGGGGCCGTCCAGCGAGACCCGCCGAAACCAAGAAAGATGTAGCCAACCGAGACGATGATGTAGCTTTCGACCACCGTGACGATGAAGTTGATAGCAATGATCGTGTACGAAAGAACGATGAGAATCGCGGCAAGCGCGAGCGACAGCGACGACGCGGGATTAGTGAGAAAAGCCGATGTGCTGGCGGCATCAAGGAGTGCGCCGGAGATCCCCAGACCCTGCGCGAACACGTCACCGGGTGACAAAGGCGATCCCAGCGCGGCTGCGTTCGTTCCAATGATGTGGAAACTGTCGATAATCGCCGGAATCCAAGAGTTGCCGTTGACCAGGAGCGCGTAAAACGCGCCGATCCACATAATCTTGCGCACTAGAGCGGCGGTCCAGCTTTGCATATCGGCCTTCTCAAGCACCATCACCGCCGCGCTCCACGCGAATTCGATGACGGCGAGGATGCCAAAGAGCTTGTTGGCGTAGCCCCACACGCCAGTGGACCAGAGTGTTCTCGCGGAGCGGAACTGATCCATGACATCGCCGGGAACGGTCGTCGTGAACGTTTGAGCGGTCGAGATTGCACAACCAACCAAGGCAATTCCCGCGCTGAGTTTCGCGGCACGCTCGACGATAAGCCGGATTCTGTTCCTGTTCACACACGTCTCCCGTCTGAGCTGTTGTGTTGTCGTTGACCGCGCCCCTTAGAGGAGAAAAATGTTATCTCGCCCCAGGACCGTAGGCTTTTCCGTCACCTTTGACTGGACCGCCATTGAAGAACGCTTGACTCCGTGCGGCGGAACACAGCCGTCCTTCAGTGGATTGTGGCCACTCCGCTGAAGCTTCCTTACGGACCGGCGCGCACATCGCATCAATCTCTTTTGCGACCTCCCGGTTCCCGGCCAACCACTGCTGCATCGCCTCAGTGGAAACGGTGGTGAGCCTTCCGGCTCCAGCTTGTTCGGCTCGCGCGACAATTGCGCTTTGCGGGTCCCGAGCGCAGCCCAGGAGTCCGAAACACAGTGATAGGACTGCGAGTAACGTGTGCCGCATAACATTGACCATAGTCCCGTTCTCATCTCAACGTGTCCCCGGCGCGAACTTCTTCCCATCGCCTTTCGCCGGTGCGGCAGTGAAGAACTTCTCCGTGGCGGCGACGCCTGCGGCTTCGTGCTGAATGACGGCGGCTTGATAGGCTTGCTTGCTCGATAGGTCGGCAAGCATTAGCTCGCGCAGCTTCATCAACTGCTGGACTTGTTGCTCGGAAATTTGCCCGAGAACCTGGAGCGCTTGCATGCGCCCGTCTGACGACGACGCCATCGTTCGAAGGGAGTCGAGAATCGCCTGCTCATTCGCAAGCTGATCGCCCTGTAGTCCGGCGGCGCGAAGAGCGCCGAGGCTAGTGTCCAGCGTTGTTTGCGCCCACTGCCTGTACTCCTTATAGAAGGCGTGCGGGGTGTGGGTGTAGCCCTTGTACACCGACTTGAACTGCGAATCGAGTCCTGCCAGTGAATACGCCAGCGCCATACCGCCTTGAACAATCGCCGCCAGATCCCTCACATCCTTTTCGATGGAACCGAATATCTGGCTGGGGAGACCCTTTACGTTGCGGACCATGTCCGCGTACTGCTTGATCTCCTCCGCAAGCAGGAGTCCTTGGCGGATGTATTGCATCACGAGTTCGCCGTGATTCAAAAGCTGCGTGAACTCCGACGCGAACGCGCCCGCTCGCGCCCGCTGGGCCGGTGGTTGCACACCGAGGACAAACAACAGCATTAACGCACCTATGCGCTTGTACATGGCGAGACCTCCTTCAACTCCTCGAAGTAAGTGGACCACTTGGGCAGACCCTTTAGACGTAGCCATTCTTCGCGCCAAGTGCTTGGGTGCTCGACGAGCAGCTCCTCAACAGCTTGGCGCTCCTCGCGTCCGTTGACGCCCACCCAAGCAAGGGCGACCTTTCCCAGACCCAGGTCCACCATTCGCCGGCCGATCTTGCTGACTACGTAGTAATGCTGCTTCGGAATCGCAACCTGCAACAGGTCGAGCTCGCGTTCGTTCAGCCCGATGCGCTCATAGAAGTCCCGCATGCCGGGCGTCTTGCACTCGGCATTCGGAAGCAGGATCTTGGTATGGCAGTTTTCGAGGATGACATCCGAAATGTCGGAGTGCGCGATATCACTGATCTGCTGAGTCGCCATCACAACCGCGGCGTTCTTCTTGCGAAGCGTCTTCAGCCAGTCGCGCAGCCGTTCCCGGAAAAGACTGTGGCGCAAGTACGACCACGCCTCGTCGAGAAGAACAAGGGTCGGTGAGCCGTCCAGGCGCTGCTCGATGCGGCGAAATAGATAGAGCAGTGTCGGAACGACGGCCTTATCGTCGAGCTGAAGCAAGTTTTCCATCTCGAAGGCCAGGAAGCGGCCATTGCCAAGATTGTCTTCGTTGGCGTCGAGCAATGCGCCCAGCGGCCCGGCGACTGTGAAATATTCGAGCGCCTCTCGAACGTCCGGATCTTGAACGTTCGCGTTCAACTCGGTGATTGTCGGTGTCGGCGACCCGATCAGGCGTTCGACGTTGTGCTTCAGCGAAGTCCGGTGCTTCGGCGTCAGCTTTAACCCGTTCAGAACGCACAGCGCCTCCACCCATTCGACCGCCCAGATGACGTCGATATCGTTCCGCACGTGGCGAAATGGACAGAAAGCAAGATCCGTTTTCGGTCCCGCCAGATCATAAAACTCGCCGCCCGCCGCCTGATTGAGCATCCATATCGAGTACCCGCGATCAAACGCGAATACTTGTGCGCTGCGATAGCGGAACCACTGGGCTGCCAGCAGACCTAGCAGCGTGGATTTCCCCGCACCTGACGGCCCGAAGATCATTGTGTGTCCGACATCGTCCACGTGCAGGTTGAATCGGAACGGTGTGGCGCCGCTGGTCGCCGCCAACAGTAGTGGCGGCGAATGTTTCGGCATGAGGTTCGATGGATTCTCGCGAAGGCCTGCCCAGACCGACGTGGTGGGTAGCAGGTCGGCCAAATTCAGCGTGTGCAGGAGAACCCGGCGGACGTTGCTGTAGCCATCTCCCGGCAGCGTTCCCCGCCACGCCTCCACCGCATTAACGGTTTCGATCCGGCAAGAAAAGCCGAGGTTTTGAATCGTCTTCATCACCTGACGCGTGCTATCGCGAAGCTGGCCGGGATCTTCGTCGAGACAAACAACGTTTGCCGAGTACTGGGCGAACTGGACATCACCCGAGCTAGCGATCGCCATCGCTTCTTCCGCATCGTTGGACATCGCTTGGGCGTGAAGGTTCACGGGTCCGCCGTTGCTCTTGAAGACTTGATCCTTCCAACCGCGAATCTTCGAGCGCCACTTCTTACGGTGTTTATCGAGCAGGCAGCGGGCTTCCTCTGGATCGAGCAGAATCGCCCGACTATTGAAGCGGTACTCCAGGGCCAACGAATCTAGTTCGCGGAGAAGTCCGGGTGCACTCATGCGGGGAAACCCGTCGATGGCGATCACGGCCATGTGCTTCGTCCCGATGCGCGGCTCTATGCCTCCGCAGAAGTCGGCGATTGCCAAGACGTCATTCAGATAGACGGGAATTTTGGGTTGGGCAAAAGGGAAATCCTCGCCGTCGATACAACGGCGCAGGTATTGGAGCAGCCGCTCGTATGTGGTCTCCGTTTCCGGGTTCTCGTAGCGAACCAGTCGCTCCGTCTGGAACAGATGCCCGAAAATGTTCTCGAACATTTCGATCCGGCCCTTGAACCGCTCCAACGCTTGCGATGCTACGTGAGCGGTCTGCGCGCCGTGGCGGCCATCGAACATCCAGCCGCGCACTCGCTCCTCGGATTCGACGGGAGGCAGGTAGGTCAGCGTGAGGAAGTACTCCGACTCGAAGTGCGCGCCTTCAGCCATGAACTGCTGGCGGCGCTCGGCGTCAATAATCCGCGTGACGGGGTCAGAGAAATGGCCATGTTGTGGGTAGCCGGGCGCCCGTGTGCGGATGGCGTCGCATTGCACCATCCAGCCGCTGCCAAGCCGAAGCACGGAGTTGAGCCGGGCACTCAATGCGTCCATCTCCGCAGCGGCCGAGGACATCATGTCCGGGCCCCTATAGGTCCAGCCAGCCAGGAGCGAGCCATCCTGCTGGAGAAGGATGCCGTCTTCAACGAGGGCGTAGGGCAGTAACAGATCCGCCAAGCCGTGCGCGGTCCGCCGATGCTCGGTTATGTGCATCAGATCCTCCAAGACCTGGGCGTTTCGCGGCCAGTGGCGTGAAGATCGCTCTTCGCTCGATAGAACGAGGCGTAGCGAACGTGCCGAAGGTAGATAGGCCGGAGGAGCGGGTCAGCTTTGCCCATCCGCTGAAGAACCGCAACTGCTCCGGCCCAGAACATCACCGCAAAACCGGCACCCCACCACGTGGCCAAGCTGAAGCCGAGGCTGACGGCTACAAGAATCGCGATCAGCACCAACTCCCGGTCGCCGCCGAGAATAAGGTTCGGGCGGTTAGCGGACTGGTGAATTACGAGTTCTCGCGGTTTGGTGGCGGTTTCCATGTGAGGCTAGCTTCTTAGATCAAAGCTGCCGAGACACCGAATGCCGTAGACAGCATCGGAGCCGCGAAGACGAGAACCGAGACCACCAAGCCGATCATGCAAGCGCGCCGGCCGAACTCGGTCAGTTCGCCGCCCCAAAGCATAGCGCCACCAGCGATCGCAATACCGATCAGACCGATCGCGTAGGCCACCGGTCCAGTAAGCGATGTCGCGATCGCAGTCATGGGCGCTTCCCAGGGCAAAGTACCGACGCCGCCAGCCAAGGCATGGAGTGCCGAGAGTAGGACCAATGCGAAGAGGATCGGCCACCGAAAGTGCAGGGGCCGGAAGACACGAACGATATGCATGAAAGTTCTCCTGAAGTGGTTTGGACTAAACATGCTCCACCTCGTATCGCCCATCGCGATATCCGGTAACGAGCAAAACTTCCCTGACCTTGCGGCCCGCTGGCAACAAAGCCTCTTCGTCGACGAAGATCACGAGATCCACGGCCTCCGCGATCAACGTCTGCATCGGAGCCGTCGTCGCTTCTGCAACGAGACTCTCCAGTCGAATCAGTCCGCTTAGCGCGTCGTTCGCGTGAATGGTGGCCGCGCCACCTGGATGTCCTGTATTCCACGACTTTAGAAGCGTGTGGGCTTCCGCGCCGCGAACTTCGCCGACCACAATTCGGTGTGGCTTCAGCCGCAAGCATGCGCGAAGGCAATCGAGCATCGTGACTTTACCGACCGCCCGCAAATCCACATGGTTCTTCACCGGACACTGCAGTTCCGTGGTGTCCTCAATCGTGATGACACGATCGTTAGGGGTCTCCTCGGCAAGGGCGGCCAGAATTGCGTTGACTAAGGTCGTCTTTCCGCTACCTGTCGAGCCAACAACCAGAATGTTTTTTCTCGCGCGCACCGCGGCGCGGATTACTTCGGAATGCTTTAGACCCCGAACACCCGCCGCGAAGTCGTCGCGACGGCGGCGGGCGTTCAGGGGATCGGCCGTATCGGTGAGGATTCCGTCTCGCTCATAGTCGGCTAGGGTGTACATGTGTTTGGGTCGGAGCCGAATGGCGAAGACGGGTGATCGCACCACCGGTGCGGTCAAACCTTCAAACCGGCTGCCGTCGAGCGGAAGCTCGGTTTCGAGAATCGGGTTGTCCTTGCTGATGTAGGTTTTGCGCATCGTCGCGATCGTGCTCATCGCGCCCAGCGCGATGTCCGGTCTCATTGAACCGACGCGGCTGAAACGGTCGCCAAGGCGCTTTGCCCACAGCGCACCGTCGGGATTGAGGACGATGTCCTCCATCCGTTTTTCTTCGAGCAATTGAAGTAATTCCTCGCCGAATTCCCGGCGTAATTTCACCTCCCATCGTTGTTCCTGCTCGTCGATGACATTATTTGCGGCGGACATATTGACCTTTTCCCCGGCTGTGATATTCTGCCGTCATCAAGCCGCCCCTTCTCTGCACGTGATCTATGGGAGTGGCTTTCTCCGTTTGTGACGCTCCCGCGGATTTTTTTCGTGGATGGAGGATTAGATGGAGTCAATCGTCACAATTCCTTTCAATTTCGAGGAATTACCGGAAAATCATCGCAAGTCGATTGTTCCGATTTGCATTGCAAGGCTGGACGCGCAGGGAGAAGAAATTGCGTGGGGTTGGTTCGATGCCGTTGTCCCTATCCAGGAAGGGTTGCGCGCGCTCGCCCGCCGTAGGCTGAATGATGTTTGGCGCGTTTCCGAACTGACAGAGCATTCCGTTCACAATCTCTGGCGGAAGCACCGGCATAGTCTCGGCTTCGCGCCGAGCCGCCGGATCTACAAGCGAGCGGCTTGGGACGTCGAGGACCTACGGAACGACGGTTGGCGCAGCCGGCGCGGCCGCGATCTTGCGTTGGACGCAATGGAAGATATAACGCGCGAATACCTTCTGCGCGACCCGACCGATTTCGAAGGCGCATACCAGTTTCGGCTTCGATTGGACGAAGCGGATGCCTGGCTGAAACAGAAGGGCCGAGAGGATGTGCGGGAGATGCTCCACTTGATGAGCAGGGGCCACAAGTGGCATGAGATTAGCGAACACTTTTGCGAACCGGAGGGCAATCTCCGGCGGCGTTTCTCTCGCTGGATGCGGCAGCTTCGCAGCGCAATTTAATTCGGCGCAAGTTCCTCGCGCGTGGCATAATTTCGGAGATTGATGAATGCTGGAGAATCGCCCGAGCAGCAGCGCTATCGAAAGCTGCAAAGCGCCGTTCAGGAAGCCATTCTTCGCGACTACCCCAACCCGGCACGGAATGGTTGCCCTGGCTCGCCCACTCTGCGGGCGCTTGCCGCTAACCGGCTGACTCGTCCTGCGGATGAAGTCTGGGACCATGTCACGCACTGCTCTCCCTGTTACGGCGAGTACCTCGGGTTTATTGACGAGGCGGAAGCCGGGCGGCGGCGCCGCAATCGGCTAGTTCTAGCCGGCGGCGTGGTAGCGCTTTTCGCCATTGGGTTCTGGATTCGTGGGTTGGTTCTGGATCCTGCGATTTCCGTGGAGCCGCAGGTGCCGCAGGTTGTTCAGGAGCCCACGCCAGCAACGGAGCCGGAAGTGGTAGCTGCAGTTCTGAATCTGGAGAGCCAGTCCGCGACGCGTGGCGATTCGGGCGCTAAGCAACCGGGTGAGCAGATCCAGCGGTTGCCACGAGCGCGATTGGCGCTTTCGATCTACCTTCCTCGTGGGAGCGAACCGGGCAGATATGAGGTTCAGTTGCTAAGCGAAACCGCTTCTGGATCGCCGTTTCTGACGCTGGCGGGAGAAGCCACCATCGTGAAGGGCCTAACTCGGCTAGACCTGGAGCCAAATTTTTCTAAATTGAATGCGGGGCGCTACACTTTGGCGACGCGGCGTGCGGGCCTGTCCTGGCGTTACTTCTCGTTGCTTCTCGACTGACGCGATTGTTAACATATTGGCTAACCCGGGTGAGGGGACAATACACTAGGGCCCTGTCCCGCACGTCCAGCGATGCCCGTAGTCACGACTTATGAGCTGCCGGGAGTTACTATCGGACAAAGGCCTCCCTTGAAATGGGTCGCCACAACGTGGCAGAGAAAACTCACGGACCGGCAATGCCCAACGAACCGATCAATCTCCGCAAGTGGCTACCGCAGTCGAGTACCCAGAGGACTGGACGTCTGTTTACGTGCGGTCGACCAGGTCGCGGCACGCCGGCTTATGGAACAAACCGAATCCCTGTCGACGACGCAGTCATCGATGAGTGGGTGGGTGGACTTCCCCTCACCGGTCCCTTGCATATCGTGTCGCTGCTAGGAAGGAAGAGGGATAGCTACTCCGAATTTGGATACTATCCATTTCGATCATGCTTCGGCGACGAGGAGTCGAGACCCAGTTTCCAGAAGTGGCTAAACCGACAGTACGCTCGTCGTTTCCTTGTGCACGAATTCCCGACCATAGACAGCCAGGGCATTGAGTTCGGCACAATGCAACGCATATTGTTCTGCGTCCGGAACCTGCTCTTCAAAGAACGAACGGTTCTGATCGTTGATTCGGCCGGAGCAGAGCGTACCGCGCGAGTGTGTGAACAAATGCCCTCGAAATTGGCGCACGTCGAGAAAGCGCTAATCAGCTAAGCCCGTGCCGCGCGTCGCCCGGCTTGCCGCCTTTTCCAGGGTTCTCGAAACGTACGCTTCCTGCCGCTGCTCACTTCCCTTGTGCGACAGATCGCGGCTTCTGATCGCATCCGCGACAGCGCCCGAGTCGATTCCATGTGAAAGAGCATAGATGGCGTAGGCCATGTCGATTCGGTTTCCGTCTGCCGCATAACGCAGATCGCTACGGAAGTCGTGAATCGTACGACGAGCGGCACGTGCCTGCCCGTATATAGACGGCACGGAAGGTCGCTCCGTGTGAAGCAACGCCTCGGCTTCGCCAATCGTCTGCGCTGCGTGGGAGTAGACCCGCCCGCTCGCCCCCCGGAGAAGTACGAAAGGAAACGATCCGTCGTAGCGCGCGTGCTTGCGCTTGCGGTTCGTAAACCCCGCCAAGCGACCAAAGTGACGCCAGTCGGCTGAGCTGGGATCGCCTGCAAATCGTTGAGCCAGCAGCTTCGCCACCATCGTTCCGACATCACGGCATAGGGACTGGGGATGCTTCAGCCAGACCTGATAGTTTCCGGGCGACGTACGCACGACGGCGGCTGGCTGGAATCCTTCTTTGGCGAGTTGTGAAACCTTCGACGGTACTAGATCGTCTATGAGGGTCAGCCGGTGCTCGCCGTGTGGCCGGATGAAGATGTGTCGGCCCATTGCGTTTTGGTGACGAAGCCATGCCACGGATCGCAGAAGTGTTGCAATATCCCACGTTCGAAGGAGCATGTGCGGCTCGTGCGCCACATCCGGATTTAGTAACCCAACTTCGAATACGTCGCAGCCCATCGCCGTCGCTTGAGCCTTAACCATGCGCATGGTCCGCTCCAGTCGTCGATCAAGGCCCGCCGTATCCGATACCACCGCGCTCCCTAATCAACTGAGGGAGCCTCACGCTAAAACTGGGACACTGCTACGCGCTTCAGTGCTCCTTGTCTGTGCTGTGGTGGCGACCCCTCTCGTGGCTCAGCCTGCGGACCCGGACGGAGAGAGCGCGCTGCGCCGGGCACTAGAACTTGCCGATCTCTACAACTGGATCGACGCCGCAGAATGGTTTGAAAAAGCGGCAAGCCAGTTAGGGCCCGAAAAGGCGGCCGAGCAGACCATTGCCCAGTGCGGATTGCTGCGGGCTTCGATGGAGGAGAGGTCGCTACCAGAGCTCGCGGACGAGATCTCGAAGCTAATTAAACGTGCGGCCACTCACGCTGGCTCGCGCGCCCCTTTGTTCTGCACCGCCACGCTCGGAGATGTTGATGGCGAGCTGGACGCCCAGTTGATGAAACTTGACTGGGATGCCGTGCGAAAGATCGCTGAGTCTCAGAAAGATGCCCGTCTTGCCAACCGGGCGGCGGGTGAAATTGGGTTGGCCTCATTCCTCAACGGTGACTTCGTGGCCGCGCGCCAGCTTGTCGCGGGAGCGCTAGTGAAAGCCGTGGAGCTGAAGGACGCGGGGGCGCAAGTTCGCTTCCTCTCCGCGATTGGAAACGGACTTGCCTTGACTGGAAACGCGGACCAAGCGCTGGGATACTTCGACAAGGCCACACGGATTGTGGCGACATCACCCGACTTCGGATTTCCTTTCCTTCTCGAGACGGGTCGGCTGCAAGCGCTTCGCAGCCTTCGCAGGTTCGAAGACGCCGAAGCGCTGGGAACGCGAATTCTCACCGAGGCGCGAGCGCGGCGAAAGTTCGTCAAAGAAGCGCAGACGTTGATCACGCTGGCGAGTGTGGCGGAGGCGCAAGGTGACAACGCCGTTTCTCTTGAGCGGCTTAAGGGAGCAATCGATCTTGCGAGCCGGGGAGGCTTTCCGAGGTTGGCAGCAACGGCACGCGTCGATCTCGCCGACCTGCATCGAAAAGTGGGGGAACTGCCTGAGGCGGAGGAACTGCTGGAAACTGCGCTCACGGACACGCTCGCAGGAGGCGAAGCGTTTCTCATGCCACGCCGCCTTCAGTCCCTGGCGCAGCTTCAGATCGCGCAGGGAAAGGTTGATGAAGCAGACCACACTTTCGAGCGGGCAACGGAGATCATTGATGGCCTACTCGGCAGCAATCCGAATTTCTCGGCACGGACTGCCCTTGTGGCCACACTTGGCGAGGTGAACGTCCAGCACTTTTCTCTCGTCGCGGACCAATCCAAGAATGTCTCCCGCGCGTTCGACATTCTGGAGAGCATACGCGGGCGCGCCGTTCGGGATTTCATCACGGCCGGCGCTCCCGCCGCCGACGAGGGAGATGGGATTGATCGTCAGATTGCCGTTCTCCGTCTGGCCCTCGCCAAAGCGCGACCTTCCAGCGAGCGCCGGGAGTTGAACGAGAAAATCTTCCTGCTGGATCAACGGCGCTGGATCGCTCCGGCGGCCGAAGCGGCATACCGAATCGGCGGTGCGCCGTCCGACGGGCTTGGTCGGGCTCAACAGACCCTCGGGCCGGACGAATTGTTGCTTGGCTTCGTGCTTTTGGATCCCAGGTCGTACTGCATCGTTGTCTCAAGAACCACCGCGAGGATTGTGAAGTTGGCGAGCCTGACGGAGCTTCGGCCCTTAGCTGAGGAGTTGGCGGTTGCCGTCCGCCATCGAAAACCAACCCTCTCTTTGTCGCGGGAGCTCTATTCCGCGCTGTTGGAAGAAGTGGATGAACTTCGTGCGCACAAGCAGGTTGTCGTGCTTCGGGACGGGCCGCTCTTCTCCGTTCCGTTCGACGTCCTGCGCGGCCCGGATCGGCGGATGCTGGTGCAGACGCACTCCATCACTTACGCCCCCTCGGCGGACACGCTGCGACAGCTGCGCCAGGCCCCGAATTTCCACACGGAGCGAAAGGTCGTCGCGTTGGGCGGCGTTCCCTACGATCCGATCGTTTCGAAGATCGCCCGTAGCCGGGGGATCGGAACAGATGGGTATGGCAATCTCCCGGGCTCACGCGACGAGGCTCTGCTGGCAGCGCGCACGTGGAATGCGCCAGCGAGCCGCGCGCTTATTGGCAAGGACGCGACTGAAGGTGGCTTCAAGCGTTATGCTTCGGGCCGCTCGTCCGTGGTGCATATCGCGGCTCACGGCGTCGCCGATGTATCTACTCCGGACAAGTCTGCGGTGCTTTTGGCTCCCGATCCGGCGTCCGGCGAGGACGGCGTACTGCAGGCGACCGAACTTGCCCAGATCCGCGTGAGTTCGCAGCTCGTCGTTCTATCCGCCTGCGATACCGGCGTCGGCAAGGTGCAGGGGCAGGAAGGCGTCGCGAACCTGTCACGCGCGTTTCTCCTGGCTGGGGCTCGCGGCGTCGTCTCGACTCTCTGGACCGTCGATGACACCTACACCTTGAGCCTGATGCGCGGCTTCTACCGCAACTTGGAGGTTGGCCAAGCACCCTCGCTCGCGCTCGCAAATGCCAAGCGGAGGCTCTTGCGGACGTTCGGAAGCAAGCTCGCACCTTACTATTGGGCAGCGTTTGTGCTTGAAGGCGATGGGAGCCGCCCTCTCGGTCCTCAGGTTCCATAGTAATGACCGTCGCAAAAGAACAGCGCTTGGCGATCATCGACGCGTTGAAGCGGTTGGTGGTCGAGAAGCATGTGAATGTAGCGAACCCGCACCAGAATTACGAAAGTTGGGCGGAACTCGTCGATGCGGAAGCACCGCGAATCATTGAAGAGCCCGGAACCGAGGCATTCGAATACGGGGTCAGGGGACTTCTCGCGGCATTGGGGAGCAGCCACACCGCCTTTTTTCGAAATGACGGCAGCGATGTCCCGCCACCGCACTCGATCCACGCAACGTTGAAGCGGGTAGAGACGGATTACGGGCCGCGCTGGATGTTCTGGGATGTCATTGAGGAGGGAGTAGCGGATCGCGCCGGCATTCGCCGTGGCGAGCTTTTAATCGGGATCGATTCGGTCGAGACCGTCCCTCCGCAACCGGCCCTTTTTCGAATCGGCGGAGTTCATCACTTAACGCTTGGCGACTACGGCGGAGGGCCCGATCGAACGGTGACTCTCGAAGTGCCCAATCGCCCCGCGAAAGGCCGCCCGCCGATGGTCGAGCCGAAAAGCGTCAGCCACAGGTTGCTGGACTCCGGAATCGGCTATGTGCGCGTTGCTTCGTTCCCTGGCGCAATCGGCCAGGAGTTTGCGCGTCGGCTCGATGCTGCTATCGCGGATTTGAAGACGT
>JBGTFZ010000044.1:0-2239 GCA_041746955.1 Bryobacteraceae bacterium
ATTTCCTTGTACCCCGAAATCGCTTTGTCGATTGCGGCTTTCGATTTCGCGAAGGCGGGTGGGTCCAGCACGATCACATCGAACTCATTACGCTTGGCGGCGTGCGCGGCCAGCGCGTCGAAAACGTTCGCCATTCGAAAAGCAACGTTCTCCACGCCGTTCAGCCGGGCATTGGCGGCCGCCTTTTCGAGCGAAGGCTCGGACGCGTCAATCGCCTCCACGGTGTCGCACTTTGACGCCAGATGGATTGCGAATCCGCCAGTAGAAGTAAAGCAGTCAAGCGCCGCCCCGCGAGCGAAATTCGCTGCGGCCAGGTAGTTCTCCCGCTGGTCGAGAAACAGGCCGGTCTTCTGGCCGTGGCGCAGATCGGCAATCCAACGAAGGCCGTTCATTGCGACCTCAACCATTTCTGGCACCTCGCCGCGAACCTCCACCACACGCTGCAGCGACTCCTTTGCGCGCACCGGCGCGTCGTTGCGCAGAACGATGCCCGAAGGTTGATAGATCTCCTCCAGCGCGGCCACGATCTCCGGCGAGGCGGCGTCCATCGCCTGGGTCAGCATCTGCACCACCAGCCATTCGCCGTAGCGGTCGACGATCAGGCCCGGAAGGTGGTCCGCCTCGCTAAAGACTGCCCGGTAGGCGGACGTGCCCGCAGTAATCGGAAGCCGGTAGTTGGCGGCACGCTGCAGGCGCCCGGTGAGGACGGCCCGGTTGAACTCCACGTGTTCGCGCGAAATCAGCCGGATTGCGATCTGCGAGGTGGACGAGTAAAGGCCAGTGCCGAGAAAGCGGCCCCTGGGATCGGTTACCTGAACCGTGGCGCCGGGGAGGGCAGAACCCGCATCCGCCATGTCCGAGGCGTAAACCCAGACGTGCCCGGACAGGATCCGTTCCGCTGCCCGGCGCTGGACCTTTACGACTTGTTGATCGCTCACGCCAGACGGCGCAGCGCTGCAATACGTTCTTCGGTGGGCGGGTGTGTCGAGAACAGCTTCGCGAACCCGCGCCCCGACAGCGGATTCAGAATGAACATGTGCGCCGTCGAGGGATTGACATTCTCCATCGGCAGGCGTTTGGAGAACGTCTCCAGCTTCCCGAGTGCGGAGATCAGGCCGTTGGGCGTGCCGCAGTATTTCGCGGCGGCCGCGTCGGCGCCATACTCGCGCGTGCGCGAAATTCCCATCTGGATCAGCATCGCGGCGATTGGCGCGGTGATCATCATCAGGATGCCGCCCCACGGCGAACCACCCTCGTTGTCCCGCCGCCCGCCGAACCAGAAGGCCATGCGCGCCATGAAGGTGATCGCGGCGCCAAGGGTTGCCGCAACGGAGCTGACCAGAATATCCCGGTTGAGGACATGGCCCAGCTCGTGCGCGATCACGCCCTCCACTTCCTGATCGTTCATCAGGTCGAGCAGTCCCGCGCTGACCGCGACGGAGGCATGCTGCGGATTGCGGCCCGTGGCGAAGGCGTTTGGGGACCCGCCGGGGATCACCCAGAGCTTCGGCATCGGAAGGCTCATCCGGTTGCACAACTGCTGCGTGATCGGCCCGATCCGCTGCCAGACGCCCGCATTCTCGGTGGCTGTGACGGGCACGCAGCCGTACATCTTAAGAGCCATCTTGTCGGAGAAAAAGTAACTGAAGAAGTTCATCGCGACCGCGAGACCGAGGCCCATCACCAGGCCCTGCCGCCCACCCAGCGCCTCGCCGCCCAGGAGCAGAAGCCCGCTCATCAATCCAAGCAACAGCACAGTTTTGAGGGAGTTCATCGTGAGTTTCCTTCCATCTGAGTATCGCTGAAACCGAATCGATTGACGAATTCGCAAAAAAGGCGGGAGACCGAAATCTCCCGCCCTTCAGACTTATTACGGTTGCCCGGAAGCTTAGGAGGTTACTTCCACCTTAACGGTCTTCGGCTTCGCCACTTCCTTCTTGGGAAGGCTGATGGTCAGCACGCCATTCTTGTAGTCGGCTTTGACGTTGTCGCCCTCCAGCGTGTCCGGCAGTGTGAAGGCGCGGGCGAAGCTGCCGTAGCCGCGTTCGATGCGATGGTATCCCTTGCTGTTTTCGTCCTTTTCGAACTTGCGCTCACCTTTAAGGGTCAACGTTCCGTTCTCCAGGCGAATATCGATGTCCTCAATTTTGACGTCGGGAAGATCGGCTTTGAGGACGACGTCATTCTCAGTCTCCAGGATATCGACAGGTGGGGCCCACGGACGATTGACGTCCGCGAA
>JBGTFZ010000045.1:0-10098 GCA_041746955.1 Bryobacteraceae bacterium
AGATGCTGCGTTACGGTGTCGCCTTCTTCAACACCGATCGCCAAGTCCGGCTGCGGCGGCGAAGTTTTCTGCAACTCCGCCACTTCTGCGTTCAGCGCCTCTCGCTTGGCCAGCACGTCGGCCGGAAATGTCTTCTCGAAGTTTTCTGGCGGCGCGAAGGGGCCTTTCTTGTCGAGATAGACATCTTCAAAGAAACGATGACGGCTTACGTCGAATGTCGGTTTGTCGGGACCGGGCAGGCCCTCGATATTGGCTTTCTCTACCGCCTTCCGCCACTTATTCAGCGCGATCTGATAGTCCTTCCCGCTGTCCTCGAATTCGACCCGGTAGCTTTCCGCCACCTGGAGCGCCGCGGCATCGTCGGCCTTCTCCCAGCGGCTTAGGTAGGGGCGAACGTCAACGCCCGGCTTCAGGTATTCTTTCCACTTCGCCAGCAGGGCGGCGTCGAGGCCTTCTTCGCTTCCGCCGCGGCTCGCCACCATATACTCCGGAAGGCGCGCCACCAATCCGGACACGCGGAGGCGGGCCTGCTCCCGGTCGATCATCTCGACGTCGCGCTTCGTGCCGGCCAGTTTCTTCTGGTGCGTATCCCACTCGTTGAAGACGTGCTTTGGAACCAGCGGCGGCCGGTACATCTGGCTTACCGTTCCTTCCAATTTCGCGAAGCTTTTCGTCGAAGCGAAGATCGACGCCAGCGAGTAGTAGTCCTTCTGGCTGATCGGATCGAACTTGTGATCGTGGCAGCGCGCGCAATCGACCGTAAGCCCCAGGAAGGCCCGCGTCGTGGTGGCAATCTGCTCGTCCACGAAGTCGTAGTACATCTTCTTCTTGTCCTGCTCCGCGATCAGGCGCGGACCGATAGCCAGGAATCCGGTGGCGATCAGGCCACGGCGGTTGACGCCAATCTTTGCGTCCTCGCCCTCTGGCGGCATCATATCGCCCGCAAGCTGTTCCTTTACGAACCGGTCGTAAGGGACATCGTCGTTGAACGAATTGATGACGTAATCGCGATAGCGCCACGCGTCGGGATAGCGATGGTCTTCGTCGGCGCCGGTGGAGTCGGCGTAGCGCGCGACATCCAGCCAGTGCCTGCCCCAGCGTTCGCCATAGTGCGGGGAAGCCAGCAAGCGGTCAACCACTTTTTCGAATGCGTTCGCGCTGTTGTCGGCGAGGAAGGCTTCGATCTCCTGCGCTGTCGGAGGAAGGCCGGTGAGATCGAATGTCGCCCGGCGCAGCAGCGTCATTTTTCCGGCCGGCGGGGCGGGGGACATCTTTTTGGCCTGAAGCTTTGCGAAGACAAACGCGTCGATGGGATTTTTCGACCATTCCGAAGAACTCACTTCCGGCGGCGCTGCCGTCTTCAATGGCTGAAAAGACCAGAAGCGCTTTTGACCCTCGGTGATCTTGCGATCCTCCGGAGCCTTCAGCGCCGCGACGCTCGACTTATCCACGCCCGGCCAGTCTGCGCCCGCCATCACCCACGTCCGGATTTTCTCGATATCGGTATCCTTCAGCTTGCCCGTGGGCGGCATCTTCACGCGGTCGTGATAGCCGATAGCTTTCAGGATTCTGCTGTCGGCCAGATTGGCGGAATCGATGAGCACGCCCGAATCCGCGCCAGCATAAAAGCCCTGCCCGGTGGTCAAATCCAGTCCGGCGCGCTGCGATTTCGGATTGTGGCAGCTTTGGCAGTTCTCCGCGATTACGGGGCGTACTTGTTTCTCGAAGAAGTCTCCTGGATTGTCCTGGGCAACCGCCGCCACCGCAAACAGAACAGCGATTCCGATTCTCACTATCTAGCTCCCCCAGCTTCCTGTGCTTCGCGGCGCGTCCGGATCTCACGCACAGCGTAGATCCGCCGGCCCTGGCTTTCAAAGTACGTCCGCATGATCATCTCACCCAACAGTCCAGTGGAAAACATAACCATGCCGCCGATGGCCAGCAGGGCGCCCGCGATCAGAAGCGGCCCGTGTTCCTGAACCAGCTCCCCGCCCATCAGTTTGAAGATTGCCAGGTAGCCCAGAATCAGCCCACCCGAGAGAAATCCGCCGATGCCGAACGTGCCGAAAAAGTGCATGGGCCGCGTGAAGTACTTCAACAGAAACCGGATGGTAAGGATATCGAACATGACGCGGAACGACCGCCCGATCCCGTAGTGCGACTTTCCGCTGGGGCGGACGATGTTCGAGATGGGAACCTCGACAACGCGCGCGCCATAGAAACTCGCCAGCGCCGGAATAAAGCGGTGCAATTCGCCGTACAGATTGATGTCTTTCAGAATCTCGGCGCGATACGCCTTGAAGGTAGTGCCGAAGTCGTGCAGTTCGATTCCGGAAGCCTTCGCCATCAGCCAATTCGCGATCCGCGATGGAATCTTGCGCAGCACCAGATTGTCGACGCGATTCTTTCGCCAGCCGCTGGCAATGTCGTAGCCTTCGTTCAGCCGTTCAAGCAGAAGGGGAATGTCTTCGGGCGCGTGCTGAAGATCGCCGTCCATCGAAACCACGACGTCGCCATTGGCCTCGTCAAACCCGGCGGAGAGCGCCGCGGTCTGGCCGAAATTCCGGCGCAGGCGGATCACCTTCAGGCGCGGGTCTGTCTCCACAAGATTCGCCAGCAGGTCGAAGCTGCGGTCCGTGCTGGCGTCGTCGATAAAGATCAGCTCGTAGGGGCTGCTGACGCTTTCCATCACCGTGGTCAGCCGGTCGTACAGCGGCAGGATCGCAGGTTCCTCGTTGTGGATCGGAATAACGATGGAAATCATGGCCTTCTACCAGTTTAGGAGAACTTTGCCACGTTGGCCACCGTCACGCCGGCGCCAATGGCGACCAGCAGCCACGCGAAGGCCGCTTTCAGCGATTCCGCTGGCATCCTCCGGGAGATTACGATGCCCGCCGCAACTCCGCAGATCGCAAACAATAGGAACCACCCGATTAGTCCCCAATCTAGCGACGTGTAGCGCAGTTGGCCCGCCAAACCCGCAATGGAATTGAGACCGATCAGCGCCAGCGACGTTCCAACGGCTGATCGATGGCTTAGCCCGGCAAATCGCATCAGGGCGGGAACCAGCAGGAAGCCGCCACCGACGCCGAGAAATCCCGTCAGCACGCCGATACCCAGCGCGATCAGAAAGCATCGCGGCGGCAGGCAGGGATTGCCACAAACCAGCGCCTGCCGGTCCCGCAGCATATGCACGCCCACCGCAAGTAGAAGCGCTCCGAAGATCAGCATCAGCACTACCGGAGAAACCAGACGCGTTGCCGACGATCCGGCGAAAGCGCCCACAATGCCGCCCAGGCCGAAGACCAGCGCCAGCCGGGGGCTGAAATCGCCCCGTCGTCCGTACGCCAGCGCGCCCGCCAGACTGGTGCCCGCCATCACAGCAAGCGACACCGCCACCGCTTGGCGGGGTTCGAATCCGGCCACATAGACCAACATGGGAAGCATCAGGATGGCTCCGCCGGAACCCAGCGCGCCCAGCGACAGCCCGATCAGGACTGTGAGTGCGTATGGGACCATGCCGTCATTCCACCGGCGATGTTGGCCGCCGGGATGCCCGCCTGTTTCAGCAGACTCGCCCCAATGCTGGCCCGGTATCCGGTTCCGCAGATCACGGGAACCATGCCGTTGACGGGAACTTCACCCAGTCGCGACGGCAGTTGCGGCAGTGGAATATTCGTCGCGCCGGCGATGTGCCCCTGGGCGAACTCGGCCGGGCTCCGGATGTCCAACACCTTCGAGCCTTCGATCTTCGACCGGGAATCGATCATCGGAACGCTCTCGATCGCGCCACCGGCAAGCGTCCATTCCGCGATGGTCAGCCAGCCGCGGACATCGTCCAGGCCCACTCGTATCAACGCCCGCCGGGCCTCTTCCGTGTTTCCATCCTGCGAGATTAAGACCACTGGACGATCGTGCGGGATGATAATCCCCGCCCAAAGGCCGAACGAGGCTCCGCCGCCGATGTTGATTGAGCCGGGAATGTGGGCGCCGGAAAACGCCTCCGGACCGCGGATGTCGATCAAGATCGCTGCAGACTTTGCGGCGGCAACTTCCTCAACGGTCAGCTTTCTCCCGCCCGGAATGCCAAACAGACGCTGCGCTCCGTCGCAGTTCAGCTTTTTCATGCGCCGGTAGTAGTCGGGAAAGTCGGGAACGGTGGACAGCAGATGCTCCACAAAGTGGGGCCGCTCCTTATCGGTCATGAAGATATTGCAGAACCGCTCGTAGCCCAGCGTCGTCTGCGCGCGATCCGAGATCGAGTTGCCGCACAACGATCCGGCTCCATGTCCGGGGTGGACCTCGACGCCGTCGGGTAGCAACGCGATCCGCAGATTGACGCTGTCGTACATCGCCTCCGCCAACCGGCGCTTCGCCTCGTCGCCCAGCAGATCGGGCCGCCCGATTGAGCCGGAGAAGATAAAGTCTCCGCTGAACAGGGCCATCGGCTGCCCGCACCGGCGCTGATCGTAGACCAGGAAACTCAGATGCTCCGGCGTATGGCCGGGCGTGTGCATCGCGACGAAACGCAGGTCGCCCAGCGTGAACTGGTCGTTGTCGCGAAACTCTCGATGTGGAAACTGGTACTCGAAAGCTTCGCCGGAATCGTGGGCGGAAAGCCAGAGGTCCGCTCCGGTGGCCTCGGCCAGCGCGGTGGCGCCGGAGGCATAGTCGGCATGGATATGGGTCTCGAGGATATGCGTGATCGTCAGGTATTTCTCACGGGCGAAGTTCAGATAGGTGTCGATGTCGCGTTTTGGATCAATCACCACCGCCCTGCCCTGGGACGCCGCGACGTAGGAATTCTGCGCCAGTCCGGACGCTTCAAACCGCTGTATGATCATGGCCCCGTCAGAAATTGAGTATAGAGCCGCGCCTTGACCGTCATCAGCGGAGGCCCCCTACAATGGTCAACGAGGTCTCAACAGAATGAAAGTTGTCGACGTTCGAGAACCTGCCGAACGCGCCACCGGCACTTTGGACGGAGCCGTGCTGGCTCCGCTGGGGACGCTGAAATCCGCCGCCACGGGTTGGCCAAAGGAAGAGCCGCTGCTGATCGTGTGCCGCACCGGACGCCGTTCCCAAAAGGCCGCTGAAGACTTGCGAGGTCTGGGTTTTGAAAGCGTCGCCGTGCTGGAAGGCGGCATGGAAGCCGTTCAGACGAAGAAGCGCGCTTCATCCGTCTGGAGTATGGAGCGTCAGGTCCGGCTGGTGGCTGGCACGCTGGCGTTTCTCGGCACCCTCGGCGGGCTGACGATTTCGCCCTGGTTCTTCGGCGTCAGCCTTTTCATAGGCGCTGGACTTGCTTTTGCCGCCCTCACCGACACCTGCACCATGGGCATGATGCTGATGAAGTTGCCCTGGAATCGCGGTTCGCGGTCATAGCCAATTCGCGCGGCGCACGCTAAAATAGAGGGTTGCCAGACGATACACCCGACCAGCAGTTGCCGCTTGGCGACCGGAATAAAAACCTCATCCCGATCAACATCGAAGACGAGATGCGCCGTTCGTATCTCGACTATGCGATGTCCGTCATCATCGGCCGCGCACTGCCGGATGTTCGCGATGGCCTGAAGCCCGTCCACCGGCGAATCCTGTACATGATGGCGGAGATGGGGCTGAACTACAACCGCCCCACCCGCAAGGCCGCCCGCATCGTCGGCGATGTCGTCGGTAAGTTGCACCCCCACTCGCCGGAAGCCATCTACGACGCGTTGGTGCGCATGGCGCAGCCATTTTCGCTCCGCTATCCGCTGGTTGACGGGCAGGGGAATTTCGGATCGGTGGACGGAGATCCTCCGGCGGCGATGCGGTACACCGAGGCGCGCCTGTCGAAAATCGCGGCCTCGCTGCTGGAAGATATCGACAAAGAGACCGTCGACTTCAAGCCGAACTACGACGACAGCGAAGTGGAGCCGGAAGTGCTGCCGACGCGCGTTCCTAACCTGTTGATCAACGGCTCCAACGGAATCGCCGTCGGCATGGCCACCAACATGCCTCCGCACAATCTGGCGGAGATTGTCGAGGCGACGATTCTCCTGATCAACAAGCCTAGCGCCACTCTTGCCGATCTGCTGGCGATCGTTCCCGGGCCGGACTTCCCCACGGGCGGCTTCATCCTGGGCCGCGCGGGAATCGTCGACGCCTACACCCGCGGCCGCGGCAGCATCAAGATGCGGGCCCGCGCATTTACGGAAAAGGTTGGCAAGGATCGCGAAGCCATCATCGTCACCGAGATCCCGTATCAGGTGAATAAGGCCAAGCTGATCTCCGACATTGCTGCGCTGGTGAACGAAAAGCGGATCGAGGGAATCTCCAATCTGCGCGATGAAAGCGACCGCGACGGAATGCGGATCGTGATCGAGCTGAAGCGGGACGAGCAGGTGGAGGTGATCCTGAACAACCTCTACAAGCTGACGCAAATGCAGACCAACTTCGGCGTCATCAACCTTGCCATCGTCAACGGACAACCGCGCGAACTCGGCCTGGTGGAACTGCTGAAGCACTTCATCGACCACCGGATCGAAGTTGTCCGCCGCCGCACGGATTATCTTCTGCGCAAGGCTCGCGAGCGCGAACATATCCTGCTGGGCTTCCGCCGCGCCCTCGACAATATCGATGCAATCATTCAGCTGATCCGCGATTCGAAGACGCCGAAGGAAGCGCGTGAACGGCTGCTGAACTTCGACTCCGCCGCGGAGATCGCCGCCTATGCGAATCTCGTGGACGACGCGCTGGCCGAAGCCCAGGCTTCCACGCGCTTTTCCGAACGTCAGGCACAGGCCATTATCGAGCTCCAGCTGCAACGCCTTACCGGCATGGAGCAGCAGAAGATTATAGAAGAACTTGCCGAGATTCAAAAACGGATTGCGGAGTACCTTGAGATCCTCGGATCGGAGAAAATTCTGCGGGGCGTGATCGTCAAGGAACTGAAGGAAATCGAGAAGGACCACGGCGACAAGCGCCGCAGCGAGATTGTCGAAGATGTGGGCGACTTCCGTCTGGAGGATCTGGTCCAGATGGAAGATGTCGCGGTGACGGTAACCCGGTCCGGCTATCTGAAGCGGACCTCGGTGGACACCTACCGGCGGCAAACGCGGGGTGGCAAGGGCCGCATCGGAATGGGCACGCGCGCCGAAGACATCGTCGAACATCTCGTCGTCGCTTCGACGCACAGTTACCTGCTGATCTTCACTTCGAAGGGCCGCGTCTACTGGCTGAAGATCTACGAGATTCCGGACGCCACAACGTCGTCGAAAGGCAAGAACATTTCCAGCCTGATCAGTCTTCAACAGGACGAGACTGTGAAGGAGTTTCTTGCCGTCAAGGAATTTGTTCAGGACCGCTTCGTCGTCATGATCACCCGCCAAGGCGTAATCAAGAAGTGCGAGCTTACCGAGTT
Organism: Bryobacteraceae bacterium; assembly: GCA_041746955.1. Taxonomy (GTDB): domain Bacteria; phylum Acidobacteriota; class Terriglobia; order Bryobacterales; family Bryobacteraceae; genus JAPKYZ01. The sequence continues at coordinate 7,403 of JBGTFZ010000045.1, forward strand.
CAACAATCCGCTATCGCGGGGCGTCATCGCGCTGGGTCTGGACGACGGCGACGAATTGATTTCCGCGCAGATCACCGACGGCAAGAGCTTCATCTTCATCGCCACGCATCACGGCATGGCGATCCGGTTTCCTGAAGAGCAGGTGCGGGCGATGGGCCGGCCCGCGCGCGGCGTGAAGGCGATGAACCTCGATCCGAAGGATTTCATCGTCGGCGCCGAAGTGGTGCAGGAGGACAGCCTGATCCTTTCAATCTCGGAGCGCGGGTACGGCAAGCGCACGCCGGTTTCGAGCTATCGCGATCAGTCCCGCGGCGGCAAGGGCGTCATCAACATGAAGACCACGCCCAAGGTCGGCAAGGTTGTGGCGATTCTTTGCGTCACGGACCAGACGGACGTAATCGTCATCACCAAGGACGGCAAGCTGATTCGAACTGATTCCAGCGAGATTCGCCAGGCGGGCCGGTCCACCCAGGGCGTCCGCGTCGTCAAGATGGAGGACTCGGACGTCGTGGCTGCGGCCAGCGTCGTGCCCGAAAGCGAAGCAAATGGCAACGGGGACGACGGCCAGAACGATCTGCCGCTGCAGTAAGTGCACGAGATCCTGCGATCGCTGCCGCCGGGATCGAAAGTTCTCGATCTGGGCAGCGGCGCGGGAAGCTTCACCTTTCCTGGCCTCGCAGCGGTTCGCGCAGATATTGATCCGGGGGGCGATGTGCAGGCCGATGCGGCTGCGCTGCCTTTCCGGAACGCTTCCTTCGACGCGGTGATTTCCAATCACAGCCTGGAACACATCGTCCAACTCGACGCCGCCCTTGCCGAGATCGGACGCGTGATGAAACCGCGCGGCGCGCTCTACATCGCCGTGCCGGACGCCGGCACCCTTTGCGACCGTATCTATCGTTGGGTGGCCAGCGGAGGCGGCCATGTAAACGCCTTCACCTCTCCGGGCCAAGTGCCGGAACTCGTCACCCGCGCCACTGGGCTTCCGTTGACCGCGATGCGCACTCTGCACACCTCGCTGTCGTACCTGAACCGTCGAAACGTTTCGGGAAAGCCGGGAAAGAAATGGCTGGTGCTGGGTGCGGGAAACGAGACGTTGCTGCGGTGGTGGTCCCGCATCGCGCGGTGGAGCGACCGGCGGCTGCGCACGCGGCTTAGCGTTTACGGCTGGGCGTTCTTCTTCGGCGCCATTGGAGAGCCCGTCTCACAGGAGGGTTGGGTGAATGTTTGCGTCCGCTGTGGCTCCGGCCATTCGGACGTGGTCCTGAGGGTAAGGAATGGCCGCTGGAGCTGCCCGCAGTGCGGCGCCGGGAATTTTTTCTCGGCGTCGATATACTAGGGGCATGTCCGCGCTGGTCAATCTCGGGCCGCCCGCCGCTGTCGATCCGGCGGCGCTTGATGCGAAACAGGAAAAGCTCTTCGACCTACTTCGCCCGCTGGGCCGCGTGATTGTCGCGTACTCTGGCGGAACCGATTCGGCATTCCTGGCCTGGGCGGCGAACGAAGTGCTGGGGAAGAACGCGGTGGCGATAACCGCCGACTCCGCTTCGATTCCCGAATCGCACAAACGCGAAGCGGCCGCCTTTGCCACTGAGACCGGATTTCAACACGAGATGATCGTGACGAACGAGTTCGACAATCCCGCCTACGTGGCGAATAATCCGGACCGCTGCTTCCACTGTAAGGACGAGCTGTTTCGGGTGTTGGAACTGGTGGCCGGCGAACGCGGAGTGCAGCATATCGTCTACGGCGTCAACGCCGACGATCTGGGCGATTATCGTCCGGGCCAGCACGCGGCGAAACTGCACGAAGTGAAGGCTCCGCTGGTGGAGGCTGGGCTGACGAAGGCCGAAATTCGTGAGCTGTCCAAACGCGCAGGACTATCGGTGTGGGACCGCCCCGCCGCAGCGTGTCTGTCGAGCCGCATTCCTTACGGCACCGAAGTAACGCCGGAGCGGATCAAAGTTGTCGAAAATGGCGAAGAAGCGTTGAAGACTCTCGGATTCCGCCAGTTCCGTGTGCGCTATCACGGCGAGATGGTCCGCCTGGAGTTCGCCCGAGAAGAACTTGCGCGCGCCATGGATCTGGAAATGGCCGCGAGGTTTACGGCCATCTTCAAGGCGCTTGGCTTTCAGTACGTCACGCTGGACCTGGAAGGCTACCGGCAGGGTTCGCTGAACGAAGTCCTGCACCTGCCCGCCGCCGCCGTTTAGAACAGCAGCTTCAGCCCCAACTGAATCGTCCGCCGGTCGTTGAACCTTGTGTTGTTCACCTGGCCAAAATCGGGATTTGCGAAAACCACACCCGGCGGCGCAAATTGCGGTGTGTTGGTAATGTCGTAGAACTCGCCGCGCAGTTGCATCCGGATTCGTTCTGTGAACGAGAAGGTCTTGGATAAGTTGATGTCCGCATGGTGCGTGCCGTCGGCGCGCAGATTGGGCGTAAATCGGGGCGAGTTGCCCAGCGTGAAAGGAGCCGGCGCGCTTGCGCCTGCCGTATTGAACCAGCGCTCCGGCGTGCGCGAATCAACGTTGAGGTCGGCGAGATTGGCCACTCGGGCATTCTGGATAGAGAAGCCGTACGTCGCCAGGGTGTTCTGCGCTTCCAGCCGCAGCGGAAGCCCTGAGGAGAATCGCACGATTCCAGAAATTCCCCAGCCTCCCACAATGGCGTCCAGGACCTTCGGCATATCGCCG
>JBGTFZ010000046.1:0-2089 GCA_041746955.1 Bryobacteraceae bacterium
ATGGGGCGACACGGGCATTGCCGTCGGCTTTGAAAAGATGCGCGACGACGCTGGCAAGGTGGACGGCAAGCTGATTGGCAAGGTGCTGGGCTACTTCTCGCATCCCGAGGAACGGGTTGGCAAGACTTACGTTTTTCCGCATCTGTTCGCGGAAGTGATGCGCGACTATATGGCCGCGCACGGTGTCACGGAGGAGGACCTTGCCAGCATCGCGGTGCAGGAATACGCAAACGCGTCGCACAATCCCTGCGCCCAAATGCAGGGCATCCGGTTGACCGTGGACGATGCCGTCGCCATCGGTGGAATTAACCGCTACGTGGTCGAAGGGCTGCCGTTGAAGACGTACGACTGCTCACAGATCACGGACGGCTACGCGGCGCTGATCGTGGCGACGGAAGAGGGGTTGGCGAAGCTGGGCCTGCGCGCGGCGGACTGCGTTGAGATTGCGGGATGGGGCCAAGCCACCGATCCGCTGCGCAAGGACGGTCGCGATGTTCTGAAGCCTACTGGCGCGTACCGTGCGATGAGTAACGCATACAGCATGGCTGGTCTGACCGGCGCCGATGTCAACGTCGCGGAGATTCACGACTGCTTCACGGTGATGGGCGCCATCGGCACGGAAGTGATCGGCAAGGCTGCGGCAGGAGCGGGTGCGCGTTTTTGGGTAGACGGCAAGGCCGCGCCGGACGGAGAGTGCGGCATCAACACGTCGGGCGGACTGATCGCCAAAGGCCATCCGATTGGGGCAACTGGAATCGCGATGCTCGGCTGGTCCACTTGGCAGTTGCTGGGCCGCGCTCCTCGGGAGCTGCAAGTTCCGAACGCAAGGGCAGCGGCGACGTTCAACATCGGCGGCCCGATCTGCGCATCCGTTTGCACTGTCCTGAAGATTTGAGATGGCCGGAGTAACGGTAGACATCAGTCCGTTTCTTGTCAGCAGCGCGGGAGTAAAGACGTACCTGTACCACTGGCTGAACGCGCTCCGGCAGGAGGCGCGGGGCGTGCTTGAAGTCGATACGTTTCCCGTGCCGTTTGACGGAGAGCCTCTTCAGCACGAAGTTTCCGTGTTCGGAATGGCTCGGACGTTCGCGGGCCTCGCGCGCTTGGGCCTCGCCAATCGCGGCTGGATTCCGTCGCCCGCCGGGCAGCCGGTCTTTCACGCCACGCAGTTGATCCACCGGACGCCATCGGCGAAAACGGTAACGGCCACCATTCATGACATGACGTACCTGCTATTCCCGGAACTTCATACGTCAGGCACGATCGAGTGCCATCGGCGTTTCGACGCCGCAGTGCTACCAGTCTGCCGCCGCGTGTTCTGCGTCTCGGAAGCTACCGCTGCCGACGCGAGGCGAATGCTTCGCCTAGCTGAGGAAACAACGGTGGTGATTCATCCGGGCATCGAGCCCCGATTCTTCAAAGCGGGCGAGGCCGAGGCGCGGGTTGCGCGAGACTCTCTGAAACTGCCGGCGGAGTACGTTCTTTGCCTCGGAACGATTGAGCCGCGCAAGAACGTCGCGCGTCTTCTCGATGCATTTCTGTCGCTGCCCCTTGATGTTCAGGAGGCGTTCCCGCTGATCTTCGCGGGAGGGCCCGGTTGGAAATCCGATGCCCTGCTGGCGCAGATTCGTTCCAGCAGGAATGTTCGCTACCTCGGCTATGTTCCCGAGGAGCATCTGCCGGGGATCGTCGCCGGTGCGTCGCTGTTGGCGTACCCATCTCTCTACGAAGGCTTCGGATTCCCGCTGGCGCAGGCCATGGCCACAGGAACGCCGATCCTGACGTCGAACGTTTCGTCCATGCCGGAAGTGGCCGGGGACGCGGCAATCCTCATCGACCCGATGAGCGTTGAATCAATCCGCGATGGACTGCTGCACTTGCTGACGTCACCTTCGCAAAGAAATGCCTTGGCCGAAAACGGACGGCGGCGCTCGCACACGTTCACGTGGCCAGCGAATGCGAAACGGACGCTTCAGGCTTTTCGAGAGATCGTCGATTCCTGAACCGCCCGCTCCAGCGAGGCGATGGTTGCCGACGCCGTGCGTTCCCATCGAAACTGCTGCGTCTGCGGCGGGCCCTTGGCGGAAAG
>JBGTFZ010000047.1:0-17280 GCA_041746955.1 Bryobacteraceae bacterium
TCGGTTTCGCACGACATGCGCACCGGTGTCGAGCTTGCCGCTGGCGAATTGCCGGGAGGAAGCTACGTCAGCGCGAGCCTGCGCGTGGACAATCTACAGCCGGACAGCACGCTGCGTTTGAGTTGCGAGCAGCAGAATTCCTCCACCGTCGCGCTGAAGCTAGGGCAGAACTACGGTGGCGTCAGCCTACAGCAGGTGGACGCGGGGCAACTGTTTCTGTCGTTCGACACGGGCGTTTGGTTGAATGCCTGCCGCCTTCAGGCAGTGGTGGTAAATCCACAGGGTGAGTCCATCCCTTACTACCTGGGCCGTATCGTTCGCGCGCCGCGGATTGAGCAAATCGAGTATGCGGGCGAGACTATCCTCACCGGCCAGTCGCTGGAGATGATTGAGCGGATCGGCTGGAGCCCCGGTCAGGCGGAAGCGGTGACTGCCCTACCGCACGCGTTAGGGGCCGATACGACGCGGCAGAAATTAGTGGTGTGCCTGCCAGCTCCGCCGGACGGCGGCGCTCAGCTTCATGTGTGGTTGCGGGGCGAAGAATCGCCCCGCCTTGCAAGAATCGGCAGCTAATTGATCCAGATTCCGACGCCGGATTGCGAGGCTACTCCGTTGCCGTATAGAGTCAAACTGCGTAAGCCGCTTCGGGCGTCGCCCGGAATCATGATATTCACCTGATACGTTCCCTGCAGACCCGGCGCGGCTCCGGAGAACAACACCGGAACGAACACTCCGTCAATTACGACGGCGATTTGCTGCGTGGTTGTCGACAACGGTGAACTCGGTGGCGATTGGCCAGTCGCCAGATTCGGGCTTAACGTGCCAAGACCAGTGGCGTAGAGCGCAACGACTGTACCGGCAGGAGCGGGTGCGGTAGAGCTATTTACTTTGCCGTCCTGATTTACCGCGGCAACCTCTCCTGTTCCCATGGGGCTCTTGGTGAACAGTCCGGGATGAGTGAAGGTCACTGGCAGCCGGACCGGGTCGCTCTGCTGGCCGTTGAAGCTTACCACCAGATCCTGGTCGCCGCCTGGGACGTCATAGGGCAGTTGGACTTGCAGGACAATCGAAGAGGTGTACCGTATCGCCACGGGCCGACCGCCGATTGTGGCCTGCGTCCCTCCGAGGCTTAACGGCAAATTGCCGGCAGACGCCTGCATTCCGCGCGCCGGGCCCAGCCCCAATCCGAACACGTCCAGCAAATCGCCGGGCGCGACATCGCCGCGCAGATACGAGGACGCGCTGACGATCGCCTGAGAGGAGAGAGTGGGCTTATCGACTGCCGGAGTGCCCGTTATCGTGATGGTGAATCCGACCACCCGGCCCACAAAGTCGTTACTGCCATTATTCTCGACGGCCAGCGTCCAGATACCGAACGCGTTCTGGCCCTGCGAATTTGCGAGTGGCTCATTCCCCCGATACGATCCGCCGGAGCCGGGCGCGGGACATGCGTCGGCGTACCTGCGCGGGGCAAAGTCGTCGAACATTATATTGCGAAGCGTGCCGGATTCTCCGCAGTTCCGTTCGAGGAGCTTCGTACGGGTATCAAGTGGCGAGAAAAAAAAGACGTTTAGGTCGCCAGGGCGGGGATAATCGATATCCACCGTTACTCTGACGGACTGAACGGTAAGCGCGCGGGGCACGAAAATGGAAGCCACCGTTGCGACGTTGGCGTCGTCGCGAAGGATGGGAAGCGGCAGGCCGCTATAGCTGAAACTGACCGTTTGGCTCTGCGCAAAGGCGACCGGCGCCATTGACGCGGCTACCAGGACTAAAAGCGATTTCTTCATCACAAAAAACATTCCTCCGAATTTGAGATTCTCGTAGCTTTATTACAATAGCAATTGTTTTACCACGCTCCCAGCCACGTCGGTCAGGCGAAAGTCCCGCCCCATGTGGCGGTAAGTGAGTTTCGTATGATCGAAGCCCAGGCAGTGGAGCATCGTCGCCTGCAGGTCGTGCGTGTGTACTTTGTCTTCGACAATGTTGAAGCCGAGGTCGTCCGTCTTGCCCACCACTTGGCCGCCCTTTATGCCGCCGCCGGCCAGCCACATGGAGTAGGCCAGCGGGTGATGGTCCCTGCCCGCGTTGTCGGCATCCGCCGTGTCGCGAACCTCCTGCATCGGCGTGCGGCCGAATTCGCCTCCCCACACGACGAGCGTCGAATCGAGCAGTCCCCGCCGCTTCAGATCCTTCAGTAGCGCCGCCGTCGGCTTGTCCGTGACGTCACACTGCTTCTTGAGATTCTTGTTTAGATTGGTGTGCTGATCCCAGGAGGCGTGCATCATCAGGACGAAGCGCGTGCCGCGCTCCACCAGCCGCCGGGCAAGCAGGCAGTTGGTGCCGAACTGATTGGTGGGCTCTTTGCCAACGCCGTACATCTCCAGGGTCTCTTTCGATTCCTGGCTGAAGTCCACCAGTTCCGGACCGGCGGATTGCATGCGGTACGCAAGCTCATAAGCGGCAATGCGGCTCTGGATTTCGGTGTCGTTGGTTTGCGCGTACCGCTCTTCATTGAGATCGCGGAGGGCGTCCAGTGTTGCGCGCTGCGATTCCGGCGTGACGCCCGGCGGATTGGACAGATAGAGGATCGGATCGCCGCCGCTGCGCAGCTGCGTGCCCTGATACGTGGACGGAAGGAAGCCGCTGGAGAAATTCGTCGCTCCGCCGGAAGTGCCGACACCGGAGCTGAGCACCACGAAGCCCGGCAGATTCTCGGATTCGCTGCCCAGGCCATAGACGGCCCACGATCCCAGCGTCGGGCGTCCGAACTGAGTGGAGCCGGTGAAGAGGAACAGTTGGGCCGGATGATGATTGAACGCTTCGGAGTACATCGACCGTACCAGGCAGATGTCGTCCGCACAGCCGGCGAGATTCGGGATGTAGTCGGACAGTTCCATTCCGCATTGGCCGGCAGGCGTGAATTTGCGCGGGCTGGCGAGGACGGCGGCGTCCTTCTTGATGAAGGCCAGTTGCATGTCCTTTGTGAGTGAATCGGGAAGCGGCTGGCCATGCCACTTCTGCAGGCCGGGCTTCGGATCGAAGAGATCCATCTGGCTGGGGCCACCCTCCATGAAGAGGAAGATGACGTTCTTCGCTTTGCCCGGGAAATGAGGTTCCCGCGCCGCCAAAGGATTAGTCGAGGCCGCGTAGCCTCCCCGCACTAATAGATCGTGAAGCGCGAACCCTCCGACTCCGTACGCGAAGCTGTTCAGAAAAGACCGGCGGTTCATATCCTCACTCCCGGGTAATTCCTTCGTCCAGGTTCAGCAGCACGCGGCACACCGAGACTAGACCCTGCTCTGTCTGAAGTTTTTCCAGGCGCGACCGTTCGGAGGCGGACGGTTTCCGCGCCAGCGCCCACTCGAATGCCGATCCCACCGGGTCTGCCTCCAACTTCGCGCCATAAGCCAGCGCCGATGCGGCTTCTAGAAACACCGGATCGTTCAACAGATTTAGCGACTGCAGGGGCGTGTTGGAACTGCGCCGCCGCGAGCACGCAACCGTCGCTTCAGGAGCGTCGAAATTCATTAGTTGAGGGTACGGCGCGGTGCGCTGGAAATGAATGTAGAGGCCGCGGCGGTATCGTTCCGCGCCTTTCGAATCTACCCACTTGTTGTTGTTCGCGTACGTTAATTCGGCAACGCCAGGGGGTTGTGGGGGCTTGAAGGATGGTCCGCCGACGCTGCGCTCCAACAATCCGGCGACGGCAAGAGCGTTGTCGCGAATCCCTTCGGCCGAGAGCCGCGTTCGAGACTGTCGAGCCAGCAGAGTGTTGCCGGGATCGATCTCGGCGAGTTCCGGACGGATGTTCGACGATTGGCGGTACGTGGCCGACGTCACGATCGTGCGGAACATTTGTTTCTGGCTCCAGCCGCGAGCCATGAACTCCGATGCCAGCCAGTCCAGCAGTTGAGGGTGAGTGGGCTGCTCACCCTGCGTGCCGAAATCTTCCGACGTGCGGACAAGGCCGCTGCCGAACAGTTCCTGCCAATAGCGATTCATGATCACGCGCCCTGTGAGGGGATTTGTGTCTGATACCAGCCATTTCGCGAAGGCCAAGCGCCGGGGTTCTCCCGATTTCGCAGAGAGTGGTGGCAGCCCGGCCAGAGTGTCCGGCTGCACCGCGACTCCGGGCCGCTTATAGTCGCCGCGCACCGCAATGTGCGTGTCGGCAGCGTCCGGGAGTGCGCGAATCACATACGCTTGCGCCAGCGGAGCCGTCGCCGCCGCGGCTTCCTCGATCTTCTTGCGCGCCTCGGTCATCTTCTCGACTAGCGGCTTGTCCCTTTTGAAGATAAGGTTCGCGCGTTTCAGGAAATGGTCAGTCATCGCGTCGGCGTCGCGCGGGCTTCGCTTGATCACCGGGGTGCGCAGAATTCGTTGCGAGTGGTCCAGGCCCGCCGTAACTTCGGTTAACGCGAAATCAAGCTCTACTTCTTTGCCGGGCTGGTCCATCGCCTTCCGGAGCGCGTTTTCCCAAACGGCCTGATGAGTGGCCACGTCGTACTCGGCTAGCACTTCGGCGCGCTTCTTCCGATAAGCCGGAACCGACCCCAGCCAGGGTCCGAGTTCACCCGGAAGCGGCGCGTCGATGGTCTCCTCCGTAACGGAATCCATGAACGCGAACAGCTGATAGTACTCGCGCTGCGAGATGGGATCGTACTTATGGTCGTGGCACTGCGCGCAGCCAGCGGTTAGTCCCAGCCATGTGGTGGAGATCGTGTTCGTGCGGTTGATCGTCTGCTCGAAACGGTCTTCGGCGCGGGACACTCCGGCCTCGCGATTCACCAGAACATTTCTATGGAATCCTGTGGCGACGCGCGTAGTGGTGTCGGCGTCCGGCAGAAGATCGCCCGCGATCTGCATGATGGTGAAACGGTCGAAGGGAAGATCGTTATTGTAGGCGTCGATCACCCAGTTGCGCCAGCGCCACGCATAGGGCCGGACGAGGTCTTTCTCGTAACCGTCGGAATCGGCGTATCGCGCAAGGTCCAGCCAGTGCCGCGCCCACCGCTCGCCAAAGTGAGGGGAGGAGAGCATTCGATCGACATAGCGCTCGTAAGCTCCGTGATCTTTGTCGGCGAGAAAATCGGCGAGTTCGCGAGGGGTAGGCGGAAGGCCTCGGAGGTCCAGCGATACCCGTCGTGCGAGGGTCGTTCTTGGCGCTTCAGGCGAGGGCTGAATGTCCTTGCTCTCCAGCTTCGCCAGGACGAATGCGTCGATCTCATTCCGTACCCATGCCGAGTTCTTCACCGAGGGTGTGGGGGGACGCTGAATCGGCTGAAAAGACCACAGGGCCGGTCGCGTGGCGGCGGACTTTGAGACGGCGGGTCCGCCCGGATACTCAGCGCCTTTGTCGATCCAGCTTCGCAGTGTGGTTATTTCCGCTTCGCTTAGCCGAGGACCAGCGGGTGGCATCGCAAAGCCATCCTTCGTGCTGACCAGCCGCTCCACCAGACCGCTGGATGCGCTGTTGCCCGGGACGATTGATGGACCGGAGTAGCCACCCTTCAACGCAGCGGCGGGGTCGTCGAGACGCAGACCGTTCATCTGCATCGCGGGCCCATGGCAGGCGAAACAGCGCTTTTGAAGAATTGCGCGGGCTTCCGGCGTTTGCGCTGCCGCCACCGTGGCGGCCAGCAGCAGGAGAGCCTTCATTCCTCTATTTTAGGGCCGAGAAATCGGCGGGGTCCATAAAGACCGATTCCACCTTGGCCACGATCTTGCCGTCTTTCTCAGATGCATCGCGCGCTTTCACCCATACCGGGTCCGCACGAAAGGCGTCCCAGGATTTCTTGGCGGCGTCGCGGCTCGCGTGGCTCAGGACGTAGATCAGAGTGTTCTTCTTCATGGGATCGTCCTGCGGAACCCAGTACCCCACATTAGCCATTCCGTGTTTCTCGAATAGCTGGATCGTGTGATCGCGGAAGCGCGACATCAATGCGTCGTGGCGGCCGTCAAGCGAGGTGTAGGTGCGCAGTTCATATACGCGATGGGAGTTTGCGGCGTTGGCAGTCATATATCCGGCGGTGAAGAGTCCGGCCGCAATTGCGGCAACGGCGAGAGTTTTTCGGAACATCATCGTGAGCATATCGCAGTCACGCGCGAGGCCTGGTTGTTTCCCGCGTGAAATCACTGAGTTGCCGCCGGGAGGCTCCAGAAGCGTTCGGCCCCGGCCCATAGGCTCGGGTCGTCAATGCCGGAAAAGATCTACAAGCTACAGCCCAACCGCACGATCCATTTGCGGGGATTCGACGATTTGGGCGCCGCGGCGGCGATGCACTCCGCCACCAGTTCCAGCTTCCGGGTGTCCGGTATTTTTCGCGACGCCGCCGACTTCGCGGTGTTGATTCTTTACGACGCCGATAACTTCTTTGAGCATCCGCGTCTGCGCTACCTGCCCGACTTCGATTTCGAGAACCTTGTGCTGGAGTTTGACGTCCAGTACGACGGCCTGATGCCGCTGGACTCTCCTAAATTTCCCACCATCGACTGGCCGTTCCTGGACGTCATCCGGGAGGATGGTTCAACAGCGCGCGTCCGCCTATTCGATCACGCCACGCTGGCCGCGGGCGAGTACAGCAAAGCATCGGGCACCTTCAAAGTGACGGCCTATGGCGTCAAACAGTCCGACCGTCTGACGCTTTGGTATCTAAACTACGCGTTCGACTATCTCGTCCCTGCGGTGGAATGTTCGTTTGCGTTCGCCGGTGTTGCCGTCGGCGCGGTGCATTGGCTGGAAGTAGATGGCGTCCGCTACGAGACGACGCAGACGGAAGCGGATACGAACACATCGATCGCGACGCGGCTGGTCGCGCTGGTGAACGCTTCCACACGGGTCTCCGCCACGCAAGTTTTCGGGAATCAGGTCGACATTCGCAACAAGGCGGATGACGGATCGAACTACGTCGTTGCCGCATCGACGGGAAACAGCTTCACACTCTACGGCGTGGGCAAGAACACGGTGGCGGCAGTTCTTGCGGGGCAGATCAACTCGGCAGACTACAGCGGCGGGCTCTTCGGCCTGACTGCGACATCCACTGGCGACACGATACGGATTGAGGTGGACCGGCCGGGCGTGGATGGGAACTTCGTCACGATGTACGCGGTGTCGAAGAACACGCGGCTGAGCGTCACGAAGAAGGAAGTCGCGTTCGAGGGCGGAAGTTCCAGCGCGACGTGGCGCATCCGGCTGGACTTTTCGGCGCTGGCCATGTCCCGAATCCGTCAGATGTGGCTCACTTTCGCGCCGCGCCTGGAATACGGCGATGCGATTCCCGACATCACGTGGGACGCCGAGTTCACGAACTGGACGTTGACTGGACCCGAGGAAAGGCGAGCCCTTCCCGTCGCCGGACCAGACTCAGTACGCGTCGAGGAGGACGACCGCTGGTGCACCTACAACGGCGTCTGGGGAGTTGAGCAGGGGTTCTTTTCGGAAGGCTACGCGAAGCGGACGGCGATCGTTGGGGACTTCGTCACGGTGCGCTATTCCAGCGCCGTCACGCACGATCTCTATCTCGGAACTTCGCTCTATGTGGATCGCGGAATCGCGGGCATCCGGCTGGACGGCGACGCGGAGACCGATCTCGATTGCCGTCTTGAAACCGACTCGGCCGTGAATACGCGCCGGCGCGTTCGCACCGGCATTCCTCCTGGCGAACATGTCGCGGTGATCCGTCTGAAGTCCGCCGGCTTTCTCTACTTCGATTTTCTAGAAGCTGCCGCCGTTCGCGATGTTCCCGACGCGCTGCCGCAGATCGCGCACATGTCGCCGGCGCTGGACTATTCGACGGATCACACCTACAAGATGCCGCCGTCGCGGCTGATGTGGAGCTTCGACAAGTTGGGGTTCGCCGGCCCGATGAATATCTACATCGGCGTGTTCTGGTGGAACCAACGCAAACGAACCGGCGCGGTCGTTCCCGCCGCCTTTGTCCGCTTTGAAGGCGAGTTTGTGGCGGGCGACGCGGTGTTCGTCAATATCGGTGGGCAGCCGCTGGGAAAGTCCATACTGGGTGGCGAGACGCCCGCAACGATCCCGAAGCACTTCGCGTTTCTTATCAATGCCACGCTGGTGGGCGTCTATGCGGAGGCCGATGACAACACGCTGGTATTGACTACGCGGTCTCCGAAACCGGCGTACCAGTTCTCGTTGTTTGCGAGTTCCACACTGGTGCCAGGCTCGACGGGCACGATAAGCCAGGGCGGCTTACTGTTGGGCGGCCAGGCGGGCACGTGGCAGGTGGACCCGGAACAGTCGCCGCTGAATCCGGGAGCGATGGCGTGGTTCACCGACTTGTTCCGGGAGGCGCAGTTGCGGGGACGGGAAGTGACGGTCGCGGCTTCAATGGAACTGGTAAATGCGCCGCCGGGATTTGCCGCGCGCTATCCAGACAGGAAGCTGGTTGAAATCGACGTCGGGTTCGGTTCTCTCAAGTCGAGCCACTGCGCATTCGCGACGCCGATGAGGGACTTTCATTCCGCCCTCTTCGTGGAACTGGCCGGCATGATGGCGGCGGCGGGATTGATTCCGAATATCCAGTTCGGCGAATTCCTGTGGTGGTTCTTTACAAGCTTCAACTCCGCAAATCCGGCGGGCGGGATGGGCTTCTACGATCCGGAGACCGCTGCGGCTGCGGCGTCTGCACTGGGGCGTCCGCTGCACGTGTTCCGGTCCCCCAGCGACGATCCACTGGTGAACGGCGGCGCCGACGCGCGGTTTCTGCGAGACCGCCTGCGGGACTACGTCAGCTATCTCGCGGGCGTTCTGCGAGGTGCGTATCCGCCGGTTAAATGCGAGTTGCTGTTTCCGTATGACGTCAACCATCCGGTGCCGGCGGGAACCCACGAACTGGGCGGAGCACTGAACCGCTTCGTGAATTTTCCATCGGAGTGGGAGTCGAAGGCAACCAGCGGCCTGGACCGGATCAAGATGGAAGCCCTGGATTTTGGGGCGTGGTCACGCGACCTGAACCTAAGCCGGAGCGCGATGGAGTTTCCGCTGAACCTGAATTGGCCTCGCAACTCCATCCGGTATCTGGTGCCCACGTTCCGGCCGAAGATTGCGTGGCGCAAGGAATACCTTGTTGCGCGCGGGCTGCGGATTCCCGTCGTCAACTTCTGGGCTTACGACCATTTCTGCCTCTTCAATCTCGACCCTGTGAGCCGCGAAATCGCGGCCGGGCCTTGTCGTCATAGACCCGGGCAGGGGGGCTGTTTTCGCTAAACTGGAAGTTCCCCCCGATGCTTGAACCGCTTTACCGGCGCTGGATTGAACGCTGGGAAAATAAACTATGCTTTCGGGCGACCGATCGCGTAGTACGCCCATTCGAATGGGGTCTGGAGTGGGCGGACAGTTGGCCCGTGAAGGCATATCGCAACGGCCACACCGATGAAAGCCATCTTCAGGAACTGAACCGGCTGGCCATCGAATCGAGCGAGAAGTTCTTCGGACACGAAACGCCTTCGGACTTTTCGCTGGAAGGCGGACTGCTGCGATTTACTTCGTCGTCGGTAACTCCATTTCCGGAAAACAACCGCGTCCATGCGCAATGGTTTCCGGTTGAGAAACGGCAGGGCAAGCGGAACGACCGCGCCATCGTCGTGCTTCCGCACTGGAACGCAAAACTGCACCAGCACGCCGGGCTCTGCCGGGGTCTGGCGAAGTTTGGGATTCCGAACTTGCGGCTGAGCCTTCCGTATCACGACTTCCGGATGCCCGAAGGGTTGAATCGCGCCGACTACGCTGTGTCGGCCAATATGACCCGTACGATTGACGCGACGCGCCAGGCAGTAGTCGATATTCGGTGCTGCGTCGATTGGCTTGCACAACAGGGTTACAAGCGCATCGGAATCGTAGGGACAAGTCTCGGTTCCTGCTATGCGTTTCTGGCCAGCGCGCACGATGCGCGGATCAACGTCAACGTGTTCAACCACTGTTCCGCGCATTTCGGGGACGTGGTGTGGACCGGCCTTTCGACGCAACATATCCGGGAGACCGTGGCGATGACGCTGGATCAAGACCGGCTTCGCGAGGCCTGGCAGGCGATCAGCCCCGTCAACTACATGGCGAAGTTCGCTGCTATGCCGGACAAGCGGTCGCTGTTTATCTACGCGCGCTACGACACCACTTTTCTCCCCGAGCTTTCCGAACGCATCCTGGAATCCGTGCGCCAGCATGGGATCGACCACCGCCGCGTCGTGCTGCCGTGTGGGCATTACACGATCGGCGAAACGCCATTCAAGTTCATCGACGGCTATCTGATTGTCTCGACGTTTTTGAAGTGGCTATAGTCACCGGCTGGTCGAACGTGGAGCGCTGCATTCTTGCGCGATTGAACACTCCCGCGAAGGTTCAACGTTTCCTCGACGACGAGATCGCGTACAACCTGGAACCCGGCGGCGCCACCTGTCTGTCCGCTCGATCCGCGTTGAACCAGCGACGCGCGCATTGCATGGAAGGCGCTCTTCTTGCCGCGGCGGCGCTCGACTTTCATGGCGACCCGCCGCTTCTGGTGGATCATGGAGTCCGTTCGCGATGACGATCACGTGCTGGCTGTCTACCGGCGGCGCGGGCTTTGGGGCGCGCTCGCAAAGTCGAATTACTCCGGGTTGAGGTCGAGACAGCCGGTTTACCGGACGCTGCGGGAGTTGGCGATGTCGTACTTCGAGCACTACTACAACCCGCGAGGCGAGAAGACTCTTCGAGGCTACTCGCGTCCTGTCGCGCTTGCGCGCTTCGGTTCGCGGTGGGCGCTAGCGGAAGGCGATGTCTGGTTTGTGCCAGAGTATTTGTGCGAGATCTCGCATACAAAGATCCTGGACAAAGCCGCGGAGTCGAAGCTGGATCGGATGGACCGGCGGCTGTTCGACGCGGGCCGTTTCGGAATGGCCAAATGATAAGATCTCGGGCAGGATGTATTTTGTTCGTTCCGGGCTCATTCTTGCGCTGAGCCTTCCGGCATTTTGTGCCGCGGACCCCAACGAATTTTTCGAATCGAAGATCCGGCCCGTGCTGGCGAACAAATGCTACGCCTGCCACAGCGCCACCCGGATGGGCGGCCTTGACCTTACGTCGCGCGAAGCGGCATTGAAGGGCGGGAACTCCGGCGCGTCCCTTGTTCCAGGCAGTCCCAGCGAGAGCCTGTTATTGCAGGCCGTCAACCACTCTCATCCCAAGTTGAAGATGCCGCCGGGCGGCAAACTCGCCGACGCTGAAATCCGCGATATCGGCGCGTGGATCGATGCCGGCGCGGTTTGGCCGGTTAGCGTGATCAAAGACGGAGTTCCGCCACCGTCGGTGTATTCCATCTCCGACAAGCAGCGGTCGTTCTGGAGCTTTCAGCCCGTCGTCAAGCCCGCGCTTCCGAACGTCAAGGACACAAAATGGTCGAAAACGGAAATTGACCGTTTTGTTTTGGCGAAGATCGAGGAAAAGGGTCTCAAGCCGGTTCGTGCCGCCGATCGCCGGACGCTGATCCGGCGCGTGTACTTCGATCTTGTAGGGCTGCCTCCAACAGCGGCGGACGTCGCGGTGTTCGAAGCGGATCCGTCGCCGGACGCATTCGCCAAGGTGGTGGACCGCCTGTTGGCTTCGCCGCAGTATGGTGAGCGTTGGGGCCGCCTGTGGCTGGATGTGGCCCGGTATTCCGACGACCGTCTGGCCTCGCAGTTTGAGGTGGTGCATCCCAGCGCGTTCCGGTACCGCGACTGGGTGATCGATTCGTTCAACCGGGATTTGCCCTATGACGTCTTCGTCAAGGCGCAGTTTGCCGGTGACCTGATCGCGGGGCGTGAGAAAGAGTTGGCGGCGGGCACGGGGTTCTTCGCGCTAAGTCCGGAGCAGCAGGACGACCGCGTGGATGCGGCGACGCGGGGCTTTCTCGGCCTTACGGTGGCATGCGCGCAATGTCACGACCACAAGTTCGATCCAATTCCCACGCGCGACTACTACTCCATGCTGGGCGTGTTTCTTTCGACCAAGGCGCACGAGTATCCTCTTGCACCTCCCGATGTCGTAAAGGAGTATGAGACGGAAGAGAAGCGGCTTGAAGCGAAGAAGAAGGAACTGGCGGATCTGCGCGGCAATCAGGCGAAAGAGCTCGCCAAAGTGTTCGCGAATGATACGGCGAAGTATATGCGGGCCGTTCAAGGCGGCCCGGATGAGGGCCTGGATTCAAGCGTCCTGGGCAGGTGGTGCAACTACCTGAACCAGCCCGTCCACGAGCACCCACTTCTGACGAGCGCCGACCCGCCGCAGTTCCAGCGGCTGGTGTTGGAGGTGCTGGCGGAGAAGGGAAAGATCGATGAGGAGAACAAGGTTCGTCTGGGCCTGAATCCGCAGCGCCGCGACCTTTCGGATGCAGACCTTCTTTCGCTTCCGCGAGACCGCCATTATTTGTGGCGCGATCTGTTCAACGATCGGCGGGGGTCGGTCTACTACATGCGCGGCGCCGAAGTTGACCCTTACCTGAGTTCGCCGTTTCGCAAGAGGGTTGGCGAACTTGAGGACGAGATCAAGGCGATTGAAAACGCCATGCCGCCGCACTATCCGTTTCTGCAAACGATAACCGACGTTGAGGAACCGAAGGACATCCGCGTGTGGCTTCGCGGCAACAAAGACACGCTGGGCGAGGCCGCGCCAAGACGGCCTCTTCAAATCCTGTCGAAGACTGAGCCTGCGGCATTCAAGTCAGGCAGCGGGCGGTTGGAATTGGCGGAGTCCATCGTCAGCGCCGACAACCCTCTCACTCCGCGTGTGATTGTGAACCGGATGTGGCAATGGCATTTCGGGCGCGGCATCGTGACGACGGCCAGCAACTTCGGCGAGCTTGGAGAGCGGCCCACCCATCCGGATCTACTGAACCATCTGGCGTCGCGATTTATGGAACTCGGATGGTCGATGAAGAAGCTTCATCGCGAAATCCTGTTGTCGAGCGTCTATGCCCTGGCGTCGCAGGAAGACGAAGGCAACGCGGCCATTGACGCCGGCAACGTGTTTCTGTGGCGCGCGAACCGCAGGCGCCTGGACATCGAATCGCTGCGCGACGCCATGCTGTCGGTGACGGGTGAAATCGATCTCTCGCTGGGCGGGCAGCCACGAAAACTGAATGAAGAATCGAACAAGCGGCGCAGCGTCTATGGATTCGTCAGCCGCCGGGATCTTGACCCAACACTGCTGCTTTTCGACTTTGCAAATCCCAACGCCACCAGCGAAGGCCGAATCGATACTTCCACACCGTTGCAGCGGCTGTTCCTGCTGAATAGTTCGTTTGTAGAGCGGCGGAGCGAGGAACTGGCCTGCCGTCTGGAGAAGCTTCCCGCCGGCGAGGCGCGGATTCGCGGCGCGTATCAACTGCTGTTCCAGCGTCAGCCTACGCGTGAGGAACTTCGATTGGGAATCGATTTTGTGCGCGCGGACGACGCGGCCTGGAAGCGCTACGCGCAGGTGCTCTTGTCGAGCAACGAGTTTGTTTACGTAAATTGAGACACTCCATGACCAGACGCGATGTTTTGAGGACGATGGGCGGCGGATTCGGGATGGCGGGGTTCGCGCAGCTTGCCGGCGCGGCGGCCAAGGGTGCATCGCCACTCGCTCCACGACCGCCGCACTTTGAGGCCAAGGCCAAGCAGGTGATCTACCTGTTCCTGAATGGCGGGCCGTCGCAAGTGGATACCTTCGATCCGAAGCCGATGCTTACGCAGTATCACGGCAAGCCCGCGCCGTCTGGAAACTTGAAGACGGAGCGGAAGACCGGAACGCTGTTGAAGTCGCCGTTCGAATTCCGGCGCTTTGGGCAGAGCGGTCTGGAGGTCAGCGAGATTTTCGCGAAGCTGGGCGCGCACGCCGACGACCTATGCGTCATCCGCTCGATGCATACGGAGCGGCCGAATCACGAACCGTCCTTGACGATGCTGAATTGCGGCCACACGCTGGTGGGGCATCCGTCGATGGGCGCGTGGCTGACCTACGGGTTGGGAACCGAGAATCAGAACCTGCCCGGTTTCGTCGTGCTGTGTCCCGGCTATCCGGTGATCGGCCCGCAGCTGTGGTCCGCCGCGTACCTTCCCGGAATCTACCAGGGCACGTATGTGCGGAATGCGTTCGACGACCCGGAACAGTTGATTCGCGACGTGCGGAACCGCACGCAGACGGCGGACAGCCAGCGCCAGCAGGTGGATCTTTTGAACCGGCTGAACCGCCTTCAGATGAAGCGGGAAGGCGAGGACCGGCAATTGGAGGCCAGTATCGAAGCGTTCGAGATGGCTTACCGGATGCAGTCCGAAGCCATGGACGCCTTCGACCTTCGCAAGGAATCCGAAAAGGTTCGTGAGCAATACGGCGAAGGCGACTTTGCGCGCGGATGCCTGCTTGCACGGCGGCTTGTCGAGCGCGGCGTCCGCATGGTGCAGGTCTACTATGGCAACGATCAGCCCTGGGACAATCACGACGATATTCTGAAGCACAAGCGGCTGGCATCCACCGCCGACGGGCCGATCGCGGCGCTGTTGCAAGACCTGAAGGACCGCGACTTATTGAAATCCACGATCGTCGTGATCGGCGGCGAGTTCGGGCGCACTCCGGCGGTGGAGGTCAGCGGACTCGTCGATGTGCAGAACGGCCGCGACCACAACAATCATGGGTTCAGCCTTGTCGTTGCGGGCGGAGGTTTCCGGGGCGGGATGGCCTATGGAACCACCGACGACTTTGGATTCCGGGCAGTCGATAAGCCCGTTCATCCGCATGATCTGCATGCGACCATCCTTCATCAGATGGGGCTAGACCACACGAAGCTGACGTATCACTACAGCGGCCGCGACTTCCGGCTGACCGATGTGGCCGGCACAGTGGTGAAAGATATTCTCGTCTAAGCGGCGTTCAGGACGTCGTCGGTCTTCTTCTGCCAGAGTTGAAGCTCCGCCAGAAGCTGGCTTACCCGTTCAGGATGCTTCGACGCGAGATTCGTCATCTCCATGGGGTCCTTCTTCAAGTCGAACAGCTGTTCGGTGCGTTTGCCGCCGGCCAGCGTAACGATCAGCTTCCAGTCGTTCTTGCGGACGCCGCGCATGAAGTCGCGATAGCCGTAGAAAACCGACGACCGCGGCTTTGCCTGAATCAGATCCTGGCCTTCCACGGTGGACGGAACCGGCATTCCGGCCAGCCGGCAAACGGTGGGGAAAATGTCGTGAATGTAGACGAGCGAATCGTTACGCACGTTTTTCGCCACTCCCGGTCCAGCGACGATCATCGGCACACGCACGCTGTGCTCATAAACGTTTTGCTTGCCCATCAGGCCGTGCTGCCCGACAGCGAGTCCGTTGTCCCCGGCGAATACGACGATGGTGCGATCCGCCTGCCCGGTCTTCTCCACTGCGTCGAGGATGCGGCCGATCTGGAAATCGACTTCGCTGACCATCGAATAGTAGTCGGCCAGATGACGCCGAATCACTTCCGGCGTCCGCGGGAAGGGCGCCAAAAGCTCATCGCGTACCTTCAACTCGCCGTTGTCGAACGGATGCTGGGGTAGAAAATTCTTCGGCAAGGAGACCTTGTCAGGCGAATACATTTCCGCGAAACGCTTCGGCGCGGTGCGCGGATCGTGCGGCGACGTGAACGGAGTGTACAGAAGGAACGGCGCGTCCCCGGCCTTGCGGCTTCCCAGAAATCCGACAGCGGCGTCCCCAAACATCTCGCTGGAGTAGCGTTCCGCGATGTAGCGCTTCTCTTTGGGATACTTGCCGCCGGGCTGAAAGTCAGAAACCAGAACGCGACTCTGGTCGGACATGCCGCCGAAGAAAATCGGGCCACCGCTCGAAAAGCACCGCGCGTAGAGTTCTTCCTGGTTGTGCCACTTGCCGGAGCAGAAGGTGTCGTAGCCACTCTTGCGGAAGAGTTCCGGGAAAAGGTGGAACGGCTTCTGCGAACCGGGCGCGGCCAACTGAGGGCGGGCGATGGAACGATCCACGTGATAGAGAGTCTGGCCGGTCATCAGCATCGCGCGGCTGGGAACGCATACGGCGCCGATGGTGCCGCCCATGATGTGCGCGTGCGTGAACGACGTGCCTTGCCGCACCAGCCGGTCCATGTTCGGCGTGGAGATTTCTTGATTGCCCAGTGCGTGAATCGTGTCGAAGCGCTGGTCGTCCGTGTAGATGACCACGACATTCGGCTTCGGCGTTTGCGCGCGAAGGGGCGCGGCGGCCGCGGCTGCGAGAAAGGAGCGTCGGGTCAGCATGCTTTGGAGAGTATAAGCCATCTAAAAACGAAACCGCCCGAGCCGAAGCCCGGGCGGTGCGTGACCAAAGCGAGACTCCGATGAGGACAGTTAGTCGCCCATCGCCCCAATCTCTTCTTTTGCAGCCGGCTTGGCCGGAGCGATTCCACCGGCGGGCTGAATCGCGTCCAGCGAGACGAAACCCTGCTGCTCCGGCTCTTTCAGCACGTGCTGGCGGTATAGCTTCTCCATCCGCGCGTTTTCCGCCTCAACTTTCAACTTCTCGTCGCGGGCGCGCACCTTCTCTTCGCGCGCGGTCTTGGCGATGCCGAGATCGTCCAGATCCTTCTGGCGGCCCTTGTGTACATCTTCGGAGTTTAGGATCAGGTAGGAGTTGTCGAACTGCGACTCCAGATCGACCTGCTTGCCACCCGCGTAGATCTTGTGGCGGCCCTTGTCCTCGTACCATTTCGTCAGCGTGGCCGTCATGTGCATCTTCTCGATGATGTTCCGCCAGCCGACGCCGGTGTTGTAGGCGCAGAAGCTGATCTCGCCTTCCTGCGTCGCGTACGGGATGATGCAGCGCTCCGTCCTGCGGAAGTCGTAGTTGAACAGGTCCTGGAACCACATCCCGGCGATGAACAGGAAGTTCCAGCGATCGGCGCGACGGTAGGCGATGTCCGCGGCGGTGCGGTCGCGGCCGACCTTGCCGTAATTGCGGCCGGTGGCGCCGAAGGTTTTGTCGAACTTCTTCATCAGGTCGGTCATCTTGAAGTGCGTCGGGGCCTTGAACGGATCGTAGTTCTTCAGCAGCGCGAGGGTCATCCCGAGCATCGCGACCTTCTTGCTCCTGGCGCCGTCGTTGACCCTGCGGATGTCCTTCGCGAGGGTGGCCGCGTCGAGGAACGCGGTGAGCGGCACGGCCTCGCGCGTTTCCTTGTCGATCATCAGCGCCATGCCGATGCCGCAGTTGGGGTGACAGCCGCACGTCAGGTTGCCCCACTCCGCCGTCGGGCCGTGCACGTGGTCTGCCCAGTCGGTGAAGGTACCGACGAACGAG
>JBGTFZ010000048.1:0-20599 GCA_041746955.1 Bryobacteraceae bacterium
AACGTCCTGATGATCGCGGTGGACGATTGGAACGATTGGGTAGGCTGCCTGGGCGGGCATCCGCAAGTGCGCACTCCGAATCTGGACCGTCTTGCGGCCAGCGGCTGCCTGTTCACCGACGCCCACACCGCCGCCGCCATCTGCAATCCCTCGCGAACGGCGGTGATGACGGGCAAGCGTCCTTCCACTTCCGGCGTCTATGACAACGACCAGCCATGGCGCATCGGCATGCCCGCCACCGTTACGCTGCCGCAGCATTTCCGCGCTGGCGGATACCGCGCCTACGGGGGCGGAAAAGTCTTCCACCACGGACGCGGCTACGCAGACCCGAAATCGTGGGACGAGTATTTCTTCTGGAATCCCAACGCGCGCCAGAACGGCTGGCACGACAACTACAGCTTTCCGCCGGACCCGGAACCCATACGGCCCGTGACGCCGATGCCGTCCGTCTCCTGGAGAAACTTCGACTGGGCGCCAGTGGATGTGAGGGACGAGGAGATGCCGGACTATCAGGTTTCGTCCTGGGCATCGGGCCACCTGAAGCGAAGCCACGACACACCGTTCTTTCTCGCCGCCGGAATGTTCCGTCCGCATATTCCCTGGTTTGTTCCGAAGCGCTTCTTCGATATGTATCCGCTGGATTCCGTGATCGTGCCGGCGGTAAAGGAAAACGATCTCGACGATGTTCCTCCGGCGGGGCGCGCGATCGCGTTAAACCCGCAGTCCCGGCACGACCTGCTTATAGCGA
The DNA here is from genome assembly GCA_041746955.1 of Bryobacteraceae bacterium. Classification (GTDB taxonomy): domain Bacteria; phylum Acidobacteriota; class Terriglobia; order Bryobacterales; family Bryobacteraceae; genus JAPKYZ01. Next base: position 749 of record JBGTFZ010000048.1, read on the forward strand.
CAGGCAACTGGAAGCGGGCCGTGCAGGCATACCTGGCGTGCATCTCGTTCTCCGACGCGATGGTGGGCCGCATGCTGGACGCGCTGCAAGAAGGTCCGCACAGGGACAACACCATCGTGATGCTGTGGTCCGATCACGGCTACCATCTGGGCGAAAAGTGGCACTGGCACAAGCAGGCGCTGTGGCAGCGCGCCACTCACATTCCTTATATGGTCGCGGCGCCCGGGGTAACGAAGGCCGGCTCCCGCTGCGAGCGGCCTGTTGATCTAACCAGCGTCTATCCCACACTTGCCGATCTTGCAGGCCTGCCCGCCCCAGCAGGGATGGATGGCGTAAGCTTGCGGCCTTTGCTGTCCGACCCGGCACGCGCGTGGGACCGGCCCGCGATCACCAACTATCTTCGGGGCAACCACTGCGTCTATACCCAGCGCTGGCACTACATTCGATACGCCGATGGCAGTGAAGAGCTCTACGACCGGCGCAGCGATCCAAACGAATGGGTGAATCTGGCAGAGCGGTCTGAACTGGCGGCGGTCCGGAAGGCGCATGCGGCGATGCTTCCGTCGAAGGATGCTCCCGACGCGCCACGAGCTTCGGCCTACACGCTGGACCCGGCAACGGTGGAGTGGAAGCCGAAGAAATAGTCAGCGGACGGCGGCCGGATCGACGATCTTCTGCTCCACCACAAGGTCCAGAAACCAGCGGATCCTGGATTGGTCCGCCGCGGGTTTGGCGATCCGGTCTTCCTTGATCCGCAGACGGTACTCGATTCCAGGCTGTGGCTCAAACCCGATGATCCCGCCGTAGTGCAGCCGCCACGGCTCATCCTTCGACTCGCGAATCTGCAGGCACTTCATCGGCGCGACGCCGGTACAGTCCTTCATTTCCGCGGCCACGTAGATGAACTTCGTCGCGGCGTCTTTGGACGCCATCAACTCGCGCGTAAACCGCAGCTCACCTTCGGCGGACTTCAGGAACAACGAGTCTCCTTCCACGCGGAAGCCCTCATTCTTGGTAATCGCCATACTCAGCGCCGAGTCCAGCTCCTGCCGGTCCGGCAGGCACGCCATCATCGTCGAGACGGCTTGGGGCGCAACGATCTTGGCTCCCTCAATGCGATACGCTCCCGACATCGAATTGCAGCCTCGGATTCCAAAGCGGCCTTCAACGAACTGAATCGTCGCCTTGTCTTGTTCGGAAGCCAGCTTCCACTTGGTTCCATCCAGAGGGTCTGTTTGCGCCATCATGCCCAACGATGCCATGGCCAGCAGAAGCGATTCGCGCACATGAATAGGATGCCTGAAGCGGGGCTGTCGTTCCAGCGGCGGATATGATACTTTCCCTCCATGGCCCACAATTCGCGACGAGATTTCCTCCGCGCCGCCGGCGCTGCGGCATTCGCTCCGATGATTCCCGCATTGGCCGCACCGGCGAAGCGGTCGGCGACGGATTGGGTGACGCTGGGAAACTCCGGCGTAAAGGTCACCCGGCTTGCCTTCGGCACCGGGACGTTCGGTGGCCGCGTCCAGCGTGAATTGGGCCAGCCCGAGTTCACCAAACTCGTGCGCCACGCCTACGACCGCGGCATTCGCTTCTTCGAGACTGCGGACAACTACGACGGCATGCATGAAATGCTGGCCGAAGCTTTGAAAGGCATTCCGCGCGACAGCTACCGGATGATGACGAAGTTCCGCTGGAAGGAGGCGGACAATCCGATGGGCACGATTGACCGTTTCCGCAAGGAGTGCAACTCGGAGTATTTCGACATTCTTCTGCTGCATAACGTTCAGTCTCCACGCTGGCCCACCGAACTGGAGAGCCTTCGCGATGCGTTCTCCGAAGCCAAGCACAAGAAAATCATTTCCGCCCACGGGGCCTCCTGCCATGGGCTGCTGCCTCTACGCGCTTATCCAGGCACCACGTGGCTGGATATTTCGCTGAACCGGATCAACCACAACGGAACGCGGATGGACAACCTTACCGATGCGGCAAAAGAGCCCGGGGACGTCAACGAGGTGGTTGGTCATCTGAAGAAAGTTCGCGCACAGGGCGCCGGAATGCTGGGCATGAAGATCATTGGCGAGGGTGCGTTCCGCAGCGCGGAACAGCGCGACGCCTCAATCAAGTTCGTCATGCAGTCGGGTCTGGTGGACGCGGTCACCATCGGGTTTAAGAACCCGGCGGAGATTGACGAAGCCATTGAGCGCATGAACCGCCATCTCAATTCCTAAGGCGGACTCGCGCTAGGATCGGAAAACGATCCGCCATTCATGACTTTGACCATTGATACTTCCCGCGGCACGCTGGGGCTTGCGGACGAACGAAGTGTGCGCGAACTTCCCCTGTACAGCCGGGAGGCGTTTGAAGCCATCAGCGACCAGTGGGTGCGCGTCGGCTGGGCGCTGGGACAGTATTTCACTTTCACTTGGATGGGCCTTCCCATTCTTCAACTGCCCGAAGATCTCGTTCGCGTGCAGGAAGTGATCACCACTATTAAGCCGGACGTGATCGTAGAGACTGGCGTGTTCAGCGGCGGCTCCATGTTGTTTCACGCGACGCTGTTTGAGGCGCTGGGCCGCGGCCGCATCATCGGCATCGACAAGCACATCCCCGCCGAAACTCGCGATGGAATTACCAACCACCGCCTGGCCTCGCGCATCTCGCTGATCGAAGCGGACTCCGCCGCGGAGAGCACGGTGACGCAAGTCCGGTCAATGATCGGCGCCGGCGAGACCATCATGGTGCTGCTGGATTCCGACCATTCAAAGGCGCATGTCGCGAAGGAACTGGAAGCGTACGCGCCGCTGGTGACACCTGGATTCTGTATCGTCGCCGCCGACGGAATCATGCGCGATCTGGCGGATGTTCCGGGCGGAGATCCTTCGTGGACCGGCGATAATCCTTCGGCTGCGGCGGCCGAGTTCGCCGCGCGGCATCCCGAGTTTGAAATGCGCGATCCAGAGTGGCAGTTTAACCGCAGCAAGCTGCGTCGCAGCATCACTTACTGGCCCGATGGCTGGCTGTGGAGGAAGGCTTGAGCCCGGCGGAAATCCAGCGCGGGATCGACGAATTGGGTCCCTGGTTCTACCGCTTTCAGTTTGCCGATGGTCTCGAAACCACGCCGGCGATTCCGGCCGAGGTGGAAGGCATTTTCGCCACGCGGCTGGACATGGTGCGGGCCGCTGTGGACAGCCACTTCGGAGCGCGGCTGCCGCAGGTCGATTGTCTGGACATCGGCTGTCACGAGGGGTTCTACTCCATCGCGATGGCGCGCCAAGGTGCGCGCAGCGTCACTGGAGTGGACGCTCGCGAAGAGAACCTCCGTCGGGCCCGCTTTGTTACGCAAGCCATGGGCGTCGAAAGTGTCCAGTACAAGGCCGGTCGCGTGGAATCGCTGGCGGGCGATATGGGGCGTACGTACGATCTGACGTTGTTTCTCGGCGTTCTCTATCACGTGGAAGATCCGATGCTGTGCCTTCGCAATGTCGCCGCCGTCACCGGTGAGCTTTGCCTGATCGAGACTCAGGTGGTGGACGAGGTGGAAGGCTCCGCCGAATGGGGCAGCCGGGAATGGACGCGGCCCTACCGTGGAATTCTGGCGCTGATCGACGAGTCCGGCGAATTCGCCGCGGGGAATCGCGAGACAGGCGTCAGTCCGATGGCGACGTGTCCATCTCCAAACGCCCTGCTGTTTATGCTGCGGCAGGCGGGCTTCCGCAAGGCCGACATCCTTACGCCGCCACCGGGCGCTTACGAACAGCACGCCCGCGGGAAAAGGGTTGTTTGCGCGGCGTGGAAGTAGTCACGTTACAATAGAGCGAACATTGGCGGCGCAAGCGGCGCTACTGTTCTTTCTTCTTAACACTCCATGGCTTTACTTGAAGGTTGCAAGCACGAACTCGCGTTCACCATTCCGTCCGTCGATATCGAGGCCGAGATGGAAAAGGTGGTGGCCGAGTATCAGAAACAAGTCCGCCTGCCCGGCTTCCGTCCCGGCAAGGCTCCGGCGAAGATGATCCGTTCCCGCTTCGAATCGGATATCCGCCAAAAAGTTCTGGAGAATCTGATTCCCAAGGCGCTGGGTGAGCGGTTCCGGCAGGAAAACCTGACCGTTGTCGGGCGTCCCGAAATCAAGGATCTGAAATTCGAGAAGGACGCACCGATCGAGTTCAAGGCTGAATTTGAGATCGCTCCGGAGTTCGAGCTCGGGGAGTATGTCGGTGTCGAAGCGCCGTTCGTCGAACCTGCCGTCACGGATGAGGACGTCCAGAAGCGGCTGGAGCAGGTGCGCGACTCCAAAGCGCAGTTCGTCAACGAAGAGCCGCGTCCAGCACAGGATGGCGATTTCGCTGTCGTGGCGCTGGAATCGATCTCCGGTGTGGAACCGCCGATGAAGAACGACGACATGACGATCCAGTTGGCGGATGCGGATACCTTTCCGGCTTTTACTGAGAATCTTCGTGGCGTCACACCGGGCGAGACGAAAGAGATTGAAGTGGTGTACCCGGACGATTACGGCGAAGAGAAGCTTGCCGGCAAGGCCGTCAAGTTCAACGTCACGCTGAAGCAGATTCGCCGGAAGGAACTGCCGGACTTGAACGACGATTTCGCGCAGGAACTCGGCGACTTCAAGACGATTGAGGAACTTCGCACCACCGTTCGCAATGCCGCGCTTCGGGAGAAAGAGGCGTCGGTCCAAGAAGCGGCCCGAACCGCGATTCTCGACAAGCTGGTGGAAGCGCATTCGTTTCCGGTTCCCGAATCCTACGTAGACCGTCAGATCGAAGCGCAGGCGGAGAACTACTTGCGCAACCTTGCCAGTCAGGGCGTGAATCTGAAGGACGTCAAGCTCGACTGGGAGAAGCTGCGCGAATCTCAGAAAGACCGCGCCACCCGCGACGTGCGGGCGTCATTGATCCTCGACAAGATTGCGGAGCGCGAAGCAATCGGCGCCAATCAGGACGATGTCGACAAAGAAGTGCAGCGCATTGCCCGGATTGAGCGCGAACCGCCGGCGGCAGTCCGTATGAAGCTCGAAAAGGACGGCGGCCTGAATCAGATTGCGGCCCGCATCCGTACGGAAAAGACGCTGCAATTCCTCTTCGAGAAATCCCGCAAAGTCGCGGGCTGACCGGCGCGGAGCCTAGTTCGTTGCCACGTCCGTAGAGTCCAGCGCCCACTTCGTGCGCGCGACGCCGACGACCATCAACTCCATCTCCGCTCCCGAATCGTTGGCGATCGAGTGCACTTCGTTGAATCGCACCGGAAGCGCGTCGCCCTTGCGTAGGGGCGCGGTTTCGTCTCCAACCGTCGCCTTCCCCTCGCCCTGGATCACGTAGTAAAACTCTTCGACGCCCTCATGCCGGTGCGCACCGATGGAGGCCCCGGACGGCATCAAAATGTGATCGACGTAGGACCAGTTGGTGTAGAACACTTCCGGCCGCAATGCCCGGCGGTATCCGACGGAGCCTTTCCCGCCATTCATCGACGCAGTGGGCTGCAGCATCTTCCGGTCAAGCCGCATCGTGATGAACACAGGCTTGGCATCCTTCGCCACTCCAAGACGGTCGTCGCCAAGATCGGTGGCGTCGTACTTGCCTTTGATTGATCCCACGGCGATATTCATCCATTCCACCGGCTTGTCCGTCGGGTTGTAGATCGCATGGGAATGTCCCATGCGGCACGGAGCGCCCGCCGCGCCCTTCAGCAGCGACGTCCGGCCATCCACCGTGAACTCCGCCTCGCCATCGAAGATGACGAACATCTCTTCCATGTGGTTGTGGAAATGGTGGCCGATGCCGCCGCCCGGGGCCAGCACTCCGCGGTGCAGAAAGATCAGGTTGGTGTTCAGAGACTCGTTGTCGAACAGACCCATATAGTGCAGTTCGCCCGCACCGCCGTGGACGGATTTCGCAATCCGGAACTTCGACGGATCTGTGCGCGCGATCCGCTTCTCCAGCGGGTCCTTCGCGAACGCGGCAAGGCAAACAAGCACTACGGTGCATCTCATGGCCCCTAGTCTATGCCGGTGCGGGCCGCCCCCGTTGCAATGGCGTTAAGAGCGCGCTATGCTGTCGATACAGAGAAATGAGAGTCATTTATCATTTGGGAACAGCGGCACTTTCCCTCGCTTCGTGCTTCGCCGCCGCATCGCTTGAAAGCTCCATCCAAGGCGTCGTGAAGGACGCCAGTGGCGCTGCCGTGCCGGGCACCGTCATTACCATCGAAAACCCGATCAGCGGCTACGCTCGCGAAACCACGACGGACAACCTGGGGCGCTTCCGCCTTCTCGGCGTTCCGCTGAATCAGTACCACTTCACAGCATCGAAGACTGGGTTCGCGATGTTTGAGCAGGATGTGCCGGTGCGCGGAGCGGTTCCCGCCCTGGTCGAGGTCCGGCTGCAGATTGCCGGCTCCACCTCCACCGTCAATGTCGAAGCCTTCGGTTCCGATGTCCTGGAGAATGTTCCCTACGCGCACTACGACGCCGACCGGTCTTCGTTTGGACGGCTGCCGGCGGTGACGCCCGGATCTTCGCTCAGCGAAGCCATTACGATGTCCACTCCCGGAGTGGTGGCGGACTCCAACGGATTCTTCCACCCGCTGGGCGACCATGCGCAAACCAGCTATGTGGTCGACGGCCAGCCCATCAACGATCAGCAGTCGAAACAATTCTCCACGCAGCTGCCCGCGAACGCGCTGCAGGCGATGGAACTGATTACCGGCGGCGTAAACGCCGAGTTCGGAGACAAAACCAGCCTTGTCGTCAACGCGCAGACGCGTTCCGGCCTCGACTCCAAGCCGCATGGCGAGGTGGGCGTGCACTACGGCAGTTTCGGCACGATTGGCGAGGATGCCGCCTTTGGCGTGGGTTCGCCGCGTTTCGGTAATTTCCTTGCGGCCAACTCCGTTCGTACCGGACGATTCCTGGATACTCCCGAATTTCGCCCCTTCCACGCGGTGGGCAACGCGATCACAATTTTCGACCGAGTCGATTTTCGCCCCAACGATCAGCACGCCTTCAACCTGAATCTCTTCGGAGCCCGAAACTGGTTTCAGACTCCCAATACGCTGGATCAGCCGAATCAGGATCAGCGTCAGCAGGCCACCACCTTCAGCGGCAACGCCGGATACAGCAACACGTCCGGACCCAACTCATTGTGGAGCGCGAATGGCTGGGTTCGCCAGGACCGCGTCGGCTATTTCCCCAGCCGCGACCCCGCTGACGATGTACCCGCGTCGGTATCGCAGCGACGGCGGCTTACCAACTGGGGCACACGGCTGGACGGTTCGCTAGTCAGCGGCGTGCATACCGCAAAGGCGGGCGTCCTGTTCACGCAGACACGCTTGGACGAGAAGTTCGGCCTGTTCGGCGAAGATATTGAGCCGGTGGATTTTCAGGCGAAGGGCAATATCAATCAGGCAGCCTGGTACGTTCAGGACACGCTGAATCTGGGCGCGCTGAGTCTGAACGGGGGCGTGCGCTTCGACCACTGCAGCGGCCCCAGCCACGCGAATCGTCTACAGCCCAGGGCCGGCGCGTCGTATCTGATCCGGAAGACGGGCACGGTTCTGCGCGGCGCGTATTCGAACACGCTGGAGACCCCGTACAACGAGAATTTGCTGCTGGCGTCGTTTGGGGCGTCGCAGCTGGGCGGCGCGTCGGCCACTCCGCTTCAGCCCGGGCGGCGGAATCAGTTCAATGCGGGAGTTCAACAGGCGGTCAGCCGTTGGATCCAGATTGACGCCGACTACTTCTGGAAGTTCACCGACAATGCTTACGATTTCGAAGCGCTTCTGGACACGCCCATCTACTTTCCCGTGTCGCTGCAGAAATCGAAGATCGACGGCCTTGCGGTTCGCGTCGCGACGGCTAATCTGAAAGGCTTTCAGGCCTACACATTGATGGGTCATTCCCGTGCGAGATTCTTCGGCCCCGCCAACGGCGGCCTGATGGCCGAAGGCGAGGAGGAGGAAGGTGGCGGCGTGTTCCGTATCGATCACGATCAGGCCTTTCAGCAAACCACCTTCCTGCGCTACCAATACCGCCGGGGTCCGTGGATGGCATTCACGTGGAGATACGACAGCGGCATGGTGGCCGGTGTTGGCGACGAAGAGGAAATCTTCGAACTGTCCGCCGCGCGGCAATCCGCCATGGGACTGTTCTGCGGCAACACTCTTGCAACGCCCTCGATGCCAATTACCGAATGCGGCGTGCCTTTGCAGGCGACACGAGTTCGCATTCCAGAGCCCGGCACCGCGGACGACGACCACAACCCCGCGCGAATCGCACCGCGGCATCTGTTCAACCTCAGCGTGGGGACCGACTCTTTGTGGAAGAGTGAGCGATTCAACATGACCGCGAAGTTCACTGTCGTGAACCTGACCAATCGGGTGGCGCTCTACAACTTCCTCTCGGTTTTCGCGGGAACCCACTTCGTCACGCCGAGGGCGTATACAGCCGAGATCGGCTTCCGTTTCTAGTCTGCGATATAGTGACAGGCCGTCATGTCTCTACCGGCCTATCTTTCGCAGGCGAAGCCCAATCCCGTCACCAGCCGCTCGCCCTGGTATCTGAATACCGCGCCCAGTTATGCGGGGGTGTTCCTGTGGATCGCCTTCTACCAGTCGATGGCGGCGGGCACGATTGATCGCGCGCCCTGGTACGTTCTCGTCGCGGCGCTAGCCGTCGCGGGGCTGCTGAGCTATGCGCTCTACTACTACGTGCCGGCGATGCTGGGCATGCGAACCGGATACCCGCTCTACGTGGTTGGCAGCTCCACTTTCGGCACCGCGGGCGGCTACCTGATGCCGGGATTGCTGATGGGTGTGCTGCAGATCGGCTGGTTCGCGGTTGGAACTTTCTTTGCGACAAAGTACATCCTGGCCGCTGTGGGATCCGATGCCGGTCCAGGCTCGATTCCCTTTCTCGCGATCGCGCTGACGTGGGGAATCGTGATGGGCCTGATCGGGGTGCTGGGCATTCAGTACGTCGCGCGCGTATCGCTTTTCCTGAACGCCATTCCGCTGTTGATGCTGCTGTTGGTTTTCTCGCAGACCCGCGCCGGAATCGAAAACTATGGAACGCCTTCCGGGGATTCGCTTGGCGCGTCGCTGACCATTGTCCAACTGGTGATCGGCTTTTTCGCCACAGCCGGTGCGGCGGGTGCCGATTTCGGAATGGGGATGCGCGACCAGCGCGATGTCCGCCTGGGCGGATTGGTGGGAGTCGCCGGTTCGATCCTAATCACCGGCTCATTGGCCCTGCTTTCGGTGATCGGCGCCAAGGGGCTGAATCCATCTCTCGACAGCTTTCAGTTCGACGCGGTGATCGGTTCCATCGGCGGCTTCCTGGCGACGGCGATGTTCGCGCTATTCGCGCTGGCCTCGATCGTGCCCGCGTGCTTCTGCGCTTTCATCGCGGGCAACAGCTTTTCGACGATGATTCCCAGCGTGCCGCGCATGCTTTCGACGATGCTGGGCGTTGCGGTGGCCATCGCGCTGGCGGTGACGGGCGTGGCCGCGAACCTGGCCGGATTCTTTGGAATCGTCGGCGCGTCGTTCGGCCCGATCTGCGGGGCAATGGCAGCCGACTGGTTTCTTTCGGGCAAGCAATGGGCGGGCCCCCGCGAGGGAATCAACTGGGCTGGCTACGGCGCCTGGGCGCTTGGATTTCTCGTTGGTATCGCGCCCTCGCTGGGCTTCGACATTCGTCCGGCCGTGGTTCTCAGCTTCATTACCGGATTCGTGGTCTACGTTGCGCTGGCCAAGGCCGGGCTTCAGCCCCGCGTGGTTAAGCTGACTTCGGCGGCCGCTGCTTAACTTTCAGCACGATCGGCGTGCCGCGGAATCCGAAGCGTTTCCGCAGCTGATTGATCAGGAAGCGCTCCGTTGAAAAGTGAAGCTCGCGGGAGCCGCCCGTAAACAGCACGAACGTCGGCGGGCGGATCGACGCTTGCGTCAGGTACTTGATCTTGACGTCGGTCTGATCGTGCAGCATCTCGACGAACCGGTTCAGCTCCGACGTCCCGACGCGCTGCGACGCGGAATCGTAGGCGTCGCGAATCAGTTCGAACACGCGGTCCACGCCGTGGCCGGTCTTCGCCGACGTAAACAGAATCGGCGCGTACTCAAGAAACTTCATTCCATCGCGCACGGTTTCGGTGAAGTCCTTACGCTTGAATCCGGGCACCGCGTCGATCTTGTTGACCACCAGGATCACCGGCCGCCCCGCCTCGTGCGCATACCCTGCCACGTGCGCATCCTGCGCCGTCACGCCCTCAATCGCTTCCACCACCACCACCACCACATTCGCCATGCGGATCGCACGGCGCGCCATCACGATGCTCAACTTCTCCGCCATCAGGTGAGTCTTGCCCTTGCGGCGAATGCCCGCCGTGTCCACGATCACAAAGGGCCGCCCTTGATGAACGATCGTTTCGTCTACGGCGTCCCGCGTAGTTCCAGGGATGGCCGTAACGATGGAGCGTTCCTCGCCCGCCAGCGCATTCAGCAGCGTCGATTTTCCGACGTTCGGACGTCCGATGATCGCCACGCGAATCGACTTGTCCTCTGGACCCTCCTCTGTGGCTTCGTCGTCTATGACCGGGAAGTCCGCAGTTACGTGCTCCAGCAGTTCGCCCAGGCCCAGGCGGTGCTCCGCCGATACGGGAAACACTTCAGCGAAGCCGAGCTCGTAAAATTCCGGCACTAGCGACGCGCGCTTCGGGGCGTCGATTTTGTTCACCGCCAGCGATACCGGTTTGCCCAGGCGGCGCAGCATCATCGCAAGATCGCGGTCGGCTGAAGTAATCTCCGTGCGCCCGTCGATCAGAAAGACGATCTGAGTGGCTTCCTCCAACGCGGTCTGCGCCTGCCGCAGAATCTCCGACGGGATCATCTCGGAGTCGTTGGGAATGATTCCACCGGTGTCGATCACTTCAAACGGACGGCTTTCAAACAACGCCTCGCCGTAGATACGGTCGCGTGTGATGCCCGGCTCGTCGCCGACAATCGACTTGCGCTGGCCGGTGATCGCGTTGAACAGCGTCGACTTTCCAACGTTCGGCCGGCCAACGATAACGACAGACGGCAGGCGGGGCATCCAGACAGAATGGTAGCAACGTGATTTATTACCCGATCTTCCTCAGCGTGCGCGAGAAGCCGGTCCTGGTGGTGGGAGGAGGTCCGGTGGCGGTCCGCAAGGCGGCGGGCCTGTTGGAGGCCGGGGCGAAAGTAACGCTGGTTTCGCCCGATCTTTCGCGGGATTTACCGGTACACTGGAAGAAGCGTCGATATCGCCCTTCGGATCTGGATGGTCATGCGCTGGCGTTTGCCGCCACCGATGACCGTAAGGTCAATGCGCGGATCGCGAGACAAGCGAAGGAGCGAGGGATTCCCGTCAACGTGGCAGATGCGCCCGAGGAGTGCGATTTCATCGTGCCGGCGCGCATTGAGCGGAGCGGTTTCCAGTTGGCGATCTCCACCAGCGGTACGAATCCCCGGGCATCGGCCGCCCTACGGCGAAAGTTAGAGGAAATTCTTTGAGCAGCAACATTCGGAATATCGCGATCATCGCGCACGTCGATCACGGCAAGACCACGCTGGTGGACGCGCTCCTCCGGCAGAGCGGAATTTTTCGCGTCAACGAAGAATTGGAAGATCGCGTGATGGATTCCAACGAGCTCGAGCGTGAGCGTGGCATCACGATTCTCGCCAAGATTACCGGCGTCCACTACCAGGGAACGAAGATCAACATCGTCGATACTCCCGGCCACTCCGATTTTGGCGGTGAGGTGGAGCGGGCGTTAAAGATCGTAGACGGCGTGATGCTGCTGGTCGATGCCAGTGAGGGTCCGCTTCCGCAGACTCGATACGTTTTGTCGAAGGCGCTGGAAGCGCGCCTGACGCCGATCGTCGTCATTAACAAAATCGACCGCCCCGACGCGCGCGTTGCGGAAGTGCTGGACGAAATCTACGACCTGTTCATCGACCTTGACGCTGCGGAAGATCAGTTGGATTTCCCGGTGATCTACTGTATCGCGAAGGACGGCATCGCGAAGAAGTCGATGGATCACGACTCTCAGGATCTGCGGCCATTGTTCGAAGCGATCATTGAGCATTTCCCCTCGCCCAAAGGCAATCCAGCGGCGGAGCTGCAATTGCTGGTGGCCAACTTGGATTACTCGGATTACCTGGGACGGCTGGCCATCGGACGCGTCTTTAACGGCACGCTGAGACACGGCGACGATGTCGTGATCGCGAAGCTGGATGGGTCTATGCAGAAGACGCGCATCACGAAGCTCTATTCGTTTGAAGGACTCAAGCGCGTCGACGAAACGGTGGGCGAGGCGGGCGACATTCTTGCCATTGCCGGGGTTGAGGGGATCACGATCGGCGAAACCGTCACCAGTGCGGAGAACCCCAAACCACTGCCGCGTATCCAGATTGACGAACCCACCATCGCGATGACGTTCTCGGTGAACAATTCGCCCTTCGCCGGCAAGGAAGGCCAGTACGTCACATCGCGCAATCTTCGTGAGCGGCTAGATAAAGAGCTTCTCACCAACGTCTCGATTCGCGTCGAAGAAGCGGGCGGCCCGGACGCGTTCAAGGTGATGGGACGCGGCGAGTTGCAGTTGGCGATTCTCATCGAAATGATGCGCCGCGAAGGGTATGAGCTTCAGGTGGGCAAGCCGGAGATTCTGACCAAGAAGATCGACGGCGCGGTTCAGGAGCCGCTGGAGAGCCTAGTGATCGATGTGCCCGAACAGTTTATTGGCGTCGTCATCGAAAAGCTGGGCACGCGAAAAGGCAAGATGTCAAAAATGGTAAACCACGGCAGTGGCCGGGTTCGCCTGGAATTCCTGGTGCCTTCGCGCGGACTGATCGGGCTGCGCAGCGAAATCCTAACGGATACGCGCGGCACGGCGATCATGAATTCTCTGTTTCAGGGCTATATCGAATGGCAGGGCGACATTCCTCTTCGGCCAACGGGGTCTCTGGTTTCGGACCGCGCAGGCGTAGCCACGGGGTACGCACTTTTCAATTTGCAGGAACGTGGCGAAATGTTTGTGACCTCCGGGACCGAAGTCTACGAGGGGATGATCGTCGGAGAGAACGCGAAAGACAGCGACCTTACCGTCAATATCGTCAAGGAAAAGAAGTTGACCAACATGCGCGCTTCTTCTGCCGACGAAGCCATCCGGCTTGTTCCACCGCGGCTGATGAATCTCGAAAACGCGATCGAGTACGTCAACGAAGACGAGCTGGTGGAAGTGACGCCGAAATCTATCCGGCTTCGGAAGAAAATCCTGAAGGCGTCATTCCGGTAGAGCGAAAGCGGCGATCTGATCGCTGGACGGCCCGAAGCGTTCGCCGTGTCCGCCTGCGGCAATCACCACGTACTGCTTTCCCTTGTGCACGTAAGTCATGGGCGTCGCTCTTGCGCTGGCGGGCAGTTTGAACGCCCACAGTTCCTTGCCCGTTGCGGTTTCGAACGCGCGGAAGTAGCCATCCACCGTGGCTCCGATGAACGTCAGTCCTCCGGCGGTGATAATCGGGCCGCCGAGATTGATCGCGCCGGTGCCGGGTGGCGCACCGGGCATGCTGCCCAGCGGCTTCTGCCAGCGCAGATCGCCGGAGTCGAGATCGATGGCGCTCAGCAATCCGTAGGGCGGCATATGGCACGGCTGGCCGTCGGGGCTCAGCAGAAATTCCCGCACCATTCCGAATGGGGTGCCGGACTGTGCAGTGAACTCCTGTCCGGGCTTCGATGCTTTTCGAGCGGCGGCGAACTCTTCCCGTGGAATCAGGCGCACGATCGACGGAAGGTTGTTTGACGGCGCGACTAGAAGCGCGTGTTGCGGATCGTACGCGGCGCCGCCCCAATGCAGGCCGCCAATGTTTCCCGGCGTCACTAAGCTGCCGCGCTCACTGGGCGGAGTGAACATTCCATCGTTACGAAGGCCCGCCAAGCGCTCCTTGCACTCGGGCCGGATCTCGGCACGCTGCGGGGACAGCGATGGCGGTTTCGACGGAAACGGTTGCGTGCGGCTGGCATCTTCACCGGCGGCATCGCTAAAGGGAACCGCGCGCTCTTCCACTGGAAACAGGGGCGCGCCGGTCTCGCGATCCAACAGGAACATGTGGCCGGACTTCGAGCCAACCGCTACCGCGTCGCGGCCTTTCACTTTGCACAGCACGGGTGGCGAGGCGACATCGTAATCCCACAGGTCGTGATGAACGGTTTGGAAGCTCCAGATCATACGGCCCGTCTTCGCCTCCAGCGCGACGATGGAGTTGGCATGGTTCGGCGCCTTGCGCGTGCCGCCGTAGTAGTCCGGACTGGCGGAACCGGTGGGCACGAACACGACACCGCGCTTCGCATCCCCTACGATCACGGACCATGCGTTCGCGCCGCCGACTTGCGAGTTGGGCGCAGGGTCCCACGTCCAGAGAAGCTTTCCCGTCTTCACGTCGAATCCGCGAACTTCGCCGCTGGCCATGTCGTTGCGCCCGTTGTCCGCGATTGCCGAGCCCACTACGACGACATCGCCCAGCACGCATGGCGGCGAGGTCTCCTCATACTCCTCGAACCATTTCGGCGGAATGCGCAGACCTTCGCGAAGGCTCACTTCCCATTTCTTTTTCCCGGTCTTGGAATCCAGCGCGAACAGCCGCGCGTCCACGCTGACGGCCAAGATCGTTCCGCCAGGATGCCAAGCGACGCCGCGATTGGTGAAGTCGCCGTACCCCTCGTTCACGTTGACCTTCGGATCGAACGACCATCGCTCCTTGCCGGTCGCCGGATCAAGCGCCGCCACGCGTCCCACGGCGGACGTGACGAAAAGCGTGCCCTCCACAAACAGCGGAGTGGTCTCCAGGGCCGGACTATTGCCCCGCCTCGGCTTAACCAGTCCGCCCGCGCGGTACGTCCACGCCCTTGCGAGCTGCGAGACATTCGACACGTCGATCTGCGCCGCCTTGGAGTAGCGGGAGCCGCCGGAATCGCCGCCGTACGCGGTCCATTCCAGTTCGGCGCTGAACAGCAGCAGAGTCAGCAGCGCGTGCGTCATACACTAAATTATGCTCCCCGAAGTCGCGGCACCAAAGCCCTCTTTGTGGCTGCAGGTCCGCGAGGCGCTGAGGGGATCGCATCAGGACTACACCGCTGGAAGTCTGGATCGGGCGATCCTGCTGCTGGCGATTCCCATGGTTCTCGAGATGGCGATGGAATCGCTATTCGGGATCGTCAACGTCTTTTGGGTTTCGAGCCTCGGCGAAGTGGCGATCGCGGCGGTAGGGATCACCGAGAGCATACTGGTCCTGGTTTTCGCCGTTGCGATGGGACTGTCGATCGCCATTACGGCAACCGTGGCGCGGCGGATCGGCGAGAAGGATACCGAAGGCGCGCGCCTTGCCGCCGGCCAGGGATTGATCGCGGGAGTCGCGATTGCGTCCCTGATCTCGTTGCTGGGCATTTTCTTCGGCCAGCATATTCTTGGCGCGATGGCGGGCACCCCGGAAGTGGTGGAAGCCGGGCACGTTTACGCGCGCATCATTCTTGGCAGTTCACCCGCGGTGATGCTGCTGTTCCTGATCAACGCGATCTTTCGCGGGGCGGGCGACGCCAGTGTGGCGATGCGCTCCCTGTGGATCGGCAACGTCGTCAACATCGTCCTTGACCCGTTCCTGATTTTCGGCTTGGGACCGTTTCCGGAACTCGGCATCGAGGGCGCGGCCATCGCCAGCACCATTGGGCGGTCCACCGGTGTGGCGTACCAGATAAGCCAGCTTTTCGGCGGGCGCGGACGCCTGGTAATCGGGCTGCGGCATCTTCGCCCTCATGCGGTAACGCTGCGGGCCATGATGGGCCTGGCGGGAACGGGGATGTTTCAGTTCCTCGTCGGACACGCCAGTTGGCCCGCGATGATTCGTATCGTTGCGATGTTCGGTGCGGCCTCGATTGCGGGAACCACAATCGCTGTCCGCATCATCGTCGTCACGATTCTTCCTTCGTGGGGATTGTCCAACGCCGCCGCCACGCTGGTGGGCCAGAATCTGGGGGCGGGCCGGCCCGATCGCGCGGAGCAAAGTGTCTGGCGATGCGGAATCTACAACGCGGTCTTCCTGGGGCTGGTGACCATCGTCTTCGTGGCGTTTGCTGAGCCGATGGTGGGCTTCTTTGCGAAAGATCCGGCGGTTGTCGCAACCGGAGTGGATTGCCTGCGCTTCATCGCCTACGGATACGTTTTCTTCGCCTTCGGAATGGTGCTGGTGCAGGCGTTCAACGGCGCGGGCGATACGTGGACGCCCACCTGGATGTATCTGGGCTGCCAGTGGGCGATGCAGGTTCCGCTGGCGTATTTCCTGGCGAAGCCCGCCGGGCTCGGGCCCCGCGGCGTCTTCATTGCGATCATGATCTGCGAGTCTCTGCTTGCCGTCGTCGGCGCAATCGCGTTTCGTCGTGGACGTTGGAAGGAGAAGCGCGTCTGACCGCGAAGCAGTTCTTTTCGCAGAGCGGAGTTCTCTCGCGGTGGCATCCCAATTTTGAGTTCCGTCCCGGCCAGTTGGAAATGGCGGAGGCGATTGAACGCGCTCTCGCGGACAAGAAGCATCTGATCGTCGAGGCGGGAACCGGCACCGGCAAGACGCTGGCCTACCTGGTGCCGGCGATTCTTTCCGGACGGCGGGTGATCGTATCCACGGGGACGAAGACGCTGCAGGAACAGCTGTTCTTCAAAGACATTCCTTTCCTGCAGCAGCACTTTCAACAACCGCTGCGCGCGTGCCTGATGAAGGGACGGGCAAACTACCTGTGCCGCCAGAAGGTCTACGACGCGGAGCGTGAGGCGGTTCTCGAAGGGCTGGAAGAAGTCAGCGACTACCGTGTGATTCGCGACTGGGAAAAGGTGACGGAAACCGGCGACCGAGCGGAGCTGAAGACGCTGCCCGAACGATCAAGCGCCTGGGAAAAGATGGATGCCCGGCGCGACCGGTGCTCCGGGCAGAAGTGCCCGCAGTTTGAACGCTGCTTCGTTACGGAGATGCAGCGCCGCGCGCACGAAAGCGACGTCATCGTCGTCAACCACCATCTGTTCTTCGCCGATCTGGCGGTGAAGCAGGACGATTTTGGCGGAATCATTCCCAGCTACAACGCCGTCATCTTCGACGAAGCGCATGAGCTTGAAGATGTAGCGGGCCAGTATTTCGGCATCTCGGTCAGTAATTATCAGATCGAGGATCTGTCCCGCGACATCGCGTCACTCGCGCAGCGGAAGGCTTTCGGGTCGGGCGAACTGGACCGCGCACTACTCACCCTGCAGGACCGTAGCGAAGTCTTCTTCCGGCTGTTCGGCGATGGCGATGGCCGCCAGGGGTTCGACCGCCAGGCGGGCTTCCTGGAAGCGAACGGCACGGCTTACGAGGACGTGCTGCTGTCGCTGGAACTAGTCTCGGCGCACTTGCAGTTGATCCACGACGCGCCGGAGGAACTGATTCCCGTGTTCCGCCGGTGCAAGGAGATCATGGAACGGCTTCGCCTCTGGATGGAATCCGGCGATCCGAAGTTCGTCTACTGGATTGAGCGTCGCGGCCGCGGCCGCTTTCTGCAGGCCACTCCCATCGACGTTTCCTCCACGCTGCACGAGAAGCTTTTCGACAACCTGGACACCGTCATCCTGACGTCGGCCACGCTGGCCGTGGGCGGCGAGTTCGACTACGCGAAACAACGGCTGGGCCTGCGAAGCTCACGCAGCCTGCACGTGGAAGGAATGTTCGACTACCGGGATCAGGCGATGTTGTACGCAGCGTCGCACCTGCCGGAGGTGCGCAGCATCGCGTTCCCGAAGGCGGCGGCCAACGAGGTTATTCGCATTCTCCAAATCACCCAGGGCCGCGCGTTCGTGCTGTTCACCAGCCTGAACCAGATGCGGCAGGTATATGAGGCGGTAAAGCCCCGGATCGACTATCCCCTGCTACTGCAAGGGTCGGCGCCGAAGAACACGCTGCTGGAACAGTTCCGTCGAACGAAGGGTTCGGTACTGTTCGCAAGCAGTTCCTTCTGGCAAGGCGTCGACGTGCAGGGCGACCAGCTTAGCTGCGTCATTGTCGACAAGCTTCCCTTTGCCGTGCCGTCCGATCCGGTAGTGGATGCCCGAATTCGCGCCATTCGCGAGTCGGGGGGCAACCCTTTCTACGACTACCAGATTCCGGAAGCGGCGCTGGCATTGAAGCAGGGATTCGGACGCCTGATCCGCAGCCGCAGCGATCGCGGAGTTCTGGTGATGCTGGACAACCGGATGACAAAGATGAAGTACGGTCGGCTATTCCTTGAGAGCCTGCCGCCCTATTCGTTCACAACAGACATTCAGGATGTCCAGCACTTCTTAGAATCTTGAGAAGCCCCTTACCGTCCGAAGTAGACGGCGTTTTGCTGGGCGAAATCCGACCATTTTTCCGGCAGATCGTCCAGCGCGAAGATCGCTGAAACCGGGCATACGGGCACGCAGGCTCCGCAGTCGATACATTCCACGGGGTCGATGTACAGCATGGTCTCGGCCTCGAACTTCTCGGAGTCTTTCCTGGGGTGGATGCAATCGACGGGACATGCGTCGACACATGCCGAGTCTTTCGTGCCAATGCAAGGTTCAGCGATTACGTAAGCCATAAGGTAGTGCGAAAAAAGGAGGCGGGAACGTGCCCTAAATCGTGATGCTACCACACGCGCCGGGCAGTTTCGAAGCGGCGGTGCCGGCTAGACTGCAAGGAATGGCATTGAAGGTTCGCAAGGCGGTTTTCCCCGCGGCTGGACTGGGAACGCGGTTCCTTCCAGCGTCGAAATCGATCCCGAAAGAGATGCTTCCGCTGGTGGATACGCCGCTGATTCAAAGCGCGGTTGAGGAGTGCTCCGCCGCCGGCATCTCCCACGTCATCATCGTCACCAGCCGTGGCAAATCGACGATCGAGGATCATTTCGACATCAGCGTCGAGTTGGAGCAGGCGCTGAAGTCTCGCGGCAAGACGGAACTGCTGGAGGCGGTGGAGCGGATCCCGAAACTGGCCGAGATCAGCTACACGCGCCAGCAGCGTCCGCTGGGGCTGGGCCATGCGGTGCTGGTGGCGAAGGATCTGGTGGGCGCGGAGCCCTTCGTTGTCGTTCTCTCCGACGACGTCATTCACGCCGAACGCCCCTGCACCAGCCAGTTGATCGACGCATACCAGCGGACCGGCGGATCGGTGATCGCGTTGATGGAGGTGCCGCGGGAGCGGATTTCAGCTTACGGCGTGGTGGATGCCGAACCCGTGGAGGTGGGCGGCGTGCCCCGCGGACGGCTGTTCCGCATCCGCAGCATGGTGGAAAAGCCCAAGCCCGCCGATGCCCCGTCGAATCTGGCGATCATCGGGCGCTATGTGCTGACGCCGGAGATCTTCTCGTCTATCGAAGCAACAGGCGCGGGCGCGCTGGGCGAGATTCAGTTGACGGACGGGATCAAGCATCTGGCGCAGCGGCAGCCGGTTTTTGGGTATAAGTTCGAGGGCACCCGGTACGATGCTGGCGATAAATTCGGGTTCCTGCAGGCGACGGTGGAGTTCGCGATGCGGCGCGACGATGAGGTTGGCGCGAAGTTCCGGGAGTATTTGAAGGGGCTGAAGTTAGCGCCCTGATCGGCGAACCGCGGCAGCCCTTCGCTCCACGAGATAACATAACGCCTATGCGCCGCCGCGACTTCACCGCGACCGCCCTAGGAGCGCCCCTCGCCATGGCCGCCACGGACACCCCTCTCGGCATCGACCTGTTCAGCATCCGCTCCTCGGGCTACACGCCTTTTCAGTACCTCGACTACTCGG
>JBGTFZ010000049.1:0-15680 GCA_041746955.1 Bryobacteraceae bacterium
TTTTCGGGATGTCGAAGAGTTGATTGCCGCGATCGATCAGTTATGTCGACCGGCACAACGAAACCCCAAAGCCTTTCATCTGGACCGCCAAAGCATCGGATATCCTGGAGAAGGTCAAGCGCGCCCGCAAGGCCCTCGATACTGATCAATCCGTGTGACGCACTCCACTAGCGCCTTTGGTCCAGTCGACCCTCAGCCCAAGCCTGACTTATACTGATCGATGCCATCGGCGGATTGTATCGGTCCGCGAACTCACTGAAGGAGAATCGGCTTGCTTAAGACACGAGGTTTGGTTGCCGCAGCCTCCGCGCTGCTCGCAGTGTGGAGTATCGGCTGCTCGAAGGGGCCATCGGGCCCGGAAACGGCCGGCGGGATGGACCGCACCGTGCTCCCCATTCAGGAACCGAAACGCCAGACTTACACGGAGATGGACGCGCGAAACGCGAAACCGCCGGAGCGGTTTCAGGTGAAAGCGCCCGACGGCGCGCCGAACATACTTTTGGTGCTGATCGACGACATGGGATTCGGCCAGTCCAGCGCATTCGGCGGCCCCGTGCAGATGCGGACTGCCGAGCGGTTGGCAAACAATGGCCTCCGCTACAATCACTTCCACACGACGGCGCTCTGTTCACCGACGCGGACCGCGCTGCTCAGCGGGCGCAACCACCACATGAACAACATGGGCGGCATTACCGAGATCGCGACGGCGTTTCCCGGCAATACCGGACAGCGGCCGCAAGAGCGTCGCTCCCGTCGCCGAGATGATGCGCCTCAACGGCTACTCCACCTCGCACTTCGGAAAGAATCATGAAACCGCGGCGTGGGAAGTAAGTGTCTCCGGACCGACCGACCGTTGGCCGACCCGTTCGGGCATGGACAAGTTCTACGGATTTATGGGTGGCGAGACGAACCAATGGGCGCCGCTGGTGTACGAAGACATGACGCCCGTCGAGCTTCCGAAAGACCCCAATTATCACTTCATGAACGACATGACGAATCATGCCGTCCAATGGATGAGGGCTCAGAAGTCGCTCACGCCGGATAAGCCCTTCTTCCTGTATTTCGCGCCTGGAGCGACTCACGCCCCCCACCACGCGCCCAAAGAATACATCGCCAAGTACAAAGGCAAGTTCGATCAGGGCTGGGATAAGGTGCGGGAGGAGACTCTCGCGCGGCAGAAGAAACTCGGCGTCGTGCCGCAAGATACGCCGCTGGCGCCCAAGCCGAAGGACATCAAGGATTGGGATCAGTTGAGCGCCGACGAGAAGAAGCTATTCGCGCGCCAAATGGAAGTCTTCGCCGGATTCGGCGAGTACGCCGATCATGAAATCGGACGCTTGGTCGACGCCATACAGGACATGGGCCAACTCGACAACACGCTGGTCTTCTACATTGTGGGCGACAACGGCGCAAGCGCGGAAGGCGTGATGACCGGGCTGTTCAACGAGATGACTTACTTCAACAGCGTCGAGGAAAAAGTGGAAGATCTTCTGCCGAAGCTGGACCTGCTCGGCGGTCCGCAGACGTTCAACCATTACTCGGCGGGCTGGGCCGTGGCCGGCGACGCGCCGTTTACGTGGACCAAGCAAGTGGCGTCCAGCTACGGTGGAACGCGGAACCCGCTGATCGTCCACTGGCCGAAGGGAATCAAGGCGAAGGGCGAAGTTCGCACGCAGTGGCACCACGTGATCGATATCGCGCCGACGATGCTGGAGTGCGCCGGGCTGCCGGAACCGACAACCGTGAACGGCACGCCGCAGAATCCGATGCAGGGCGTCAGTATCAAGTACACCTTCGACGATGCGGATGCAAAGGACCGTCACATCACTCAATACTTCGAGATTGCCGCCAATCGCGCCATCTACCACGATGGATGGCTGGCGGGTACCGTCCATCGGGTTCCCTGGAAGCAGAAGGCCAGCCAGACCCTTCAAGAGGATGTCTGGGAACTATACGACACGCGCGCGGACTTCAGCCTGGTAGACGATCTGGCCGCGAAAAATCCGGACAAGCTGAAGGAGATGCAAGCTCTGTTCATGAAGGAGGGCGAGGTGAACCACGTGCTTCCGCTCGACGACCGGGCCACCGAGCGCCTGAACGCGGCCATCGCGGGACGTCCCGATCTGATGGGAGACCGCCAGTCTCTTACCGTCTTCGACGGCATGGTGATCTCGGAGAACGCGTTCATCAACGTCAAGAACCGCTCTCACTCGATCACGGCCGAGATTACGGTGCCTCCGAAGGGTGTAGAAGGCGCGTTAATCTCGCAAGGCGGGCGGTTCGGGGGATGGTCGCTGTTCGTGAAGAACAATCGACCGGTTTATGAGTACAACTGGGTGGGATTGAAGAACTACGCGGTTGCATCCACGAAGCCGCTGCCGCAGGGGAAAGTCGCGCTACGGTTGGACTTTACCTCCGACGGCGGAGTAGGTAAGGGTGGCGTAGCAGCGATCTTCGTCGATGGCGATAAGGTCGCTGAGGGAAGAATCGAAAACACCAACAGGGTGCTGTTCTCCTTGGATGAAGGCGCCGAAGTGGGCCGCGACGCAGGCACTCCGGTAAGTCCCAAGTACTCGTCCCCAGCCGTGTTCACCGGTTCGCTTCAGAGCGTGACCATCGACCTGAAGGGCAACCAGACCGCCGCGGATCGCCGCCAAGCGGAGCAACTGCTGGCCGATGCGCGTCGCAGGAAGCTATTGGCGGACTAGTCCAGCTGTCAAACGAAATCAGGGCGACGGAAGACCCGCCGCCCTGAACAACGCGCCGTCCGACTACTTCGACTGAATAACCGTCTTGCCGATCTTCCCCTCGCCGATCTTCTCGCCGTCCGCCATCAGCGTCGCCGCTCCGCCCTTCCCGGCGCCGCCACCGGCGACTCGTCTTCGATCTCCATCGCGCTGATGCAGGCGTAGTTCACCTGTGGCTCGAACTCGATCACCAGTTTCCCGCGCGGGTTCGCCCGTAGTCCGTGAAACGACTTCACATAGGCTTTCCGCTCGCCGCCCGCCGCACGGAAGATGTCGAGATTCTTCAGCAGCACTTGATGATTGAGGTAGACGTTGAACAGCCGAGATCCGTCGCCCCCGGAGCCGTTGTTGCTCGGGCCGAACCAAGCCTCCTGGAAGTACAACGTCAGCTTGTAGTCGCCCTCCGCCGCGACGGGAATGGCGTAGCGAAAGTTGCCAAACCGCTCGCCCTTGTAGAGCTCCGGGAGAACCGTGCCCTGCACGGCATGATGCCGGGGGACGAGATTGCCGCCCTCCGCCATTAGGTCCGGCATCCACGGGCGTCCCTCGCTGTCTCGGACCGGTGTCGCTTGCGCCGCGATGCGGATGGGCCGAATCCTTCCGGGAGGTGCGCGCCGGATCTCGATCGCATTCACAAAAGGATCGTGGTGTTTCGCCGCCTTGAATTCCAGGTGTAGCCGGCCGTCCTCGGCGGGCTGAATGTCTTTGTAGACCTTGATGTCCGCCACGCGCGGACCCGGGGCGTCGGTCAACACGTCGAGCAGACTCTCCAACTGGCGGCCGTTCGCGTAAACGTCGAAAAGGCGGGTGCTCTCGCCACCGCCCGCGGGGTTACCCTCCCCGAAAAGGGTCTCGGCGAAGTAGAGCCGCAACTCATAGTGCCCAGGGTCCAACGGAATGTCGTACTGAAACTCGCCTTCGCGCTGACCTTTAAAGAGCTCCTGATCCTGCGCGTTGCGGATAGGCGGGTGGGCCGTCGTGTTCTGCCACCCTCCCGAGAAATGCGCATCGGCCTGCCAGACGTTGCCCAGCATGTCGATATAGCTTTTGTCTCGGCCCGCGAGAATGCGGACTTCCGAAGGGGCCCCGGCGGGCAACCGCGCATCCGCCATCAAAGCTGCCGGGCGATCTTCCACCGGGTCGCCGGATCGCTGCCACATGACGGCGCCGGTAAGGGCAGCAACAATCGCAACCACGCCGACCGCCGTCCAGATCCGGCCGGTCCCCGCCGAAGGTTCAACCAACACGGCCGGAAGCGGAACGCGCCCCACCGCGGATGTCGGCGGGGCCGTGCGAATGAATTGCGGAATGTACTTCCCCTCCGGAATTTCAATCTGAAGGGTTGACCCGCGTCCGGGGCCTTCATAGAACTGGTGCAACCGCTTTCGCAGACGGTGAACTTCAACCCGTACGATTGAGTCCTTTTTCTGGTCGAAACTTTCGGAACGGCCAAGCGCCTCGACGGCGATGGTGTATTCCTTCAGCTCCGAGGACTCGCCCGCGATGGTCTTCTCGCATAGGTAGGTCAGCAGTCGCTGTAGGTTCTGCGAACGCTCAAACAGATCCGACTGCAGCACCGCTTGCAGCGAAGCCCGCCGTTCATCCGGAATGGTTTCGACTTCCCGCAACCCCTTTGCCTCGAACGAGTCGCTGGAAGTATATCAAAAATCGCCAATGTCGTAACGCACCTGGAATATGCTGTAACGGGAATTAACATCGTTGCAAACAAAGAGGTTACCTAAAAATTAACAAACGTCCTCGCCCGTGAAACCCTCACCTAACCCCGCCACCCTTGTTGTAAACAAAATGCAAGCCTACGCTGCTATAGATCCAAGGTCTGTGTCGACCGAGTCCGTCGCAGGCCCAAAGGAAAGTTTCAGGTGGGAAAGGTTCGAACACAATGAAACAGGCTTTGAAGGCGGCAGTCCTCGTCGCAATCGCCATCGCCTCCGCGCAGGCGCAATCGGTTTTCGGCACCCTTACCGGCGTCGTTTCCGATCCCGCCCAAGCGGTAATTCCCGGCGCGAAGGTCACGCTGACTAACACGGCGTCCGGCGATGTGCGGAACACGGTCACGAATTCGGAAGGCTACTTCACGTTCGCGTCGGTCCCCATCGGCACGTTTAACCTTCTCGTCGAGGCCGCTGGATTTCAGGGCTACCGCCTGGAACAGGTTTCCCTCGGCGGATCGGAAAAACGCAACGTCGATATCGTGCTGCAGGTAGGGACTACAGCCGAGCGTGTTGAAGTGACATCGGCGGCGGACATCCTCACACCCGTCGACTCCGGCGAGAAATCCGCCACCCTCACCGAGCGACAGCTTCAGGACTTTTCGGCAGTGGGCCGTTCGGCGGCCGAGTTCATCAAGATTCTGCCCGGTTTCGCGATCAATGCGCCAAATGGCGAGAACCGCGCAAACTTCACGGGCGAGACTATCGGCATCAATGGCAATGGCGACGGTGGCAGTCAGAGCGCCTTCAACGGCGCATACTCCGTAAACGGACTGCCTGGCGGTTCGCTGGACATCACCGCGGACGGCGCACACGTCTCCGATCCCGGTTGCAATTGCGCGACGCCGGTGAATCCGAACACCGACATGATCCAGGAGTTCAAGGTGCTCACCTCGAACTTCTCGGCGGAAAACATGAAGGGCCCGGCCGTCGTGAATTCCATCGCCAAGTCAGGCGGACGCGATTTCCACGGCACGGCGTACACGTACTTCCGCCACTACGCATTAAACGCGAACGACTGGTTGAACAACCGGCAGGGACTGGATCGCAACACCGGCGAGATGATCGCTCCGCGTCCGGAGAACCGGTACTTCTTCCCCGGCGGCAACATCGGCGGTCCGGTACTGTTCCCCAAGAGCAACTTCAATAGGAACCGCGACAAGCTGTTCTTCTTCACCGGCTACGAGCACTATTTCCAGCGGCTGGATACGGGTCTTCTGCGCGCGACCGTTCCGACGGAAGGCATGCGTAACGGGAACTTCAGCCCGACTGAGTTGGCGAAGTTGGGCGCGATCACCGCATCCGGTGCGCCTCCTCAGCAGCCCAATGGCAATCTTTTTCCGGGCGGAATTATTCCCCAAAGCCAAATCGATCCCGGCGGCCGGGCGTTGATGAACCTCATTCCCACGCCGAACGCGGATCCG
Organism: Bryobacteraceae bacterium; assembly: GCA_041746955.1. Classification (GTDB taxonomy): domain Bacteria; phylum Acidobacteriota; class Terriglobia; order Bryobacterales; family Bryobacteraceae; genus JAPKYZ01. Next base: position 5,902 of record JBGTFZ010000049.1, read on the forward strand.
TTTTCCAACGGCGGGTACAACTACGTCCGTCAGATTGTCTTCGACCAAAATTCGCTCCAGTGGCTGTCGCGTGTGGACTACTCGATCTCGGACAACACGAAGCTGTTCGTGCGGTACAACCTTCAGGCCGAGACACAGCAGTTCCCTGTTGGCCTGTGGTGGCGTAACGGCAGTCAGGTTCCCTATCCGACTCCTGTGTTGGGTAAGAACCGTTCGCACTCGATCTCAGCCTCTCTAACGCACGTGTTCAATCCAACGATGACGAACGAGTTCGTCTTCGGCTACACCTACATTGCGTTCCCCAACGTCTTTGAAGATCCATCGAAAGTGGATCGGAACAACGTGGGCTATCCCTACAAGGGAATCTTCAAGAATGGTGTCGCGCAAGTTCCGGCGTTTACAGGATGGGGCGGGGAACTGGCCACTGTTTTCAATCCCGGCGGGTTCGAAGCGGGCGGCGCGCGCGGTTTGTTCGCCGACAAGTTTCTTCCTACGTTCTCGAACAACATAACGAAGGTCTGGGGAACTCACACTGCTAAGTTCGGTGTGTTCTACGAGTACATCATCAATAAGCAGCCCGCCAACGGGTATACCAATGGCTTGGCGGTCTTTTCCAACGCCGCCGCCGGCACCACCGGCAGCGTCTACTCCGACTTGCTGACCGGCACGGTGTCCAATTACCAGGAGCAGAGCTTCAACCGTGTCAACGATATCGCGTATCACCAATTCGAATTCTTCGCACAGGATAGCTGGAAAGTTACCCGGCGCCTGACTCTCGAATACGGTCTGCGTGCGTCCCACCTTCCGCCGTGGACGGACCGGTTGGGATTCGGATATGCCGTCTTTGACCAATCCCAATACAATCCGAGTGCCCCCCCCACCGAGTATTCAGGATTCCTGTGGAATGCCCGCGACCCCAGCGTTCCGTTGGGCGGGTTCCCCACGCGTGCCCTCTACTGGGCTCCGCGCGTCGGATTTGCTTTCGACGTTACGGGTTCGGGCAACACGGTTCTGCGCGGCGGATGGGGACGATTCTACTTCCACTCGGCGCAGTTCACTCAAGGGTTGGACGTCTCCGCGGGCGTTCGCGCAATCAACGTCCCGAACACCACAACGTTTGCCGCGATCGATCAGATCGACCCTGGCTCCGGCGACCGTCTCTCCGTCCAGGCGGTAGATCGAAATTCGGACCGCAGTCCGTATAGCGACAGCTATAGCTTCACCATTTCGCGGCGTTTGTTCGGCAGCCTTCTGGAAGCCGCATATGTCGGCAATCGCAGCCGCGATCTTCAGAATAATGGCGGTCCCGGGAATAACCTCAATGCGGTCCCCTACGGTGCGCTGTTCGGACAAAGTGGCGATCCGAACGCCGCGCCTTACGATTCATTCCGGCCGCTTGCTGGATTCCAGGATCTACGGATCGCGACGCATGGTCTGTACTCCAACTACAACTCGATGCAGTTGACTTGGCTATTTACCAAAACTAAGTACAACATCAATCTCAACTACACTTACGGTAAGTCGCTTGGGGTGAACCCCGGGACGATCGGCGACGATTTCAACATCGCCAACAACTACGGAGTGCTGCCCACCGACCGCCGCCACCTCTTTAACGCTGCGTATTCGATCGAACTCGGCAACCCGGTTCGCGGGAATGCGATCGCGAAAGGCCTCGTTAATGGCTGGCAATTGTCCGGCATTTCGCAGATTCAGAGCGGCTCGAACATTACCGGGCAATGGGGCTACAACTTCGGCCTCGACACCGGAAGCGCGAAATTGGCCAACGGGTTCAACGTTTCGCCTCGATCGGTCAACGGAACGGACTCGGTGGCGTTGCGGCCCATCCAGACTTGCGATCCGACGCAGAACCTGGGTCCGCAGCAGTTTGTGAACGGATCCTGCTTCGCGCTGCCGACTCAGCCGGGGCAGAACGGACCCATCGTCGCTCCGGCGATTTATGGTCCTGCGTTCATGAACCACGACATCGGCTTGTTCAAGAACTTCAACTTCGGCGAATCGAAGAAGCTGCAGTTCCGCTTTAACGCTTACAACTTCCTCAACCATCCGCTGTGGTCGTTCGTAAACGGATCGAACAACCGGAAGCTGACGTTCAACTCCGGCGGCGATCTCATCAATCCGGTGTTCGGCACCGCTACGGAGAAGCAGGGAAGAAGAATCGTTCAGGCGGCTGTGAAGTTCTACTTCTAAGTACGCTGCGCGATACAGTGAAAGACGCGGGGTGGCTTCGGCCACCCCGTTCTTGTCTGATGTGTTGTCTGATGGAGTTGATGCGCGCCTTTTCCGTGATCGTCCTGTCGCTGGCCGCGCAAGCGCAGACGCCCGACCCGCAGTTGGAAAAAGCGGTGCTGGCGCATCAGGCGGGGCGTATCGACGACGCGATTTCCGGCTACAAATCGTACCTTACCCGCAATCCCACGAACTACGAAATCCGCTCCAACCTGGGAGCGGCGCTGGCACGCGCCGGCCGCTACACCGAAGCGATTACGGAGTACGAGAGTGCTCTCAAAGGCGCTCCTACGAATGTCGGAATCGGCGTCAACCTCGCCCTGGCGTACTACAAGTCGGGAGACATTCCACGCGCGGCCGACGAGCTGATCGGCTTACAGGCGCTGGCCCCGGAGAACCCGCAAGTCAGCCTTTTGCTCGCCGACTGCTGGCTACAGATGGGCGAAAACGCGAAGGTGGCCGAATTGCTGCGGCCCCAGGAAGAAAAGAATCCGGACGATCTTGCGTTGGCCTATTTGCTGGGCACGGCTCTTGTCCGCGATGGCCGTGTAGAGGAGGGGCAGAGGCTTCTGAATCGCATCTTCGAAAGGGGCGATTCCGCCGAGGCGCGGCTGATGCTGGGAACCGCGAAACTCAACGCCGCCGATTTTGCGGGCGCGATGGAGGATCTGGCGAAGGCCGTCGAGGTGAATGCGGATCTCCCCTCGGCGCATTCCTATTACGGACAGGCTTTGATGGCGACCGGCGATACCGCAGCAGCGGCGAGCGAGTTCAGGAAAGAACTGACTCTCAACCCGAACGACTTTACCGCGAACCTGAATCTGGCGGTCCTGCTGAAGCAGGATCAGGAATTCGCCGAGGCGAAGACGCATCTCGAGCGGGCGCTGAAGATTCGTCCGCGCGATCTTCGAGTGCGCTATCAGGCGGCAACGATTCATCTCGCCGAAGGACGCGTGGAAGATGCGCGTAAAGAGCTGGAGTCCGTGATTCAGGAAGCGCCGCAGTTCGTCGAAGCGCACGTCACGCTGGCGACCGTCTACTACCGGCTGAAGCGAAAAGAGGACGGCGACCGCGAGCGCGCCATCGTCGAGCGTCTGAATGCCGAGATCCAGAAGAATCAGCCGAAGGGCGAGAAGCTGCCATGATCGCGCTGCTGATCCTGGCCGTTCAAGCTGCGCCCGCGAAGCCGGTATCGGCGGAGGCGCTGTGGAATCAGGCGTCGCGCGCGCATCAGGCGGGGCAGTGGACGCGATGCCGGTCGTCGATCCGGAAGTTTCTCGACGTCGAGCGCACCAGCGGACTGGGTCACGCTCTCCTCGGCCTTTGCGAGTTTCAACTGAAGGATTACCGACCGTCGCTCGCGCATCTGGAACGTGCGGGAGAGCTCGGGATGCCCGCCCAAGGTCCGCTAACGTCGGCGGCGCAGTATCACGCCGCGCTGTTACAGACAAAGGCGTCCAACTTCGAACGCGCTCTGCAACTCTGTCGCTTCTTCACGGGCCGGAATGAGGAGTCGCCGGAGATCGCCGTAGTGGCCGGACTGGCGGGGTTAAGGAAGCCGCTGTTTCCCGACGAGATTCAATCGGCCGACCGCGCGCTGATTTTTCGTGCCGGGCGCGCGATGCTGTTGGCGCTCGACCGTAGGGTGGAGCCCGCCGAGAAGATCTTCCAGGAATTGGTAGGCGCGTATCCCGCCGCGCCGAATCTACACTACGCGTACGCAACGCTGTTGCTGCGCGCCGATCCGGATCGCGGAATCGACGAACTGAAGCGCGAACTGGAACTCGATCCGCAGCATCTTCCGGCCCTCGTGTCGCTGGCCGACGAACTTCTCAAGCGAGGCGACGTGCCGGAAGGGCTGTCGATGGCCGAGCGAGCCGCCGCCGCGGGCGTCAACAATTTCGTGGCGCGAGCGATTTACGGGAAAGCGTTGCTCGAATCCGGCGACATTCCCGCAGCGATCCGCGAATTGGAGATTGCGGCGAAACTGGAGCCGGGCAGTCCCCAGGTGCGCTTCTCGCTATCCGCCGCCTATTCGCGCGCCGGAAGGAAAGACGAAGCTGCAAGGGAGCGCGCGGAGTTCGTTCGCCTGCGAGGACTAGCCATCGCGCCCGCGGTGGCGGAAGCGAAATGACGCTGGTGATGGCAGCCTTGGCTCTTGTCGCGATTGACAATCAATGCGTGAAGTGCCATCCCAGTCAAACGAAGGCTCATGCCGGAACGTTGATGGCGCAGACGCTGGACCCTGCGTCGGACACGCGGATTCTCCGCGACAATCCCGATCTGAAGCTGACGCTGGGTCCTTACCGCTACTCGATCCAGGGAACGCAGTACAGCGTCACCGATGGAAAAAACTCGATTCGGGCCACGATTCACTGGGCCATCGGTCAGGGCGACGCTGGACAGACCTATGTGTTTGAGCGTGACGGCAAACTCTACGAAAGTCGCGTCAGCTACTACAAGGACATTGCGGGGCTCGGGCTGACGATCGGCGCGCCTGCGGGCGTGCCCGCGAATCTGGATGAGGCGGCGGGACGCGAGCTGGTTCCCAATGCCGTGATCGAATGCTTCGGATGCCATTCCGCGCCTCGCGGACCCGTCGCGGCAGGCGTTCGCCGCGGGACGCTGGAATGGACGAAGACGCTCGCGCCCGGCGTCCAATGCGCCAACTGCCACAAGGGCGCGGCGCAGCACGCATCGAAGCCGAGTACGATGCCGCATCTCTCGGAATTGTCTTCCGAAGAACAGTCCGACCTTTGCGGAGCATGCCATCGTACCTGGGCGGACATCGCGGCGAACGGCCCGCGAGGCGTAGCCAACGTGCGGTTTCAGCCGTACCGGATCGCGCGATCCAAATGCTACGACGCCGTGGACCGCCGCATCGGTTGCACGGCTTGCCACAATCCGCACACCCGCGCAAATCAGACACCCGCAAAGTTGGACGCGGCGTGCAAGAGCTGCCACGAGATGGGATGCAAGACCTCCGCCGTCGAAGATTGCGCATCCTGCCACATGCCGAAAGTGGAGCTTCCCGGCTCTCACTTCCGATTCACCGATCATTGGATTCGCATCGCGAGGAACAGAGATGAATATCCGGACTAGCCTTGTTCTCCTGGCCGCCGCCGGCGTTTTTGCGCAGGACTCGCCGCCCAAGCCGACCATCCGCACTACGGTCGACGAAGTAGTGCTCGACGTCGTCATTCGCGACAAGAAGGGAAAGCCCGTCCGAGACGTAAAGGCCGAAGATGTCGTCGTGATGGACAACGGAGTGCGGCAGAAGATCACCGGCTTCCGTCTCGTCGAGGGGCAGGAAGCGTTGGACAACGGACAGAAAGTAGCGCTTGATCCGTTGCGGCAGCTTCGGCTGGTGACGCTGTGCTTCGAGCGGTTGGACGAGGACTCCCGCCGTATCGCACGGCAAGGCGCGCTGGATCTGATCAAGGACCCGGCTCCGAATGTCTACTATGGCGTGGTCACGATCGACACTCAGCTATTCGGCTTGCAGGAGTTCACGCGCGACCGTGAGGCATTGAAGACCGCGATCGAGAAGGCCACCAGCGGGAAGTACGCCATCTTCGCGTCGGAAGCCGCGCAGCTTCGGGCGAACCTGGATCGAACGCTGGCGGGCGCGCCGCAGGGCGTGCAACCCGGTCAGACGCCGGACCGCACTCCTACGCCGGGCGAAACGTCGTCCATCGGCAGCGCCGCCGTCGAAGCGAAGCTGGCGCAGATCATGACCGAGATGATCGCGTTCGATCAGACGGTGGCGAACAACGAGTCCACGCGGCGGTCGATTTTCTCGCTTCTCTCGCTGGTTCGCGGGCAATCCGAACTTCCAGGACGGAAGACGATTCTGTATTTTTCGCAGGGTATGGGAGTTCCGACGCATCTTGACGTCCCGTTTCGATCGTTAATCTCGGCGGCCAACCGCCACAACGTCAGCTTTTACGTAGTGGATGCGCGTGGCGTGCTGACGGGCCGGCGGAACGAACAGGCGACGCGGGCGATGTTGGAAGCGGCGCGCGCCAGCGCTCAGGACGTCACTCGCACCGACGGCGCGGTCTCCAAGGACGCGATTCGTGCATCCGAGACCGCTGAGAACAGCATGCGCCAGAACGATCAACTCGCGATTCGAGATCTATCGGAATCCACCGGTGGCTTCCTGATGGCCGATTCCAACGATCTTCGCAAACCCCTGCGTCAGGTAAGCGAGGAGATCAACTCCTACTATGAGCTGACTTACAACCCGGGCATCGAAAACTACGACGGTACCTACCGCAAGACCGAGGTGAACGTCGAGCGGAAAGACATCGTCGTCCACTCGCGCAGCGGATACTTCGCGCTTCCGGTAGATCTGCGCGGTCCGGCGATACTTCCGTACGAGGTGCCGTTGATGAAGGCGCTGGATGCGAAGCCGCTGCCCCGCGAGGTTGAATTTCGCGCGTCCTCGATGCGTTTTGAAACCGGCACGGCCAAGGCGGAAGGGGAAGTCGTGATAGAAGTGCCGCTTTCCGGCATCGAGTTCACCGAGGATCCGGCGACGCAAATGTACAAGGCGCGTCTCTCCGTGGTCTCGCTCGTCAAGGACGCGAAGAACGAAGTGGTCCGTAAGTTCACGCGCGATCTGCCGTTGGCCGGCCCGACGACCCAAGTGCCGCAGATCAAGCAAGGAAACTTCATCTACAAGGAGCATTGGGAGCTTGCGCCCGGACGCTACACGGTGGAGTCCGCCGTTATCGATCATGAAAGCGGCAAGATCGGTGCGAAGAAGGCCGCGATGGTCGCGCCCGCGCGGAACGACGGTGTGGGATTGTCCAGCCTGATGGTGGTTCGCTCGTATGAGCCGAAGGCGTTGGATCTCGACCCCACCGATCCGTTCCAGTTTCAGGGAGGACGAATCACGCCCACGCTGAATCCCACAGTCCGCGCGATTCCCGGTGCGCAGCTCGCGATGTTCTTCGTCGTCTATCCCGATCCGGCGATAGCGGAGAAACCGCAAGCGATCATGGAGTACATCCTGGAAGGCAAGCCCGTTGGCCGCGGCGAAGTGCCGCTGCCCGCCGCGGATGCGCAAGGCCGGATTCCCTACGTGATGTCCGCCCCGGCCGAGAAGATGCCGCCGGGCAACTACGAAATTCGTCTGGCCATCAAACAAGGCAATTCCGTCGCGGAGGAGCGGACCTTCGTGTCCGTGGAAAAATAATGGATCACGATTCGTGCTTTCCCGCCGCCACCTCCTAAGCCTGCTGGGGACTTCGCCGCTACTCCGCGCCGCTGGCGAGCGTCCGTTGTTCGAGGTCGTGCCGCCGTCGAAATCCGGCATACGTTGGACTCACGACAACGGCCTGTCGCCGGACCGGTTTCTGCCGGAAACGCTGCCTCCGGGATGCGCCTTCTTCGACTTCGACAACGACGGCTGGATGGACATTTTCCTGGTCAACTCCGGCCCATCGGATTTCTACGCGCCGAAGACCCCGCTGCGAAATGCGCTCTACAAAAACAATCGCGACGGAACGTTCACCGACGTTTCCGAGGCGGCAGGCGTCGCCGAGACGAAGTCTTTCGGCATGGGCGTCGCCGTCGGCGACTACAACAACGACGGCTTCCCGGACATGTTCGTGACCGCCTACGGGCGGCCCACTCTCTACCGGAACAACGGCGACGGGACCTTCACCGACGCGACCGAAGCCGCCGGTCTCACCGCGCCGCAGTGGACCACGTCCGCCGTCTGGTTCGACTACGACAACGACGGAAAGCTGGACCTGTTCCTCTGCAACTTCGTCCCCTACGGACCGGCCGACCGCTTCGCTTGCGGCGACAACAAGCTCGGGAAAAAGTACTACTGCATTCCAAGAGTCTTTCAGCCCTCGCCGAGTTTCCTGTATCACAACAACGGCGATGGCACGTTCCGCCTGGTAAGCCGTGGCACGGAAATCGAGAAGGCGCTGGGCAAGGCGCTGGGCGTCGTGGCTACAGACATCAACAACGACGGCTTGATGGATCTTTTCGTCGCCAACGATACGGTGCAGAACTTTCTCTTCGTGAATCGTGGCGATGGGAAATGGGAAGAGATGGGGCTGGCCGCCGAAGTGGGCTTCAGCCAGAACGGACAGGCCCGCAGCGGGATGGGCGTGGACGCGGCGGACATCAATGGCGACGGCTTCGACGATCTGTTTGTCGCCAACGTCGATCAGGAAATGTTCTCGCTTTACGAAAACACGAAGTCGGAATCGTTTATCGACGCGGCTCATAAACACACGGTCGCGCAAGCTACGCGGCTCTACTCGGGCTGGGGATTGAAGTTCTTCGACTACGACAACGACGGTCTTCTGGATCTGATTCTCGCCAACGGACACCCCGACGACATGATCGAGCAGTATTCCCAGCAAGTGAAGTACAAAGAACCGCTGCTGCTGTTCCACAACGAAGGCGGGCGTCTGAAAAACGTTCCGGCTTCCGCGGCGGGTCCGGCGTTCGCAGCGCCGCTGCCGGCGCGTGGACTGGCCGTGGGCGACTTCGAAAACAACGGGCGGTTGGGCGTCCTGATTGCCAACTGCGGCGAAGCGCCGGTCCTTCTGCGCAACCTCGCCGCGGAGGGCAACAACTGGGCGGGACTCACGCTTCGCGGCACGCGCGCGAACCCCGACGCCATCGGCGCGCGCATCACATGGTCGGCCGGCGGTGTAAAGCGTTCCCGGCTGCGATCCGCGGGCGGCAGTTACCTTTCCTATTCCGACCCGCGAGTGATTCTGGGCTTGGGCAAAGCCCCGAAGTTGGATTGGGTGGAGATACGTTGGCCGATGCCTTCAACGAGCGTCACGCGGCTCGAAGATTTACCCGTTGGGCGCTACACCACAATCGTCGAGCCCGCAGGAAGCTAGGACTAAGGTCCAATAGCTTCATCATCTTCCAATTATGAACATCGAAAAAGTAGACCGGCGAGCTTCGCGAAGAGACGAGGCCTCCCAAGAGGAGTCACCATGGACGGTTTCGAGGAGGATGCGATCTTGGTTGCCCGGGCGCTCTCTGGCGCCGAAGAGGCTTTCGGGTGCTTGATGGCCCGGTACCGGAAGATGGCTTTCGGCATTGGACGCTCTATGCTTCAAGCACGCCTCTACAGCGCGTCGAAGCAGCGCCCCGGTCTTGAGGAAACCTTCCTCGAGGGAGAACAGCGCACATTGCTCTATGTCAATGTCGGACTGCGCCAAAGCCCTACCGTGAGGCGATTGTCGCCGAGGATCTCAGTTCCCGGTTGCCAAACCACCGGCGTCTAGCGCCCTCTCACGCCACGGCACAGTTGTGTTACCATCGGTGAGAAGAAAAAGTTAGATTAAGGAAAGACGAGAGGTTTCCATTCCCGAATGGCGCTGGCGAGTGTTGATAAGCAAGAAGTTGTTTCGAAGTTCCGGGTCCATCAGTCGGATACCGGCTCGCCAGAGGTGCAGGTGGCGCTCCTAAGCAAGCGGATCAAGCTGCTTACGGAGCACTTCAAAACGCACAAAAAGGATCATGGTTCCCGGCGTGGTCTTCTC
>JBGTFZ010000050.1:0-6537 GCA_041746955.1 Bryobacteraceae bacterium
GTTCTGGTGAGTCTCAGTCCAGCTAGTCGAGATAGCCGCGCAACTGGCGGCTGGAACTCGGGTGCCGGAGTTTGCGCAGGGCTTTTGCTTCGATCTGACGGATGCGTTCGCGGGTGATCCCGAAATCGCGTCCGACTTCCTCGAGGGTACGGAATCTGCCGTCATCCAGGCCGTAGCGGAGAACGATGATCCGGCGTTCGCGCTCACTCAGTTTGTCGAGGGCATCACCGATCTGGGCTTTCAGCAATTGCTGGGAAGCAAGTTCGAGCGGTGCCGGCATCGATTCGTCCTCGATGAAATCACCGAGGAAGGCATCGCCTTCGCTGCCGACCGGCGCCTCGAGCGACACCGGATGGCGCGCAACATCGAGGACCTGACGTACCGTGTCGTCGGAAATGTCCATCGCCCGGGCGATTTCTTCCTGGGATGGTTCGCGTTCGAGAATCTGCTGCAGCCGATGAGACGTTTTCTTGACCCGGTTGATCGTTTCGCCGACGTGAACCGGGAGGCGGATCGTTCGACTCTGATCGGAGATAGCCCGGGTGATCGCCTGGCGAATCCACCAGGTTGCGTAGGTGCTGAACTTGAATCCCCGGTGGTAATCGAACTTATCGGTCGCCTTCATCAGGCCGATGTTGCCTTCCTGAATCAGATCGAGGAACTGAAGGCCGCGATTGGTGTAGCGCTTCGCGATCGAGACGACTAACCGGAGGTTGGCCTCAATCAGTTGCTTCTTCGCCCAGTCGGCTTCGGCCTCGCCCTTGTCGACCACTTGCAGCGTGCGCCGCAGTTCCGTCGATGAAGCGCCGAAAGTGTCCTCCACCTGTTGAATGCGGTTGGAGTGCTGGCGGAGTTCCCGCCGGTAGTCGCGCGTCGGATCTCCCTCGGAGCTTCGCTGTGCCCGCGAAACCTCGCGTTCGATCAGGCGAAGATCCTCCACCGCCTCCCGCAGGCGGCGGATAAAGCGGCGGTTGATCTGATCGCTGAGGGGCACCGCGCGGACTTCGCGCGAAAGCCGGATCACCAGTCGCGACAAGGCCCAACGTTCGCGGCGATGCTGCTTGGGCTTCATGCCGCGCGAAACCACTTCAAGCTTCTGATGGGCTTGATGCGCTTTCCGGTACAGCGTTTCGATCTGGCCGCAGGCCTCGCGGAATTCGCGCTCCTGCGCTTCGCAGACTTTCTCGGACGCCTCTGCGTTCTCGTCGGGTTCTTCGCCTTCCGGCAACGGGTCCGGCTGCGACAGGACGTCGCGCACTTCGAGGGTGCCGTGGTCCAGGTCTTTCTGGATCTGAAGCAGCTCCCGAATCACCAGTGGCGATCGCGACAGCGCGCGCCGGATCGCGCCTTGGCCGCGTTCCACACGCCGTGCAAGTTCGATTTCGCCGTCGCGCGTCAGCAATGGCACCGTGCCCATCTCGCGGAGATACATCCGCACCGGGTCGTTGGTTTTATCGGGAGAATCGGCAGCGAGATCGCCTTCGCCGAACTCGTCGCCTTCGCCCTTCCGCGACGGTTTCGGCTGGCTGAGAAGCTCCAACGAAGACGGGTCCAGATCCTCGCTGAGATCGGCGAGGTCGGTGGTCTCCACGTCGTCGGCCAGCTCTTCGGCTGGCTCGGCGTAAAGCGCAAAGCTCTTCGGCTTGGCTTCGCCCATTAAGTTTCTGAGCCGGTCGAATTTTGGTTCGTTGGCCACGCGATCCTTCTTAGCGGCGGGACGCCTCTCGGAACCCAACAGTTTAGCCCAGGCATTCGTTCCTTTGTTCAGTTCGCGGCGTTTGCGTTTTGTCTCCGCGTGTTTCAAGACTGCTCATCAACGCCATCGCCTCCTCATGACGGCCCTCGCGCTCAAGAGTTCGCACTTGGTCGCGAGTCTCCTTCATGCGGCGCTGGCTGTCGGCGTGCCGGATGCTGGCGACACACGCCTGCAACTGTCCCTCGACGACTCCCTCAGGCGTCTTATCGGCGAATACGGCGGCTGCCAATAACCGGCGGTCACCCTCACTCAGCCGCGCGTCCAACGTTTCGTAGATCAGCGCACCCTCAGCCGCCAGCCCCATCGCGGTCTCGACGATCTTCGCGCAAGGCAGGGCTTTCCAGCTCTCCAGGTCCCGCAGCTGCCCGGCAATCTCCGCCGCAGCCGGCGGATGTTCCAGCATCCCGCGAATCAGCAGCGATTCGTTTGCCGTGATCACAGGCAGCGCGGGAGCGCCGGAGGCTTTCGGCCGCTTTCCATCCATCTTCATCTGCTCAAGAATCGCCCGCGCGTCGACGCCGAGAAACTGTGCCAGATCGTTAACCACCGCCAGCCGCTCCAGCTTGTCCGGCACACGCTCCAACGCCGGACGCAGCATCTCGCGAAAGCCTTCCATCCGGCCTTCCGCCGACTTCATGTCGAACTTTTCGCGCGCCCTGGCGGCCAGCCAATGAAAATAACCATCCGCCGCTTCGACGCGCGCCCGATAGCTTTCGACGCCGTTCTGCGCGACGTACTCATCCGGATCGAGACCGCCTTCCAGCGTCAGGATGCGAATCTTCATCGACTCTTCCAGCAGCATTTGAACGCTTCGTTCCGCCGCCTGAACGCCCGCCGAGTCCGGATCGAAGTTCATCGCAATCCGCTCCGAGTGGCGGCGAAGAGCGCGCACGTGATCCTCGCTAAGCGCGGTGCCGCAACTGGCGACGACATTGGTGACGCCCGCCTGAAAGAGGCCGATCACGTCCATGTAGCCTTCAACAAGGATGGTGTAGTCCAGGCGGCGAATCGTTTCCTTCGCACGGTGCAAATTAAACAGCACGCGCTTTTTCGTATAGAGCTTCGTTTCCGACGAATTCAGATACTTTGGTTCGTCGTCGCCAAGAGCGCGGCCTCCGAAAGCGATGGCCTTCCCCTGCTCATTGTGAATCGGGAACATCACGCGGTTTCGGAAACGGTCGTAGGGTGAACCGTCGTCGCGCTGGACAATCAGTCCGCTGCCGAACATCTCCGCCGGAGTAAATCCCTCCCGCTGAAAGATCCGGCTGAGAACGGACCCGGCGGGCGCGTAGCCCAGTGAGAAATCGCACACCGCTCCGTCGCTGAGATGGCGCGCCTTCAAGTAGCGCTGTACCTCTGCCGACATCGATTCCTGAAAATGCTGGAGCGCAATCTCCTGCATCCGCAACAGGGCGTCGCGCTCCCGGCTGGTTTCGTCGTCGAAGGAATGGCGTTGCGGCAGCGGAATTCCATGCCGCTCCGCGAGAGACTTCAGAGCGTCGAAGAAACCCAGCCCTTCAATCTCTTCGACGAATCGAAAAACGTCGCCACCCTTCTGGCAGCCGAAGCAGTAGTAGAACTGCCGGTCGCCATGCACGTTGAACGACGGCGTCTTCTCCTGGTGGAACGGACAGAGCCCGATGTACCGGTTCGGACCGGTTTTCCGAAGCCGCACGACTTCGCCAATCACCTTCGTGATGTCGGCGGCGTCTCGAACTCGCTCCTTGAAATCCATGCGCGCTTGACGAGAGCATAGCGCGCCCACTCAATCCCTCAAAATAGAAGCAGGATGACCGACAACCGCCTCGCCCGCGAAAAAAGCCCGTATCTGTTGCAGCACGCGCACAATCCCGTGGATTGGTATCCCTGGGGCGAAGAAGCGTTTGAGAAAGCGCGCGCCGAAGACAAGCCCATCTTTCTTTCAGTGGGATACTCCACCTGCCATTGGTGCCACGTGATGGAGCGCGAGTCCTTCGAGAACGAGGAAGTAGCCGCCATTCTCAACCGCAGCTTCGTGTCGATCAAAGTGGATCGCGAGGAGCGCCCCGATGTCGATCGCATCTATATGAACTTCGTCCAGGCGATCAGCGGCTCCGGTGGATGGCCGATGTCGGTGTGGCTGACGTCCGGCCGGAAGCCGTTCTATGGGGGCACCTACTTTCCGCCGGACGACCGGTACGGCCGGCCGGGGTTTGCGAAGGTGCTACAGCAGTTGGCGATTGCGTGGGTTACAGACCGGCCAAAGATCTTGTCGTCCAGCGAGTCGATCCTGGAGCGCATCCGCGCCGCGGCCGAGGCAAGCCCGAACCTGACCGAGACGCCGGAAGAGGGTGTCCGGGAGAAATTGTATTATCACTTCCGCCGCGAGTTTGATTCGCAGCGTGGAGGATTCGGTGGGGCTCCTAAGTTTCCACGGCCCGTGGCGCTGAACTTCCTTCTGCGGGAGTTTGCATGGTCGGCGAACGAGGAAGCCCGCGACATGGCGCTGACCACGCTGCGGGAGATGGCTAAGGGTGGCATGTACGACCAAGTCGGCGGAGGCTTTCATCGCTATTCCGTCGATGCCAAGTGGTTCGTTCCCCACTTCGAGAAAATGCTATACGACCAGGCTCAGCTCGCCTCGTCGTATCTGGAGGCTTTTCAGATTACCCGCGAACCTGGTTACGCCGATGTCGCGCGGGACATTTTCAAATATGTCCGGCGGGACTTGCTCCACTCCGATGGCGGCTTCTTTTCAGCGGAGGATGCCGACAGCGTCATCGATCCGGCGAACCCGCACGAAAAGGGTGAAGGCGCATTCTACGTCTGGCGCTACGACGAGATCGTCGATCTGCTGGGAAGCGCGAATGCCGAATGGTTCGTGCGCCGGTTCGGCGCGCTGGCCGACGGCAATGTCTTTGAAGATCCGCACAACGAGTTTCGTCATTCCAACATCCTCTATCTCGCCGATAGCAGCCAGGGTCCAGCGGACATCACCGAGTTCCGGAAGCTGCTGCTGGATGCGCGATCGAAGCGCCCGCGCCCGCATCTCGACGACAAGATCCTTACCGCGTGGAACGGCCTGATGATTTCCGCCTTCGCAAAGGGCGGGCAGGTTCTGGGCGATGAGACGCTGCTGGATACGGCCCGCGCTGCGGCGCAGTTTGTCCGCAAGCAAATGATGACGCCGGAAGGCGGCCTGATGCGCAGATGGCGCGACGGCGACGCGGCGGTGCCGGGCTTTCTGGACGACTATGCGTTCTTCGTGCAGGCGCTGCTGGACCTTCACGAAACCAGCTTCCTTGCGGAGGATCTTGATCTGGCGATCAACCTTGCCCGGGAAATGATGCGGCTGTTTGAAGATCCGGACCGTGGCGGTTTCTTCTCGACGCGGACAGGCGACAGTTCACTGGTCCTGCGATTGAAGGACGACTACGATGGCGCCGAGCCGTCGGGAAACTCGATCGCAATCCTGAACTTGCTTCGTCTGGAACAGATCACGCGGGACGAGACCTATGGCGCGGTCGCGCGTCGCGCGTTGAAGGCCTTCGGCAGACTGCTGGAGTCTCAACCGGCTGCCGCCCCGCAGATGGCTATCGCGCTTACGGCAAGCCAGAAGAAGGCTCAGCAGATCGTGATCGCGGGGGATCGCGAAGCCGCCCAGCCATTGATTTCCGCGGCGCACGGAGTATTCTCGCCGTTCCGCGTTCTGCTGTTGAATCCCGTGGGCATGGAGTTCGCTCCATTGAATGGAAAGCCCGCCGCCTATGTGTGTGAGGACTTCACGTGCCAGCTTCCGGTGGACAGCCCGGAGGCCTTGACGGCATTGCTAACCTGAAGTCCATGGAACGAAGCGGCGCAACAACACTAAAGGGCAATCCCCTCACACTCGTCGGACCGGAATTGAAGGCCGGCGACGCGGCTCCAGATTTCGAGATGGTAGACAAGACGCTCTCCCCGGTTCACCTGGGCAGCGGAACCGTACGCATCTTTTCCGTTGTCCCCAGCCTGGACACTCCGGTCTGCGACGCGCAGACGAAGCGCTTCAACGACGAGGCGACCAAGATGGACGACGTGGAAGTGATCACGGTCAGCATGGACCTTCCGTTCGCGCAGTCGCGCTTTTCCGACGCGTTTGGTGTGGACAAGGTGAAGATGCTTAGCGACCACAAGACCGGCGCATTCGGGTCGGCATATGGAACGCTGATTAAGGAATTGCGCATTGAGAGCCGCGCAATCTTCGTCGTCGACAAAGACAACACGATCCGGCACGCGGAGTACGTCAAGGAAGTGGCGGACCACCCGGACTACGAAGCTGCACTTGCCGCCGCCAGATCGGCGGCGACGGCGAAAGCGGCCGGAGCTTAGTTCAACCGCTCCGTAAGCGTCACTTCGTCGCGTAGGCGGAAGGGGATTCGAGTTTCGACGGAAAGCTCGGCTGGGCCGCCGCGGGTTATGAGTACCGATCCCGCTCCGGCGCCCGCGCCGGTGGCCGCGCCAATGGCAGCCCCGGTACCGCCTCCGAAGACCGCACCCAAGGCGGCGCCGATGGCCGCGCCGCCAATCACTTTGGTTGCATCTCCCGCGCGTGAGGCTTTTGCTTCGCGAACGAATTCGTCGGTGAAGATGTCCACCCGCTGCCGGTCCGACGTGTGCAGGGCAGAAAGCCGGACGGAGATCCGGCCTTTGCCTTTGATCCGGCCTGACCGGACGGCATCCACAACGCGCCCGTCGATGCGCGAACCTTTCTCCGCAATCACGAAGCCATTCACAACCAGCGGCTCGTCAAGTGTGGCGTTGAA
>JBGTFZ010000051.1:0-110306 GCA_041746955.1 Bryobacteraceae bacterium
ATCGCCTCCGCCGTCGTCAGCTGCCAGACCTTCCGCCCCGATTTCCGGTCGCGGAACGAATAGGACATCATCCGCGGCCGAGGTAAAGATCGCGCCCCTTCACCAGCGCCGCCATCTTGCGGTCCGCTACGCTGCGCTTCAACATCCAGAAGCCGCAGTCGGGATGAACCCATGCCAAGCGGCCGGGCCCCAGCTTCTTGTCGATCGCTTCAATGCGGCGTGCCACTTCCTCCGGCGTCTCAATGTGGTTCATCTTGACGTCGATGACGCCCACGCCCAACTGAATCTCCGGACGAATATCCACCAGGGCGTCGAGATCGTCTTGGGGGCGGTGCGCCAGTTCCAGAACCAGATGATGGCAGTGTAAAGAGTTCAGAAATTCCAATAGCGCGGACCAAGTCCCGCTTTGAATGGTCTGGCCACCATAGTTGCCGAAGCAGAAGTGCACGGCGCGCTCGACGTCGACGGCATCCAGGACGCGATTCATGGCTTCCGCCGCCAGCGGAGCGTCGGCGGGGTTGCCGGGAATGTTGGCCTCGTCGATCTGAACACAGGCACAGGGAAGGTCGCGCACTTGCTCCGCAAGCACATCCGCGATGGCCATCAGCATCCGCGGAAAGTCGACATAGAAATCGTTCAGCAGGGTGCGCGCCAGCATGTAGGGGCTGGTGACGGTGAACTTGAACGGACCGCTGGACACTGCCGCCGCACTCTCACAGTCGGCCAGTAAGTTCAACGAGCCTTCGGTAATCAGGCCTTCGACGATGCCGGCGGCCTTGCGCCGGAAGCTCATCGTCTCTTTCTTCGCGAACGCGGCATGGTCGCTGCGGCCCAGTTTCGACCGGAGGCCGCCCATGGGCCGGATGAAATAGTCGATCATCCCGTTCGTGTCGGGGTGATTGGTGTCGAAACGGTAGAGCTCTCCGTCGGTCGGCAGGTCAATCCCCGCTTGGCGCTGAATGTCGAAGACAACGCGCGTCGCATCGGCGCGAGCCTGCTCACTCGGCAGCGCACTCAACCAATCGGGTACGGGGTAGCTTCCAACTGTGGTGGTTCGGATTGCCGGCTGCGACACTAAGCGATCTCCGGCACCACGTACGGCTTTCGATAGTCCCGGGACACAAGCCGGTTAGCGTCGGAATCGTCGAAACGATGCTTGGAATCGTCCCACGTCAGCTTCTTGCCGACACGGTACGACACGTTGCCCAAGTGCGCCATGGCCGCGCCGCGCGCGCCGATCTCAATCTCCGCGTTCAGTTCCTGATACTTCCGGCTGCGCACCGCCGCCAGGAAATTCTGCATGTGCGGCACCGTCTCCCATTGGCCGCCGCCCTGCGCTTTTTCGTCCATCACTTTCTCTTCCTTCTCGCCTTTGTAGACCTGAAAACCGCGCGAATCGACAGCCATCCAGCCGTCGCTGCCGTAGAAGAGATTGCCCACCTTGTTCGATCCAGGCTGGCCGATGCCCCCCTCGGTCCCCGTGATCAGGCCGCGCACTTCGAACTGGCCGATCGTTCCGTCGCCCCAGTCATAAGTAACCATTTGCGTGTTTGGAGTCTCCTGGTCGTCGGTGTACACCAGCTTTCCACCGGTGGAGAAGACCGTCTTCGGCAAGGTGGTTTTCCCTAGGCCCCACAGCAGAATGTCCGTTTCGTGAACTCCCTGGTTGCCGATGTCGCCGTTGCCGGTGTCCCAGAACCAGTGCCAGTTGTACTTGAATCGCAGTTCATTGAACGGCCGCATCGGGGCCGGGCCCAGGAACAGATCCCAATTCACTCCCGCCGGGATGGCCGAGTCCGCCACGTGGCCGATTGACTTCCGCCGTTTGAAGCATAGGCCCTTGCCCATGTAGACCCTGCCGATCACGCCCTCGCGCAGCAGCTGCATGGCGCGCATCTTGTGCGGGATCGATCGCGACTGCGAACCAACCTGCACCATCCTGCTGTACTTTCGCGCGGCGGCGGTTAACTGATAGCCCTCCCACAGATTGTGGCTGGCCGGTTTCTCGCAATAGACATCCTTGCCGGCCTGCATGGCCCAGATGGCTCCTAACGCGTGCCAGTGATTCGGCGTCGCGAACGACACCGCATCAATCGATTTGTCGTCGAACACCTGCCGCATATCCGCATAGCCTTGCGGTTTCGGCGTCCCACCCTTCTCCACCTTCGCCTGACCGCGCTCCAGCGCCGCCTGGTTGACGTCGCACAGCGCCGCGATTTGGCAGGTGTCGATCTTAAGGTAGTAGTCCATGTGGTTGTTGCCGCGGCCACCAAGGCCAATGACGGCAACGTTCACGCGGTCGTTCGCGCCCAGAATCGGACGGGCCTGTGTGGCGACGGCAGCGGCGGCTCCGGCCTGTAGAAAAGATCGTCGGGTGGATTCAGACATTGGATGCTCCTCAGCAATACGAAACGGCCTTCGGATTGTATCGAAGTCGCGCTATTGCCCGTACGGGCCGCTGGCAGCTGTGATACCGTTTCGTCGAATGAGAAACCTGTTTCTGGCGGCGGTAGTGTCCGCGCTTCTGTGCGCGGCGGCGGAACGTGGTGAAGAGATCCGGCTATGGCCGGAGGGCGCGCCGGGTTCGGAAGGCATCACCGCGGCCGAGGTGTCCAAGCCCAGCGAAAATCCCAAGTGGGGACCGCTTCCCGGCAACTTCACCGTCACCCACTATCCGTCCCTCTACGTGTTCCTTCCGCCGAAAGAGAAGGCCAATGGCGTCGCAGTGGTGATCGCGCCCGGTGGGGGACACCGGCAACTGGTGATCGAACGCGGTGGCTGGGAGATGGCGGAGTGGCTGAACAACCGCGGCATCGCGGCGTTTGTGTTGAAGTACCGGCTGGCGAAGGCTCCGGGGTCGACTTATACACTCGACAAGGAAGTTCACGCGGACGCGGAACGGGCTATGAAACTGGTGCGGGGCCGGGCCAAGGAGTGGGGGCTCGACACGTCGCGCATCGGATTCGCCGGCTTTTCGGCTGGCGGCGAAGTGGCGGGCATGATCGGGTCGCGGTTCGACGCGGAATCCCGTCCGGACTTCAACATTCTCATCTATCCGTGGTACCGGCCCGGAGCGAAAGACGAAGACAAAGCTCCGCTGTTTCCGATTCCTGACAAGGCGCCCACCACCTTTATGATCTGCACTACGGAAGACCGCTCACACGTGGAGCCGACAGTGAAGTACTTCATGGAGCTGGAGGCGAAGAAGATCCCCGTCGAAATGCACATCTACCAGTCCGGTCCGCACGGCTTCGCGCTGCGCCCCACGAAGCCGCCACTCCCAGTGAATACCTGGCCGGACCGTCTGGAAGACTGGCTCTACGATCAGAAGATTCTGCGGCGGTAGCCGAGAATCATCGCCAGACAACCGGCGGCCGCAAGCGACCAGCTTGATGGCTCCGGCACGTCGGTGAAGAAGACCATAAACTCGCCGCCGGTGCCGAAGCTGTCCACCAGCGCGCCTTTCGCGCCGCTGACATCGAAGCGGTAGATCTGGTCGGCGGACAAATACAACAGTCCGTTCGGACCGAACTCCAGGTCGGCCGGCGCGCCCTTGAACGCTCCCGTAGGAATTACTTCCTCGGCCGGTCCTCCTCCGAACGGGAGCCGAAGCACATTGTCGGAGATCCGCTGCGCGACATAGAGGTTGCCCGCCTTGTCGTAGGCCACGCCCTCAGGATTGTCGAAGAAGAAAGTGGAAATCCACACCCCGGTGCCAGGGTTGAAGCGGAACAGGCGGCCAGCGATGTCGGTGACGGCCAAACTGGGGCCGAACTCAATGTACTGAGGTCCGCCGATGGGTTGGGGATTTCCCGACGTGAAAGACGGCGACAACAACGCGCCCGTCACCGCGTCGAAGCGCGAGATGGTGTTCGTGCCTCCGGCATTCGCGACGAAGACGCTGCCGTCGGGACCTACAACGACATCGAACGGATTGTCCACGTCGGGCAGGGTTGCAAAGACGCTGATGAACGCCCCGGCACGGCTGAAGCGCAGGATATTCTCGACGTTGAAATCTCCAACTAGAATGTCGCCGTTGGGCAGCACCGCGGCGCCCTGCGCGTCCGAAAGGCCACCGGTGCCCGGCGCGATCAGGTTGCTGACGAAAACGCCGGCGTTGGTGTAGAGATCGACGCCGGCCACACCCCGGCTTACCAATAGTCCAGCATGGGCCGACGCGCAGAAAAGAAATGCGGCGGCCAAAAAGGCAATCTTGTTTTTCATCCGGAACTCCTCCGGATGAATGATATCGCCTGCGGCTAACCGGTGGGCGCGGCTTCTTCGGCTTCAAACACCGAAGCCAGGGCGTGAATCACCGACGCGATCCGTACGGAGGCAAGCACCGTCTCCTCCGTCATGCCCTTGTCCAGCACGACGCGCTCATGGGAAGTGACGCAAGCCTGGCAGTTGTTGATCGCCGAAACGGCGATGCACCAAAGTTCGAAGTCCGCCTGTTCGATGCCATGCGTGCGGATGGCGTTCATGCGCAGCCGCGCCGGGATCATGGGGTACTTCTCGCCGGGAACCATGTGCGTGAAGCGGTAATACACATTGTTCATGCCCATCACTGCGGCGGCGGATTTGGCGGCCGCCATCGCCTCCGGCGTCAGATGCTGGGACGCGGCATCCAGCAACACCGCCGTCAGTTTCAGATGGCGGGAGGCGATTGCCGATGCAACCGCCGTTCCCCACAATTGCTGCGCGGAGAGTTCCGTCTGCTTCAGGACGCTTTGAAGGTTCAGCTTCAAATCCTTCGCCCAGGCCGGAACGGTCTCCAGCAGTTCGTCCAGCGTCATGCGACCTTCAGCGTCTCCTCGCCCTTGTTCCAGTTGCAGGGGCAAAGCTCGTCGGTCTGTAGCGCGTCGATCACCCGCAGAACTTCATCGGGGTTGCGGCCCACCGACAGGTCGTTGACGGAAACGAACCGGATGATATTGTCCGGGTCCACGACGAAAGTGGCGCGTTGGCAGACGCCTTCCTTGGGGTCCAGAATCCCAAGCGCTTCCGACAGTTCCCGCTTCACGTCGGCCAGCATCGGAAACGGCAGGTCCTTCAGGTCGGGGTGGTTGTTGCGCCACGCGTGATGGACGAACTCCGAATCGGTCGATCCGCCCAGAATCTGCGTGTCGCGATCCGCAAACTTGGCGTTCAGCTTGCCGAACGCGGCGATCTCTGTCGGGCACACGAACGTGAAGTCCTTCGGCCAGAAAAAATATACCTTCCACTGGCCGGCGAAATCGGCATCGGAAATGGCGCGAAATGCCTTGCCCAGGTCTTTTTCATTCGACACCGTGGCGGTAAGGGCGTATTTGGGGAAAGTTCTACCCACTCCAAGCATATGGTTTGCAGTTCTCCTGATTCTTCGGTTATCTATGATTGCGAGGGTGTCCGCACGCAGCGCACACTCCCCAGAATTCGATGCTAAGGCGCTCGACTTCGAATCCGGTTTCCGGCGGATTCTTTAGCTTTGCCGGCTCCACCTGATCCGCCGGGACGTCGAAGATCCGGCGGCACTGCCTGCACACCATGTGATGATGCGGAGACGTGTTGGCGTCTAAACGTTGAGACCCATGGTGCAGGCTGACTTCGCGTAGCAGCCCGGCGTCGAGGAAAGTCTTGATGCTTTTGTAGACAGTGCCCAGCGACACGGCGGGGATCTGCTTCTTTACGCGTTCGTACACCGCTTCCGGAGTCGGATGCTCGCCGGTAGCGATCAGTTCGCGGTAAATTACTGTTCGCTGGTGAGTTACAGCCAGGCCCAGCTTGTGGCAACGATCCTCGAATTGCTGGATAATTGCTTCAAGTTGCACTTTCCTATTAGACGATAGTAGTTATCGT
Source organism: Bryobacteraceae bacterium (assembly GCA_041746955.1). Classification (GTDB taxonomy): domain Bacteria; phylum Acidobacteriota; class Terriglobia; order Bryobacterales; family Bryobacteraceae; genus JAPKYZ01. Next base: position 5,839 of record JBGTFZ010000051.1, read on the forward strand.
TTGTCAATAACTGCCGTGCGCTGAACCCGCATGGTATATTTATGCAGAAAGATGAATAATTATACTATGTCGTCGCGCGCCGGCATCGTCGGGTTTCGAGGTTATAGCGGAGCCGAACTGGTGCGCCTGCTGGACGCGCATCCCCACTTTGAACCGGTTCTGATGGAGCATCGCTCCGACGTGTCCGATCGTCCACAGCCGCAGGGCGCGCGAACCGCGGCGAAGATCGCCTGCACGGCGGAGGCGGCGAAGGCGGAAGGTCTTTCGGTCGTTCTGCTGGCAACGCCGCCCGAGGTGTCGATGGAGCTGACGCCCTCGCTATTGGAAGCCGGCATCAAGGTGGTCGACTTAAGCGGCGCGTTCCGTCTTGGAACCGCCGAAAACTACGAGAAGTGGTACAAGGAACCGCACAAGGCGGCAAACCTCCTCGACGAAGCCGTATACGGGCTGCCGGAGTTCTACGCGGACGCCATTCGTCCCGCGCGGTTGATCGCCAATCCCGGGTGCTATCCGACGGCCGCGAATCTGGCTCTTCAGCCGCTGCTGGCCGCTGGGGTGATCGATCGCGGCGCGGGCATCGTGTGCGACGCAAAGTCCGGCGTCAGTGGCGCGGGCCGCAAGCCGTCGCTGAAAACCAGCTTCTGCGAGGTGACGGAGAACTTCTCGGCCTATTCCATTCTTGACCACCGGCACGTGCCGGAGGTGCTGATGAATTCCGGCCTGAAGGAGGAGGAGTTCAGCTTTGTCGCGCATCTTCTGCCGGTTCACCGGGGAATTCTGGAGACGATCTACTTCCGGACGCAGGCCGCGTCCGCTGAGGCGTTACTGGAGATCTACGCCGGCAGCTACTCCAATTGGTCTAGCGTGCGGCTTTACGCGCCTGGCATAGTGCCCGACATCACCGCAGCCGCCCACACGCCCTATTGCGACATCGGCGTACGGCTGGACCGGAAGACCGGACGCGCCGTCGTGGTCTCGGCAATCGACAATCTGCTGAAGGGCGCGGCCAGCCAAGCGGTGCAAAACCTGAATCTGATTTCCGGCTTGGACCACTTTGAGGGGCTGGCGTGAAGGCGTTGGTGAAACTCGGCGGAACGCTGGTTGACGAGCCGGAGTCCCGGCAGCGTCTGGCAGCGGAACTGGCCGAGGTGGCGCAAGGCGTTGAACTGGCGGTGGTCCACGGCGGCGGCAAGCAGATGACCCGGTTTCTTGCGGAGCGGGGGATTGAAAGCAAGTTCGTCAACGGGCTGCGCGTGACGACGCCGGAAGTGGTGGACGCCCTGCTAAAGGTTTTCGCGGGAAGCGTCAACCATCAGTTGGTGGCGGCCCTGCAGGGCGCGGGCGCTCAAGCTGTTGGGTTAACCGGTTTGGACGCGGGACTTGCGATGGCCGAGCAATTGTCTCCCGACCTCGGCGCTGTGGGCCGCATTGCGGCGGCTGATCCGTCGATTCTGAACCACCTGTTGGCTGGAAAGTTTCTGCCAGTGGTGGCGTGTGTCGCTGGCGGCCGGAACGGCGACGTCTTCAATGTCAATGCGGACCAGATGGCGGTGGCGGTGGCGGCGGCATGGGAAGCGGAGGCGCTGATCTTCCTCACCGATGTTGAAGGCGTCCGCGATCAATCCGGTGCGAAGCTGGCGCGCCTGAGCGTCGCGGAATGCCGGAAGCTGATTGGGGACGGCGTGGCAACCGGCGGAATGGAAGCAAAACTTAACGCCGCTATGCATGCGATTGAACGTGGAGTGTCGACGGTAGTGATCGCTGCCGGAGCCGTGCCAGGAGCGCTGCGGAATGTGTTGAGCGGCGCGGCGGTCGGAACAAGAATACATTGCTATTAAGTGCGGATTAATTCACGTGTTCGTTTCACCCTCACTCCCCCTAAATGGGTGTAGAACCTCCGACGGTGTTTTTGCCAGACAACAGTACCTAGTGAAGTCAATGAGAGGGTAGCATGTAGTCATCTTTATTAAAAACAACGACTTAGAAGGAGGATCTGTATTGGTACGCCACCCCGCAAAAAACCCTTTCTATAAGTGAGACAAACTCTATATCGATTCCCCTATTGATCTGTATAATCGGTGCTGTCAACGGATTAACGTCGTAAAGACGTAATAATCTGAAGAAAACGCGGAAAACTTACAGAGCTGGCACGGAGGCCGAATGACTGCGCAAACCGTCGATGTTCGGGAGTCGATGGGCCGAATTCTTTGTGCGACGATTTTTCGTCATGGGGGGAAGAAACTCCTGGCGAAAGGGCATGTACTCCGCGAAGAGGACGTGAAACTACTCGAGACCGAAGGAATGGCCGAAGTCTGGGTAACGCGGTTGGACGAGGGAGAAGTCGGCGAGGATGAGGCCGTCGCCCAAGTCGCTGCGGAGATGGGCTGCGGGAGCCTGGAGATCAAGGCGGCGGCGGGTGGACGGTCCAACCTGATTGCCACTGAAAACTCCTGCGTACTGGTCGACGACGAGTTGTTGAAGCAGATCAACTGCACGTCCAGCATCGCTATAGCCACCCTGCCCAACTTCAGCTACGTCCCGGCGGGCACACGCATCGCCACTGTCAAGAGCACGCCGTTCGCCGTGGCCGCCCCGGAATTGGAAGCGGTGGTCTCCATCCTCCAGGAGCGCGGCCCCATTCTTCAGGCGCGGCCCATTAAGCGGCCCACTGTGGGAGTTCTGTATTCCGATCCGCTGTGCGCGGACCGGTCCCGCCAGCTTTTCGAAGGCGTCATGCGGCAGCGGCTGGAACACTTTGGGATTTCCGCGCACTCCGCGATGACCGTTTGCGAGACCGAGGACGCGGTCACCAGGGGCCTGGAAGCTCTTCTGCGCAGCAAGCCCACGGCGATTCTTGTAGCCTCCACCACCGCGCCCGCGGGTCCCGACGATGTTGTTGGCCGCGCTATTACCGGCCTGGGCTGCCACCTGGAGCGCTTTCTCGCGCCAGTGGAGCCAGGCAACCTTTTGCTATTGGGTTATCACGATGACACGCCGATTGTCGCAGCGCCGGGATGTTTCCGGTCGGCCAAGTCGAATGTCGTCGATCTGATTCTGCCGCCGCTGCTGGCCCGCTACCGGGTCACCGGCTGGGAGATCGCCGGGTTGGGCCACGGGGGTCTTCTGGGATAGACTTTTTTTTCAAGCTCCTCCACAGTCACAGGTTCACATCTCCTCCGAAGTGAATCTGCGACTTTTACGGCCGGGTGTCTGACCAACACCCGGCCGCTTTTTTCTGCGTAGCACGCCAGGCGCGATACACTGAGCAGTTCATTCATGAAAATCGCCAAAGTTCAGTCGATTCTCCTTTCGTGTCCGCTGCCGGAGCCCGTCCGCTTGACCTACTACGGTGGGGAGCGCACGATCCTGAAACGCGACGCCATGCTGATCCGCGTCGAAACCGACAAGAAGCTGGTGGGCTGGGCGCCGGGCCAGGGAAGCGAAAAAGCTCATCGCTACATTACGGATCAGATCGCGCCGTTTCTTACCGGCCACGCCTTAACCGATCCAGACGCGCTGCGCGTAAAGTTCTTTGAAGCGTTTCCGGACGATCTGGAGGCGCTGAAAGTCTACTGTTCGGTGGAGGTCGCGCTGTACGATCTCGTCGGCCAGGCCAAGGGCCTCCCCATTTCGGAATTGCTGGGCGGGCGGGTTCGAGACCGCATTAAGCTGTACGGCTCCGGTGGAATGTACATGCCGCCGGAAGAATACGCTGCGGAAGCCGCTGCGGTGCGGGACCTGGGCTACTCGGCGTACAAGATGCGCCCCGGGCTGGGTCCGGACGAAGACCTGCGTACCGTCGAGCTGATGCGAAAGGCGACGGGCCAGGACTTCGGCCTGATGGTGGACGCGCACACTTGGTGGCGCATGGGGGACCGGAGCTACGGCGACGAGACGGTGGGCCGCCTTTCGAAAGAATTGGCGCAGTTCGACATTACGTGGCTGGAAGAACCGCTGCCTCCCGAGGATCACGAAGCCTACATCCGGCTGAAGGCAATCTCCCAGGTGCCGATCGCGTCGGGCGAACACGAACATAGCGACGAGACATTCTTCCATCTGATCGAGAACGATTGCGTCGATTATGTGCAGGCCGACTTGGTATGCCAGGGTGGCTATCCAACCGGGCGCAAGCTGTTTCCGGAAGTGCAGCGGCGGGAGCTTCGCTTCGCCTTCCACAGTTGGGGCACGGATCTGGAGGTGCTGGCCGCAGCGCAGGTCGGCATCTGCTGGCCGGAGGAGACGGTGGAATGGCTGGAATATCCGCTCTACCGGCGCGAAGGCGTTCCGGTGATGTACGAATTCCCGCTGGCGAACGCGATCCTGAAAGATCCGTTGACGATTGAGCGGGGCGAGCTTGTGGTCCCCCGGGAGCCGGGCCTTGGTCTCCGCGTCAATGAGGCGGCAATCGACCAGTACCCTTGGATTCCCGGACCTTGGTCCACCTTCAAGTTGATCTCGCCCCCCGGCGAATGGGCCGTCACAAGCGATCATAGCGTTCAGTGGGCCGGCCCAGAGCATCATTAACTTTCGACGACGGTCCGCATCCGCAGACGCTGGACCTTCTGGAACTGCTGGACCGTTTTGCAGTACCGGCTACCTTTTTCCAGTGCGGCGTACATGTGCGTGCCCGGCCGGAGATCGCGCGACGGGTGGCCGGATCGCACGAGATCGGAAATCATACCGACACGCACCCGTCGTTGTGGCGCAGCCTTCCTTCGACGATCGCGCAAGAGGTTGCACGCGCCCAGGCGTCGATTGTGGAGGCCACCGGCGTCACCCCGCGCCTGTTCCGGTGTCCCTACGGCGTTCCGGGTATTGGATTGCGCCGCGCCCTTGCGCAGCATGGCCTGACGAAGACGGGATGGACCGTGATCGGAAACGACTGGAAGCTGCGCGCACCTGAAATCGCGTCCCGCGTGCTGGAATCGCTAACGCCAGGTGCGAACATCTGCCTGCACGATGGCCGGGATCGCAATCCCGAGCCGGACATCCGTGAGACGATTGAAGCCGTACACGTTCTTGTGCCCGCGATGCTCGATCGTGGATACGAATTCGTTACACTCAGCGAACTGCTATGGCCGAAGAAGACGTCACCCGGCGCGTGATCGACACGATCGCCAAGACCATCCACCAGCCCACCGAATCGATCGGCCCCGAATCGACATTCGAGGCGATCGGGGTCGACTCACTGGACGGCATTCAGATTCTTTTTGCGTTGGAACAGGAGTTCGATATCTCGATTTCCGACGACGAGGCGAAGAAAATCCGCTCCGTGCCCGATGTGGTGGCGGGCATTCGCCTGCTTCTCGCAGCCAAAGGATGAGGGTTGCCATCACGGGACTGGGCGTCACCAGCGCCATTGGAACCACCGTTAAAGATTTCCGGGAAGCACTATTCGAAGGGCGCTGCGGCATCGGGCCGATCCAGCAGGCGGACGCTTCGGCGCTGAAGTTCCAAAACGCCGCCGAGGTGAAGGGCTTCGCGTGGGGCGACGAGAAAGACGCGTCGCTTTACGACCGCTTTGCGCTGATGGCGGGCGCGGCGGCGGAGCAGGCAATTGGAGACGCGGGCGTACCCAACGGAGAAGATGCAGCCGTCGTGACGGGCTCCTGCATCGGCGGCGCGCAGACCGAGGATCAAAGCTACCGGCAGTTGTACGAAGAGCGCCGGACGCGTTTTCATCCGCTGATCATTCCCCGCATTATGGAGAACGCGCCCGCAAGCCTGATCTCAACGCGATGGGGCTTTCGCGGGCCCGCGTTTACGCTGGCCACGGCGTGTTCGTCGTCCAATCACGCGCTGGGACACGCGTTCTGGCTGATTCGCAACGGCGTAACGAGACGCGCGATCGCGGGCGGCTCCGACGCTACCTTGACCATCGGATTGCTTCGAGCCTGGGAGGCGATGCGCGTCGTTTCCGCCGATACGTGCCGGCCTTTCTCTCAGGACCGCACCGGGATGATTCTCGGCGAAGGCGCCGCGATGCTGGTGCTGGAGCCGTTGGAGGACGCGCAGAGGCGAGGCGCGAAAGTCTATGCGGAGATCTGCGGCTTCGGCATGTCCAGCGACGCGCACCACATCACGCAACCCTCCGGCGAAGGCGCTGAACGGGCCATGCGCGCAGCCTTGGCCGATGCCGCGATTTCACCGGAGGCGGTGGGCTACCTGAATGCGCATGGAACAGCTACGACGGTGAACGATCCAGTAGAGTGCCAAGCGATCGAGAAGGTCTTCGGGGCCCACCGCCCGGCGATCTCCTCCACGAAATCGATGCACGGGCATACGCTAGGCGCGGCGGGCGCGATGGAGGCTGTTGCCGCGGTGCTGGCCCTCCACCATGGGGTGCTTCCGCCCACCGCGAATTTCACGGTTCAAGACCCGCAGTGTCCCGGCGACATCGTTCATGGCGCGGCGCGCGAGGCTCGAGTGGAGTATGCGATGTCGAACTCGTTCGCCTTCGGCGGGTTGAACGCAGTGCTGGTTTTCCGTGCCGGATGGTAGCCTGTTGGCATGCACTCTACCATCGATATGGCAGGGCGTCTGGTAATTCCCAAGGCGCTGAGGGACGAAAATGGACTGTCGCCCGGAACGAAAGTTTCCATCGTGTCCCGCGATGGCCGGATCGAGATTGAGCCGCTCCAAAGGGAACATTCCATCGTTCGCAAGGGCAGGTTCTCCGTTCTCGCCGGCAGCTCCAAAACCGCCAAGCTGACGCAGCGTCAAGTGAACGAAAGCCTGCGTCAGATCCGGGAAAGGAAGCTTGACTAAGCGGCGCGCGGCGCTGGACACGAGTGTGTTGATTGCGCTGGTGTCTTCGTGGCACCAGCATCATGCGGCGACGCTAGGCAGCCTGGAGGATTGGGTCCAAGGCGGCTCCCTGTTGCTGCTTCCTTCGCATGCGCTCTTTGAAAGCTACGCCGTCCTGACGCGGCTGCCGCCACCTTACCGGGTTGCACCGGTGATCGCGAAAACCGTGCTTCACGACGCCTTCCGTCCATACACTGTTATCCCCGCGCCATCTATGGACTGGGCCGCTCTGCAAGACTTCGCGGCGCGCGGGATTACCGGTGGAAGAGTCTACGATGCGGCGATCGCCGGGTCGGCGCGCGCCGCCGGAGCCGACACGCTGCTTACGTGGAATCTCCGCGACATGACGAGTGTTGCGCCCGCCGGACTGAACGTGCGGACGCCCTAACCCTCCGCTACTTAGACGGCTTCGGGCGCGGAGCCGTCTCCCCGTCCGTCATCTTCATCGCCCACTTGATCGCTTCCAGATACATCTTCTGAATGTCGGGGCGGTCCCAGGCGTCCTCGCGGTGGCCAAACGTCGAATAGAAGACCCGGCCATTGCCGTGCATTTTCGACCATGCAACGGCGAAGTCCTTGTCGGTGCGCTTGACGTTCTTGTGGTCCAGATCGAGCTTCGTCTCGTCCAGCCGCGCCAGCACCCTCACTTTGTCGCGCGAGTAGTTCTTCACCTGATAGATCTCGTCCATCACGACGAACTCGGCGGGAAAATGACGCATGGCGGGAAACTCGCGGTCCTCGACGATGATGGGCGCGTTGAACTGATTCCACGGGTGGAGATCGAAGTATCCGCCCACCATCTCGCCGAATTCCGGCCACTGGTAGAAGGTGTCGATGGCGGAGTGGACACCGATGAAGCCCTTGCCATCTTCTTTGATGAACTTCATGAAGTCGGCCTTCTGCTCGTCGTCCATCTCCAGCTCGCCCGTGGTGTAGAACAGCACGGCATCGAAGTAGTCGAGGTTCTTCGCGTTGCCCGTCAGCTTCTTCTTGGTCAGCAGTTGTGTGTCGGTGCGAATGTAGGTGTCGTAGATTCCCGACTCCTGCCCCAGCTTCCAAATCGTCGCCAAGCCATGCGATGTTGCGTCGTGCTGGAACCCCTTCACCGCGCCGATGGCGAGCAGCTTCTTTTTTCGCGGCTGTTGCGCGGCCAGCGGTAAGCAGACCAGCAGTAGAACGGAGAGTGCGCGAATCATCTTCGCGCTCATTTTATCCCTTCTGAAGCCGGCGGAGCGTGTAGGCTTCCGGACTCAGAGTGGAGTCCGCCATTCTTTCCCAATCGTCGTGGACATGAAGCAAGCGTCCAGAGATGTGGTTTGACCGCGACGACGCCAGGAATACGGCAAGGTTCAACTGCTTGTCCGGCGAGACGCCGCCGGTAAGACGAACTTCGCGGGCAGCCTCAAGATCTTTCCAGCCCGCCCGCTCACCGGCCCGCAGGATCTCGTCCGTCATCGCGGTGTAGGTTCCTCCGGGCGACAGGCAGTTGGCTTGAATGTTGTGCTCCTGCACTTCCTCGGCCAGCGATTCGACGAATCGGGCAATCGCCGCTTTCGAAGAAGAGTAGGCCGTGAAGTAAGGACGCGGCCTCGAAGCGCCGCCGCCTGTCAGGACCACGATTTTCCCGGCGCGTTCTTTGATCATCCGGGGCAGCACCGCCCTGGCGGCGTTCACTGCTCCGCCAAAGTTGATCTCCAGCGTTTCCCACCACGCCTTTGGGTCCGACTCGGCCAGACTTCCAACGGGACCCTGGACGGCCGCGGCGCAGATCAGTACTTCCACCGGCCGTGAAAACTGCACCGACATCCGGTTGACGGTCTCTTCCAGAAACTCGCGGTCCCGGACATCGCCCGGGTAGCGTGCCGACGAACCGCCGCCATGTTCGATCTCAAGATGGGCGAGATCGATCTGAGGTTTGCTTCGCGCAACCAGCCCGACATGGGCGCCGGCGGCGGCGAATCCGATGGCCAACCTCTTACCGATGCCCCGGCCCGCGCCGGTTACCAGCACCAACTTATCCTTCACGCCCGGTACGCCGGTCTTGCTGCTCATTTACGGCTTTTGAGGTCCCGATGAAGTGTAACGCAAGATATACTGAGTCTGGAGACGCGTCAAACCTTCTCCCAATTCCCACTTTCCGGAGGCGGATGAGCAAAGAAGATTCGATTGAAGTAACGGGAACGATTATCGAGAAGTTCCCGAGTGGTTTGTTCAGCGTTCAGTTGGATCAGGATGTAGACCGGCTGGTTCTGGCGCACTTAGCCGGGAAGCTCCGGCGGAACCGTATCCGCGTGCTTGCTGGCGACAAAGTCACCATCGAGATGTCCCCCTACGATCTCACCAAGGGCCGCATTACTTTCCGCCACAAGTAGTCACAGGCCTTCCCCACGATTTTTTCACCCCTCCGGCGCACTCAAGTCATTTAGATTGTTCGGCGTATCCCCGATTTTTCGCAGGGGTGGGCTATTCCTGGCTTGCCAGACCGGCCCGTTCTCCCTGTAATCTTCGGCCCGGAGGATCTGCGCTTGAAAATGGACAGGAACCGGACCCGAAGTATTGGCGAATCCGGGCAGGCGTCGCTCGATTCCCAGTTATCGGATCGTCTGATCGGTCAATCGGCGGCGATTCAAGCGATTGTTCCGTACGTGGAAATGTTTCAGGCGGGGCTTGCGCCGGAAGGCCGCCCGGCCGGAGTGTTCCTGCTGTTGGGGCCCACTGGAACCGGAAAGACGCGCACGGTTGAGGCGCTTTCCGAAGTCCTTCACGGAAGCGCGAAAAGCCTGATTCGCGTCGACTGTGGCGAGTTTCAGATGGAGCATGAGGTGGCGAAGTTGATCGGCGCGCCCCCCGGATACCTCGGCCACCGCGAAACGCCGCCCATGCTGACGCAACAGAAGCTGTCGTCCATCACCAGCGAAAAGTGCGGACTGTCGATCGTGCTGTTTGACGAGATCGAGAAAGCCGCCGCATCGATGAACCGGCTTCTACTGGGCGTGCTGGATAAGGCGGCATTGCGGTTGGGCGACAACACCACCGTGAATTTTGAGCGCACGATGATCTTTCTCACCAGCAATCTCGGCGCGGCTGGGATGGCCCGGGAGCTGAAGCCCGGCTTCGGGTTCGGCGGAGGGTTGGACCCGGCCGGCGCGGTCCTGGGGCGGCTGCAGTCCATCGGGATGAGCGCCGTGCGGCGTAAGTTCACACCGGAGTTCGTCAACCGGCTGGACTCCGTTGTCACTTACTCTCCCCTGGACGAAGCAGCGCTGGACAGGATTCTGGACTTGCAGGTTGCCGCCATGCAGCAGCATCTCCACCGCCGTCTGGGGCCGAAGAGTTTCGCCATTGCACTGACGCCCCGCGGGCGCGCAGCCGTGCTGCAGCAGGGTTCGAGCATCGCTTATGGAGCGCGCGAGCTAAAGCGCACTCTGGAGCGAAGGCTGCTGCAACCCGCTGCGGCATCGATCGCGGCCAACCGCATTGCCGCGGGATCAAAAGTGACCCTGGACTTTGAAGAAGGATCGTTCCTGCTTCAGATCGCTAAGGAGCGGCGGAAGCGCGTGGCGTAGTTTCGACAACTTGGCTGAGCACCGTTCCGGAAGTAAGCAGTACGCGAAGCTCGAAGCGCACCGCGCCACCGCCCTGTGGATAGACCGATTCGCCCATCAGCAGTTCCTCCAAGCCCAGTGGCACGGTCTTAGTCGCGCCGTCCTGTCCCACCCGAAGTTCGCCGCGCACCGCCGTCCGCATTGCGGTGACGGAGGGGTCCCACGAAACCCTCAGTTGCGTGCCGTCGCGTTCCGATGCCAGGCCAAGACGGTATGCGGACGGGTCGGGCGGCGGCGCCGTCTCGCGTGCGACGAAATACCCGGCTCCCCAGCCCAGCGCAACAGCCAGCGTGAGAGCCGCTGCCCAGACGTCACGCCGGGTGCCCGTGGTTCGAGGGAGCTCCGTTTCGACGATCGGAGCCTCAATCGTTTCCACTGGTTCGGCCCGGATGGCGGTGGGTGGAGGAGGCGGCGCGGCGATCGCCTGCGTCGCAGCCATCGTCAAGCGGGTGGCCCGCTCCGGTGTGCGGCCTCGCGAACCTCCGCCCAGGATCTGGCGCGAGAAGGCGAATTCCATCGGCGTTTCGCCAGGGAAGCCGTCCTCCGCACGGACAAAGAAACCAGCGCGGCTGACTTTCGTGGCGTATGGCCTGATCAGCAGGGCCAGAGCCGCCTGCGCGGGAAAAAAGCGGTCGAGGAGTTGATGATCCTCGCCACTTAGCGTCAGCGATTCCCGAGTATCGCTGCGGTAGTAACCCACCGGAATGAGGGGTCCGCCGTCCGCCGCACGTTTCACCGCATCCTGAAACCTGTTCAGATCTTTCTCCGCCAGTTGGTACGACGGGCCAAATAGGTAGTCGCAGGAAACGCTCTCGTGGCTATCGACAATCACGTCGGCGCCCGAAGTCCGGCCCAGCAGCACGCCGCCTACTTCCGCGCCACGTTTCGGAACCGCCCCAAAGCCGCGCAGCACTTCCAGCGAAATCCGGTCTAGCACTTCAAACGAAAGATGCACCCGCCATTGCCCGCCGGGTGGATGCCAAATGTAGAAGCCGTCGTTGCTCAATGAATTGTCCGGCCCGGCGCTATCCTTGGTCCTTGCCGGGAACCCTCTTCATTATTGCCACGCCCATCGGCAACCTGGAAGATATTACTTACCGCGCGGTGCGTATTTTGGGCCAGTGCGCGCTGGTAGCGTGCGAGGACACCCGGCAGACGAAGAAGCTTCTTGACCACTATGAGATCCGCGTCGCGACGTGCAGTTTGTATGAGCAGAACGAACAAGACCGCTCGGCCGAAGTCTGCGCGAGGCTGGAGGAAGGCGCCGACGTGGCGCTGGTATCCGACGCGGGAACGCCCCTTATTTCCGACCCCGGCTACCGTCTGGTGACGGAGGCCCTGAGGCGGAAGCTGGCCGTCGTGCCGGTGCCGGGTCCGTCGGCGGTAACTGCGGCGCTGTCAGCGGCTGGCCTTGCCACGGACCGGTTCTGCTTTCGTGGATTCCTTCCGCCCCGCTCAGCGGGCAGACGGAAGGAATTGGAATCGCAGAAGCACTCCGACGCGACCACCATCTACTACGAATCGCCGCACCGGATTCTCGACGCTCTGGCGGACTTGGCCGCTGTCCTGCCCGAAAGAAATGTCGTGCTGGCGCGGGAGCTAACCAAGATTCACGAAGAGTTTCTGCGCGGGACTGCGGAGCAGTTAAGGAGCGTTCTGGAGAAACGCCCGGCGGTGTTGGGCGAGTTCACGCTTCTGATCGGCAAGGCCGAACCCACCGGGGCGCCGATGACCGCCGAAACCGTGGCCGCCGCAGTAGAACGGTACGAGTCCGGCGGGATGTCCCGCATGGACGCCATGAAGGCCGCCGCGCGCGAGTTCGGGGTGTCGAAAAGCGTCGTCTACCGGCACCTCACGGGCGCTTCCTGATGGCCTAACTGCCGGTCGAGGGAGACCGCCAGAGGCTCTCGGTCTTTTCCACTGCTTCCCGAACCTCATCGCCATGCTGAGCTCCACCTGCAAGAAACGCCAGCCCATCCAATAGCCAACCGGATAGACCAGGCTGCACCAGCCGGTAGAACACGTGCCGTCCATCCCGGCGTTCGACGACGATGCGATGCGAGCGAAGTACGGAGAGGTGCTGTGAAACCCGGGAGTGGCTGACACCCAGAATCGCCTGCATGCCGTTGACGTCCATCTCTCCGCTCCGAAGCTCCTCGACAATCCGGATGCGATGCGGATGCGCAAGCACGTTCAGCAAGTCGGCGAGTTCTTTCGATACCAGGGATCGGGCGGGCATAGGACAGTCTAGCCGTGGGATGCTTTCAATGCAAACTTCGTTACATTATATAAACTGATACATATATACATTCAAATGTAGAAACCTATGGCCCTTTCGCGGCATCTCACCGGAAGTACCTACATGGCGGCAGCTCACTCCGGCAACCTATATCCCTCGCAGCGTCTGTTCAATTGGATCCGCGCCGAAAAACGCGACCTCTGGGCGATGGTGGCCTACTCGATTGCGATCGGGCTGTTTACGCTGGCGGTGCCCGTGGCGACCCAGGCCATGGTCAACACGATCGCGTTTGGCTCGGTTTTGCAGCCCGTAGTGCTGCTGGGATTGGTTGTTCTCATCGCGCTGGGTTTTTCCTCCGTACTCCGTTCACTGCGGTCGTGGGTGGTGGAGGTGATTCAACGCCGGGTATTCGTGCGCGTGACCTCCGATGCGGTCCACCGGCTGCTTGGCGTGAAGATCGAGGCCTACGATCCGGGGCATGGACCGGAGTTGGTAAACCGCTTCTTTGAGGTGGTGACGATTCAGAAGAGCGGATCACTACTGCTTGTCGACGGGCTGACGATCCTGATGCAAACGCTGGTGGGCTTGATCCTGCTGGCCGTTTATCATCCGCTGCTTCTCGCGTTCGGCGTGGTGATATTGGTCAGCATCGTCGTGATCCTGTTCCCCTTGGGCTCTGGAGCCGTGCCGACGGCGATCCTGGAATCGAAGGCGAAATACAGCATCGCCGCGTGGCTGGAGGAACTGGCGAGATTTCCGGCCACGTTCAAATCCGCGGCTGGCACCGCGCTGGCAGTGCGGCGGGCCGATCAATTGACGACCGAGTATCTGCGGTACCGGGCGCAACACTTTCGTGTTCTCTTCCGGCAAATTATCGGGTCTTTTGCTCTGGAATCTCTTTCAAGCGCCGTACTGCTGGCCGCGGGAGGATACCTCGTCATCCAGCGCCAACTGACACTGGGCCAACTGGTGGCGGCGGAGCTGATTCTTGCCGTCGTGGTGGGCAGCTTTTCGAAGTTCGGCAAGCAACTGGAAACCTACTACGACCTGTTGGCGGCTGTCGACAAACTGGGGTATCTGACGGACCTTCCGATGGAGGCGTCGGGGCCGGAGGCGATACCCGGAGGCGGCCCCGCGCTGTTCGAAATGAGGGACGCGCACTTCGCGCATGCCACTGGAGCCACGATCCTCGACGGGACGAACCTGCGGGTGGAGCCGGGAGAGCGGGTTGCCATCACGGCGCCGGGCGGAACAGGCAAGAGCAGCCTCCTGGACCTCATCTACGGCGTCCGACAACCGGCTTCGGGGCGGCTGCGGATCGATGGACTGGATTACCGCGACATTCGCCTCGACAGCTTCCGGCAGCAGGTTCAGCTGGTCCGCGGGGCGGAGGTTTTCCAAGGCACCGTGAGGGACAACGTGTCGATGGGCGATCCCGGGCTGGCTCCGCAGGATGTGCGCGACGCGCTGGCCAGCGCCGGCTTGCTGGAGGAGATACTGCGCCTTCCGGATGGTCTTGAAACGCCGCTGACCACCGGAGGCCTTCCGTTGTCCCACAGCCAGTGCCTGCGCCTGGTGCTGGCGCGCGCGATCGTGCACCGTCCGCGGCTCCTGTTGATCGACGAGGCGCTTGATTACCTGATCGAGACGGCGGGAGGAGAGGCGCTGTGCCAGCGCGTGTTTGCACCGGGGAACCGGTGGACCGCGATCGTGGCGACACGCCACCCGGTTGTGGCGTCGCTGTGCGACCGGCAGCTTCAGTTGGAGTCGGGAAAGATCGTGGAGGTGGCACGGTGACGCCCGTACCGATGCTTCCGTCGATGGCGCTGGCCGGCAGCACTCGCGGAGCGCGGCGGCTGGCGCGCGCAATGGTGGTGTTGTTCCTCGCGGCGGCGGTTGGACTTGCGCTGGCGCCCTGGGTGCAGAATGTCCCGGGCAACGGACGCGTGATCGCGTTGGCCCCGCTGGAAAGGCAGCAGTCGATTGGCGCGCCCGTCGAAGGGCGGATCGTACGGTGGCACGTGGCGGAAGGGTCGCGTGTGAAGCTGGGCGATCTAGTGGGGGAGATCGCCGACAACGATCCGGAAATTCTTCAGCGCCTGGAAGGCGAGCGGGGAGCCGTTCAGATGCGGCTGGAGCAGGGCCGGACAAGATCGTCCGCGCTGAAGACACGGGTTGAGCAATTGGATCTGTTCCGGCGCAACGAGCTGCAAGTGGGGCAGAACCGGCTCTCCGCCGCCGAGGACAACGTCAAGGCGGCGACGCAGGTTGTGCGGTCGGCCGAGGCTAGCTTGGTCGCGGCGAAACAGAACATCGACCGTCAGCAGATGCTGGTGAAGAAAGGCCTGGTTGCCGTCCGGGGAGTCGAGCTTGCCCAACAGGATTTTGCCCGCGCCGCCGCGGAGGTGGACCGGGCCAACGCTGCCCTAGGCGGGGCGGTCAATGAAAAGCTAGCCCGTGAGTCCGATCTGCTGAAAATCGAGAGCGACTTCCGCTCGCGGATTGAGGACGCGCGCGCGACGCTGGCATCGGCAAATTCAGAAATCGCGAACGCGCAGGCGGAGATGCAGCGGACTCAGGTGCGCGTGTCGCGGCAGTCCCGTCAGCAGATACTCGCTCCGCGCGACGGGACCATCCTGCGTCTTCTGGCGCAGCCCGGCAGCGAGATTCTCAAAGGCGGCGATCCGGTGGCGCTGTTCGTGCCGGAGTCGGCCAGCTTGGTGGTGGAACTCCTGGTGAATGGCAACGATGTGCCACTGATTCACGCCGGCGACAAGGCCCGTCTTCAATTCGAGGGATGGCCCGCCATCCAGTTCTCGGGATGGCCTTCGGTAGCGGTGGGAACCTTCGGCGGCGTGGTGACGCTGGTAGACTCGACCGACAACGGGGAGGGCCTGTTCCGGATTCTTGTGCAGCCGGACCTGGACGACGAACCGTGGCCGGAGGCGAGATATCTGCGTCAGGGCGTCCGGGCAAACGGATGGGTGCTGCTGAAGGAAGTCCCGCTGGGCTTCGAGATCTGGCGGCAGTTCAACGGATTCCCGCCGACGATAAATCCCAAGCCGGAAGCGGATGGCAAGCCATGAGAGCTCTCACGGGCTGGCTCGCCGCGATCCCGATGCTTTTTGCCCAGGGAGCGGATCCGCTGGAGCTGAGCGAAGTTCTGGCCTCTGTCGAGAAGAACTACCCGCCGCTTCTAGCCGCATTGCAGGAGCGTCCCTTGGCGGAGGCGGACGTTCTGTCCGCCCTTGGCCGGTTCGACATTCTTGCGCGCGCGCGGGGCGATGTGGATGAACTCGGACGCGTCTTCGACGACCGCCGCATCGATACTGGCATCGAGCAGAATACGGCCCTGTGGGGACTCAGCTACTTTACCGGCTACCGTTATTCCGCCGGATCGTTCGCCAGCTACGACGGCAAGCTTCTGACAGGCCGCGGGGGCGAGTATCGCGCCGGCCTTCGCCTGCCACTCGCCCGGGATCGTGCAATTGATCCGCGCCGCGCCGACGCCGCCAAAGCGCGTGTCGGCCTCCGGCTGGCGGATCTGGCGATCGATCAGCAGCGGATCGTCATCGTGCAATCCGCAACGCGGCGCTACTGGGAGTGGGTGGCGGCCGGACAGCGGTATACGGTCGCGCAGGCGGCGCTTCAGATCGCCGAGAAGAGAGACGGATTCCTCCGCGAATCCGTTGATGCCGGCGCACTGCCCGCCATCGATATCACGGACAACGAGCGCGTGATCTTCCAGCGGCGCGGCTTCGGAGTAGAGGCGCGCAGGGGGCTGGAGCAAGCCTCAATCGAACTCTCGCTGTTCTATCGCGACGGCGCGGGCGACCCGGTGGTTCCGCCGCCCGCACGGCTGCCCGCGGCGTTTCCGCAGCCCGCCGCCATCGACGACGCGCGATTGCGATCCGACGTGGAAATGGCGCTAGACCGGCGTCCCGAGGTAAAGCGTTTTCTGGCGCAGCGCGACCAATTGGACATTGAGCGTCGCCTGGCGCTGAATCAGCAGTACCCGGGCGTGGATGCGCTGTTTAGCTACGCGCGGCAGATCGGCAGCCCGGCCGGTCTTCGCGGGCCCGACGAGCTGCGCTGGACCCTGAATTTCGAACTCCCCTTGCAGCGGCGGCAGGCGCGGGGCCGGGAGGAGGCTGCAGACGCGCGCATCGCCCAAGTCGACCAGCGGACACGTTTTCAACGGGATCAGATTACGGCGGAGGTGCAGGATGCCGTTTCAGCCGTGCGCGCCGCGTTTGAACGGACGGGCGTGCTGGCGGCAGAGGTCAAGGCGACCCAACAAGTGGAGACGGCGGAGCGCGACCGCTACGAACTCGGCGAGTCGACGCTGTTTACTTTAAACCTGCGCGAGATCGCGACGGTCGATGCACGCCTTCGGGAAGCAGCGGCGCAGGCGGACTACTTCCGGGCGCTGGCGTTATACGAACTGGCCATCGCGCAGGCGCTGGCTCCGCAGCCCAAGCCCTAAGCACCATCGGATACACTTTAAGGACGCAGACCTTTACTAGCGCCATCCAGCTGGAACCCCGGCAGATCGAAACTTCCCGGCTATCCAATGGAATCCGCGTCATCACCGAAGTAATGCCCCATGTCCGCAGCGTGTCTATGGGGGTATGGGTGTCCAGCGGCTCCCGCCGCGAAGTGGGCGCCGAGAATGGCATCTCGCACTTTCTGGAACACATGTTGTTTAAGGGCACCACCACACGCTCCGCAGTGGACATCGCCCGGTCGGTGGACTCCGTAGGCGGGCACCTGGACGCCTTCACCGCCAAGGAATTGGTCAGCTTCAACACGAAGGTGATCGACGAGCATGTGGACCAAGCGTTCGATGTCCTTTCCGATCTTGTGCTGAATCCCCTCTTCCGCGAGGAAGACATCGAAAAAGAAAAGAGCGTCATTCTCGAAGAACTGAAGATGGAGGAGGACAATCCCGAGTATGTCGTCCACGAAACCTTCATCAGCCGTTTCTGGAAGGGCCACGCGCTGGGCAAGCCGATCATCGGTACGGCGAAGACCATCGGCGGATTCTCAAGCGAGATGCTTCGCGATTACCACTCGCGCATCTACCAGCCCGCTAATGTACTGATCACCGCCGCCGGCCATCTGGAGCACGACGCTATGGTCCGGCTGGCCGAGCAACGCTTCGGCGGCGTCCGGCCGGTTGAGACGGCGTACATGGATGCAGCGCCACGCACGCACGCCACGATCACCTACAAGAAGAAGCGGCTGCAACAGGTGCATCTGTGCCTGGGCGTGCCGTCGTATCCGGTGGCGCACCCGCGCCGCTATGGCTGCTATTTGCTGAGCACGATCCTGGGGGGCGGCATGAGTTCGCGCCTCTTCCAGAATATTCGCGAGCGTCAGGGGCTGGCCTATGCCGTCTTCTGCGAACTGAACCTGTTTCGCGACACCGGCTGCCTTGCCGTGTACGCCGGCACCTCTCCGGAACACGTCCGCCGCGTGATCGACAGCATTCTCGTCGAACTGCGCGACCTGAAGGACCGGCTGGTTCCCGAAGAGGAACTGCGGAGAGCGAAGGACCATCTGAAGGGGTCGCTGATCCTTAGCCTGGAATCGACATCCAGCCGCATGTCGAATCTCGCGCGGCAGGAACTATACTTCGGCCGCTTTCTCACGCTCGACGAACTGCGGCAGGCAATCGAAGCTGTCACCGCCGACGAAATCCGCGAGATTGCCGTCGAGGCGTTTCAGGCGGACCGGGTCGGCCTAACGGTGCTGGGCGCTCCTGAAGGCGCGCCGTTTGAGCGCACCGATTTCGTTTTCTAATCCATGGTCCGCGCCCTCCGTTTCAGCGCCCTCTGGCTGATCGCGCTCGCCGCCACAGCCGCCGACTTCGGCGCACTGAAGCCGCAAGGCTACGTCAGCGACTTCGCCAAAGTTCTGGATGCGGCGACAGTCCGCCAACTGAACGAATACATCACCCGCGTCGAGCAATCCACCGGTGCGGAGCTGGCCATCGTCACGCTTCCATCGCTTGAGGGTGAGCCGGTGGAAGACGTAGCAAATCTGCTTTACCGCAAATGGGGCATCGGGAAAAAAGGGCAGGATACCGGCGCGCTGTTCCTGCTGTCGATCGGCGACCGGAAGTCGCGATTGGAAGTCGGCTACGGGCTGGAGCCAATACTGCCCGACGGCGCCGCCGGCGAGATGCTGCGGGAGATGCGTCCCGCGCTTCGCGCTGGAGACTATCGTTCGGCGCTGGCTACCGCAACGGCTGAACTAGGCGAAAGGATCGCGCGCGAGAAAGGCGTCGCCATCGCGGGTTCGCCCCGCCCACGACGCAGGCCGCAAGGGCGCGAGTTCGGGCTGGGGCCGATTGTCAGTCTCGTAATCTTTCTGGCCGTGATGTGGATGCTGGGCAGCGGACGGCGAGGTTCACGCGGACGACGGCTGCCGGGCGCGCGGGGCTCCGACGTCCTGACGGGAATCCTGCTGGGCCAGATTCTGAATCAGGGACGGTCACGCGGCGGAGGGGGCTTCGGCGGTTATGATTCAGGAGATAGCTGGGGCGGTTTTGGCGGCGGCAGCTCGGGCGGCGGCGGAGCTTCCTCAGACTGGTAGGGACCGATGCAGAAGCTTCTCGACGAACTGACCGAACGGCTGAAGAAACAGCTAGGGGACCGTCTGGTGTCGGTTGTGCTCTATGGTTCCGCCGCTGAGGGCGACTATCAGGGGCCGTTTTCAGATCTCAATATTCTGTGCGTGCTGCGGCAGGTAGGCGTAAGCGAACTGTTCTCCGCGGAGCCGGTGGTCCGATGGTGGCGCGAGAAAGACAACCCGTCGCCTCTGCTGCTTTCCGAAGAAGAAATTCGCAATTCGTCAGACTGCTTCCCGGTTGAATTTCACGACATTCAGGAACAGGGCCGGGTCCTCTACGGGGCGGACCCGCGCCCGCTGATTCAGATTCAGGACCACTTCTATCGCGCCGAAGTGGAGCACGAGTTGCGCGCAAAACTACTGCGGCTGCGGCAGAAGGCGGCGGGCGTGATGCACGACCGGCCCTTGCTGTTGCGGCTGCTGGCCGATTCGGTGACGACGTTCTGCGTCCTGATCCGCCACAGCCTGGCCCTGCACGGCGAAGCCCGCCGGAGGCACAAGCGCGAGATTATCGAAGGCGCGAAGGATCGCTTTGGAATCGATCCGGCTCCGTTCCTGACGCTGTTGGATTTACGCGATAGCAAGGCAAAGGCGCGGGACATCGATCCCGTGGTTTTGCTCGAAAATTACATGAAAGAGATTCAGGCCGTGGTGGCGTCCGTGGACGCGCTGGGCCGCGAGGGAGTATCGACAACATGAAGATCGGACTGATTGTCCTGGGTGTGCTGGTTGTGGCCGGCCTATTCTTTGGCGGCAAGGTGGTGGGCGTCCGCAACGAGCTGGTTACCGAGCGGGAGGCCATCGCCGGGCAATGGAGCCAAGTGGATGTTGCGCTGCAGCGCCGCTCCGACCTGATCCCGAATCTGGTGGAGACCGTAAAGGGTTTTGCGAAGCAGGAACAGCAGGTCTTCTCCGACATCGCGAATGCCCGCGCGGCCCTGGGCGGCGCACGCACACCGGGGGAGCGCATCCAGGCGAACTCCCAGCTGGATTCCGCGTTGTCGCGGCTTCTGGTGGTGGTCGAGAATTATCCGCAGCTAAAGTCGAACGAAAACTTCCTGCGCTTGCAGGATGAGTTGGCGGGAACGGAAAATCGAATCGCGGTGGAGCGGCGCAAATACAACGAACTGGTGCAGCGCTACAACACGTCGATTGAACTGTTCCCCAACAATATCGCCGCGTCGATTTTCGGCTTCCAGAAGAACGACGCCTACTTCCGGACGGAGCCGGCCAGCCGCGCTACGCCCAAGGTCGCGTTCTAGGCTGCGGGCGCGGGCCTTGACGCCTGCGTTCTAATGGTAGTTCCCATGTCCCAGACATTCGCGAACTACATTAACGGCCAGTGGGTCGAAGGGCCCACGTTTGAAAACCGCAATCCGGCCAACTCCGATGAAGTAGCCGGACTTTTCGTCAAAGGCTCCGCTTCCGATATGGAGGCGGCGTGCACGGCTGCCGAACAAGCCTTCCCCGCATGGGCGTCCACCACCGGACCGGCCCGCGGCGCGTTTCTGTACAAAGCGGCGGACCTGATCGAAAAGCGCTGGGATGCCATCGCCGCCGACATGACGCGGGAGGAAGGCAAGACCCTGCCGGAAGCCAAGGGCGAAGTAGGCCGGTCGATCAACATCCTGCGGTACTTCGCGGGCGAGGGTTCCAGAATGCCGGGTGGCGTCGTTCCCAGCGAACGCGCGCGCGTCCACATGTGGGCTTTCCGAAAGCCAATCGGAGTGGTGGGCCTGGTGACGCCCTGGAATTTCCCGAGTGCGATTCCAGTATGGAAGCTTGCCCCCGCGCTGATCTGCGGCAACACGGTGGTGATGAAGCCCGCTTCCGCCGCGCCGTTGTCGGCATGGCGGATCATGGAAGCCTTTCACGAAGTAGGTTTGCCGAAGGGCGTGTTTAATTTCGTCGCGGGCTCCGGCGGCACGCTGGGCAGTGCGCTGGTAAATGCCAAGCCGCTAAAGGCGATCTCGTTCACGGGTTCCTGCCAGATCGGCGAATGGCTTCATGCGGAGGCGTCGAAGCGCCGTCTGCGCATCCAGTTGGAGATGGGCGGCAAGAATCCGACGATCGTGCTGGCCGATTGCGACTTCAACGCGTCGGTGGCAAACGTGGTCAACGCGTCCTTCTTCTCCACCGGGCAAAAGTGCACCGCCACCAGCCGCGTGATTGTGGAGGATGCGATCTACGACAAGTTCGTTGCGGCGCTGGTGGAAGCAACCAAGAAGCTGAAAGTCGGCGACGGCATGAAGGCCGGCGTGGATATCGGCCCGGCTGTCGATAAGGACGCGCTGGACACGATTCTCAATTACATTGAGATCGGCCGGAAGGAAGCGGGGGAGCCGCTTTGCGGCGGCAACCATTTGACGGGCAAGGGTCCCAACGGCGAGGATCTGTCAAAAGGCTACTTCGTTGAGCCGACCATCTTCGGCGGCGTCACCGAGCAAATGCGGATCGCGCAGGAAGAAATTTTCGGACCGGTTCTGGCTGTTATGCGCGCGAAGGATTTCGATGACGCCATGCGAATCGCGAACAACATTCCGTTCGGCCTGTCGGCGTCCATCCAGACGACCAACGTATCCCGCGTTTTCGACTTCGTCTATCAGATGGAAGCCGGCCTGTTGACCGTCAATCTTCCCAGCGCGGGCGTCGAATATCAGCTTCCGTTCGGCGGCACAAAAGATTCCAGCTTCGGGCCAAAGGAACAGGGTCCTGCGGCGATGGAGTTCTATTCCGACTACAAGACTGTCTACCTTAAGTACTAAATGAAACTGGGTCAAATTCTACACGGCGGCGCCATCACTGCCGCAATTTTCGAAGACGGCAAAGCGAGGCCGATTGCGGGCCGGACACTGCTGGATCTGCTGGATCAAGCGGACCGCGAAGGCGCCACTCTGTCGGCCATCGCGGCGAAGGCGGAGGCCGGAAAAGCCGTTGACGCGGCGCCGGTGATTCCCATTCATCCGCGCGAAGTGTGGGCCTGCGGATGCACTTACGAAATGAGCGCATCTTTCCGCGACGCGGAGCACGGGACGCGCGAAGGCTTCTACCGCTATGTGTTTCAACCGGAGCATCGCCCGGAAGTTTTCTTCAAGGGCACGGCGCGCGTGTGCGTAGGGCCGGGCGAGCCGATCGGCATCCGCTTCGACTCCAAGTTCACTGCGCCGGAACCGGAACTGGCCGTCGTTCTCGATTCGCAGGGTCGCGCCCATGGCCTGACCATCGCCGACGATGTATCCGCCTGGGACATTGAGCGCGAGAATCCGCTATATCTTCCGCAGTCGAAGACCTACGCGGCCTGCTGTTCGCTGGGTCCGGTGATCGTGACCATGGATGAGGTTGCGGATCCGTATGCGCTGGAGATGACGTGCACGGTGACGCGTGGCGGCAAGGAACTCTTCAGCGGCGAGACGTCAACCGCAAAGCTGGGACGTAAGTTCGAAACGCTGGTGGAGTATCTGATGCGGGCCAATCCCGTTCCCTGCGGGACGGTGCTGCTTACCGGCACCGGCATCATCGTCAAGGAAGACGCCGCGTTGGCGGAAGGCGACGTGTGCTCGATCACGGTATCGGGGATCGGCACGTTGTCCAACCCGGCGAAGGTTATTCGATAGGCTCTTCGTTTTCGAGCGATTCCAGCGCCTCCGCCGACCGGGTAAAGTCTTTCAGCACGCGGATTGCGATGCCCGAACTGAAGCCCGCCGTGCGCAACCTGCGGTAGGCCGAGGCCATGTTCTTTTCGACGGCGAGGAATGTCGGCAGATCCTTGGCGCGGTATTTTCTTTCGATAAACTGGCGCGCCTGCGCCGTTTCATCCACTTCGGAATAGGCGTCGGCGGATGCTTTCTCGGCCAGCGCCGGGGCCACTCTGCGCTTGCGCAGATCCTGCGTGACGCGGAACTGCCCCAATCCCTGGTTGTCGCGCCGCGCGGCGGCGAAGCCCTCGGCAAAACGCGTGTCGTCGAGAAACTTGTAGTCCTTCAGTCGGGCGATCACTCCGTCCACGTCAGCCGCATCGGCGGCCCGCTGGCGCAGCTTTTCGCGCACCTCTCCGGAGGAAAGTGCCCGTCCGGACAGCAGCCTTACCGCATAGTTGTAGAGCCCCTCAAGATCCAGCACCGGCTTCTTTCGTCCCAGCATCTTTACTAGTAGACTAAAGGCATTCGAAGGAGGACACGCATGGAAGATTCGAATCGACTCTCTTATTTTTTCCTTGGACTCGGAATAGGCGTGGCGGCGGGCATCCTGTTTGCGCCGGGCTCGGGCGAGGAAACACGGCAACTTTTGAAGGCGAAAGCCGATGAGAGCAAGGACTACGTCAAGCGCCGTTCCGACGAACTGCGCATGGAAGCCACCGATGTCGTCGACCGCGGCAAGCAGGCCGTAGCGCGGCAGAAAGAACAGGTAGCGGCGGCGGTGGATGCCGGAAAACGTGCCTACCGCGAGACCGTAACCGGCCCGGGCGAGGCTTAATGGAAAACCCGGTTCTCGTGTGGTCCATCGCGGCGTTTGTCGCGATGGGCGCGATGTCGATGATCGTTCAGGCCATCGCCAGCGTCGGCCTATACCGCAAGGTTCGAAGCCTTCACGCGAGCGTTATTCCGTTGATTCCACAGGCGGAAGCGACGCTGCTTTCCGCGCGGGAGGTATTGACCTCCGCGAAGGCGCAGCTGGTTGAGGTGGAATCGCTGGTCAGCGATGCCAGCCTTCGGGCGCGGCGGCAACTGGAGAAGACGGAACTGGTTGTGGAAGATACCGTCGCGCGCGTTCATGAGACCGTCTCGGCGCTGCAAGGCACCGTGATGCGGCCGATTCGCGAGGTGAACGGGCTTGCAGCCGGCGTCAAAGCGGGCGTGCGCACGCTGATCAAACGGAACCGCACCAATATCGACCGCGTAACACAGGACGAGGAAATGTTTATCTGAGTGGCGCTTCCCCGCGTTTCGTAGATATACACAGCCACATTCTTCCGGACGTTGATGACGGCGCGGTCTCGCTTCAGGAAAGCCTGGAAATGCTGGACATCGCCGTCGAATCCGGCACCTCCGATATCGTCGCCACCCCGCACGCCAACCCGATGTTCTCCTACTCGCGGGAGCGTGCGGAGATTCTCCGGCAGGAGCTTCAGGCAGCCGCCCCACGATCAATCCGCATTCATCTGGGCTGCGATTTTCACCTGGACTACGATCTGGTCAACGACGCGCTGCAGCATCCGTCGCGGTATTCGATCAATGGCTTGAACTACCTGTTGATCGAACTGCCGGAGTCGATCGCTCCAAAGACAGTGGCCGACGTGATCGATCGATTGTGCGGCGTGGGTCTTCGCCCCATCCTGACGCATCCGGAGCGGTATTCCGCGCTGCGCGGCAAGCGGGACGAGATTGCCCGCTGGATGGACTCGGGAATGCTGGTGCAGGTGACGGGCGCGTCGCTTTTGGGCCGGTTTGGAAGCAAAGCCAGGAAGATGGCGGAGAGCATGATGGACGACGGCCAAGTGCATTTTCTGGCCAGCGACGCACACGACCCGGTGTCGAGGACTCCCGATCTGCGCGGCGCCTGGGAGTGCGTCAGCGAACGGTGGGGAGAGCCAACGGCGATCAAGCTGTTGGAAACGAACCCCAGAGCGACTCTGACCGGCGCGGACGTCCAGCCTGTTGAAAAATCCGCGCGCCGGCGGCGTTGGTTTTCCTTCTGGTCTTGACGAAAGTCCCGGGCCGGAAGAGCCGATAAGAGCAGAGACAATGCTCGTCGCTCCTGAACGCATTCCCGAAATTTTAGAGACCTACGACAAGGATCCGTCGGAGGCGATGCGTCAACTGGACGCGATCTTCGCGCTGGGCCAATCCCAGACTCCGGATATCGGCCCGGCGGCGTTCAATCTTGCGCTGCGGTCCCGGGGTTCGGAATTCTTTGTTGCGTATCTGCTGCGCCACGGGGCATTGTTCCCCGCGATTCTCGACCCCTCCATGCTTTCGATGGACGACGCCACGGCGGCGCTGAAGATGGCCATGCTGGTGGAGACCGGCTGCGACGTTACGGAACTGAACTCGATGATCCAATCCGGCATGTCCACCGACGCGTTAACCCGGCTGATCGACCTGTCGGCGCGCGTACGGTTAAGCGGCAGGCTGCGGCAGCCATTTGAAAGGCTTCGCCAGCATCCCAATCCGTTCCTGCAATCGAAGGTGGAACTTCTTCTGAAGCGTCTGGAGCAATCGGAGACGGCGCTGCGCCAGCGCTTGCGGGACCCGGACCCTCGCACCCAGGCCGATGCCGTCGAGTTTTTCTGGGGCGAGGATACGGCGGAAAGCCGGGAGGTCTTCCTGCGCTCCGCAACAAGTCCGAACGACCGCGTTCTCGGGAACGGATTGTATGGGCTTTATCTGATGGGCGATTCCGCGCCCGTGCGGATTGCATTTGACATCGCTGAGAATCAGTCGCCGCTGGTGCGGCCGACAGCCATATGGTTCATGGGCCAGACGGGCGATCCGCGTTTCCTGCCGTGGCTGGTGGAAGCGATGGGCACTAACGACAACCGCTTGCGGTCGCGGATCTTTCAAGCCATCCGCCAGATCCGGGAGAAGCGCGCGCAAGCCGCTGCCGCCGGACGCCTTCGCGTACACATCGTTTCCGCCGCTTTCGCCGGAACCCGGGAGCGGGTGATCCGCTTTGCGGTGGCCGGTCCCAATCGCCCGGCAATTCGAGGCATTATCGGCACGCAGGTTCTGGTTACCGAAGGCCAGCGCCTCATCCAGAACATTTCTCTCAAGCCGCTCAAAGCGGCGGGTCCGTCCTGCGTCAAGCTGCTGTGTTCAGGAGGCGCTTCGCTGCCGGACGACATCGCGTCGCTTGCGGCTCCGGGCGACCGGTTGGATGTCGGCTCCATCGCGGGCAAGGGATGGGAACGCGAGATGGAGGATTTTCTTGCCGGTCCCGCGGAGGATCTGGTTCTGTGGTCTACCGGGCCGGAACCGCCCGAAATCCCGGACGCTCCCGCGTGGGTGGAGCGGTTTCGGACGGCGCGGAAGCGCGCGCACGCGGTGTGGCCGCAGAGTGTCGGCACCCGCCAGTCTCTTCCATTGGACGCTTTGGCGCGCGGCACCGGGGGGCTGGCCGTCCGGCATGGCGACGATCCGGGCCCGGCGCTGGAACAAGCGGTGCTGGCGGCCCTGCATTCGTATGAGATCCGGTATGATGCCGGCACCCCCGACGCAGGCGCGACGAAGGTTCAGCTGCAGATCCTTAACTACCACGGTGCCGGCGAAGCGTCCGCGATGCTGATTCGCCGCAGGGACGATGCAGCCCGCAGGTAGCGGGACTCTAAACTAGAATCGTGAAGCTTGTTGTGCTGGCTCTGCTGGCGGCGGCCGCTTTCGGCAGCGCGGCCGACGTTGCCCGCCAGATCCGGGAGACCGGCCTCGATCCCCGCGAGTGCTATCGCGTCCGCGATCTTGAGATCCGCCGCGGCGAAGCTTCGATTTTTCTCAACGAAGGCCTGCTGATTTTCCAGCGTCCGGTTTCCGGGCGAACGCTGGCTGCCGTTTTCACGGCGGAGGTGGAGGGCGGCGACGCCGAGATCCTACTGATCCCGCCCAGCCGCAGCGAACGGGCTTCCCTGTCGCGATTCACACACACTCCAAATCTGGAAGAACGTTTCCGCTCCGCGGTGCTGCTGTTCACCGACGGCACGGCGCCGGAGATGCTGGCCGCCGTCCGGCAATCGCCGGCAGTCCGTCCCGCTCCCGAGGAAGGCTTTCTTCTGGCGGCCCAATGGAATCCAGTGCTGGCGAATCTCTTCCGGAGTTTCGAGGTCCGCATGATGGACGACCTGCTTTCGTCGCGGCCCCAGCGGGAAGGATTCTTCTTCGCGACGCTCTCCAGCGTCACCCTGGGCAACTTCGACCTTTTGTTCGACCCTCGCGCGCGCCGCCAACTGATGGCGGGCCAAGTGGTGCATCGCGACGGAAGAACTTTCTACGACATCTGGACCAACTTCGAATCGCGCGATTTCCGCACCGGCATGCGGCGTCCGCCCGACCCAACAGTGAAGGTGGACAACTACCGGATCGAAGCCACGCTGAGCGAAGACCTGCGTCTGACCGTCCGCAGTGCGATGTCGCTGAAGTCGGAACAGGTGTCCGCCTCGCTGCCGTTTGAGATCTCGCCGCGCATGCAGGTGACGGCGGCGGAGATCGATGGCCGCGCCGTCGAAGTTTTCGCAAGGGACTCCGTGAGGGCGAACATGATTCGGGGCGAACAGAACGAGACGTTTCTTCTGGTGCCGGAGGACCCGCTGGAGCCTGGGGAGCATCACGTGGTTGTCCATCACGAAGGCGATGTCGTCGCGCACGCCGGCAATCAGGTCTACTTTGTGGGCAGCCGCGTAAATTGGTACCCGCTGTCCGGCACCCAGTTCGCCGAGTACGATCTTGTCTTCCGCCACCCCCGGAAGTTGAATCTCGTGACGTCGGGGACGCTGGTCGAGGAGCATGTCGAGGGCGATGTTCGGATCTCGCACCGCCGCTCCGGCTCACCCGTGCGCTACGCCGGGTTCAACTTGGGCGACTATTCGCGGGAGGCGGTAGAGAAGGGCGGCTATCGCGTGGAGATCTACGCAAACCGCCAGTTGGAATCGGCCCTGCAGCCAAGATCGATACCGGTGATTCCTCCACCGCAGTCTCCGGGAACGCCGCGGCGTCAGCCCCTGGGCAATCTGGCCACTTTGCCACCCGCAACCGCGCCAAGCCCGGGGGCTAGGCTGCGCCAGATGGCGAACGAAATCGCCGACCAATTGACGTGGATGAGCGATTGGTTCGGTCCGCCGCCACAGAAACTGCTGGCCGTCGCGCCAATCCCGGGAAATTTCGGCCAGGGCTTCCCCGGCCTGATCTACCTTTCGACGATGGCGTATGTCGAACTGCCGGGCGCCGGTGGCCGCGAAGCGTACTTTTCGGAGTTGTTATCGGCCCATGAAACCGCGCATCAATGGTGGGGAAACAGCGTCACCTCGCCCGGCTATGAAGACGACTGGATTCAGGAGGGGTTGGCCAACTACATCGCCTTGATGGCGTTGGAGCGCAGGCGCGGCGCAAAGGTCGTGGACGGCGTGCTGGAGCAGTACCGCAAACGCCTGCTGGACAAAACGCAAGACGGCGAGACGATTGAATCGCTGGGGCCCGTTACGCTGGGCCTGCGCCTGCAGAACTCTCGCAACACCGGAGCATGGCGGGCGATTGTTTACGACAAGGGTGCCTGGATCTTTCACATGCTGCGCCGCCGTATGGGCGACGCCGCGTTCCGGGACATGCTTGCCACAGTCGCGGAGCGCTGGCGCGAAGAGCCGCTGTCCACCAGCCAGCTTCGCATGGCCGCGGCCGAGTTCTTAGAGAAGCAGCCCAATGGAAACGCCCATTACCGGTCCGTCGATCCGAAGTTGGAAACTTTCTTCGATACGTGGACTGGCGGGACTGGAATACCGGAGCTGCGCCTGAAGTGGTCGGCGAAGGGCGTCGCGCCGAAAGTGGCCGTAACCGTCACCGTCGAACAGTCCGGCGTGCCCGACGACTTCACCGACGCGGTTCCCGTTGAGCTTCAGCTTGCGCGCGGAAAATCGGTGACGCGGTGGATGCGCACCAGTTCGTCGCCGGTGACGATCACGCAGATACTGCCCTCGAAACCCGTAAAGGTGCTTCTGGACCCGGCGAACGCGACGCTGAAGCGGTAAGTCGGGCTATCATCGCAAGTTGGTCCCAGAGGAAATACAGCCGCAGATAAAGACTTCCGTCCTGATGGTTTCGCGGAATCAGGCGGACGCGGTGCGCCGCACTGTGGACAGTCTCGCGCGCGATCCGGGCTCGGCAGCTATTGAGATTCTTGTGGTCGACAATGGCTCATCCGACGGTGGGGAGCGTTTGGACACCGACTATCCCAACCTGAAGCTGCTGCGGATGCAGAAGAACTTCGGGTGGACCAAGGCCGCCAACGTCGGCATGCGCACCGCGACGGGCGAGTTTCTTTGCATCACCGCACCGGGCGTTGAGTTTGAGCCAGGGACCATCGGCCAGTTGACCAGCGCCCTTGCTAAGCGGCCGTCCGCTCTTGCCCTGTGCCCGCTGGCGGTGGACGCGCAGGGAACGCCGGTAACGCGAATCTATCCGCTGCCCGATGCCGCCATGTTCAGCCAGTTTTGGAAAACGGGACGTCTGGGGCAACCGCTGCCGCTGGACCTCTCGCTGCCGGAAATTCCCGCGTCTTACGTTACCGGAACACCGGTTTTGATGCGACGCCAATCGATGGTGGGCATGAATTATCTGGACGGGCGCTATGGCCATTTTTGGGCCGACGCCGAGATCTGCGCCCAGATCGCACGCGCCTCGCGGTCGATCGTGATTCTGCCGGAAATCCGCGTAACGGGGACGCAGCCTTACCAGGCGATTCCGGAGAAGTTGGATTCGTGGGGCGCGCAACTATCGGCGGACGCGGCGCTGGGCGGCGCAGCCTATCTGTCGAAGTACTCCGGATTTCTGGCGGGGTTTGGATTCCGGGTGAAGGCGGCTCTTTTGGCTCTGTTGTCGATCTTCTCTCTGCGGCAGGTGGGGCCGAAAGCCACCCGGTTTGCAAACCTGCTGGCCGGGCAAAAGATCGACGGAAATCAGGACGGCTAAAGAGTTTTCCGCAATCGGCCGAAATCTAAGCGTGGACCAAATCTTGTGGTTGCTCTTGCCGCTGGCGGTCGCGTTTGGCTCCGCCGCACTGACGTACTCTTTGATGCGCGACAAGGTGGATATCGCCGTCGCGGAGGAGCGTCAACAGACTGTTGAGGCCCGCGCTCTTCTCGAAGCCCAGAAGGAATCTTTTGAGGAGCGGCTGATCGCGCTCCGAGAGCTTGCGCGCTGCCAGGCTCAACTGGAGTTTGTGACGGGTCAATCGCCCGTCAATCTGGAGCCGAAACTGCTGGAATCCAGTTACTTGCCCAGTAGGTAGCGCGCGCCCACCAGCACCAGAAATACGCCGTAGGTCTTCTTGGCGACCACCGGCGGCAGGCCCATCATCAGCTTCGCGCCGATATAGGTCCCCAGGATCATGGCGGCGGCGATCAGCACGGCGGCCTTCACATTCACGTGCCCTGCCCGGTAGTATTCGTAGGCGCCCAACAACCCTACTGGCGGAATGATGGCGGCCAGGCTTGTGCCCACACTGTCGGCTTGCGACATCTTCATCACCAGCATCAGGAACGGAACGATAATCAGCCCGCCCCCGATGCCGAACAATCCCGCGGCAATTCCCGCCACCAGACCCAAACCCAATAACAGCGCGGTGTTCATGAGGTTGCCAGTCTAACAGAGCGCAAAGGATCGAAGCCCGGCGCTATCCTGGAGGTTCGGAAGCCAGTTTCAGCCGGTGCTGGGCCTGGTCTTCAAAACCAGCGTGAGGCGGCTAGTCCGTCTCAGGTGGGTTCGACTCCCATTGGCTTCCGCCACAGCAGCGCCGCGTAGGCCAGCGCCGCCAGGAACACAAACGCCGATGCGGACAGAAACGCGCTGAGGAAAGAGCCCGTCTGGTCTACCAGCGCCCCGGTAACCACCGGCGCGACGACGCCACCCAGATTCCCCACCGCATTCTGCAATCCTGTCCAGCGGCCCGCCAGGCGCTCTCCCGCCAAGCTCTGGGTGATCGCCCACACTTGCGAAGTAAAAACGCCCAGCGCGGCAAACGCCAGAATCAGCAGCGCCATCCCTGTCCAAACCTGGCCGAATGCGGATGCGGCCAAGGCGATTCCGAAGACAAGCAGCCCGCCGGTGGCCAGCCGTACCCGCACGCCGAACGCCGGCGCCCCGCGCCGGATCCACTGATCGGACTTCGCCCCCGCCGCAAGCGAAGCCGCAACTGTCGCCACCCAGGGCAGCGCCCCGTACACGGCCATCATTCGCAGCGAGTATTTCCGCTCCGCCACCAGATACGCTGGCATCCAGCTCATCAAAAAGTAGAACGCGTAGTTGAAGCAGAACAGGCCGCCGAAGGTCAGCCATGCATCGCGCCGTCGCAGGACCTCGGCGAAGCTGCCCGTTTCCCGCGTGTGGGACTTATCCGGCAGGATGGACTTGTTCGACATCACCCAGGGAACCAGCCATAGCAGGCTTAGCCCGCCAATCAGCCAGAACATCGGACGCCAGCCGGCCGACGCCATCAGCATTCCGCCCGCGAACAACCCCAGCGCGGGACCGCCCTTCGTGCCGGCGTCCACCAGCGCGTTGGCGAATCCCCGCCGCTGCTCCGGAAACATGCCGGCGATCATCCGCGAATACGCCGGGTACGCGACTGACTCGCCCGCCCCCAGCAGCATCCGCAGCGCGATCAGCCCCGCAAACCCGCCGGCGAAACCCGTCGCCAGCGTCGCCAGCGACCACAGCGCGAAACCGGCCGCGTAGACGTTCGCCACGGGAAACCGGTCCACCAGCCAACCGCCCACGGGTTGCAGAAGCGAGTATGTCCAAAAGAACGCGGACATCAGCACGCCCAGCTGCGTTGCCGTCAACCCGAGATCGGGGGCCAACTGCGGCGCGGCGACGGAGAGATTTCCGCGGTCGAGATAGTTGATCCAGACCGAGACCACTACCAGCCCGAAGATCCAGTTCCGGCTAGACACCGGCGGCGATTCCCAGCCGCTCCGCCGATTCGCGCAGACCGTTGACGGTTACCTCCGCCAGCAGGATGCCATCGCGGCGGTACTCCAATTCCTTGGCCGCCTCCAGACCGCCCGGGGCGTACAAGCGCCGCGACGCGTCCACCGGACTGCCGTCTTCAATCTGCCCTATCACGCGGTCCATGCGTTCCCGGAATCGATCCGGCTCCTCAAACGCGTCGATTCGCAGCGCCATGAGGAAGTGGCCATCGAAGCCCGCGCGCGGTCCGTCGATCATGTTGCCCAGCTCCGTGCCGTAAGCCGCGCCGGACAGCAGGCTCGACAGAATTCCGCAGACGATCGCCAGACCCACGCCCTTGTATTCGCCGATAGGCTGCAGCAGCCCTTCCAGCGCGCGCGCCGTGTCGGTGGTTGGATGTCCGTCGCGGTCGAACGCCCAGGTGGGTGGGATCTCCAGGCCCTTCTGATGGTAGACGCGCAGCTTGCCGTGTGAAGAGTAGCTGAACGCCGCGTCCAGAAGAATGGGATGGCGCGCCCCAGCCGGAATTCCGACGGCCAGGGGGTTGATGCCCACAATCTTGTCCTTGCCTCCCCACGGCGCCATTGTCGGAAGCGCATTCGTGGTGGCGATGCCGATCATGCCTTGCCCGATCGGCCGCAGAGTGTAGTAGAACATCGCGCCGCAGTGGTTGCTGCCGCGCACGGCGGCGATTCCAACGCCGTGTTGGCCCGCACGCTGCATGGCAACTTCCATCGCGAAGTTCGCCGCCACCTGGCCCATCGCGTTGTTGCCGTCGACCACAGCCACGGCCCCGGTGTTGCGGTCGACAAACGGCCGTCCCACCGGGTTCACGCCGCCTGTCGCCAGCTTCGCCACATAGTCCGGAACACGCAGCACGCCATGCGAATGCACCGCGCGGAGGTCCGCCGCCACCAACGAATCCGCCACCAAACGGGCGTCGTGCGGCTGCAGGCCGCAGGCCGCGAAGATTCTGGTGACTGCGGACAACAGCGGGTCCAGCCCAATGCGCCGGTCCCGTTCCGTGGTTGGATATTCGGACACTTCCGGTATGGTATCGTCGCGGTCGATGGGCCAGTTTTCCCGGCGAGCGTTCCTTCAGCTTTCCGCCGCCACCGCCCTCCCCGCCCGGCCCCTGTTCGAGATCCAGAAGGTTGCCGCGCGAACCTTTATCGCGATTGCGGAGCCAGCGGCGATTCTCAATTGCAACTCGGCGATCTTCGTTGGCAGCAAGGGAGTGCTGGTGGTTGACACGCATTCCAGGCCGTCGGCCGCGCGCGCGTTGATTGCGCAGATTCGCGAAGAGGTATCGCCGTTACCGGTGACCGACGTCGTGGTCAGCCATTTCCACTACGACCATTCGCAGGGCACTGCTGCATTCGCTGAGCTGTCGCCGCCGCCACGGATTCATTCAACCGGTGGCAACCTAACCGCGCTGCGGAAGCATGGGGCGCTGCGGGTGGAAGAAGCCGTCGCCGCCGCGAAGCGCAAGCCGGAAAATGCTGAGCTGCGCGAATTCGCCGCCGAGATGTCGGGCTACCGGCCCGTGCTGCCCGACAAGGTTTTCGAACGCCGCACCGTCGTCCAACTTGGAAACCGCGAGGTGGAACTTTTCGTTCCTGGCCGAGGCCACACAGGCAGCGACATTTGCGCGTGGTGCCCCAGGGCGCGCGTGCTTGCGGCGGCGGATCTGGTAGTGGGCTTCGTTCCTGGAATGAACGACGGGTATCCGCTCGAATGGCCGGAAACCCTCGACGTCATCGACGCCACGCCGTTCGAAATTCTGCTGCCCGGGCATGGCCCTGTGCATCGCGGCCACGAGCGCTTGCGCCAGCAGAAGGCGTACTTCGAGGAACTGATCGACCGAACGCGGAAGATCTGGAGCGCGAATGCCACCCTCGCGGAAGCGCAGGCGCAGTTGACGCCCGAATCGCTGCAATCCTATGCCGACGGCGGCTATCGCGATTTTGTCGCGGCGGCGACGCGGCGTTACCGGCCCATCGATCCGGACCATGTGGAGGATGCCATGCGCACCGCCATCGCCGGTAACGTTGCGGCGATCTGGAAAGCGCTGGGCGGCTAGTCCGCCAGCGGACCCACGTCGATCAAGTACATCTGACGGCCGCCGGAGTGCGGAGAGTCGATGCACACCTTTCGTCCATCGGGCGAGAAGCGCGGATGTGTATCGCATCGCCACTCGCCGGTGTACTCAGGCGGTGAATGGAAGCTGCCCAGTTCCTTGCGGGAACCCGTCTTGGTGTCGTAGAGGAAGACGTTCTGGTTCCGGTCCTTGTCCGGGTACGTGTCGTTCAGAATCCACCGGTTGCCGGGCATGTAGGTGCAGTGGCCGTTGACGGTCATCGCGTCCTTACCCACCACCTGCACTTCTTCCGTGCGGTCTTTGTAGAGATAGAAACGCTGCTGGTGCGATGGATGCCACGCCCACGCGATCACGTTTTCGGGGTCGCGCCAGACGAAGTGCGACGTCTGGCCGTACGGGTCCAAGACGTAGGGCTGCGTACCGTCGGCGTTTGCGGTGAACATGCGCGTGCCGAAGCTATTCCCCTGCTCCGCCCCGCGCCAACGGTGCAGAAAGATGAACCGCTTGCCATCGGGCGACACCAGCAAGTGGTTGAACCAGTGCTTGGCGTTCTTCGGTCCGTTTCGTTTGTAAGGTTCGATGGCCGCCGCCTGCGCGATGGAGATCAGCTTCGTCTTCTTGCCCGTGTCGAGATCCACACGCCATACGCCTACATTGTCCGGGGTCAGCGTGGCCGCGTTCGGGTCGGCGATTCCGGCGTAGCCGTATCCCGGCCGCACATCGTTCAATCGCCGGAAATCCGTCGTCACCGCCCACTTTCCGCCGGGGCTTAATGCGTACACTGGCGATGGAATCGTGCGGCGCTTGCCCGTCCGCACGTTCACGATGTGCGCGACGAAATCGCCATCGCCCCGGTCGTTCCAGATCACTTCGTCCTTCGACCCCGGCAGCCATTGCAACATCGCGCCCTGCTGCCAGTTCCAGGCGTCTGTGGCGCCCAGTTCCCGCCAACGGTCGCCATCCGCCGTATCGATTACGCCCAGACTGATCCGGTCGGTTGCCTTGGGCGAACGGCCTTCGAAATCGACGCGCATCCCCAGCACCAGCCGGCTTTCCGGATCGAACTGCAACTTGTCGTAGTAGCCGAACCAGTGGAAGCCCGGGCCGCGTGTGATCGCACGAACCGGAACTCCGGCTGCCCGGAGCGCGGCGGGTCCAGCGGCGGCAAGAGCGAGAAAATCGCGGCGAAGCATTTACGCGAGGCCTTTCATGTAGGAAATGAAGTGCCGCGCATAGCCTTCCAGCGTGGCAAGATTACCGCCGTCCCGCAAAGGCGAACACATCTCATACGCTACGCTACCCTGAAATCCGCCCTCCCGCAGGCCGGCGAAGAATCCGGGATAGTCGATCATGCCCTCGCCCATGGGCACGGCCATGGTTGAAGGCGTCAGCGTTTCGTAGTTCACCAGATCGGGCGCGTACCTAAACCGCGGGCGAAGCTGATAGTCGGCGACGGTGGTGTGGACGGAAAGCGTTGCCATCTCCCGCGCGCTTTCCCGCAGGCCGCCGCCTTGCAGCGCCGGAGCCCACGCGTCGAACATCGCGCGGCAATTCGGCTGGTCCACCTGTCTCAGAAGGTCCTGCATGTTGCGCCAGTCGCACGCAATGTCGTGATGGTTCTGGACTCCCAGTGTCACCCCGAACTCCGCGGCGCGCATGGCGGCCTCCCGCAGGGTCGCGACGATCAGATTCCATTGCTGCGGCAGCCCCGACAATGGATGATCGTAGCCGGTGAACACGCGCAGCAGGCTGCCACCCATGTCGTGTGTGAGACGCGCAAGCTCCGTCAGGTAAACGACGTTGATCTCGCGATAGGGGATCTCGCCGTGCTCCAGATCGCCCGTCAGGTTGCAGTACCCCGCCACTACGAGCGATTGAAGCTTGTGCCGGTCCAGCAGCGCCCGAAGCCGCGCGCGCTCCGCCGCGTCCGTGACGACGGAAAGATGCGGACTCTTCGCCATCAGCATTACGCCGTCAAAACCCAGTTCTGCGGCCTTGCCGGTAAAGTCGTCGAGGGACAGAAACTGCTGGCCCCACAGGCCGGCGAAGCTGACGGAGTGCAGGAGTAGTGGCGGGCCCATTCGCCCGTCATGATCTCATGAGTGGAAAGGATCGCCCTAGAGCAGGCGGAAGTTGACTTCGATAGTCGCCGCAACGGAAACCGGACGTCCGTCCTTCAGTCCGGGCTTGAAGCGCCACTTCTGGACGGCTTCGATAGCCTTTTCGTCGAGGCCCAGGCCGATGGGGCGAATCACGCGAAGCTTCTGAGGTGTGCCCTTGTCGTCCACCACGATGTAGAGCACTACCGTGCCTTGGTGCTTGGCCTTGCGGGCTTCTTCGGAATACTCAGGCTCCACCTTGTACAGCAGTGTGGGAGCCGAGACGCCGCCGCCAATTCGATAGACGCCGCCGCCAATACCGCCACCTTCGCCCGGTCCAAAACCGCCACCTTTACCGGAGCCAACGCCGCCGCCGGAACCCGTGCCAATACCCGACCCAGATCCCGGGCCGTTCGAAGGGTCGGCCAGCTTAGCCAACGGATCGCCGAGGTTCGGCATGTTCACTTGCGGAATCTGCGCGTCCGGCTGAATGATCAGCGTCGGTTCCATTACCAGCTTCGGGTCGGGATTATTGACCACCGCCATTGGAGGCGTGAACTGCTTCGGTGCGATTCGCGGCAGACGGCCTTTGCTGGGCGGAGTTAACGAACGATCACCGCCACCACCACCGCCGCCCTGTTCGCCAGGAGCCTGCTTTTTGGTCGCGACGTAGGGCGCAATGTCCACCGGGCTGAAAAGCACCGTGTCCTTCACGGCCTTCTGAACCACCGGATTCGTCCCCAGGATGATCAGCAGCAGCACGATGCTGCCGTGGATCGCCATGGAAGTGAGCCCGGCCTTCTTTTCGTTGCCGGCGTAGTCGCCCCAAATGCTTTTGACCGGAATTGGCTTCGAGGTTACGTCAAGCGGAGGAAGCTTCGGAGGGTTGATGGTTTCTTTAATGCTGCGAATGAACGCTGGAAACCAAGGCTCTTCGTAGCTTCCGCCAAAAACGGACGCAAGATGGTCTTCCGCATCCGCCTGCGGAGGCTGCTGTCTTTCCCGCTGAAGTTCTTCCTGTTCAACCATTTCTATGTTCCCGGATTACGGGGCCAACCCGGCCGAAACTGCACACTTCAATGGACGCCCAAGTTCTGAAAACGGTTCCAAAAGTTGGAAACCGCCAGATTACCAGACTCGAGCGTAAGCTTAACATACACCGCAGCGGTACTTTGCAGGATCTTCCGAATCTCATAGGGGTGGCCGGCTCCCGCCCAGCGCGGGCAATTGCGCGTAGTCAAAGGCGGCGGTGTAGCCTTCTTCAAGCGCCTCAGCGAACTTGGTTAGCACCACGCGGGCGTCCGCCGGAACCGGCCCCGGAAATGTCACCTCAACCTGCGAGGACGGCGGAACATATGCGTCGCGCGAGCCCAGCCCGGCGATTTCCACCTGCACATTTGACGCATTGTCGAGAGTGTTCTCCACCAGGATGCGAATTCTCCCGCTTTCTTGGGCCGCCGCGGCCACGAATACCCTCGGCAGCAGTTCGACGAATGGAGTTCCGGTCTGAACTGCGGCAAGTTCAATCACGTTCGATCCCGTCATCTCCAGATACGGCGAAAGCGCCGTGGTGGACGTTACCTTGTCTCCGTTTGTCGAGGCGATCGCCAAGCCGTTAACTCTCACTGGGCCTATATGGCCGAGAAGTCGGACCCAGCGGCCCCGATCCCCCTGCGGAATCTCAAATTCCAGTTGCAGAGGCGACTGCTGGAGCGTACGCAACCGGACTTTGATGGGTTCCAGCACCGGCTCGGTGTCGGGTGTTGCGGCCAAGCTGAGAAAAATTAGGCCCAGCACACGGACGGGGTTCATCTTCCAAGGGTAATGGGATTGCGGATTGACGTCAGGCGACGTACGTCCGCTCACGTCTGTGGCTCGGCGTCTCCGCGTTCGCTCGCTAGTGGTCCTAACTACGATTGCCCTTCTCTTTCGCCTCCCGCCTAGCCTGCTGCCCGAATCGCCGCTGCCCGGGGGGATCGAGGCGGCGTCGCTCTCCGCGCTTCTGGCGGTGTACTCGACTGGCCGTTCGACTACCTGGGTTCCGTGCCACTACGGCCGGCTGTGCCAGGTGCTGCCTGTTTTTGTGTGGACCGGCATTCGCGCAGGCCGTCGGCGGATTGCGGGTGACCGGGCAACCTCTGGGGGCCGTCGCGAAGCAATTGGGGCGCGTTCGGATGTTTTCGATCGCACGGTTTCCGCGATCGACCAGTTGCAAGACGGCGAGCCGTCACGCACCCGCTGGATCGAGCGTATCTTCCACCCGATTCCTTCCAGTGGCGGTGCGCCAGCAGGCGTGGCGCGAAAGAGAAGTGGACACCGCGTGGCACGCGGCACGGCTGGCGCTGTTTCTCTAGTGGCCATGAATGGGGCTGCTGGGCCGCGCGGTGCATTGCAATTCCGGCAGACTGGAAGTGTGGGTATTTCTCCCGGCCGACTAAGCGAAACGGAAGCGGCGAAACATAAGTTGCAACGCACCGGGGCCGAACTGCACGGCTGTGACAGGTAACGAAATGTCCTCCTCCGCAGTCCTCTCTCTGTTTCTGACGTCTTCGATCTTCCTCGCCGGTTGCAACAAAGGGCCCGGCGCGGGCATCCGCTGGAAGAGTTATCCCGCCTTAGCGTCATCGACGACGACCTATCGATGGCTGGTTGTGAAATGCCAGATCTCAGACGTCGGCATGATTCCCGCCGGACTTGATTTGAGCGTCGATCAGTTCTTCGGTATCTCCGGCGCGGGTTATGGAAATCTCGTCGATTACTTCCATGACGTCTCTTATAACCGAGCTTCCGTAATTAGCGACACCGTCGTTGGCTGGGTAAAGGCGCCGTTCAATACGGCGGACTTAACCTTTCCGAAAGGCCGCCTCGCGCCCGCATCCGCCCGTCCGCAGCGTGTGAAGGAATGTCTGGAGGCGATTCCCGCTGATCAGCGGCCCGATCTCGAAGGATTCTGGGGGGTGGTGGTGATCAACAACGCGGTGCAGGATGGCGGCGCATGTTCTACAGGGCAGTTCACGTTAAATGTGAACAACAAGAACTACAAGCTGGCCTGCGTCTGGTTTGATGCGAATAGCCTCTCCACCCAGTTCGCGGCTCATGAGTTGGGCCACGGTATCGGATTGAATCATTCGTACGACGATTCCGGTAGAAACTGCGGCGGAGCTCCCGGAGAATACTGCGATCCCTGGGACGTGATGAGCGCACAGCGCACGTATCAATTCACCGACCGAAACTGGCTGGTGGCGGGAAACCCGTCCGGCGGCGGGCCTGGTTTGAACGTCCCGGGGCTTCTAAAGATGGGCTGGCTTCCAGGAGGAACTCTGCGTACTTTCCAGCACGAAGGAGGCGAGCAGACATTCAAGATTCGCGCCCTCAGCCACGCGCAAGCCGGCCAGCCACTAGCGGTTCAGGTTGACGTTGGCGGCCAGGGAGCTTTCGATGGACACTACGTTGTCGAATACCGGCAAGGCGACGGCTGGGACCTTGGGTTCGCCACCAGCGCCGGATCGCCAGAGAAGGTCAGGACGAGCAAGGGCGTGGTTCTCGTTCATCAGTTCCGGCCTGCGGGAGACCCGGCTTCCACGCTGATCAACGGTGCGTTCGCGGGCGCGCTTCAGCCGTGCGACACTCTGGTCCTCAGCGGACTTGCCGGCACCTTTCACGTTTCCGTTACCAGCTTCGATATTGCGGACGGCTCGGCAGCGGTTTCCATGGGCTTCGGTCGAGGAAAGATTTCGCTGCCATGCAGTCTTTTCAAGGGCGGCATCAACGCGATCACCCGGTCGCACGCCCATGAACCGAGCGCCCCCTAGCCGAAAGGAAAGAACCGCAGCAGTGGACGCCAGATCTCGTCCGTCACTTCGGTTAGCTCATGCCCGGCGTCGAATAGCTGCAACCGGACGTTGGGGTGGGCGGCGGCATACTCGACGGAGCTTCGATAGTCCACCACCTCATCCCGTATTCCATGAAAGATCAGGCCCGGTTGCTCGATCGCCGGGAAGGTGGGATAAGGCAGCGCGTCATCAATCAGTGAGTAGCCAACTCGCGCCGGGGCCCCTGTCCGGTAGTCCGGCATCTCCACGAACCCGGCTTCGCGCCACCGCGTGGCAGCCTCCTCACCGATACGCGCCGTCCACCGGCGGGCGAAGTCGAATGCCGGCGCCATCATCACCACCCGGTAAACCTCCGGGTGCGTCGACGCGTAAACCGCCGCCAGATATCCGCCCATGCTGGAGCCCATCAGCGACACCGCTTCGCCCCGCGCCGCCTGTTCAACTATCGCCAGCTGGCCGGAAATCGTCAGCCGTTCCAGACCGTCGGGCGACAGGTCCGGAATGTCCAGAGCGACGCCGTGACGCGCGAAACGCTCCTTGAAAAACTGCGCTTTCTTCGACTGCGGACTGGACGCGAATCCATGCAGATAGACGATGCGGTTCACGGTTTCGGCGGTTCCTCGTCTTCGACGGGCGTGAACTTGATACCCGATTCCGTTGAGAACCGCTTGAACTCCTCGTAGGTGAAGAGGTTCACAGCCATCGTCGACGTTCCGGCGTACTGGCGGTGCAGCACCCTTACCGGCGTCAGGAATCCGTGCGCCGACATACGGTAGTCGGTGACGCCGTCGTCAATCACCGGGAGCTGATCGCCGTCTTCCATCACCGAGCGCAGGCGTATCCGCAACGGAACGCCGTCACGCTGTCGCAGCCAGACCTGCCCTTCCAGCGGCTGCGCACGCACCTGCTTGCCGTCGAAGATCGTAAAACGCGCCTGTCCGCCTTTTTGCCGGAAGGCCCAGATCTCGCAAGCGCTTTCGCCAATCTGCTGATCCAACACCGGTAGAAATTCGTAGTTGTCCAGGTTGCGGCTGCGGAACAGAAGCAGTGTCAGAGTAAAATCCAGTGCCGCGCCGGAGATGAGGTTCTTTTCCAGATCTTCCAGCAGCCTGCGCTTCACCTGATCGTCCGCCGACCGCGCATTCAGCACCAGCGCCCGGCGCGCCTCCTCCGCTTTTGCCACCGGGCGGCCGTCAACGGCGACGACGGTGCGCAGTTCGTGGATGGTGGGTGGCTGTCCTTCGCGCCCGCCAAATGTGGAGTAGGCGAACTCGCTTTGCACCTCGCGCTGTTCGTTCAGCACGGGGGCCGCACGCAGTGCTTTCTCGCCGACACGGATGCGGAATCCGCGACGCTCCTTCACTGCCTGCTGAGTTAGCTTTTCTTCGCCGATCAGGTTCGGCAGCTCCCGCGCGAAAGCCTCGGCTTCCTCGGCCAGCCGGAGGAACGGCGGTTCAAGGGCAACTGAGGCCAACAAAATCAGGGCCGCCGCGCTCATACCGCTATCATATCGGCATGATCGCCTGGAAGACGCTTTTCGCTGTCTGCATTGCAGCTGCGGGACTGTTGGCGCAGGGTCTCGAACACGTCAAGGCCCACTACACCAAATACGAATACCGCATCCCCATGCGCGACGGGAAGAAGCTGTTCACTTCCGTCTATGTGCCGAAGAACTTCGCGGAGAAATATCCGATCCTGATGCAGCGTTCGCCTTACTCGCCCGCAGCACCGTATGGCGTGGACAAGTACAAAACCGATGTGGGCCCGGACGCGGAGATGGGCAAGGACGGCTACATCTTCGTCTACCAGGACGTGCGGGGACGCTGGATGTCGGAAGGCGAGTTCGTCAACATGACTCCGCACAAGGGGTCGAAGCGCGCCGCGCAGGATTTCGACGAGTCTACCGACACCTACGACACGATCGACTGGCTGATCAAGAATATTCCCAATAACAATGGACGCGTCGGCACCTGGGGCATCTCGTACCCGGGCTTCTACACCGCCGCCGGCATGATCGACGCCCACCCGGCGCACAAGGCCGCATCTCCGCAGGCGCCTATCTCCGATTGGTTTACCGGCGACGATTTCCATCGCAACGGTGTCCTGTGGCTGCCGCACGCGTTCAACTTTCTTGTCCGGTTTGGGCTGCCGCGGCCGGAGCCGCTGACGCCCGAAGACGTCACTTCGCCCGCGTTCCGGCACAAGACGCCCGACGGGTACCGGTTTTTTCTCGACAAGGTGGGTCCGCTGGTGAATGCCAACGAGAAGCTGCTGAAAAACGAGGTGGCCTTCTGGAACGAGATGCTGAAGCACGAGACCTACGACGAGTTCTGGCAGTCGCGAAACATCCGGGCCCATTTGAAGGGCATCAAGCCCGCCGTGATGACCGTGGGCGGATGGTTTGACGCGGAAAATCTTTATGGCGCGCTTCAGGTGTACGAGAGCGTCGAGAAGGGCGGCTATCAGGATCAGAATCTGCTGGTGATGGGGCCCTGGTACCACGGCCAATGGGCGCGCGGCGATGGCGACCGTTTAGGAGACGTTTCCTTCAACGCCAAAACCGGCGAATACTACCGCGAGAAAATTCAGAAGCCGTTTTTTGAGTTCCATCTGAAGCAGAAGGGCGAGATGAAACTGCCGAAGGCCTACGTCTTCGAGACTGGCACCAACGTGTGGAGGCAGTTTGAATCCTGGCCGCCGAAGGAAGCGGCGGCGAAGACGCTTTACCTTCAACCGAAAGGACGCTTGGGATGGGAGGCTCCGTCCGATGGCGCCGGCGAGAGCTACGACGAGTACGTCAGCGACCCCGCAAAACCGGTGCCCTTCATCGCCAATACGGCCATCGGGATGACGCGCGAATACATGACGGGCGACCAGCGCTTTGCATCGACGCGGCCGGATGTTTTGGTGTATGAAACCGCTCCGCTGGAGGAGGACATCACGTTCGCCGGGCCACTCGACAACGAACTGATCGTCTCGACGTCGGGCACGGATTCCGATTGGGTGGTGAAGCTGATCGACGTCTATCCCGACGATTTTCCAAACACGTTCGACGGCCCGCCGCCTCCGCCGGAGAAGCCCGATCCGAACGCGAAGCCGCCGCAGCGAAATCCCGCTTCCTACGTCCAGATGGGCGCGTACCAGCAGTTGGTGCGTGGAGAGATGTTCCGCGGAAAGTTTCGCAACAGCTTCTCCAAGCCCGAAGCGTTTACGCCAAACAAGGCGACGCCGCTGGCCTTCCGCATGAACGACGTGTTCCACACTTTCCGGCGCGGGCATCGCATCATGATTCAGGTGCACTCCACCTGGTTTCCGCTGGC
This sequence comes from Bryobacteraceae bacterium, assembly GCA_041746955.1. Taxonomy (GTDB): domain Bacteria; phylum Acidobacteriota; class Terriglobia; order Bryobacterales; family Bryobacteraceae; genus JAPKYZ01. The sequence goes on from JBGTFZ010000051.1 coordinate 49,141, forward strand.
GGACCGTAATCCGCAAAAGTTCATGAGCATTCCAGAAGCGAAGGAGACGGATTTCGTCAAGGCGACGGAGCGGATCTACCGGTCGCGGTCGCAAGGCTCGAAGATCGTGGTGCGGGTGCTGCCCTAGGTTAGGCGGCCACTACTTTGGCCTTCTTCAGAAACGCGGGGTCGAACGTTACGCCCAGACCAGAGTCTCGCGGAGCTTTGACGGTTCCATTCTTGATCAGAAATTGGGGCGAAGAGTAGGTCTCCGTCTTCGGTTCCGCGCGATAGGGGAACTCCATATAGCCCCCGATGTTCTCGACCGCGGCGGCGAATTGAAGGATGTTCACCGCCGTCGATCCGGTCTGCGTGTTGTGGGGGACGATCGGCAGCCCAAACTTCTTCGCGATTCGCGCCACTCGCATCGCCCGGACGAAACCGCCGTTGTAGTTCAGGTCCGGCTGAAGGATCTGCGCGACCTTGTTCTCCGCGAGCCAGAGAAAGCGCCATGTGCTGGAGTCCTGCTCGCCAAATGCGATGGGAACATTCAGCGCCTCGGCCACCTTCTTCGTTTCGCCGAGCTCTTCCCACGGGCACGGCTCCTCAAAGAAACTGACGTTCAGATCTTCCAGCATCCGGCCCACTTCGATCGCTTTCGCCGCGTTGTACGAACCGTTGGCGTCGGCGTTGAGGACGATACGGTCTCCCATTCGCTTGCGGGCCAGTTTCATCATGGTTTCGGTGCGTCCCGGGTAGGCGTCCAGATTTCGGCTCATGCGGCCGCCGATTTTGAACTTCACGGCTTTGGCGCCCGTCTGTTCCAGGCCCCGGACGTAGATGTCCACTTCCTCTTCCGCCGTGAGATCGCGCCCCGATCCGGAAAGGTAGACCGGAATCTCTTCGCGAACCACTTCGCCAAGCAATTCCGCCACGCGCTTATTCGCCGTCTTGCCCAGCAGGTCAAAAATGCTCTGCTCGATGTACGCCACAGGGCACCAGAGGGCCTGCCCGGCCAACTTATAGTTTGCGATGTAGATCTCGTCGATCAGCGTTTCGATGTCGCGTGCGTCCTTGCCAATAAGCAGCGGGACCACGCGATTGTGGAAGATCGGGATGAAATCCTCCATCTGTTTCGTCCGGCAGACTCCCACCACGCCGTCGGTGGAGCGGGTTTGAACAAAGTATTCCTTCTCGGCATAGAGGAGGCGGATCGACTCGATCTTTGCCGGAGCCTTTACCTTTTTGTGCAGGCCCAGCATCGGCTCCTCGTACCAGGGGATTACCTTCTTTTCCGCGCCGGCAGCCAGCATCGGCGCGCCCATCGCGCCGAGAAACGTTCTTCGATCCATCGGAGTTCCTCTCTTACTGGCCCAGGTCGTGGCAGGAGTTGCACTCCACCGTCGCCCGGGTCTCTTTATGGCAAGCCACGCACGCCGCCATGGTTGTTGGACGCGCCAGCTTCAGCGTGTCTTGAGTGTAAACTTCGCCGTGGCAGGCGTTGCAAGCCGCGTTTGCCATCGAATGCCGCCCGTGGCTGAACACCACGAAATCGCGGACGCGGTAGACACGCTTTGCCGGGATGGTGCGCGCCGCCATTGAGACGTGGCACGTCCTGCACTGCGCGGCGGTTGGGAACCCGGCTGTTTCCTCCGTCTCCGCCGTCGCGTGGCACTGCGCGCATTTCATCTTCAATGCCGCGTGCTGGCGGTGCGAAAATGGCTTCTCCGCCGGAGCAGTCCACATCACCACGCACAGCAACGCTATCATCCATCGCATTATGGAAGCGCGTAAGCCACCAGAACGTCGGTGAACTTGTCGTTGTACTTGTTGCCCGCGCCGGCCGACACGACGACGAACTGCTTGCCGGTGCGCTTTCCTTCAAAAGTCATCGGCGTTGCATGTGCCGAACCCGGCAACTTGTCCACCCAAAGTTCTTTGCCGGTGTCCTTGTCGAACGCGCGGAACCGGCTGTCGTCGGTGGCGCCGATAAACACCAGCCCGCCCGCCGTGACGATAGACCCGCCTAGGTTCGACGTGCCCGTTGGCGGCAGACCCTTTTCCAGCAGCTTGTCTACGACGCCCAGCGTCACGCGCCAGCGGAACTCGCCCCTATCGAGATCGATCGCCGTCAGGTGTCCCCATGGCGGCTTCTGGCAGGGCAGACGATCCTTATCCCAGAACCGCGAAAACGGCGTCGGCGCGCCCGAACTGCGGTACGGAATGGTCGAGCCTTCGCGCGACTTCACCATCGCGCCCACCATGCCGACATCCATCGAGTTGACGTACAGGGTTCGCGTTTGGGGGTCGAAACTCGCGCCACCCCAGTTCGCCCCGCCGTTAGTCCCCGGAAACAGAACCGTGCGCTTCAACCCGAACGGCGTGTAGAGGCCGCCGAACACAGCATCCTTCACCAGATCCTCGCAGAAGGCGCGAGACTCCGGCGTGACGTCCGTCAACTCTTCGATCTTGAAGCTCTGCCGCGCGTAGGGCTGCGGCTTTACCGGGAATGGTTGCGTCGGATGCGTCTGCTCTCCCGGTACTTCGCTGGGCGGCACCGGCTTCTCAACGATGTCGAACAGCGGCTTCCCGCTATCGCGCGCGAACAGGAAAGTAAATCCGGTCTTGGTCACCTGCGCCACGGCGTCGACCAGCTTGCCGTCCCGCATCGCCTGCGCCAGCACCGGCTGCGCGGGAAGGTCGTAATCCCAGATATCGTGATGGACCGTCTGAAAATGCCAGACGCGTTTCCCAGTGGCCGCGTCCAACGCCACCAGTGAATCGCTGAACAGATTCGCGCCTTTGCGGTCTCCGCCAAAACGATCCGTGGCGGCGGAGGTAAGCGGCAGGAACACCAGGCCGCGCTTCTCGTCCACGCTGGCGATTGACCACATGTTGGCCGCGCCGCGATCCTTCCAAGATTCGCCTTCCCACGTATCGACGCCGAACTCGCCCGCTTTCGGGATCACATGAAACGTCCACACCAGCTTTCCGGTAGCGGCGTCGTAGGCGCGCACATCCCCCAGCGGACCCTTCACCTCCGCGTCCGGAACGATCGATCCGCAGATCACCAGATTCTTGTAGATCAGCGGCGGCGACGTCATCCCGTAGCCTCGCCCCGCCGGCATCTCGCCCGCGATCACACCATCCTTAAGATTGACGAACCCACCCGTGCCGAATGCGTCGATCGCCTTGCCGGTCCGCGAGTCCACCGCCCACAAATGGCCGTCCAGCGTGCCGTAGTAGAGCCGCCGCTCCTTGCCGTTTGTCCATGTGGCCGCGCCGCGGTGGGTAAACATCATCTGTGGACGGCTGCGACTCACCTTAGGGTCGAATGCCCACAGTTCCTTGCCGGTCTCGGCGTCCAGAGCGATCAGGCGTTGAAACGCGCTGACCACGTAGAGTACGTTGTCGATCGCCAGTGGAGTGGATTCAAACGCGCTCCGCACAGACCCAGGCTGGCCGTCGCTGAAATCGCCCGTCCGGTATGTCCAGGCCACCTTCAATTTCGCTACGTTGCCGCGGTCGATTTGCTTGAGCGGCGAGTGCCGCGTCCCGCCCGCGTCGCCGCCGTACACCGGCCAGTCGCTGCCAGCGGGAAGCGCGGCTGGGACTGCGATCAATAGAAGGAGTCGAAGCATGGCGATGTGTTCCAGTTTACGGTGGGTGGACGGGCCAAGTGGGGCCTCCAGTACTATACGTTGGTCGGGTGAACGGCCGATAGCGGTCCAGAATGGACTTTAGGTTATACTTCAGGTGGGGAAAGGCCGCGATCCCCTCCTACGTCCTTATGATGCCCGCACCAAAACGGGAGTTCGCCGCGTGAAGCGCAACGGATCTGACGATTCCCTCCGCTGTTCCTTTTGTCACAAGAGCCAGGAAGTAGTCGGGAAGCTGATCTCGAGCCCCAGCGACTATCCGCGCGCTTACATCTGCGACGAGTGCATTGCCGTTTGTAATTCAATTCTCGATGATGACCGTAGCGAGAGTGCTCACACCACTCCAAACAAGCTTCCGAAACCGCTGGAGCTGAAGGAGTATCTGGATCAGTACGTCATCGGCCAGGACGCGACGAAGAAGAAGCTTGCCGTAGCGGTTTACAACCACTACAAGCGGGTTCAGATGAACCGCCAGCGCACCACCGATGTTGAGCTTTCGAAATCGAACATTCTGCTGATCGGTCCCACGGGCACTGGAAAAACCCTGCTGGCGCAGACGCTGGCGCGGATCCTGGATGTACCGTTCGCCATCGTGGACGCCACCACGCTAACCGAGGCGGGATATGTCGGCGAGGATGTGGAAAACATCATCCTCCGCCTGCTTCAGAATTCCGATTGGGACGTGCAGAAGTGCCAGCAGGGCATCATCTATATCGACGAGATCGACAAGATCGGCCGCAAGGACGAGAACCCGTCGATCACGCGCGACGTTTCCGGCGAAGGCGTGCAGCAGGCGCTGTTGAAGATCCTGGAAGGCACGATTGCGAACGTGCCGCCGCAGGGCGGACGCAAGCATCCGCATCAGGAATTTACGCCAGTCGATACTTCGCACATCCTGTTTATCCTCGGCGGAGCTTTTGTCGGCTTGGAGAAAGTGATTGGCCGTCGCGTCGGCAAGCGGGCCATCGGTTTCACTCCCGGCGAGGACGATGCGCAAAAGGCGACTCCGATTACGGAAAAACTGGCCGGCGCCCACAAGCGCGACGTTCAGCTGCTTCAGCAGGTGCAGCCGGTGGATCTGATCCGGTTCGGCTTCATCCCGGAATTCATTGGCCGCATGCCGGTGGTGGCTGTTCTTGAGGAGCTTAGCAAGGAAGCGCTGGTGCAGATCCTTACGAAGCCGAAGAACGCCGTGATCAAGCAATACCAGAAGCTGTTTGAGTTCGAAAATGTCCGGCTGAAGTTCAACGACGACGCCTTGGAGGCGATTGCGGAGCTGGCGCTGGAACGCAAGGTGGGCGCGCGCGGCCTTCGCATGATTCTGGAAGAGTTGATGCTGGACCTGATGTACTTCCTGCCTTCCTACAAGAAAGTCCGGGAGTTCCTGGTGACCAAGGAAATGGTCCACTCTCAAAAGATTAATCTGGCCCTGCTCGAAAAAGCGGGCTAAGGCGCCCCCGCCACGTTGCGCGTGCCGGTGGTATACTGCTGTTTGAAGGGGATCGCCGATCTGGGTGTTGCCCTAGCCCTCTCGATCCCAACGTCTTAGTCGTTCCCGCGCTGAAACCAGCTAGACCCGCTGGGCATCCCTTGAATCAGAGACTTTCATGGTGACCTCCAAAGATAAAACCGAATCGAAGCGGCTTCCGATGATGCCGATCCGCGATGTCGTCATCTTTCCGCACATGATGACGCCGTTTGTCGTCGGACGAGAGTCCAGCGTGCGCGCCCTTGAAGAAGCGCTGGCAGGCGACAAGAAAATCTTCCTGGCCACGCAGCACGACGCCTCAATTGATGAGCCGCGTCCCGACGAGATCTTCTCCGTCGGCACGATCGCCAGTATCGTTCAGAGCCTGAAACTGCCCGACGGCAACATCAAAGTGCTGGTGGAAGGTCTGGAACGGGGCAAAGTGGTCTCCGTCCAGGATGAAGACGGATTCTTTCAGGCGTTGGTGAAGACCCAGAGTTTTCGCGTCGAAGGCGGAACTCAACTGGACGAACTGCTCCAACGCGTCTCGCAGTTGTTTGAGCAGTACGTCAAACTGACTCAGAATTTGAACTACGAGTCGATGATCGCGGCCACCCGTGGCGACGATCCTTCGAAGCTGGCCGACACCGTTGCCGCGAACCTTCAGTTGGACCTTGGAGAGAAGCAGGAAATCCTGGAGATCTTCGATCCGGTGGACCGCCTAACGCGTATCGGCGACCTGCTGGATATCGAGATCGAAAAGCTGAACGTCGACCGCCAGATCCAGGGCCGCGTGAAGCGCCAGATGGAAAAAGCGCAGAAAGAGTATTACCTCAACGAGAAAATAAAGGCGATCCAGCGGGAATTGGGACGCGGCGAGAAGAGCGAATACGACGAGCTGAAGAAGAAGATCGAGGCTGCGGGCATGCCGCCGGACGCCAAGGAAAAGTCGCTACAGGAGTTGAAGCGGCTGGAGGCGATGCCGCCGATGTCGGCGGAGTCCACGGTTTCGCGCACCTATCTAGACTGGCTGCTGGCCGTGCCATGGAAGAAAAAATCCAAGGAAATTACCAGCCTCAACTTCGCCAAGAAGGTTCTTGAAAGCGACCACTACGGTCTTGAAAAGATCAAAGAGCGGGTGCTGGAATTTCTCGCGGTCCGGCGCAGGGTAGACAACCCGAAGGGTTCCATCCTTTGCTTCGTTGGACCTCCCGGCGTGGGCAAAACTTCACTGGGGATGTCTATCGCCAAGGCAACGGGACGGAAGTTTATCCGGTTGTCGCTGGGCGGAGTCCGCGATGAAGCGGAAGTTCGTGGCCACCGGCGTACCTATATCGGCGCGCTGCCCGGCCAAGTGATTCAGATGATGAAGAAAGCCGGTACAAAAAATCCGGTGTTCATGCTGGACGAGATCGACAAGATGTCCACCGACTTCCGTGGCGATCCCTCGGCGGCGCTGCTGGAGGTTCTCGATCCAGAGCAGAATTACATGTTTATGGATCACTATCTGGACGTCGAGTACGACCTGAGCCAGGTGCTTTTTGTCGCCACGGCGAACGTGATGCATACGATTCCGGCTCCGCTGCAGGACCGCATGGAAGTGATCCGGCTGTCGGGCTACACGGAAATCGAAAAGCTGGAAATCGCAAGACGTTTTCTGGTTCCGAAGCAGATCAAGGCCACCGGACTTTCCGGTGACGAGATTGAGTTTAAGGACGACGGCCTTACAGCTTTGATCAACGGCTACACTCGCGAAGCGGGCGTCCGGAATCTGGAGCGCGAGGTTGGTAACGTCTGCCGCAAGGTGACGAAGCAGGTGATCGCATCGCTGCCCGAGGGTGAGGACGCCGACCGCGCGCTCGATGCGCCGATCGAGATCATCGACGATGTGCCGGCTCCGAAGGTTCTTCAGAAGGTGAAGTCCGGGAAGAAACCTAGGAAGGTGGTGCTGGAGACTGCGGAGAAGGTGGCGAAGTCCGATGTCCCCAAGACCATCGTGACGGAGGCTGAGGTAACGAAGCTGCTGGGCCCCACCAAGTTCCGGGACACTAAGGCCGACAAGAAGAACGAAATCGGCGCTGCCGTGGGCTTGGCGTGGACTGAAGTGGGCGGTTCCATCCTCTCAACTGAAGTAACCACGATGGAAGGCCGCGGCAAGTTGACCATCACCGGCAAGCTGGGCGACGTCATGCAGGAATCTGCACAAGCTGCGATGAGCTACGTCCGCAGCCGCGCGCACGCGCTGGGGCTTCCGAAGGATTTCTACCGCAGCTTGGACATACACGTCCACGTTCCGGAAGGCGCAATCCCGAAGGATGGTCCTTCGGCGGGCATTACGCTGGCCACCGCAATCGCGAGTTCCCTAACCCGGATTCCCGTTCGCGCGGATGTCGCGATGACGGGTGAGATCACGCTTCGCGGCCGGGTGCTGCCCATCGGCGGCCTGAAAGAAAAACTGCTGGCCGCGCATCGTCAGGGCATACACGAAGCGATCCTTCCCAAGGACAATGAGAAGGATCTTTTGGATGTCCCTGAAATAATTCGTAACAGTATGAAGCTCCACTTGGTCGAATCTATGGACGATGTTCTCAGGGTCGCCTTTGAACGTCTCCCGGAGCCGCTTCCAACGCCACCGGCGATGGAACCCAAGCCGGAGATAGCCGCGGTCGAGGACCTGCGGCACTAATTTTCGAGTCAAGAACCATGACAGCCGTGATAGAGCCGGAATTTCTGCTCAGCGCGGCTCAGCCCGAACAGTTTCCGGTTGAGGCGGCCCCGGAGGTCGCTTTCGCCGGCAGGTCCAACGCGGGCAAATCCAGTCTCATCAACCGCCTCACCGGGCGGGACAAACTGGCGTTTACAAGCTCGCGTCCGGGATGCACCCGGATGATCAATTTCTTCCAAATCAATCCGAGCCTTCGATTCGTCGACCTTCCGGGATACGGATTTGCCGAAGGCCCGGTGGCGGAGAAATTGGTATGGAAAGCGCTGATCGAGAGATACCTTCTCGAACGGCAACAGTTGCGATTAGTGGTGATGGTGCTGGATTCCCGCCGCGGCTGGATGAAGGCGGATCTCGCCATGCGGGATTGGTTGGATAGTCAGGGGCGGCCCTATCTGGTTGCCGCCACCAAGATCGACAAACTGAATCAGAAGGAATACGTACATGGCATGCGTTCCATCCAGAAGGAAACTTCCGGCGAGGCGGTGCCATTCTCGGCTGAAGATGGCCGGGGAACGAGGGAACTGTGGCAAGCAATCACGAAGATAACGAACAGTCAGCCGTCGTAGAGGAAACTCCGAAGGAAACGGCGCTGGAAGAAACGGCGCCGGAAGAAAGCGTGGCGGAGCAGCGGCCGGAGAAAGCCGCAAAGCCGCCGAGGGAGCCGAAGGCGAATGGCGACGGCGAAGTCCGCCAGCGCGCGCCCAAGGGCCAACCTCCGGCTCAGCAGTCCGCGGGCCAGCCACAGGCGCAGCAAGCCGCGCCTGTGGCGCCAAAGCCCGGGGAGCGTCTGGACCTTGTCGCGCTGAAAGACATGTCGATTCAAAACCTGAATCAGGTGGCGAAGGACATGGGCATCGCCGGCGCGGCGGGCCTCCGCAAGCAGGAACTGATCTTCAAGATCTTGCAGACGCAGGCCGAGAAGTCTGGACTGATCTTCTCGCAGGGTGTACTCGAATGCCTGCCGGACGGCTTCGGCTTTCTGCGCGCGCCAGAGTATAACTACCTGCCGGGTCCCGACGACGTCTACGTCTCGCCCTCGCAGATTCGCCGGTTCGATCTGCGCACCGGCGACACGGTAAGCGGCCAGATCCGTCCGCCGAAGGAAGGCGAGCGCTACTTCGCCCTGATCAAGGTTGACGCGATCAACTTTGAACCGCCAGAGGAAGCCCGCAACAAGATTTTCTTCGACAACCTGACGCCGCTGTATCCGCAGGAACGGCTGAAGCTGGAGACGACAAAGGACAACTTCTCCGGCCGCGTGATGGACATGCTGACACCAATCGGCAAGGGCCAGCGCGGACTGATCGTTGCGCCGCCGCGCACCGGCAAAACGATGCTGCTGCAGTCGATCGCCAACTCAATTTCGACCAACCATCCCGAAGTCGCGCTGATCGTACTGCTGATCGACGAGCGTCCAGAGGAAGTAACCGACATGCAGCGTTCGGTGAAGGGCGAGGTGATCAGTTCCACCTTCGACGAGCCCGCTTCCCGCCACGTGCAAGTGGCCGAAATGGTGATCGAAAAGGCCAAGCGCCTAGTCGAGCATCGCCGCGACGTGGTGATTCTTCTGGATTCCATCACGCGTCTGGCGCGCGCCTACAATACCGTCGTCCCGCCTTCGGGCAAGGTGCTGTCGGGCGGTGTCGATTCAAACGCGCTGCAGCGGCCGAAGCGCTTCTTCGGCGCGGCCCGCAACATCGAGGAAGGCGGATCGTTGACCATCATGGCGACGGCGTTGATCGACACCGGCTCCCGCATGGACGACGTGATTTTTGAAGAATTCAAGGGCACGGGCAACATGGAAATCCATCTGGACCGCAAGCTGGTGGACAAGCGTGTCTTCCCCGCCATCGATATCAACAAGAGCGGCACTCGCAAGGACGAGCTGCTGCTGCCGAAGGAAGAGTTGAACCGCGTGTGGGTGCTTCGCAAGGTGCTTGCGCCGCTGTCGCCGGTTGAATCGATTGAACTGCTGATCGACAAGCTGAACAAGACGAAGTCGAACGGCGAGTTCCTCGGCTCGATGAGCACGTAGGACGTGTTAGGAATTCTTACCTCCTTGGCAGTTCTCAAAACAATGCATTGACTTTAAGGGGGGGGGGAGGAGTACACTCCCGCATGTAAGGAGGTTGACATGCCCCGGCAGGGAGTCGCTCTTCCATTGTTCGTTTCATTCCTAGGGGCTCTGCTTTTTGCAGGAGATCCCGTAACATTCTCCGCCTCCTCGCGTGAATCCTTTGTAACCTGCGCTCCGGACCAACCGACAGTCGTACCGCTTACCTGGTCCCGGCGTCGATTTCTGACCACGGAAGGGAGTGGCTCAAGATCGCCGAATCTGTGCATAGCGACAGCCGACGGCGTTGTTGAGAGAATTCCATTGGATATACCCGAAGTGGCGGCCATCGGTCCTTACGATGCCGTCGTATCCCCAACGAGCGATATCTATGTGTCCGCGGCCGCTTTCGACTCTGACTCTCGGGTGACAACATTCTTCGCTAGGGTTTCCGAGGGGCAGACCAAGCAAGTTTGCGGGACCTTTCCTCACTTTCCGGCAAAACTCGCGGCGGCGGCGGACGGAACGGTCTGGACTGCGGGATGGAATACAGACTGGGAACAAACCCGAACGGTGGATCGGTTTGTTATTAACCGCTATGATGCCCGCTGTAATCTTCTCCAGACTATTCGCCCGGCTCTCCGGCCAACCGCGAGGTCCGATACGTCGCAGCTACGAGTATCAGACAACACAGTTATTCTTCGAACCGGAAGCAATGAGATCATCGAATTTTCCTTGGAAGGCAAGGAAATAGACCGCTATGACGGCCCGCAACTTCCCAAAGGACATAGTATCTCCGGCATAACGTTCGCCGTTAGCCAGACGGGCATTGCGGCCATTGGTGTGAACAATCTAGGGAACTCGACAATTTGGGTTTTCAACAGGAAAGAGGGTGTCTGGGAGAGGGCAAATGTTCCGGATGGGCTTCCTCCGGGCGGGAGACTTATGGGTTTCGAGGGCGAGGACCTCGTAGTGGGATTCGCGGAAGCGGTTGGACAGACGAGAACCAAGTGGCTTACGGCGGCTTCTCCGTCGAGTGATCGCAGGGGGTACTTGAGACAACGGGGCGTCGACCAATGACAAGAAGAGCTTATGGGGTCCTCGGTGCCACACTTGCTGTCGCTTTGATTGGGATGGCTATCCGGATTGTTCAGCGTGCAAGGACAACGAGTGACTCCCAGCGGGGAGTGATTCTGAGTGGGCAAGGGGGACTACCCTTGAGCAGCCTCTTTGAAGGGCTTCGACCGCACCCAGTCTTGACACTAAAACAGATTCGATCCGACGCGGCTTCGAGGGCGAATGATCGACCGCCAGTCACCGCGTGCCCTGCAGAGTCGCAGCTTGTAGCCTACATGAAAAAAGTGTTTTCCGGGCGGGTGTTCGCCCAGACAGGTTGTCAGGGAAGCGGATGCGCAGGCCAGTACTGGGTGCAAGCGCGGATGGATTGTGTTCCTCCGTCCTGTTCCGGTAGTTATGACTACGCCACGAACAGTCCTCCCGGCGCTATAAACGGCGGCTTCTTTCCACGAACTGCCAACAACTGTGTTCCTTCGGGTTGTCAACCCACTCAGTGCGAGCATGTCGCATGCGATACGTGCTTTGGTGCCCCTCCGTGTCCGAATGGCGATACTGACTGCACAGGGAACAATTTTTGCTTCGGGATATGCTGCGAACCGCTGTCTCCGGTGCTGCTGGACATTGAGGGAAACGGCTTTGCCATGACTTCTGCGGAGGATGGTATCGAGTTCGACTTTGCTGGCGATGGCGTGCAACGACAGATTTCGTGGACGGCAGCTGGCTCCGATGACGGGTGGCTCGCGTTGGATCGAAACCGCAACGGTAGTATCGACAGTAGCCTGGAACTGTTCGGTAACCGGACAGCCCAAGTCGACAAACCCGGTGTGGAGAGGAACGGCTTCGAGGCTCTCGCCGCCTTCGACGACCCGATCTCTGGCGGCAATGGTGACGGAAGAATCGACAGGTCTGATCGGGTCTTTCAGAAGTTGCTGATCTGGCAAGACCGCAACCACAACGGCGTGTCGGAGGGCGAAGAGCTAAAGCCACTGCTGTCGCAAGGGATCACGTCGATCTCGCTGGCATACTTGGAGTCGAAGCGCGTTGACGAACATGGAAACGAATTCCGCTTCGCGGCGAAAGTTGAAATGACCCTTCCGTCGGTCAAGTCGGGGGATTGGGCCTACGACGTGTATTTACGCAGACGCGAAGTGCAATCACGACGGCGCTGATCAAAACCGGCGTGGACAAGCGTGTCTTCCCCGCCATCGACATCAACAAGAGCGGCACCCGCAAGGACGAGCTGCTGCTGCCGAAGGAAGAGTTGAACCGCGTGTGGGTGCTTCGCAAGGTGCTTGCGCCGCTGTCGCCCGTTGAATCGATTGAACTGCTGATCGACAAGCTGAACAAGACGAAGTCGAACGGCGAGTTCCTCGGCTCGATGAGCACGTAAACGCCGGCGGCGCTCTGTCGTTGATTACCATAGGGGGAGCCCCACGCCCCAATCAATGGAACTTCATGCCGCCGCCAGCCTTTCCCGCCACGCCTACGTAGACTTTCTTCGAATCGAATCTTGTGGACTGCTGACCGTCGCGGGCTGGGCCTCGCCTGCGGAACGCGATCATCTTCGCGCCCTGGCGATCCGGGTGGATGGTAATGTTCTTTCGCCGCGCCTATCGTATGGCCATCACCGCGCCGACCTCAAATCTCTCAGTTCCGATGCGGACGCATTCTGGGGCTTCTGCGTTGAGTTCCAATTGGAGCCAGGAACCTATCAGAACATTGAACTGCTCCGGAACGCCGACTCCACCGGCAAGCCGCTGTTCGCTGTCTCTGGCCTTCGCTTGAGTTGCGGCCACGCGGACTATTCAATGTTTCGGACGTCTGAGGATGTATTCCACCGCGAGAATGTCTACGGCTCCGGAATGCCTGCGGAGATTGTCAATCGGGAGCTGCGACTTCTGGCCGAGAGCCTTCCTGGCAAGATTCTGGATTTCGGCTGCGGCCGGGGCGTGTTGGTTGGCTTGCTGCGCGCCCAAGGCAAGGACGCCGAAGGCCTGGAATTAGACCATCCAAAGATAAACGGCACTCTTCCGGACGAGTTGCGTCCCCACGTCCGTCTGTACGACGGGTCCTTTCCGGTGCCCTATGGTGACGATGCGTTCGACTGGGTGATCGCCTCTGAAGTGATGGAGCATATTCCGGACTACCGGACCGCGATCTCCGAGGCGGCCCGGATCAGCCATCAAGGACTCTTACTGACCGTGCCGGATATGTCGGCGGTTCCTACTCTGCACAAACACAACGTGGTGCCGTGGCACCTGCTGGAGTCCACCCACTTCAACTTCTTCACGCAACAGAGCCTCGACCAAGCCCTTAGGGAGCATTTCCGCGAGGTAAACATCCTCCGGATCGGAGCAAGCCAGATAAATGGGTCGCATTACTGGATCTCGCTGGTGGCTATCGCCCGCCACTAACCTTCCGAAACAAGAATGCAGACAGACTGTCCCAGCAGGCCCTTGTCCGTGTAAGTTCGTCCACTTGAGAAAGTGATCGGGCTCTGGAGCGGGATATGAGGCTTGTCTCCGTCGTGGATGGCCTCAACGGAGAACCCCAGGTGGCGTGCCCAGGCTTGCAGCGCATCGCGGCCCAGGAACTGGTTGACGGGTACGTCGGCATCGCCCTGATTCACTCCCGTTTCGAAGACGTGCCAATGAGAAGGGATATGAAACTCTAGAAACGATAGAACGACTTTTCCGCCCGGCTTCAGAACCCGCTTCGTGTCCCGCAGATAGAGAAAAGACTCCTCGTGCCTAAGATGGGTAAAAACGGAGAAGAAGCACACCATGTCGGCGGAGCTGTCGTCCGCCGGAAGAGTAAATCCTTCAGCCCTCTCGAATCGCCAGTGGGGTTTGCCAAACTCCTTGCGCGCATGATCCAGCAGTGCGGGAACCACGTCGATCCCCAGGTATGGGCCATTCAGGTAGTCGCGCAATTGCTTTGCAAGACGTCCTGATCCGCAACCGACATCTATGAGCGAGCCTTCCGGCCGGAGACCAGCGGAAACAAGAAGCTGTTTCTGCAGCACGCCCATTCCTTCATACTCGCCTCCCACGGCAAGTTCCATTGCCTCGGAATGGGGATGCTGCCGCAGCAGACCCCCTACAAAAGTCTCGTAGTCAATACGTTTCATAGATTCAAACGCGAAGCGTAGTATGTAACAGCGTAACGCATCTCGCCGATTTGACTGCCAATCGAAGTGGCCGTTAGACTGAGGGGTTGCCGAATGCCCTACGAAATTATTGAATCCGCTCTCAATGGTGTGGCTGTCCTCCAGACCAACTCCTTCCAGGACAACCGGGGATTCTTCGTGGAGGCGTTTCGCGCCGATCAGTTCGCCGCGCTAGGGCTGCCGACACAGTTCGTCCAGGACAACCACTCCGGTTCATCCAAGGGCGTCCTGCGCGGTCTCCATTTTCAGTGGGACCCGCCGATGGCAAAGCTGATGCGCGTCACGGTGGGGACTGCCTATCTGATGGCCGTGGATGTCCGGAAGGGGTCGCCGACGCTGGGGAAATGGTTCGGAAAAGAAGTTTCGGCGGAGAACCGTCTGCAGGTTTACGCACCCGCCGGCTTCGCACGCGGTTTCTGCGTTTTGTCGGAACGCGTGGAGATCCAGTACAAGTGCACCGGCCTGTACAACTCAAAGGGCGAAGGCGGCATTCTCTGGAACGATCCTGAGATCGGAATCGATTGGCCGGTGAAGGATCCTGTTCTGTCGGACAAGGACAAGATTCAGCCCACCCTTCGCGAATGGCTTGCACGGCCCGAATCGGACCACTTCCGCTACGACTGAGCCTCAGCGCGGGGCTAGGCGCGGGGAACCGAACCACGCCCAAGCGAAGTTGGAGCTTGGAGAATTCTCCACCATTTGCGTTTGCAGTGTGAACTGCAGTGGCGCCGCTAATGCAGGCAAGTCAAGATCGACGGAGTACTTGTTTCCGGGTATTACCTCCGACGTCCACTGCGCAACGGGGACACCATTTGACCGCACCAGAATCGACATCAAGACCGGCGCCGAGTCCGGATGGTCGACGTAAGCCTCCGTGGAAAAACGATACTCACCAGCAACATCGATCTCGTCGAAAACGATCTCGGACGGCGTGAAGCCGGGCGGCGGCGGGTGAAGGAGAATGCCTGCATCGCCGACCCGGAACAGATCCGGGAATGCGACGCTGGCCGCGCATCTGCCCTCAGACGCTTCTTGGGATAATGAGATCTGCTCGCGTGGTTGCTCAGGGGTGGACTTCA
The DNA here is from genome assembly GCA_041746955.1 of Bryobacteraceae bacterium. Lineage (GTDB taxonomy): Bacteria > Acidobacteriota > Terriglobia > Bryobacterales > Bryobacteraceae > JAPKYZ01. The sequence continues at coordinate 64,350 of JBGTFZ010000051.1, forward strand.
AACGGTCCAGGCGGCAGCATCGCTGCAGCTCCTCCGATTCGGAGCACAGAATCGAAAGCAACTCATAGAAACCAGCCTTCGTGCTTGGGATGACGAACCCCCGGGGCCCCAGTGGGAAGGCGTTTCGAATATCCGATGGAAGGTCCACGATGCGCAAGCCCTTCAACCCTTCGGCAATGGCGTACGGCAGGTTGGGGTTGCCGATGAACAGCGCCGCGCCTGCGATCCTCTCGGCCAGTTGAAGGAAATCCGGCGCCCTCCAGATCTCGCCGTCCATCCCCGCCACCGTTCGCCATTCTTCGGGAAGGCCCACCAGCACAATCCGTTTGAAGCAGAGCATCAGGTCGCGCAGAAACTCATCGGTAAGGCTGCGGTAGCGCGGGGTCAGGGCCACGATAACGTACGGCTCCTCAGTACGCTGCGTTGCCGGCACAGTCAGGAAGGGCCGATCCCCCTGCACTTGCGATCGCGTGGCGCGGGCGTGCGCGGCGATCAAGTGGAGTTCCGACGCACGCTGCAACCGGAACCCGTCCAGAACCACATTGACGTTCAGGCACTCCGGGTCGATCTGTTCCAGGCTCACGCCCGAAGACACCACCGTCACGCGGTCAATGTAAGGCTGCGCCAACAGCAGCGGCGCCAGCGCGGCGGCGGTTTCTTCCGTAAGCTTCCGCAGTGGATCCGCTGCGCTGCGGAAGACGTTCAAATAGAGATGCCGGACGCCCAACGCCCGCACGGCGGGCAGCGAATAGATGATGTCGCCTGCATTTCCGCTATGAATGCCGGAGACAAGCGGTTCCGCCCCAGCAGTCTCACCCCGGAAATCGGCGACCTCACGAAAGTTGATGGAGACCATATTGGGAGAGACCTGCGGAGAGAACCTTGTCGTAGTCTGACGCAATCCGCCGCTTCCAGTTGAACAGCTGCCGGACGGTCTCCTGGAATGGGATCGCCTCAATCCGCGGGATCACGGCGCTTGCCTCGCAGCAAAACAGATAAGGAAGAACCTTCGCCGCCGACCGGACCCGCCGCGATGGATTCACGACCACCGCCGGCTTCAGCAGCGAGTTTGCCAGGATCCCGCTGTGCAGACGGCTGGAGATCACCAGGTCGAACGCGGAAAGGATCTCTGCGTATTCTGCCGAATCGTAGTGATAATGCACCGGGACACTCGCGTCGTTCGAAAACTCCTGAAACTCATCGATGTAGTTGCATACGATGGCGACGTCCCACCGCAGGGCGAGTTGGTCCACTAACCGCAGCAGCTCTGATTTCAATTCCGGACTGATGCGCTGGTTGACGACGCGGTCACTCTGCAGGACGACGGCGACGCGCCGGAGACGCCTCGGGGGAACTTCAAGCTCCGCGCAAAATAGCGCAGGGCAAGGAAGGAGGTGGGCGTCGACTCCATACCTATGCAGCTCAGCCGCCGTGTCCGGATCGCGAACCGTCACCAAGGCTTGCCGAAGAACTTCCACTTCCTGAGGATCAAGTTCCAGCGGACCTTCGCCCGTGCCCGCGCCCAGAACCAGCCACGGCGTCCCGGAATGCCGTTCGAAGAGCGAGCGCATGTGCGGACCATGCCACTCGGGCGTCCCAGCCGCGATGACCAGGTCGGCCTGAAGCAGGGCTTCGGCCGAGTACGCATTGCCGAGCCGGCCCTGCGTCCGCTCCGGCGAAACCCACGGAGTCGTAAAGCCGCCGGGACTGCGGTCATAGAGAATCCAGTTTGCCTCACGGCCGGCCAGCGCCGCCCGTAGAAGGCGCCGGATGCCCGCTGCGATCCACTCGTCCCCTGGATTCCACTGCCGCGTCGTCGCGCAGACAATATTCAGTGGCCGCGGATGCTTCATCCGGCGATCGTGTCTCCCAGTTGACGGTCTGGATTGGTCATGAACTCCGTGTAAGCGCGGCTCACCTCCTCAAATGCACCGTCCCGCACCTTCCTGCCCTGATGAATCCACACCGCGCGGTCGCAAACGTCAGCCAGCGTCGCAGGCTGATGGGAAACGCAGATCAGCGTTTTGCCATCCCGCCGCATGATGCGAATCCGTTCCCGGCACTTCTGCTGAAACGCCGCGTCGCCCACCGCAAGAATCTCGTCCACCAGCAGAATTGGATTCATGTCCGCGTGTACGGCGATCGCGAACGCCAGGCGCATCATCATGCCCGCGGAGTAGGTTCGTAAAGGTTCGTCGATAAAGTCAGCCAGCTCCGCAAACTCGATGATCGACCCCGCAAGAGCTTCGATCTCGCGCCGACGGAAACCGATTACGGCGCCGTTGAGCAGAAGGTTCTCGCGTCCAGTCAACTCAAAATGAAAACCAGCCCCCAGTTCCAGAAGAAGGCTGACTCCACCCGCGACAAGGACGTTCCCGGCGTCGGGCCGCAAAAGCCCTCCGAGGACGCCGAGAAGAGTGCTCTTGCCTGCGCCGTTCTGTCCAAGGATCGCGATGCCCTCTCCAGGCTCGACAGTCAACGAAACGTCGCGCAGCGCAAAGAAGTCATTGCCCTGCCTCCGGCTGAACGCGTTCTGAACGTGGTCCCGAAGCAGTTGACGGCTTCCGTGCTGGCGGAAGCGGACTGTGATGTTATCGCAGGAAATCAGGCTCATCTCAAATATGGATGTAGAAGCCGCGCTGCAGCCGCCGGAACACCAAGATCCCCAGAATCAGGGATCCGAAGGACACTAGCGCTAATTTCCAAAGCAGTGCGGCGTGCGGCGCCTGCGCCTGAAAAATTACGGTTCGAGATGCAAGTACAAGGGCGGCGATGGGATTGTACTGATAGATGTCGGCATACTTGGCGGGGATCATTTCGAAACTGTAAAAGATGGGGACAAGCCAGAAGATCACCAAGGTTAGAGACTCTACAAGATAGCGAGTGTCCCGTACGTAGACGTTCACCGCGGCGGTCGCCAGTCCCAGGCCGATGATGAAGATCAACTCCAACCCCCAGATCAGGGGCAGCCAAAACCAATGGACGGAGAAGCCCACTTTGTAATAGACGACCAACCCAACTACAAGCATTAACTGCAGCACCAGATGCAAAACGTTCGATAAGACACCCGCCACGGGAAAAAGCTCTCGCTTGACGGAGGTCCGCTTTACCAGGGCCGCGTTGTCTACGATCGAATTGGTTGCCGATACCCAGGACAGGACAAAAAAGTTAAACGGAATCAGTCCGCTAAGTAAAAATAGGGGAAAGAATGGAATTTCGCTCTTAAACACTTCCGTAAAGACGAAAGTATAGATTGTCACCATGATCAATGGATTCAGGAACGACCACAGCAGGCCCAGCGACATGTTGCGGTAACGAATCCTAAAATCCTTTAAAACTAACTGCTGGGTTAGATAGAGAGCGTCACCCTTCCACAAAGTCGTGATCCTTTTCCATTTCTCCGGACTGTGCGGGGTCCGGCAGTATCCAGGCATCATCCGGTCCCAGCCGTAGTTCTCCAGATTCAGTCATCGTTGAGAGATTCGGACTGTAGTACGGATCTTCCTGGAACACCCAGTCATACCATCGTTCGAAGAACCGGTGCTGCTCCCAACTGCGAACCACGGCGTGCCGGGTGGCCGCTTCGTCGTGAACGAACGATGCGCGCGGGTCGCAGACCACGCGGAAGCCAAGCGCACCGACGCGAAGGCAGTAGTCGACATCGTTGTAGTTTTCGGGAAACGCAGGGTCCATTCCGCCTGCCTCGCCGAAAAGCGTCCGGCGGGTCGCAAGGCAGGCTCCAGTGACGGCGGTCACATCGCGCGGTGAACCGGCGAACGTCCAATATTTTGGAGCCACTGTGCCGCGAAAAGGATGTCCGGCGCCGTCGTTCATGCCCAGGGCGATGCCGGCGTGCTGAATAATGCCGGACGGATAGCGGAGCAGACCGCCGACCGCCCCGATCTTTGGACGCATGGCTTGCTCAATCAACGTGCGGAGCGCGTCCGGTCCAGGGGAGTGCACGTCGTCGTTCAGTAGGAGCAACACATCGCCCGTACTCGTCTCCACCCCCAGGTTGACCATTCGCGAAAAATTGAAAGCACCGCTATACCGGGCTTCCGCTCCACCGTACTCACTTACAACGCCGGATATCTCCTCACTCTCCGGGCCCAGGTGGTTGACCACGACAATCTGCACAGCGGCGCCACCCTGCGTGCCACGCAACGACGCAAGGCACCTGCGAATCAGCCGCGCGCTGCGCGTGCAGACGATGACGCTGGTCAGCGGCTGGCTCGAGGACTGCCAACGCGGGAAGTAAGTATGTGCGTGCGAGCCGTCTTCAACGGTCGGATTGCCGCCTCGCTGCCGAAGCGCGGATTCAAGAGCCCTCTTGCCGGCGTCGTGCGCATAGGGTTTGGAAACAGCGTGGAGCGCTGTTGATTGTTCGTGCTTTCGCCAATGGTACAGGACCTTCGGCACGTGGCACACGACCGGATCGCGGCCTTCGATCCGCAGCATCAGATCGTAATCCTGCGCACCGTCAAACTCGCTTCGCAGTCCACCAAGGCTGTCAAACAAACTTCGGGAGACGGCCAGAAAGTGGCAGACATACATGCAGGAATCAAGTAACTCGGGCGACCAGCCCGGCTTGAATATCGGATCGCAACGGACCCCGTCCGCATCCAGCTTGTCCTCGTCGGAGTACAACACGTCCGCCCCGCCCCGCCGCAATGCATTGGCGTACTCCTCCAACGCGTCGTGAGCAAGCACGTCGTCGTGATCGAGAAACCCAAGATAGTCGCCGTGCGTAAGAAGGGCCGCAGCGTTCAGCGTCGCGGAGATTCCTCGATGCACGCCGCTTCGGATCGTGCGTATCCTCGAATCGGCGTCCTCCAGACCTTTCAGATAGCCGGGCAGCCAGGGATCGATGCTTGCGTCGTCCGAAATGCACAGCTCCCACCGGGAATAGGATTGGTCTTGAACGGAACGTACCGCTTCTTCCAACCACTGTTTCTTTGGATTGTGGGTCGCCAGCAAGATCGAGAAGACGGGGTAATCCTTCAAGGGCGCGCGGGCACGGTTGAACCGCGGACGCGATGGCAGGCCGGACCGCTCATAACTGACAAATTTCTCGTAGCGAGTATCGATCCCCGGTGGCGGGAACACTTTCAAGTAGTACCGGTGAAAGGGTGAGTGGAGTAAGCGCTGCCCCAGCCGCGCCCGGGTATTGGTCCAGACATTTCCCCCGGAGCGCAGGAGACGGAAGATCATGCTGCCTTCGAGCGTATTCAGCCGGCGGTCGAGGCTCCGGTACTGCTGCAGAAGAAGCTGAGCCTGCAGCGATCGTTCTGGCACTTGAACTCCGAGTCTAACGCAGGCGAGCCTCCGGTCGACAACCCGGATGTTAGACTCGGGGGTTATCCGCACTGGCCTATGGCAAAGATCCTGGACACTTATTCGACGGAGTTGCCTTCGCAGCAGAACGCGCTCAACATTTTCGAGGGAGATTGGACGTCGCGGCTGCCGACGCCATGGGATCATCTCCGCGCGGGCTCCACGCCTCTGTTCGAAGACCCACGGGCCGAATGGGCGGTGCGTCAACTGGGCGGAGTTCAGGATCTTGACGTTTTGGAGTTAGGGCCGCTGGAGGCCGGGCATTCCTATTTTCTGGAGCGTCGCGGCGCGCGTTCGGTACTGGCCATTGAGGGCAACATGCGCGCCTATCTGCGCTGCCTGGTTGTTAAGGAAATTCTTGGATTTCGGGCGGTGCGATTTCTTTGCGGCGATTTCCGGGAGTTCCTGCGCACCACCGACCGGAACTTCGATCTGGTCTTCGCCAGCGGCGTGCTGTATCACATGACCGATCCGGTCCAGTTGATTGCCGATATCGCCCGGGTCACGCGCCGCGTCTACCTGTGGACGCACTACTACGATGCGGAGATCGTGGGGCGAAATGAAGTGATCCACAAGCGGCTGTCCAAAGGCCAGCCTCGCGAGAACCAGGGGTTCGCTTACAAGCTTCACAGCTACGACTACGATATTGCCCTGGGGTGGACCGGGTTCTGCGGCGGCGCCGCCACCAGTTGCGCGTGGCTGCCTCGCGAGGCGATTCTCGGCGCCCTCGCGCACTTTGGCTTCGACAAGGTTGATATCTCTTTCGAGGACCCGAATCATCCGAATGGACCCTGCTTCTCGCTGGCGGCCACTCGAACGGCCCGGTGAGGTAAGGTTTCGAGTGCGGGAAACCGTATGACCCGTGTAAAATAAAACTTCGTATTTTCTTCAGGAGAAGTTCGTCAAATGAGTGATGGCCGGTCGGTTTTGGTTGTAGGTGGCGCAGGCTATTTAGGCTGCGTGCTGGTAGAGGAATTGCTCGCGCGCGGCTATGCGGTTTCGGTGTTCGACCGGCTGTTTTTCGGCCAGACGGGTCTCGAAAAAGTAAAGGACCGGCTGCGGCTGATTACCGGTGATGTCCGGGCCATGCCTCCCTCGGCGCTTGACGATGTTCGGGCCGTCATCAACCTCAGCGGCTTGTCGAACGATCCGACGGCCGAGTACAACCCCGACGCCAACTTCCAGATGAACGCGGTTGCCACGCGGATCCTGGGCGAGATGGCGAAGCAGCGGGGTATCCGCCGCTACATTTACGCATCGACATGCTCGGTCTACGATGTCGGCGTCGTTGATGAGGAACGGGATGTCCTGCTGAACGAGGAGGCCCCGGTCAATCCCCACGCCGTGTACGCTGTGTCGAAGTTGCAGGGCGAGCGCGAATTGCAGGCCCTGAGGGACGACAAATTCTGCCCCGTGATGCTGCGCATGGGTACGCTTTTCGGTTTCTCCCCCCGTATGCGCTACGACCTGGTCGTCAATACGATGGTGAAGGACGCGCTCTCAAAGGGGCGGCTGAACCTGCACTACGGCGGCCAAATGTGGCGTCCTCTGACGGATGTTCGCGATGCCGCGCGCGCCTACATCAGCGTTCTGGAAGCCGATATCGAAGCCACTAGCGGCCGCGTATACAACGTCGTCTCGGGCAACTACCGGATTTCCGAACTTGCGCTGCGCATTCAGGCACTGCTTGCGGAGATGGGGCACGAAGTGGCCATCCACAGCCAGTTTGAGTACCGCGGCATTCGAAACTATCGAGTTTCGGGCAACCGCATCCAGCAGGAACTGAATTTCAAGCCGCTGATCTCTCTTGAAGAGTCCGTGCGCAACATCGTTGCTCGAATCGAGGAGTATGGCTTCTCCGATTTTGAGAGCGACCGCTACTACAACATCCGCTGGATGAAGCTTCTCGAAGAGGCGAAAAAGACGATCGACATCACGGGCACAGTTTTCGAGATGCCGACGATGGAAGTTCCCGTAGCCCGGTAAGGTCCAAGCAAGAGTGAAAATTCTCCTGATTGGCCATCGCGGCCAGCTTGGCACTGACTTGGCCGCAGCCTTCGCTAGCGAAGAGCTGACCCTCTCCACGCAGGACGAACTCAGCGTGGTTGACGCAGACAAGGTTCTCGGCAAAGTTGCTGAGTTGAGTCCTGACGTCATTCTGAATTGCGCGGCCTTTCATCGCGTAGACGAATGCGAGACCGTACCGGAGCGGGCTTTCGAGGTGAACGTTTTCGGCGTTCGAAATCTCGCAATAGCCGCTCGCGAAACGGGTGCTGTGCTGGTGCACTTCAGCACTGACTACGTCTTTCAAGACGGCTCCGCGCCGCACCGCGAGGATGAGTTGCCGTCCCCTCGGAGCCAGTACGGCGTGTCGAAGCTTGCGGGCGAGGCGATGCTGGCCAGCCTGTGGCACAAGCATTTCATCATTCGAACCAGCGGGCTCTACGGCTACAAAGGCAGCCGGGAGAAGGGCACCAACTTCGTCGAGACGATGCTGAACCTGGGGAAGCAGGGGAAGCCGGTGCGGGTGGTCAACGATCAGGTTTTGACGCCGACCAATACGCGAGACCTTGCCGATGCGGTCCGCCAACTGGTACCAACCGGCGCGTACGGCCTTTATCACTTGACGAATGCCGGACAATGCAGTTGGTTTGAGTTCACGAAGGCGATCTTTGAAGAAGCGGGGTTGACGCCGGACCTGACCCCGGTCACCAGCGACGCGTTTCCGGCAGCCGCCCGCCGTCCCTCCTACTCCGTGCTCGACAACCACCGCTTTCGGGAGTTGGGTTTCGAAGACATGCCCCACTGGCGGGACGCGATCAAGCGGTACGTTGCCGGAAGGGCGGCTGCGGGCAGAACCTGAGCAGCACACCCCCGCACCGAGCATGACCAAGCCGCGCAACGACCGCCCGAATCCCTATAACTTGCGTAAGGCCAGGCTGGCGAACCCAGGCCTGCTAAAGGCAAACAAGCTACTCCGGACGAAGCTAAGCGAGATCGAAACCCGCCTGGCCCGGCAGGAATCCGGCGCTTCCCGCAACGCGGACACGTCCCTCCCTTATCTCGCGCATCTAGGAGGGAAGGTCCGGAATGTGGAGGCATCGCTTGTCTCTCTCCAGGAGTCCGTTCAGGCGATCTACGAAAGCAGAATTTGGAAGTCGTTGCGGCAGTTGGCTGGGGTCGTCCTGTGGGCTGCCACGTTGGGACGCGAGAAGCTGCCTTTAGCGCATGCGCCGCGTACGTCCTCTCCTACGCCGCTGCCGGGACCCACGGCGTCTCCGGAAAACGCCTCGACCAGCGCTTCGCCTGAGCGAATCCTTCTATTTTGGGAACAACCCGACGAAGGATCCCGGCTGCCGAGTTCCGGAATGATCCGGGTGCGCGGATGGTGCCTTGCCGACTCCGGTATCGAGAACGTGGAGGTGATGATCGGCGCTTCGGGCCTGGTTCCGGCTACCACCGGCCTTGCCCGTCCAGACGTCGGGCAAAGCCAGGGCTCGCTTCAAGGCGCGGAAGACTCCGGATTCGAACTGTGGTGGCCTTGCGAGTCTCTCCCTCCGGGCGGGCACGAGATCGTTGTCACTGCGGTGACGCGAAACGGCGGCCGGTATTCCCTCTCCCGGGGTGTCGAGATTCTCTCCGGGGCGGCGCTTATTGATTCGGTCTTCCGTTTCCATTGCGATCATCCTGAGCCGGGGATGTTGACTCCCGTTCGCGGAGCCGTCGAGGTGCGCGGCTGGGCATGGTCTGCCGACGGCGTCAGCCGGGTGGAGATCCGGTCAGAAGGCAAGCTAATCGGTGAAGCCGAGACCGGCGTCCTGCGCGCCGATGTTGCCGCCGATCATCCTGAGCTTCTCAATTCCGGGTCTAGCGGGTTTCTCTATAGCTGGGACGTTAGCGCGCTCCCCGCCGGACGCCAGACGCTGGAAGTGGCAGCCGTTTCCGGCAAGGGCGACCGGGCAACCGCGATCTGCGAAGTCCTGGTCGATCCGCTTTGGACCCATGTTTACCAGCACTGGATCCACATGCACGAACCGGATGAGGCGGCCCGCAAGGCGCTGGCGGCGGAAGTGGCGGCGCTGCCCACGCAACCCACCATCAGCATTCTAGTGCCGGTATACAAGACTCCGCTGCCGCTTCTCCGCCGTTGCGTCGAATCAGTTCAGGCGCAAGCGTACGGGAATTGGGAACTGTGTCTGGCCGACGATGGCTCCGATGTCCCGGAGTTGGCCGAGTACCTTAAGGACTGCGCGGCCGCCGATTCCCGCATCCGTGTAGCCGCCTATGCGGAAAACGGCGGCATCAGCCGGGCGACAAACGTGGCGCTGGGTTTGGCTTCCGGCAGCTTTATCGCTTTTCTTGATTCCGACGACGAGCTTGCGGCGACGGCGCTATGTAAGGTGGTGAAGGCCATTAACCTGCGGCCGGACATCGATCTCTTCTATTCCGACGAGGACAAGATCGATGAGAACGGCCAGCGGTACGAGCCGTTCTTCAAGCCGGACTGGTCGCCCGATCTTTTTCTTTCGTGCAACTACGTGTGCCACTTCGTCGTCTGCAGGACGGATCTGGCGCGGCAGGCCGGCGGCCTGGACGAATCCTACCGGGATGGTACTCAGGATTACGACTTTCTGCTTCGCGTTTCGGAGCGGACCCAGAAGATCCACCGCATTCCCGGCATCCTGTATCACTGGCGGGCGATTCCCGGGTCTACCGCGCTGGGCGGCGATGAAAAACCGAAGTCTACCGCCGCAGGTATGCGCGCCCTAACCGAACACTTGGCGCGGACTGAACAGAACGCAACCGTGGAAAGAACGGGCGCCGGCCGCTACCGGGTGCAGTACGCCGTGGATAAGACCCAGAAGGTGACGGTGGTGATGCCGACCGGCGGCAATTTGTCCTTGCTTGATCCGGTGATGCAGGATCTATTCACCAAGACCGCCTACCCCAATCTGGAATTGCTGCTTGTCGACAATTCCGCCTCGAACGAAGTGGAAAAGGCCTTTCAACGCTGGCGGGATCGCGGCGCGGCCATCCGCCGGATCGACCGGCGCGGCCAACCCTTTAACTACTCGCGCCTGAACAACGACGCCGTCCGGGAATGCGAATCGCCATTAATCCTGTTTCTGAACGACGATATGAACGTCATCGAACCGGATTGGCTTACCGCCATGGTCGAACACGCCCAACGAGAAGAAATCGGCGCGGTCGGCAGCCTGCTGCTATACCCCAGCGGATTGATTCAACATGCCGGCGTCGTTCTGGGTGTCTTTGAAAATTCGGCGCACCTTTTCCGCATGCTTCCTCCTAAGCCTGGCATTCACTTCGACTTGCCGGTGCTGCCTAGAAATTGCAGTTCGGTTACGGCGGCTTGCCTGCTAACGCGGCGGGATGTTTTCTGGGAGGCCGGGGGCTTTAACGAGCAGGATCTCGCCGTCGCTTTCCAGGATGTCGATTTCTGCTTGAAAGTGCGCGCCCTCGGATACCGGATCGTGTACACGCCGTTCTCGCGTTTGTTTCACCACGAGTCGGTAACGAAGGCCGAGAAAATTCCGAATCCCGCCGAGGTTCGCTACATGAAGGATACCTGGCGCTCCGTCATTGAGTCCGACCCCTATTACAACCCCAACCTCAGCCGAAAAGACGAGCAGTACTCCCTTCGCTTCGACGACTGAACCTGCGGCGCAGGCCTTGCGTAGCCGGGTGATACGATCTGAATTTACAGGCCGTCAGGGGAGAGGGCCTGTCCTGGAGGAAACAAAGTGAAGACATTTGTAGTGGCAATCATTTTTTCGGTGGGTCTTTCCGCCGGTGCCTCTGTTGAACTGAACCGGCTGCCTTTGCAGTTTGAGAAGAACACTGGCTTCTATCCGGGTAGCGTGCAGTATTTGAGCCGCGCTGGTGAAATCACGGCTTTCTTCACCCAGGACGGGATCACGGTTTCGCTGTCATCCGCCTCTGGCAGCGCCCGCGAGGACAGGAAAAACGGTCGTCCGGCCGCACGGCCAGCACGGAGCCATGCCTTACAGATGCAGTTTGTCGGCTCACGCCCGCTGGAGTTCGAAGGCGAGGACCGTGTCGCGGCAATCTCCAATTACCTGATCGGCAATGACCGGACGCGGTGGAGGACTGAGGTTCCAAACTTCGGGCGTATCCGTGCGCGAGGGTTGTATCCGGGCGTCGATCTGCTCTATTACGGAAACGGACGCCGCCAACTGGAGTACGACTTGGTGGTGCGGCCGGGCGGCGATGTTTCGCGGATCAAGTTTCGCCTGGCCGGAGCCGACTGGATGACTCTGGGACCTGACGGCGACCTTCGCGCGGAGACCACCGCGGGACTGCTGCGCCACACCAAACCACTGGCGTACCAGAGAGTCAATGGTGTCAAGACGCCCATTGCAGCGGAATACCTGCTGGAAGACGGCGCGGTTCGAATCGCCGTGGGAAGCTATGACGCTTCCCGTGAGCTGATCATCGACCCGGTCCTTATTTTCTCCACCTATCTGGGCGGCTCCGCCACCGACGCGCCCTACGGTATCGCGCGTGACGGGTCGGGCAACGTTTACGTCGCCGGTTCCACCGACAGCACCAACTTTCCAACCACGTCGGGCGTGGTTGATACCAGCTACAACACCAATACCGACGTTTTCATCACCAAACTGAATGCGGGTGCGACCGCCCGGGTGTACTCCACCTACCTGGGCGGGACCCTGTTTGAGGTGGCGGATGCCATCGCGGTCGACGGGGCGGGTGGCGCCATCGTCGCCGGAGAAACCTCGAGCGGGGACTTTCCCACCACCCCCGGCGTTGCCGATACCAGCTTCAACGGCGGCGCGGGCGACGGGTATTTGGCCAAGTTGAATGCGGCGGGAACCGCACTGACGTTCTCCACCTTTATCGGCGGCACCGATTTCGATTCGATCTATGCCTTGGCAATCGACTCCGGCGGTGCGTCCTACCTGACTGGCATCACTGCCAGTGCGGACTTTCCAACCACCAGCGGCGCCTTCGATACCAGCTACAACGGCGGCGGCGACGCGTTTGTCGTCAAGCTGAACGCCAGCGCCACGACGATCACCTACTCCACTTTCCTTGGCGGTTCCATCCCCGCCTCCAGCTTCGCCGGAGATCTTGGTTTTTCGATCGCGGTGGATGCCACCGGGGCTGCCTACGTTGGCGGCAGCACTGCCAGCACGAATTTCCCCACCACTTCCGGCGTCCTCGATACCACGGTGGGCGGAACAGAGGACGGATTCGTCTCCAAGCTGAACCCGGCCGGCTCGGCTCTCGACGCTTCCACGTATTTGGGCGGATCCACAGTTGACCGGGTTTTATCGGTTGCCGTCGATGGCGCCGGCGGGGTCTACGTCGCGGGTGAAACCGATAGCTCCAACTTCCCGGTTTCCCTCAATGCGGCGGACACCAGCGCCAATGGCGGGTTCGACGCCTTTGTCACCAAGCTCAACTCAGGCCTTACCACCATTACCTATTCCACTTTCATTGGCGGATCAGGGGACGAATTGGATACCAAGCTGGCCGTCGACACGGAAGGAACCGCCGTTATCACGGGACTTACGGATTCACCGAACTATCCCGTGACATCGCATGCCTTATCGACAGTGCTCAGCGGCCCCGCCGACGCGTTCGTCACGCGCCTGGACATGTCGGGCACCTCGTTGATTTATTCCACGTACCTTGGCGGAACGGGGGCAGAGCAGGGCTCCGGGGTGCTGTTCGGCCCGGGGGGCACGATCAACCTTGCCGGGATCACCAGCAGCACTAACTTCCCCACGACGTCCGGTGTGGCCGACACCACCGCCAACGGCTCGTTCGACGGCTTTGTTTCAAGCCTCGACGTTCGACCCAGCGTCTCCGGTTCCGCGAAACTTGCCGCCTTGCGCAATGGACAGTGGATTATCGATCGCAATGGAACCTTTACTTGGGATGGGGAGCCGGGTGACTGGTTCCGGTCCTGGACCAGTGGGAATTCGGCCGAGACGCCGGTTGCCGGAGATTGGAACGGCGACGGCCGGAAGAAGCTGGGCGTCTTTTTCAATGGGCTTTGGCGCCTGGATTACAACGGCAACGGCATCTGGGATGGCGACGTGGTTGACCGGCAACTTTTCTGGGGCTCTTCCGGAGACCGTCCGGTGGTAGGCAACTGGAACGGCGTCGGCGGCGTCGACAAAATTGGCGTCTATAACCCATCCCAGGCGCTTTTCGTGCTGGACTACAACGGCAACTACGTCTATGACGGAGCGGTGACCGACCGCTTCTTTCAATGGGGTTCGCCCAGCGATGTCCCGGTGGTGGGCGACTGGAACGGCTCCGGCGCGACGAAAGTTGGCGTCTTCAACCCCACGCAGGGCTTGTGGGTGATCGACTATAACGGAAACTCGGTCTGGGACGGCATCGTAACGGACCGGTACATTCGCTGGGGATCGCCTGGCGATACTCCGGTTGTCGGGGACTGGAACGGCAACGGCTCCGCAAACCTGGGCGTCTTCAATCCGTCGCAGGGAGTCTGGGTGCTGGACCGGAACGGAAACTACATCTGGGACGGCTCCCCGGCGGACGGCTTCTTCGCTTGGGGATCACCCGGCGATACGCCGGTGGCCGGCGACTGGGATGGCACGGGATTCGACAAAGTGGGCGCCTTCAATCCCACGCAGGGCTACTGGGTGCTGGATTACAACGGCAACTTTATCTGGGAAGGAAGCATCACCGATCGATACCTGCTGTGGGGACAGCCGGGGGATACGCCCGTACCTGCTGCTTGGTAGCCAACCGGCGGACCGGCCGGCTACCAAGGCAAGAGGAACTACTTGGACGGAGACTGCAAGCGTTCCAGCACTTGGTCGATCGTGAAGGAAGCCGCTTTCTGGCGGGGCGGGAAGTCCTTGAACGATGCCAGATACTTGCCAACGTAGTCCGCCGCCGGCAGCAGAATGTAGGCGTGGTCAATGTACCAGTCCCAGTAGGTGTTTGAGGTTATCGTCGCCTTTTCGTAGGGGTCGGTCCTCAGGTTGTAGAGCCACGGAATGCGGGTATGCACAAACGGTTCACCCCATAGGGCCAGCGTGCCGGGCGAGCGCTGTTGCGCGAAGACCACCTTCCAGTTGTCATAGCGGAGCGCGACCAGATCTCCGTCATCGGAGAAGTAAATGAACTCCTTCCGGGGACTCTCTTTGGCTTCGCCCGTCAGGTAAGGCACCAGATTATAGCCGTCCAGGTGGACCTTGAAAGTCGACTTGGGGCCCTTGAAGCCTTTCAACAGCTTTGCCGGAGCGTCCGCCACGCCGGCTATTGCCGCAAATGTCGGCATCCAATCCAAGTGCGAGACAATGTCGTTCGACACGGAGCCCGGCTTGATCTTCCCGGGCCAGCGAACCATGGCCGGCACCCGGAAAGCGCCTTCCCAGTTGGTGTTCTTCTCGCTGCGGAACGGCGTTGTCGCCCCATCCGGCCAGGAGTTGGCGTGCGGGCCATTGTCGGTGGAATACATCACGAAACTGTCCCCGCCGATGCCCAGGTCGTCGATCTTCTTCAGCAACGTGCCGACATTTTTGTCATGGTCGATCATCACGTCGTGATACTCGCTCTGCCAGCGGCCCGATTGGCCCATGCTGGACGGTTTGGCATGCGTGCGGAAGTGCATGTGCGTGAAGTTCACCCAGAGGAAAACCGGCTTGCCGGATTTCACTTGGCGGTCCAAAAAGTCCGCCGCCCGGTCGGCCGTGTCGTCGTCGATGGTCTCCATCCGCTTCTTCGTCAGCGGACCCGTATCCTCAATCCGGCCATCGGCGAAGCTGTGGATGACGCCGCGGGGGCCAAACCTCTTGCGAAACTCAGGATCTTTCGGATAGTCGCGCTGTTCCGGTTCTTCTTCGGCGTTCAGGTGGTACAGATTGCCGTAGAACTCGTCGAACCCATGGTTGGTGGGCAGAAACTCGTCGCGGTCACCCAGGTGATTCTTGCCGAACTGGCCGGTGGCGTAGCCCTGCGTCTTCAGCATCTCCGCGATGGTCATGTCTTTGGCGCTGAGGCCTACAGCCGCGCCCGGCATTCCGACCTTGCTGAGGCCAGTGCGGAAGACGCTCTGTCCGGTGATAAAGGCGGCGCGTCCGGCCGTGCAGCTTTGTTCCGCGTAGTAGTGGTTGAAGATCATGCCCTCATTGGCGACGCGGTCGATATTGGGCGTCATGTAGCCCATCATTCCGCGCGTGTACGCGCTAAGGTTCGACTGGCCGACATCGTCGCCCCAGACAACGATGATGTGGGGTTTCTTTTCCTGGGCAAAGGCGCCGGACGACAGCAGCAAAGCAAGTGCTGCAAACCCGGGGGCCCTCCGAAAGCTATTGAAACTCATTAGGTTGTATTCTCCTGTCCCGAAAGGGAAATCACGTCCAACTCATGGGAATCTGTTTCCCGGCGGATCAGTGCCGGCAAGAACAGGATTTCCCAAGAACAAGAATAGGGATAACACGGAAATCGAGCATGGCGCTAACCTTAATCCGTTTTCCTGCGTCTTTCTGGTTAGAGAAACACAAAAAGCGCGATATCCTGATGATTCGTTAGGACATCTTTGCGAGGACGTATGAATCTGCCTGTCACTAGCTTTCCCGCGGCTGCCCCGACTGAGCGGCAAGCGCCGCCCGCCGCCACTCCTCCGCCCGCACCGGAACGCAAGCGTTCCCGATGGGGCTGGGTGGTCGCGCTTGTTGCGATCACCGCCCTGGGAGTGTTTGGTTGGCGGCAGTATCAGCAGTCAATGGCCCAGAAGCAGCAGGCCGCTGTGCGGACAACAATTCGCACCGCCGTGGCCGGCGCAGGAAAGCTCAACCGCACGTTGCGTCTGACGGGTTCCACCTCGGCGGAAAATTTCGTCTCGCTGGTCACGCCCCAGCTTCGCGCCAGCCGTAGCGGACGGGGCCGCAATAGTTCCGGTTCCGGCAGCGCTTCGCCGAGCGGCACCACCAACGTCGCGCGATCTTCCAGCGGAGGGTCGGTGGCATCCACGTCGGCTTCGGTCACGGCCGCACCCGGCGGCTCGGCGGGCGGCCAATCGACGGCGGGCTTCTCCGCGCCAACATCATCCAGCGCCATGCGCAGCGCCACTTCGCGCGTAAGTTCGTCGCGCTCTTCCAGTTCCAGCCGGTCTAGCGCACCGTCTCAGCCTACCCCGGAGTCCCTTGGGGCCGAAGGCCTCGGTTCCACCGGCGGATCGCTGGGGCAGGGCTCTGGCGGTGGTGGCGGAGGCCGCAGTGGATCGAGCGAGTTCACGCTGGTGCTGGAACACCTCGGTAAGCCCGGCGCGATTGTCAAGAAGGGCGACGTTGTCGCGGAGTTCGACCGCCAATACATGCTGCAGCGTGTCGAGGATTACCGGTCGTCGGTGGCCCAGCAGGAAGCCAACTTCAAAAAGATGAAGGCGGAGCTGGACATGTATCGCGAAGCCCACCGGCAGACCATCGCCACCGCCAAGGCGGCTCTCGATAAGGCCCGACTGGACATGAAGACTTTGCCCGTCCTATCCGATATCGATGCCGAAAAAACGAAGCTGGCGCTGGAGGAAGCCGAAGCGCAGTATAAGCAGATCCTCGGCGAAGTGAAGTATGTCGCCATCTCCGAGAAGGCGCAGCTACGCAACGCGGAGTTGGACTTGCGCGCCTCGCAGCTGGAACTTCGCCGCAACGAGCAGAATGCCGACCGTATGGTCTCAAAAGCCGCCATCGGCGGGATGACCGTCATGCAGAACATCCTGCGCGGCTCCGAATTCGCGCAGATTCAGCAGGGCGATCAGCTGTATCCCGGTCAGCTGTTCATGCAGATCGTCGATACCAGTTCGATGGTCATCAACGCCACGATGAACCAGGTGGATACAGAAAGCATCCGGATCGGCCAGAAGGCGATGGTCCACTTCGACGCCTATCCCGGCCTGTCGCTGCCGGCCCACGTTCAGGCGGTGGCCGCCGTGACGAAAGCCAGCGGATTCCGTGCGAACTTCGTCAAGGAAATTCCGGTGCAATTGAAGCTGGACGCGCTGGACCCGCGCGTGATCCCCGATCTTTCGGTTAGTGTCGATGTCGTTCTGGAGACGGAAGACGCAGTGGCGTCCGCGCCGCGATCCGCAATCTTCAGGGATTCGCCAGAGGGCGCCTCCTATGTGTTTCTGCGGGACCAGAACGGATGGACCCGTCGCGAAGTGGAAGTGGGGATGAGCAACAATACGCAGGCCGCCATCCGCCGTGGCCTTTCCCCAGGAGAGGTAGTAGCGACGGAAAGACCGCCAGCGTCATCATAAAAGAGGAAAATGTCGTCAAAGGATCTCAAGCCAAAACAGAGACTGGGGCAGACTGCGGGCAGCGGTCGCAAGAGGGCGATCATCTGGACCGTGATTCTGGCCGCTTGTGCGGTCGCGGGTTACGAAGCCTACCGCCGCTCGTCGTTGGCCGCCCCGGTTGAAGTGCCTGTGGCTAAGGTTCGCCGCGGCGATTTCGTCATCTCGGTGCGGACGCGTGGCGAGATCCGCTCCACACAATCGCAGTTGATCGTCACGCCACAGGTTCCCGATCTGCGCATTACGAAGCTGGCCGAATCCGGCAAGGCCGTCAAGAAGGGCGACGTGATTGTTGAGTTCGACGCAGCCGCGCAGGAGCAGAGCTACCTTGAACGCACCACCTCCGTTCGAACCGTGGACAGTCAGATCGTTCAGACCAAGGCGAGCCACCGGATCATGGACGAAATGGACTCCATGAACAAGATGACCGCCGAGTTCAATCTGGAGCGCGCAAAGCTGGACGCCAGCAAAGCCGAAGTGGTTAGCGAAATCGAAGGAGCGAAAAGCCGCATCGACGTCGGAATCAGCGAAGGCGAACTGAAGCAGGTGGGCACCACGATCGATTCGCATCAGACGTCCCAGCAGGCGGATCTTGACCGGCTGGAGCAGCAGCGCGACAAAACCGTCCGCGATGTCGATCGCGCAAAGGGCTACCTGTCGAAGATGGTTCTTCGCGCGCCGATCGATGGAATCGTCAATATCCTTCCGAATATCCGGACACAGGGCTCGTGGGGCCAGTCGCTTCCGCCGTTTAAGGAAGGCGACCGCACCTCCACCGGCGTTCCGATCGCCGAGATCCCGGATCTCAGCCAGATGCGCATCGACCTGAAGTTGGAAGAAGTCGACCGCGGCAAGGTAAAACTGGGAATGCCGGTGCGCATTCGCGTGGACGCGATACCCGACCGGGAGTTCGAAGCTACGCTTGAATGGATCAGTCCCATCGCCGCGTCAATCTGGCGCGGGCCCGGACAGACCGACAAAACTTTTCCCGCACGGGGACTGTTGAAGAAAGTGGACCCGCGTTTGCGGCCCGGGATGAGCGCCACCGCCGAAGTAATCATCGAGAGCAATCCCAATGCGCTTCTGATTCCGGCGCGCGCCAGCTTCTCAACTAAAGGGAAGCCCTCCGTTTACGTTCAGAAAGGCCAGACTTTCGCCGTCCGCCAGATTGAGGTGGGCAAGCGGAATGATACGGATCTTGTAGTGATCGACGGCCTGAAGGAAGGCGAAGTCGTGACGCTCGAGAATCCGGCGGACGCGTTGAAGCGCGCCAAAAAGCTGTAGGTCGAATACACCGATGAAAAAGTGGTTGGTAAGGATTGTATTAGTGGCGGTGCTTGGCGCCGGGGGCTATTTCGGCTACACGGCGCTTCAGAGTACGATGGCGGAGCGGCAGCGCCAGATCGCCACAACGACGGTCCGGCAGGGCGACGTGATCGTGCGGAGTTTCGCGCGCGGCGAATTACGCGCCGTCCGCTCTGTAACGCTGACAGCGCCCAACCTTTTCGGCACCGTGCAGGTTACGAAGCTGGCCGCTTTAGGAGCTTTCGCGCGGGAGAAGGATCTGGTGGTCGAGTTCGACGATGCCGAGGTGCTGTCGCGTCTTGAGGAAAAGCAACTCGAACTGGATCAGGTGGACGAGCAGATCAAGAAGGCGCAAGCCGACCTTGCCATACGCACCAACCAGGATGAAGTGGAACTGCTGCGCGCGCGGTACGCCGTTCGCCGGTCGGAGTTGGAAGTCCGGAAGAACGAACTGATCTCCGCCATCGACGCGAAGAAGAATCAGCTTTCGCTGGACGAAACGAAGCGCCGTCTGGTGCAGCTGGAAAGCGACATCAAGTCACGTCGGGAGCAGGCGCAGGCCGAACTTGCGGTGCTTCGCGAAAAGCGCAACAAGTCGAACGTCGAGATGGCGCGGGAACGCGCCCGGCTGACGCAGGTGAAGCTGCTGGCGCCGATCAGCGGTCTTGTCGCGATTAAGCAGAATCGCTCCGGCATGATGATGTTCGGCATGCAAGCGCCGGATATTCGCGAGGGCGATCAGGTGCAGCCCGGCATGCAGGTAGCCGACATCCTGGATCTTTCGGAAATGGAAGTGATCGCGAAGGTGGGCGAACTCGACCGCGCGAATCTCCGCGAAGGCCAGCAGGTGACGATCAAGCTGGACGCGATCGCCGACAACACTTTCAAGGGTGTCATCAAGTCGATGAGCGGCACCGCCAGCGCCAACATGTTCTCGTCCGATCCGGCGAAGAAGTTCGACGTCGTCTTCACGGTGGATATGAGACAGCTTCTCTCCGCCCTCGGCGCGAAGCCGGACTACATCGCGCGAGTGATGGCGACGGCGGAAGCGAATCGCCGTAAGCCTCCGATGCAGTCCGCCAGCGGTGGAGTGCTGGGCGGTGGTGGAGCGATGGCTGCTTCAATGGGCGGCCCGCCGCAAGGTGGCGGTGGCCAAGCCCCGATGATGCAAGTGGGTGGACCTCAGGCTGGTGGCGGCCAACGCGGTGGCGCGGAAGGACAGGGTGCTCGGCGCGGCGGCGCTGGAGCCGGAGGCGCTGGTGGCGGAATGTTCGCCGGCCTTACCGAAGAGCAGCAGAAGAAAGCCCGCACGTCGCTGCAGAAGGCTCTGGACGGCAAAAGCATGCAGGATCTAACGCCAGAAGAACGCACGGCCGTAATGGGGAAAGTCCGCAAGGAAATGGATGCCGCTGGAATCAAGATGCCCGCAACCGCGGGCGCGGGTGGCCGCAACAACGCAATGGCGCTGCCGTTCTCCGGCGGCGGACAAGGCCCGTTCAGCCAACGCGATCTTGAGAACGCGAAGTTGCCTCCGCCTCCGGAAGAAGACTCGCAATTCGACGCTCTTCTCCGTCCCGGGCTGCTGGCCGACGTCGAAATCACGGTGGAGAAGATCACCAACGCCCTTCACATCCCGACGCAGGCGATATTCGAAAAGGATGGCAAGCAGATCGTGTACGTAAAGGTGAAAGGGAAGTTCGAGGAGCGTGAGATCCAGCCGTCCAAGCGCAGCGAATCGACGATGGTCATTTCGGGCGGACTTGAGCCCGGCGAGACGATAGCGTTGGCCGACCCGACGGCGAAGCCGGGCTCCAAGACGAATCAGGAGAACAAAGGATCATCCCCGGGGGCGGGCATGCCGGGGCCGAAGTCCTGAGTGGCGTAACAAACGATGGCGAACTTTTCCAGCTACCTTCCTGAGTTGTACATGGGGCTATCCAGCCTCTTCGTGCACAAGCTCCGCAGCTTGCTGACGATGCTCGGCATGATTTTTGGCGTTGGCGCAGTGGTTGCGATGCTCTCCATCACCGCCGGTGCGCAGAAGGAAATGATGAGCTACATCGACCTTCTGGGCGTCAACAACATCATCATCGAAGCCAAGGAATCCGCCGACAGGAACGAGTTGCAGGCCCGGCGTCTGATCTCTCCCGGCCTGACGTTTCGGGACTACCGCGCCATTACCGAGAACGTGCAGGGCATCGAAGCGGCCACTCCGCGAAAGCGATTCAAGCCGATGAAGGTGCTGCCGAAGGCTGCGAACGAGCCGCCGGTGCTGATCGGCGTCGAGCCCGACTATCTGGAGATCAACAGCCTGAAGATCGTCGAAGGACGCTGGTTCACGGACGCGGACAATGAGGCGTCCGCCCCTGTTTGCGTACTGGGCGAGGCCGCGAAGGTGAGTCTGCTTGGGTACGAGGCTTCCGTCGGAAAGTTTGTAAAGGTCAACGACATCTGGCTTCAGGTAGTCGGGGTGCTTGCGCCACAGGCGCAGTCGGACACCGAAGTGGAAGGCGTTGAAGTGACCAACCGCAACAACATGGTCATCGCGCCGCTGAACACCGTAATGCGCCGTTTCGAAGATGGCAACAGCTACCTGAAGGACGAGATCGACGGCATCTACCTGCGCGTGAAGCAGGGCACCGACTCGGTGGAGACGGCCAGCGTCATCACCGCGCTTCTTGCCTCGACGCACAAAGAAGCTGGCGACTTCAACGTAACCGTGCCCGCCGGACTGCTGGAACAGAAGAAGCGCACCCAGTTCATCTTCAGCGTCGTCATGCTTTGCATCGCCGGTATTTCGCTGTTGGTGGGCGGAATCGGCATCATGAACATTATGCTGGCCACCGTGCTGGAGCGTACGCGCGAGATCGGAATCCGCCGCGCCATCGGCGCGCGGCAGGCCGACATCATCCGCCAGTTTCTTACGGAGGCCGTGCTGATTTCGATTATCGGCGGCCTGATCGGCATTGCGTTCGGCTTCACGCTGTCCAAGCTGATCGCCACCGCCGCCGGTTGGTCGACCGTCGTCACGACATCTTCCATCGTTGTCGCCTTCGGAGTCTCCGTGGGCATCGGTGTAGTTTTTGGAATTTATCCGGCTATCCAGGCCGCCAAACTCGACCCAATTGAAGCGATCCGATACGAATAGAAATGAGATTTTTCCGATTCCTACCCCTGGCTGCGCTTGCTTTCGCGGCCGATGAGAAGCCCGCCTCGCAGTTGCAGGAGAGCGGCGTCCAGAGCATTGAGTTCCCACTGAAGCTGGAAGAAGAGACGGCGAAGTACCCGACGTTCGGAACCAAGAGCTACTTCAAGTTCGTCTACGGTTCCGGCTCCCCACCCATTCAGCTTGCGGGGCCCGTGCGGTTGGCCGACCACGTCGTCGATGGCAAGATTGAACTCTCGCTGCGTTCCTTCACGGAACTGACGCTGGCCAACAATACCGACATCCAGCTTCAGAAAGTTCTCGTCGTGCCAGCGCAGAATGCCATTACGCGCGCATTCTCGCCATTCGATCCGCTGCTGCAGGCGAATTTCAACGCCTCGCGGGCCGTCACGCCGGCCACCAACATTCTTGAGGGCGCGCAGGTGGTAAGCCAACTGACGCAGCCCGCGGGCCTCACCTACAACCAGGTCTTCCAGAGCGGCACGCAGCTTTTTGCGAACTACGCGTTCAACCGATTCTCGACAAACAACATCAACCAGCGCGTGAATCCGTCCTTCGGGTCGAACGTCAACGTCCGGTTCCTGCAGCCTCTTCTGCGCAACCGCGGCACCTACATCAACCGCGTGCCGATCCTGCAGGCGCGGTCGCGGCTTCGCTCAACTGAGTATGCAACGGAAGATCAGCTGATTCGGATACTTACATTCGCTGAGAATTCCTATTGGGACGTGGTTGGCGCGCGAGAGAGCCTGCAAGTGCAGGAGCAGGCGCTGGCATTGGCCGACGCCAGCTTGAAGCGCGCCCAGCGCGAACTGGAACTCGGTGCCCTCTCCGCTCTCGAAATTTATCAGCCGCAGGCACAATACGCTCGCGCCGAAATTTTCGTCACGCAGGCGCGGTACCGGCTCCAACAAGCCGAAGACGCCCTGCGCCGCCAGATCTCACTCGACCTTGATCCCGACTTGCGGAACCTGCCTCTGGTGCTGACGGAGTCCGTCCTGCCGCCCACCGAAAACGTTCAGTTCAATCGCGAACAGTTGGTGGCTTCCGCTCTCGGCAACCGTCCGGATCTTCGCTCCCAGGTCGCTCAACTCGATGTGGACGAATACGGCATCCGGTTGGCGACCAACAATCTCAAGCCGGACCTCGGGCTCACCGGCGTCTACACCACTCAGGGCATCGGCGGGACTTTGCGGCCGATTAACGCGCCTTCCGTACCCGGCGGATTCGGCGACGCATGGTCCCAGATGTGGGGTTTCGACTTTCCGGTTTACGGATTCGGCTTCCAACTCCGGCTGCCCATCAAAGACCGCCGCGCCTCCGCAGACTATGCCGACGCGGTCGTCGCGAAGAAAGCGGACGCCCTGCGGCTTCGCCGTCTGGAGCAGTTGACGCGGCTTGAAGTCCTGAACGCGGTAAGCCAAGTGGAGAACAGCCGGGCCTCCGTCGATCTCGCCAAGATCGCCGCCGACCTTGCGCAGAAACGTGTCGAGGCAGATCAGCGCCGATACGATCTGGGCACGATCACATTGTTCTTCCTTCTTGCGTCGCAGAGCGATCTGACGCAGGCGCAGTCGGAACTGGTGAACAACTCCATCCAGTTCCGCCGTAATGAGCTGAACCTGCTTCTTCGCACCGGCACACTGCTGCCGGAGCGCGGCATTGTGATTAAGTAGTCCCTGTGGGGCGAATCCGGATACTGCCGGACGCAATTGCCAACAAGATTGCGGCCGGCGAGGTGGTGGAGCGTCCAGCCTCCGTCGTGAAGGAGCTGCTGGAGAACTCGCTCGACGCCGGCGCAACTGACATCCGCATCGATGTCGAGGCGGGCGGACGGCGGCTGATCCGCATCTCTGACAACGGCAGCGGCATGCTGCGCGACGACGCGCTTCTCGCATTCGAGCGCCATGCCACGTCGAAGCTGCGCGAAGCGTCCGATCTCTTTTCGATTGGCACGCTGGGATTCCGCGGCGAGGCGCTTCCGTCCATCGCCAGCGTCGCGCGCCTGGAACTGGAATCCCGCTCGGACGAGGAGACCGGCGGAACGCGGATTGAAATCGCTGGCGCCAAGCTTCTGAAGTGCGATGCGTTCGCGCGGCCCGCCGGCACGACGGTGACGGTTCGAGACCTGTTCTTCAATGTTCCGGCGCGGCGGAAGTTCCTGCGCAGCGAACAGACCGAACTGGCCCACATCGCGTCGCTGGTAACGCACTACTCTCTCGCGCATCCGGACAAGAGCTTCACGCTGGCCAACGCGGGACCGGCGCTGCTATCGGTGACGCCTGTCGAGACGCTTCGTGAGCGGGTCTTCCAGGTGTTCGGAAGCGAAGCGCTGTCCGGCCTGGTCGAACTTCCACAGCGCGAATGGGAACAGTTCCGCCTTCGCGGATTCGTCTCGCGGCCGCAGGTGCAGAAGTCGAACCGCAACTCGATTTATCTTTTCGTGAATGGGCGGCTAATTCGCGACAAGGTTCTACTGCACGCCCTCACCGCCGCGTATCACAATCTGATCCCGCCGCAGACGTACCCGTTCGTGCTGCTGTTTCTCGATTGCCCAGCGGAAGAAGTGGATGTCAACGTCCATCCATCCAAGACGGAGGTTCGCTTCCAGCGCGGGTCGTTCGTGCACGACTTCGTTCGCGACGCCGTCCGGGAAGCGCTGGTGGAATCGCGGCCCGTTTCCTCAATACCGGTTCCGGCGGCCCCACAGCCTGCGATCGGACTGGCCATGAGCGAGTTCTCGCTGCAGATGCAATCCACCCCGCCGCCGCTGCCACAGCAGGCGCGGCTTGTGATTCCAGAGGCGGAGGATCGCGAGATGCCGGTGATGGCCGCAATGGGCTCTCCAGTCGCGCCGCGCGAGACCGTCGATGAACCCGCCGTGTCAAATCAGCGGATGGCTGCGGAGGAATCCGTCGGCGACCTTCGTCCGATCGGCCAGTTGAAGGAGAGCTTCATCATCGCCACGGGCCGCGAAGGGCTGTGGGTGATCGATCAGCACATCGCGCATGAGCGCATCTGGTTCGAGCGTATTCTTCGCCAGATGGAATCGAACGCTCCGGAGAAGCAGCGGCTGCTGATCCCGATCGTGCTGCCGCTGACCGTCGGCCAGGAAATCGAGTACCCGCGCATTGCCGAGGAACTGGATCGCGCCGGTTTTGAAACTGCGCCCTTCGGACACCGCACCATCGCGGTTCAGGCGGCGCCCAGCGGCTTGGGCCCCGGCCAGATCGAGACGATCGTCGCGGACATTCTGGAGACAGCCCAGCGCGAACTTCGTACGGCGACGGTGGAGGATGTCCGTCGCCGGGTAGCCGCCTCCGTCGCGTGCCACGCATCAATCAAAGTAAACACGCCGCTGGACCTGCCGAAGATGGAATGGCTGCTGCGGGAACTGGCCAAGTGCGAGTATCCCGATAGCTGCCCGCACGGCCGGCCGATCTCGCTGAAGTACCCGATGCGCGACATCCTGAAGGCGTTTCACCGCATCTAGGCCAGGCCGGACGCGCATTTCGCGCAACTCGCGGACCGTGGGCCGCGTTCCAATACTTACATGCTGTCGCGGCGAATCCTGCTGTTGGCGCCGGCAGTGGCGTTGTGCCAGGACGCCCAGAAGCGCGTAGGGTGGCGCAAAGCGACGGAGGCCGAGATTGCGGCGTCGTCTACCGCGCCTCCGGTTGACGGCGTGCTGTTCCGCACGGAGGTTGCCCAGGTTCGGGTGGACGCCGAGGTCTTCGGTCCCGCGGGCATTGTCAACGGCCTACAGAGAGAAGATTTCCGTATCTTCGACAACGGAGAAGCGAAAGACATCGCCGCCTTCAGTCAGGACGAACTACCTCTCGATATCCTGCTTCTCTTCGACGTCAGTGGCAGCATGCGGCCCGCGATTCAGCGAGTGGCCGATTCCGCCAGCGAAGCGTTCGCGCAGCTTCGGCCTGGCGACCGCGTGGCCGTGATGTCCTTCAATTCCTCCGCGCGCCTGCTGCTTGCCTTCTCCGCCGACCACGACCGCGTGGGCGACACCATCGACAACAAGGTTCTTGGCGGCCGTTTCGGCGGCGGAACGTTGATTCAGGAAGCCGTGGACGAAGCGGCGGGGGTCTTCCTTGCGGAGCCGCAGCGCAACCGGCGCCGTGCCCTGATTGTAGTCACCGACAACGAAGGCCAGCGGACGCGGCGCGAGGAAGGTCTGCTGAAGAAGTTGTGGGAAGCCGACGCCGCCCTGTGCGGACTGATCACGCCCGGAATGGGACGCACGATGCGGGTGGCGCGCGGTGTGCTGTCACCCACCTCCATCCCTATTGACTTGGCGCTGCGGGCCGGTGTCAACGGCTTGGCGGAGAAGACCGGTGGCGAGGCCGTAGACGCGGCGAACGCCCACGCTTTGCGAGACCTGGTGACGCGGCTGCGCCGCCGCTATAGCCTGTACTACGCGATGCCGAATGGCAAGCCCGGTGACCGCCGCGATGTCCGCGTGGAGCTTGCCACGCCGGCACGCGTTCGCCTTCCCGGCGCGAAAGTGCGAAGCCGCAAAGGCTATCTGCTTCCCGCCGCATAGAGGCGTCATCGCACTGAAATCATTGCTCCTGGTAACATAAAAGGGATCTCATCCCTCCAAGGAGAATTACCCTTTTCATGGCAATCAAAGTAGCCATCAACGGCTTCGGCCGTATTGGCAGAAATGTACTTCGCGCCGGTTTTAAGAATCCCGACATCGAGTTCGTCGCCACCAACGACCTGACGGATACGAAGACGCTCGCGCACTTGCTGAAGTACGACTCGATTCTCGGACCGTTCGAGGCCGACGTCAAAGTGGACGGCGACGCGATCGTCGTCGGCGGCAAGAGAATTCGCGTGTTTGCCGAAAGGGATCCGGCTCTGATCGATTGGCCCAGCGTCGGCGCTGAAGTGGTGATCGAATCCACCGGACACTTTACCGATCGCGACAAGGCGGCCAAGCACCTTCGTGGCTCCGTAAAGAAAGTGATTATCTCCGCACCCGCGACCGGCGAAGACCTGACGATTGTTCTGGGCGTCAACGACGAGATGTACGACAAGGCCAAGCATGATGTGGTCTCCAACGCCTCCTGCACCACCAACTGCCTGGGTCCGGTAGCCAAAGTTCTACACGAGAACTTCGGGATTGAGAAGGGATCGATGACGACGATCCACAGCTACACCAACGATCAGAACGTTCTCGACTTTCCGCACAAAGATCTCCGCCGTGCCCGCGCCGCGGCGTTGAATATGATTCCCACCACCACCGGAGCCGCCAAGGCGATTGGCCTGGTGCTGCCGGAACTAAAGGGCAAGCTGGACGGCTATGCGATGCGCGTGCCGACGCCGAACGTTTCGGTTGTCGATCTGGTGGTGTTGTTGAAGAAGGACGCCACGGCTGAGGAAATCAATGCGGCGATGAAGGCAGCCGCCGAAGGACCGATGAAGGGCTACCTGGCTTACACGGAAGATCCGGTTGTGTCCAGCGATCTGATGAAGTCTCCAGCGTCCTCCACGGTTGATGCGCAGATGACGAAAGTTGTCGGCGGCAATCTGGCGAAGGTGGTTGCTTGGTACGACAACGAGTGGGGCTATTCCAGCCGTGTTGTCGATCTTGTCAGCTTCATGATGAAGTAGCGCGCGGCGCTTACTTGCGGACGTACCCTTGGACGGCGCTGCGCTCGGCGCCCTCCTGGTGATCCGCGTCGGATAGAGGGTGGATGCCTGCGGCGTCCACCCAGCGATTGTAAAAGTTGAACAAGGCGCAGACCGTGATGGCGTAATAAATCTGTTCGTCGTCCCAGCCCGCCGCTTTCACTTGTGCCAAATCATCCTGCCCGATCCCGGCGCAATCTTCATTCACCTTAACTACGAATCGGAACAGCGTCTTCTCCCGTTCCTCCATCCGCGAAGTCTCGAAATCCGCGATGACGCTTTCGACCAGTTCGGGGTCCCCCAGTAGTTCCGCCGCGACCGCGGCGTGGGCTTTCTGTCAGAAGAGGCAGTGATTGCGCGCGGACACAAAGGCTGCGATCAGTTCCCGGAAGCCGGGAGACAACGGCGCCGGCTCCCGAAGAATCTCCTGTGTGAAACGCGCCAGATGTTCGGTGGCGTTCTGCCGGAATGCGAACAGATGCCAGATCTGCGGATAGTCTCTTCCCGCCTTGTTCATCGATTCGATGGCGCGCGAATAGGGGCCCGGCTGGGGATTCTCTTCCACGCCGGGCAGCAGCAGGTGGTCCATGAACTCGCCTCCGGATGCGAGGCTACCACGAAGCTTCGCTAGTCGAAGAAGACTTGACGTTTCTTCTTCGGAACTAGAAACGGCTCATTCAGAAACTCGACCAGCGGCGCGACGGTCTCGAAACGCTTCACCACTTCCGCCTGAAGCTTGGAAGTCGTCGCGATCTCCGCGCCGGTGTCTTTCCCCCAGGCCCATTGCTTCTGGCGGATCAAGTCGCCGGCGGGATGGTCCTTGGGGAAACCCTTCGGATCGCGCGTCAGGCTGGCGCCTTCCATCTCTCCCAACAGCGTCTTCAGTTTCTTCGACGCCGCAAGCGTGCGGAACCTCTCGTGATGCTGAAGCAGGTAAGTCCGGATGGTCATCAACTGGTCGGGCGGCGGCATGTAGACTCCGCCCGCCACGAAAACGCTTTCCGCAGAGACGTGGAAATAGAAGCCGCCTGCCGACGTGCGCTCGTTCTCCTTGCGCTTAAACCACGCCGAGACATGTGTCTTGTAGGGTGTCTTGTCGTTTGAAAAACGCGTGTCCCGGTAGATCCGGAAGATCGCGCGCCGGGGCTCCGTCATGTACTCCGGAGCGAACTTTGCAAGCGACCCGTTGATCTGTTCCACCAGCGCTTCCATGGGCCGCTTCAGCTCGCTGTCGAAGATCTCTTTGCGCGGCTGAAACCACTCGCGGTCGTTGTGGCGTTTCAGCTGCCGTAGGAACTTGATCGCGTTTGGCGAAAAGCCGGGGAACATTCTCCTATTCTGAAAGATGCGAATCGAGAATGCACCGCTGGCGGAGTACACGCGCTTTGCGCTGGGCGGACCGGCGGACGTTCTCATCGAGACTGCGGATGCTGACGAGTTTCTCGCCGAATGGAAAGCGGTTCAAGGTCCGAAGATCGTACTCGGCGGCGGAACCAATCTCGTGGTCTCCGACGAAGGCTTGCGCGGAACGGCGGTGCGGTATCTGGGCAGCGGCATCTCGCGGGACGGAGACACGCTAACCGCGCAGTCCGGCGCGAACCTGGAATCGCTGGTTGAGCGCGCCAGTGCCGAAGGGCTTGCGGGAGTGGAATCTCTGATGCGAATCCCGGGATGGATCAGCGGAGCGGTCTACGGAAATGCCGGCGCCTACGGCCAGTCCATTCATGAGGTGGTCTCGCGCGTCGAAATCTTCGACGGTCGCGACCGCCGTTGGATCGCCAATGAGGAATGCGAGTTCCGGTACCGCGCCAGCGGCTTCAAACGCCGCAAGGATTGGATCATTCTGACGGCTGAATTCGTCCTCCACCCCGGCGATGCGGCAGCACTCGCGGCGAAAGCGGAAGAGATCCGGGCTACCCGCGACGCCAAGTTTCCTCCCACTATGAAGTGCGCCGGCAGCATCTTCAAGAACTGCTTCGCGGCCCAACTGCCGGAGGCGGCGCAGAGACGTATTCCGCCATCGCTGATACGCGACGGCAAGGTTCCGTCGGCCTTCTTCCTGGAGCAGGTGGGCGCGAAAGGAACCGTCAACGGAGGGATCCGGGTGGCAGATTATCACGCGAACCTGATCTACAACTCCGGCGGCGGGACGGCCCGCCAAGTGGTGGAAGTGATCGACGATCTAAAGCGGCGAGTCACTGAGGAGTTCGGCTTCCTGCCGCAGGAAGAAGTGCAATTTGTCGGCTTCCCTGACCGGCCAAGCTACTAGCGGCCCGCCCCACTTTTTTCGGAACAACATTTCGGAGCCGCGATGGGAATGTCGTGGCCCACATACTCAAAATAGCTTCCTGTGAAGGAGGCCGGAGAGAGCCATCTCCCCGGCCTGTTCCTCCTCCCCGTTAAGCCGCCTTCTCGACTGGCAGCGGCTGCAGTGGCGGGCGAAGCGTGGTCCGGAAGGGCAGAACCTTCCGCTCTCCGGCCAGCTTCGCATCCATGGCCTGCAGTTCGATCTCCTTCCAGGGCTTGCTGGCCCCAAAGTACTCGTCCAGCGGGTAGAGTCCGTACGGCTCCAGCTCACGGAACACGCGGCCCAGCTTTTGCTGCACGCGGTACACGGCGTGGAAAAACGTGCCACGGTCGATCTTCAGGCGGCGGCAGCATAGCTTCCAATCCGCGCCCAGCAGGAAGTGAAACCGGAACAGCTGATACTCTTCCGGGCTGAGAGTCCGTCGGCTGACTAGCGTGAAATCGGCGATATACTCCTCATCCTTCCGTCCCCAAAGGTAGCGGCGTCCCCCGCCGTGGCCGGTGTGCTCAAGCGCCACCCGGCTCATGTACTTCTCTTTCTCGACGCATTGACGGAAGCGGCTGTAGCACGCGCGAAAAATTGCGCGAAATACACAGTTGCAGGGAGAGGAGCCTCCCCTGCGGCCAGTTCTCATTCCGAGTCCATGGCACGAGGTACAGCTATGCGATGCGAGGGCAAGTGTTTCCGAACGAGTCCATTCCATTGTTGTGTGGGTTGTCCTTATTATTTCGGCTGACCCGCCAGCTTCCGAGTTCCGGCGAGGGCCTGTGTCCATCTCAGAAACAATCGTATTTTCTATTGGAAATTAGTCAACAAAAAATAAAAATTCTTTTGGTCAATTTGACGTTTCGGCGCGAGAGAAGCTTCAAGTATAAGGAATATAAAGCAGATACAGGTGTATACTGAAATCACAGTTCGGGGTAGAAATTAAAAACATTTAGTGAGAAATGGACTTATTGTTCGGGATATATTTCCACAGGAAATAGAGCGACAGATCTATTGGTAAACTTAGAGGAACTCAGCGCCAGGCTGCTTGAACGCCTGCGCTGGAAGATACGCTGCGGGGAGTGGACGGAACGTTCTCTCGCTAGGCGGGCCGGGCTCTCGCAGCCGCACCTGCACAATGTTCTAAAGAAGGAGCGAACGGTCTCTCAACCGGCGGCGGACCGGTTGATGACGGCTGCAGGGCTTTCAGTGCTCGACCTCTTGGACCGGCGGGAAGGCGAGGAGATTATGCGACGGGCGGAGGATCGCGACGGTCCTTCGCAATCACTTCCCGGTACACCTCGATCACCTGGCGGGCGGTCTCGTCCCAGCTGAACTCCCTAACCCGCCTGCGTCCACGCGCGATCAACTCCTGCCGGTACGCGGGATCGACCAGTACTTCCCGCATGCCGCGCACGATGTCGAATACATTCTCCGGATTCACCAGCGCCGCGGCGTCCCCCACCACTTCCGGCATCGCGCTGACGTTCGACGTGATCACGGGTGTACCGGATGCCATCGCCTCCAGCGGTGGCAGGCCGAATCCCTCGTAGAGCGACGGGAACACGAACGCCTCTGCGCCCTCATAGAACATACGCAGCGCGTCGAAGCTGACGAATCCGAAAAAGCGCACTGCGCTTCCCAGGTGCGCCTGCACCACAGCGCGGCGCGCCGCCGGATGCTTCGACACTTCGTCGCCGATGATCAGCAGCTTGATGTTCGAGTAGCGCGGATGCGACGCCAGTTCCGAACGCAGTACGGCGAAAGCTTCTATCAGGCGCGGGATATTCTTCTGTGGCCGGATGGTTCCCGCGTACAGCAGATAGGGATCTTGAATCTGATACCGCTCGACAAGCTGCCGCCGGTAGTAGTCGGCCGCGCCGGGCCCGGCGGCACGGGCGTCCGCGGGATGCAGGGGCGCAAGAAACTTCGGGTCCACCGCTTCGTGGATGCGTCGAATACGCTCCGGCGGGATGTGCAGCAGATTCTCGACATCCTTCTGGGTGGCCTGAGAGACGGCGATGATCTTATTGGCCCGCACCAGACCGCGCCGGAAGCGCAGCAGACGGAATGTGCGCCGTATCCCTTCGCGCTTCGGCAGGTCGTCGCCGAAAAGCAGACTGCTCATGTCGTGAACCGTCACGACGTAGGGACGCGGCAGGAACAGCGGAACGGAGTTCAAAGGAATGTGAACCAGGTCCGGGCGGAACTGCCGCAGGAACCACGGGAAACTGATCTGGTTCAGCAGTGCCAGATCGGAGCGTGGAAACGGAGCCTTGCTGAACCGCGAATCCAACTGCGGAACTTCCCGCAAGTCCTGCGGCCGCCCGGCGAGAACGTAGGTAAAGTCGTCGTCGCGCCGGTTCAGCGAAACCAGCAGATTCCGGATGTAGCTGCCGATGCCGAAATCGCGTATTCGCCGGACGTCGATGGCGATGCGTTTCGGCGCAGGCATCCGCTATCCGGCGTGTGCCATTCTCCAGGCGTACAGCGGAAAGCGCGAAGTAAGGTCGGTCACCTTGCGGCGGACTCGCGTCAGGTTGTCCTCCGAACCGGCGTCGGACAGAACTTCGGCGATCAGTTGGCCAACGCTGCGGAACTCCGCTTCGCCGAATCCGCGAGTGGTGGCGGCGGGCGTGCCCAGCCGGATGCCGCTGGGGTTCAGCGGCGGGTTCTGGTCGAACGGAATCGCGTTCTTATTGACGGTAAGGTGTGCGCGGTCCAACGCCTGTTCGGCCTCCTTGCCCCGCACTCCACGGCTGAAAACGTCGATCAGGACGATGTGTGAGTCTGTTCCGCCGGACACAACCCGGAAGCCCTCATCGGCGAGCGTCGCGGCCAATGCCTTCGCGTTCGCCAGCACCCGCTTCTGATACTCGACGAACGTTGGCTGCATCGCTTCGAGGAAGCACACCGCCTTTGCCGCGATGACATGCACCAACGGCCCACCTTGCGCCCCGGGAAAGACATTCTGGTCGATCGCCTTCGCGTACTTCTCTCGCGCGAGAATAATGCCGCTTCGCGGTCCGCGAAGGGTTTTATGAGTAGTGGAGGTGACGATGTCGGCGTGCTCGCAGGGGTTGGGGTACAGGCCCGCCGCAATCAGGCCGGCGTAGTGCGCCATGTCTACCAAAAGAATCGCGCCCGCCGAATCGGCGATCTGGCGGAGCCGGGCGAAATCGATGATGCGCGGATACGCGCTGGCGCCCGCGATCAGCATCTTCGGCTGGTGTTCGCCCGCAAGGCGAGCGATCTCGTCGTAGTCGATCAACTCGTCGCTCTGCCTGACACCATAGGGCACGATGTTGTAGGTCTTGCCGGAGAAGTTCAGATGGTGGCCGTGCGTCAGATGCCCGCCGTGTGACAGGTTCATTCCCAGGATCGTGTCGCCTGGCTTTAGAACGGCGGCGTAGGCGGCTTGGTTCGCCTGCGAACCGGAGTGCGGCTGGACGTTGGCGTACTCGGCGCCGAAAAGTTTCTTGGCCCGGTCCCGCGCCAGGTTCTCGACAATGTCTGCGAATTCGCATCCGCCGTAGTAGCGCTTGCCGGGATACCCTTCGGCGTACTTATTCGTAAAGACGCTACCCGTGGCTTCCAGAACCGCCTCGGACGTGAAGTTCTCGCTGGCTATCAACTCAATGTAGGATTGCTGCCGTTCCAGTTCGTCGCCGATGGCGCGGGCAACGTCCGGGTCCACCTCGGCGAGGGAGCGGGACATACTCAATTGGTCGTTCACTCAGATGCCTCCAGAGCTTCAATCTTGCCGACGCGCCGCGCGTGGCGTCCGCCCTCAAACGGCGTCGCCAGGAAGATGTCGATCAGCCCAGCGGCGTCGTTGGGTTGAATGAACTTTGCGCCCAGCGCCAGGACATTCGCGTCGTTATGCGACCGCGTAAGCGCCACCTCTTCCGCATTCGTCCCCAGCGCCGCGCGAATGCCGTGAACCTTATTCGCGGCGATCGACATGCCGACGCCGCTGGAACAAAACAGCAGCCCCTTCTCCACGCGCCCGCTGACCACTTCGTCCGCCACCGCCTTGGCATAGTCCGGGTAATCGGTCGATTCCTCCGACGACGTGCCTTTGTCGATCACTTCGTGACCTTTGGCAATCAGTTCCTCTTTGAGGCTTTCCTTAAGGCGGAATCCAGCGTGGTCCGCGCCGACAGCTATTTTCATGGAGAAGACCCAGTTTAGCGCGCCGGGAAAGCCGCGTTCGCACGTTATGCTGGAGGATCAACCCCACCCATGCAATGGAGTAAGCTCTTTATCCCCACTCTGCGGGAGGACCCCGCCGAGGCGGAAGTTCCCTCGCACAAACTGCTTCTGAGAGGCGGTTACATTCGCCAGTTGTCGTCGGGCGTCTATAACTACTTGTTCCTCGCGCAGCGAAGCCTCAGCAAGATTCAGCGGATCATTCGCGAAGAAATGGACGCCATCGGCGGACAGGAAATGTTCCTTCCCGCCATTCATCCCGCCGAAGTGTGGCAGGAGTCCGGACGATGGGTCGCGATGGGCGGCGACATGTTCCGGTTGAAAGACCGGATGGGGCGCGATTTTTGCCTCGGGATGACGCACGAAGAGGTAATAACCGTCGTCGCGCGCGGCGAACTGCGCAGCTACAAGCAACTGCCGCAGATCTGGTATCAGATTCAGACAAAGTTCCGGGACGAGCCGCGGCCCAAGAGCGGGCTGCTGCGTCTTCGCCAGTTTCTGATGAAAGATTCGTATTCGTTCGATGTGGATCGCGAGGGGCTTGACCGCGCCTTCGACAAACACCGCGAAGCCTACACGCGCATCTTCACCCGCGCGGGCCTGGAGTTCTTCATCGTTGAGGCGCACTCCGGCAGCATGGGCGGCAGCGAATCGAACGAGTTCATGGTTTTGTCCGAGGCTGGGGAAGACCTTGTCGTGTACAACCGCGAATGCGGCTACTACGCCAACATGGAGAAAGCCTTCTCGCGCCCCGCTCCGCCTGCCGTTGCCGATCCCGAAGGCGACCTGCGGCCGGAGGAGTTTGCAACGCCGGACGCAAAAACCATCGACGAGGTAGCCGCGTTTACGGGACTACCCGGCACGTCACAGATCAAGAGTCTGGTGATGGTGGCCGATGCGAAGCCGGTGCTGGCGCTTCTTCGCGGCGATCACCAGTTAAGCGAAACCAAGTTTGCCGCGTTCACGAACGCGCGTGAAGTGCGTTCCGCGCATCCGGAAGAAATTCGGGAGTGGTTCGGCGCGTCGGCGGGCTCCCTGGGCCCCGTTGGCGTCACCAAGGTGCGCGTTGTCGCGGACGAGGCGCTGCGCGACCGACACAACATGATCTGCGGCGCGAACAAAGACGGCTACCACTTGCGCAATGTCACGCCCGGCGAAGATTTCACTTCCGAATGGGCCGACTTTCGCCAAGTCAGCGACGGCGATACGGACATGGCGTCCGGACTCCCGCTCTCCATCTCGAAAGCGATGGAGGTGGGCCACATCTTCAAGCTGGGCTACAAATACTCCGAGGCGATGGGACTGAAGGTGTTGACCGAAGCCGGCGAAGAGATCCACCCGATCATGGGCAGCTACGGCATTGGCGTGGAGCGAATTCTTTCCGCCGCGATTGAGCTGTATCACGACGCCGATGGAATGTCGCTGCCGGTCTCCATCGCTCCATTCGAACTTGTCATCACGCCGGTGAATTTGAAGGACATTGGACAGATGGATGCGGCGCGGGCAATCTACGAAGCCGCCAAGGGCGCGGGACTTGACGCGCTGCTGGACGACCGGGATGAGCGTCCGGGCGTCAAATTCAAAGACGCTGAGCTGATCGGAATCCCGTGGCGCATCACGGTGGGCAAGAAGCTGACGGACGGCAAGGTGGAAGTGGTGGAGCGCCGTTCCAAAACCGCCGCCGACATTGGCGTCAATGAAGCCGTCGCCCATGTTTGGGAGAAGATCCGTGGGAACTGACTGGGCGAAAATCCGCTCTGAATTTCCCTCGCTGGAGTTCTGGACTTTCCTGAACACCGCCACCTTCGGACAGCTTCCGCGCCGGGGTACGGAGGCGGTAAACCGGCACTTCGCGCACCGCGACGTCTTCGCTTGTTCCGACTTCGTCGATTGGTATTCCGACGTCGATCGCCTGCGGGAGCTGATCGGACGCCTGATTCACGCGCTTCCCGCCGATGTCGCATTTATCCCCACCACTTCCTACGCTCTGTCGCTGCTGATGGGAGGTATCGAATGGAAGGCGGGAGACCGCATCGTCACCCTTGAGGACGAGTTCCCGAACCAGACCTACTATCCCGCGCTGTTGGAATCCCGAGGCGTGGATTTCGTCGAGGCGTCCTGGGATAACTTCTACGCGTCCATCAACGAGCGGACGAAGCTGGTGGCGATCAGCGCGTTGAGCTATGTCACTGGCCGGCGGCCCCCGCTGGTGGAGATCGGAAAGTTTCTGCGGGAGCGCGGCGTACTGTTCTACCTGGACGGCACGCAAGGATGCGGGGCGTTGGACCTGGACATGAGCGAGATCCAGCCGGACCTGTTCGCTGTCCACGGCTACAAGTGGTTGCTGGCACCGAATGGCGCCGGGTTCATGTACGTCGCTCCGCACGTGCGGCAATGGCTGAAGCCCTACGTGGTTGGGTGGCGCAGCGATCGCAACTGGCGCGATGTCGATCATCTGCGCCATGGCGCGCCCGATTTCGGCGATGCGGCGGAGAAGTACGAAGGCGGGATGCTGTCCCACAGCTTGCTGTACGCGATGGAAGAATCCATTTGGATGATGCTGGAGATCGGTCCGGAAGCAATCGAGCGCCGGGTGCTTTCGTTGAGTGCGCTGGCCGGCCGGGCATTGATGGATTTGGGCGCACAGGTAGGCGAGGGGTCGCTGTTCGATTCACCAATTCTGGCTGCCAGCTTCGAGGGCCGCGACGCGTCCGACATTGCGGGAAAGCTGAAGGCGCGCCGCGTGCTGGTTAGCGCGCGTCATGGCCGTCTGCGGGTATCGACGCATCTCTACAACAACGAGAATGATATTGACCGCCTGTCCGAAGAACTGAAGCGCACGTTGCGCTACGGCTAGTTCCCGGAAGTCCGCTCAATCTGGCGGATCGCTTTCGCAAGATCGGATGGACGGTAGACAACGACGACGTCTCCGCCGCCGGATTTTACAAACGAATCGATCAGGTCTCCCGTCTGGCCAAATCGCGGAAATATAGACAGGCCAAACGTATCCGGAAGCTGCCGCCGCAGTTGCTTCAGTTCATCCGGGATCTTCCCGAAGTAGCGCGAGAGTGGCCCGAGAAACACCACTGCATCGGAAGGGTTGGCGCGCCGTAGCTCAGCATCCACCATGTTGTGCACAAGGTCGAGAGGGCCGGCGCTCTGCAATGTGTCCACAGAGATCGTTCCCAGATCCAGAGTCTCCATCTCGGTACCCAGGCGCGACAATCCCCGCGGACCAAACTTGCCGTCCTCGAAGATCACGCGTCGGCTATCGAGGTTGTAGGCGACCACGCGCGCCTCTCGAAAGGGGAGCGTGTCCAGCAGCGACGTCAGACTGCCCAGAAGGACAGCCGTGTCCCACGCTGAGATGCGGGTGACGTTGCGCCTGGGGAAAACGGGGGCCGCATGAAGGAAAACCGTCACCGTGCCTTCGTGTTGTTTCTCCGGGATTCCGTCCCACTGGTCGATCCTTGAATCGGTAACCTCGCCCGGCTCAATCCGCAGCGGCGTCTTCGACGACGGAACTTTCAGCGTCCAAGCGTCGCGGCAAACGCGGCCCGTCGAGTCGGCCATCTGTAGATCCATCTCGTATTCGCCGGGTCCAAGAACCAGCGCGCCGCTAAGGTACAGCTCCGCCCGGCGGTAGAGTTTCGGATCTTCGGGAAGTGGCGGCAAGGGCCGGCGGCGGATAAAGTACCGGGGAGTTCCCCCGCGCGGAACCGCCCGAATGGCTACCGTCAACTGTCCCTTGCTGGCTGGCTGATACTGGCGAACCGGAACGGTGATCTCGTATCCCGCCCAATACCGGAAAGAAAAACTAAGCCTCGGCGGAACCCTGGTGATGTTGCACTGAAGCTTTGGCGCGGCTGTGTCCGCGAGAAGTTTGTCGAACGCCTCGACGAAATTCCGTTCCTCTGGCGTTCCCGGTTGGATCAGAATCTGGGCGGAAGCGCTGCCCGCCATCGCAAGCGCCGCCAGCAGGCAGAGTTCAAGCTGCCGCCAAAAGCTTCTTGACGGACGCGGCTGCGTTTCCGACGATGGGCTCTCCATGGCCTACACCCAGGATCTCAGCATCCGTGATGTCGGATAGTTTCCCCACGGATTCGCGGTTCTGTCTTGTATCCAGCGTCAGGCCCTCCCAACCGAGTTCCAGCCGCGGCCACGTTACGACGATGTCGCCCGGGAACAAAGCTTTTCGTTCGGGCCACCAATAGGCCAGGCTTCCGGGTGTGTGCCCGGGGACGCCGATCACGGTCAATGGTCCGCAATGGTCGCCTTCCTTCAAGGTCTGATCGACTTCGCAGGCCACGTGCTTGCCAAGACCCAGCGCAAGGCCGACCTGAAGCTTGTAGACTCCCTTTGGCGGCTTCGGCCAGAGCCCGACTCGCGTGGCCGTTCGTTTCCCGCGAAGGATATCCACTTCCCATTCGTGGATGAAGACCTGCGCCTTGCTGAGTTCCTTCAGCTTCGCTGCGCCCCCTACATGGGAACGATGGGCGTGCGTCAGGATGATCCGCTTCAGGTCCGCGACAGTTCGTCCCATGGCCGCGATCTCGGCCAGAACAACGCTGGCGTCATCGCTGAACAGCGCGTCGATCAGGGTTAGCCCGTCGCCGTCATCCAAAAGGAATGCATGGACGTGGCCCCCCTTTTCCTCGCCGATGCTGTGTATGCCCGGTGCGATCTGCATCCCGGGATTCTAACAAGTAAGTTAGCGGAGGATCTGATAAAGGTTGGAATAGTCGTCGGTAAACAGTGGGGCGTTTGGCTCCGGCGCGGGATTGGAAGCGGCGGCGCGGTATTCGGGACGGTCGAACAGAGTCTTGTCGGGGCTGACGAGAATCCAGTCCGCCCCAAACTGTTCTGAGCCGGGCACTTCGCGGCTCTCCACCAGCACCATGCGCAGGTCCAGCGAATCCACGATCTTCTGCACCACCGGATAAAGGTTGAGATACTTATTCGAAATATGGATCGCGATGATGCCATCGGGCTGCAAATGCTTCAAGTAGAGCTGCACCGCCTCGCGTGTGAGTAAGTGAACTGGGATGGCGTCACTTGAGAATGCATCCACTGCGAGCACGTCGAAACCATTCGGCTGTTCGCGCTCCAGCGATAGGCGCGCGTCGCCCATGACGATTTCGACATTGGCTTTCGACTGACGCGTGTAGCTGAACCACGTCTGCGAAATCTCACGAACCCGGGAGTTGATCTCATACACCTTGAACGTCTCGCCCGGCTGTCCGTAGATCGTCAGAGTTCCCGCGCCCAGGCCGATCACTCCGACGCGCATACCGGCATGGCGCTTGTTCAGGATGGAGATGCCGACGCCGCTCCGCTCGCCATAGTAGGTGGTCGGAATCTTTGAACGCTTTCCATCGACGAACTGCGAGCCATGATTGATCGTGCCGTTGATCAGCGTGCGAAGCTTCGTCCCGTCAAAGTCCAGCCCCGAGTTTCTCAGCCGTAGCGCTCCGTAAAAGTTGCGCGTCATAAAGATGTTGTCTTTTCGCGAAGCGGCGACGTCGCGATAGACGGTGGCGATCAGGAAGATCGAGACCCCGGCCCAAAGAATGTCCGTCAGCCAGGACTCACGATAGGTGACGAGGAATGCGCAGATCCCCGTCAAAGCGAGGCCGACGCTTAGTTCAAAGTAGTAGGGAAACAGCAGCGGGGCAAGCACACTGACGAACAACCCGCCCAACGCGCCGCCCACCGACACCATCAGATAAAAACCCGTCAGGTACTTCGGGTGCGGTTTGCGCCGGGCGACTTCGCCATGGCAGAACATGCAGCAGATGAAGAGCGCAAGGGAGTACAACACGATCGTCAACCGGGCGTACGTCTTGGGGCCTTCTTCCAGCCAGAACTGATACGCCATCACCGAAAGCGCGATCGCGGCAAGGACAACGAAGACCCAATGGTTGTACCAGCGGTCGCTATCGAAGCACAGCATGAAGCTGAACAGATAAAGCGCCAGAGGAATGATCCAGAGAAACGGAATGGCGGCGATGTTCTGCGTCAGGTGGTTCGTGACCGCCAGCAGAAGGATCGACGCGCAGGCCGCCAGCGACATCCATGCCAGCTTCTGCCGCGCCGTGGGAGCGGGACCGGCCGTATCGGTGAGGTCCGCCGAATCCGCGCGATCGATCAGCGTGCGCCGCGTTCGCAGAGCCGTCGCGGAGCACAGAATCAGGAACAGCACGAACAATGCCGACCACACCCAGCCCTGCATTCGCAGAGGAATGTTGGGCTCCACAAGCACGGGATACGCCAGCAGCGCCAGCAGCGATCCGAAGTTCGAAAGCGCAAACAAGCGGTACGGGAGACGCCCGGGATGGCTGGACGCATACCAGGCCTGCATCAACGGCCCGGTGGTCGACAGCATGAAGTAGGGAAGGCCCACAGAGAACAGCAGCGTCAGCAGGATTCCGAAAAGCGGGTTCGCTTCGCCGCCGGGCTTCAGCCAATCCCTGGGATTAACAGGCAACCACACCAAGCTGAACGCCAGACATGCGAGATGCAACCGCGTCTGAAACGCCACCGGCTTTCGAACGATGGCGTGCGAATACGCATACCCGGCCAGCAGTATCATCTGGAAAAACAGCATGCATGTTGTCCAGACCATCGCGGACCCGCCGAACCACGGAAGGACCATCTTCGCGATGACCGGTTGCACCTGAAAGAGCAGAAAGGCGCTAACAAAGACCGTCAGTGCATAAAGCAGCATGGCCTTTGGCGATGTTATCCCAAAGCCTGATCGAGATCCGATTTGATGTCGTCCGCGTCTTCGATACCCACGGAGAGCCGCACCAGGCTGGGTGAAATGCCCATCCGCTCCCGCTGCTTGGGAGACAGATCTCGATGCGACGCCATCGCCGGGTACAACATCATGGAATGCACGTCGCCTAGTGAGGTTGCAGGCACGATCATTCGCAGGCGGTTTAGGAATGCGAAAATCTCATCCCGTCCTGCGCCCTGAATCTCAAAGCTAAGCATCGCGCCGGTAAGGCCGCCGGGCATCAGCCGCCGGATCACGGCCGCATCCGGATGCGCGGGGTCGCCGGTGAAATACACACGCCCCACGCGGGGATGATTCTTTAGCCAGTCGAACACGCACGCCGCGTTGGCGCACTGGCGCTCCATACGAAGCGGGAAAGTCTTGATGCCGCGCATGGCGAGATACGCGTTGAAGGGCCCCATCACCGGGCCGGCAATCCGCGACAGGGATCGGACCGTCTCCAGATGATCCTTGTCGGCAATCACGAAGCCTCCCAACACGTCGCCGTGCCCGGAGAGGTATTTCGTTGCGGAGTGAATCGACATATTCGCACCCAGTTCCAAGGGGCGGATCAGCATCGGTGTCGAGAAGGTGTTGTCCACCAGCAGCGCCGCGCCCGCTTTCCGCGTTAGCTCCGCAATGCGGTCCAGCTCGCCCATGCGCAGGATGGGATTCGAAACCGTCTCCATCAACAGGCATCCCGGCTGCAATGCCGACAGCGTCGATTCCACTGCCGCCAGATCGCAGATATCGACGAAATTCACCTCGCAGCCGAAAGGCTCCATCAGCGTATGCAGCAGCTTGATGGTTGCCCCATAAAGCGCCGACGCGGCGAGGATCGACTTCTTGCGGTCCAGCAGCGCGGCCTGTAATGCAATCTGGATCGCCGCCATTCCGGACGCCGTGGCCAACGTGCCTGCGCCGCCTTCGAGCGACGTGACGAGCTCTTCCAGTGCCTCATTCGTCGGATTGTGATAGCGCGAGTACGCGTAGCCCGGCACCTCATGCGCGAAGACTTTGTCCACCGTTTCGATGTCGTCGTAGAAGAACGAAGAAGCGGTGTGGATGGGCGTTGTTACTGGAATCTGTTTGCCCGGCGTCTTGCGGTCACCGGTGTGGACAGCTCGGGAATGAATCTTCATGACTTCCTCTTCCAGCGCGTGCCGTCTTTAGTGTCCTCAATCACGACGCCGGCCTCCAGCAGTTCCGCCCGGATCTCATCGGCCTTCTTGAAGTCGCGATTCTTCTTGGCATCGACGCGCTCGGCGATCTTAGCTTCAATCGCAGGGTCCGGAAGGCCACCGCTTGCGGGGCCAGCCTCCAGTACATCGAAGATCGCATCGAACCGCTCCAGAAGTCCCGACGCCGCGGCGGCATTGTCCGAGTGAAACTGCCCGGCGTCCATTGCGGTGTTGGTGTCGCGGACATACTCGAAAACGGCGGCCAGCGCCTCCGCCGTATTCAGGTCGTCGTCCAGCGATTCATCAAAGCGCAGCTTCGCCTCCGCCGCGCGTTGATCCATTGCCGGATTCCCGCCGGAAGGAAATACTTCCGTTCTCAGCCGCAGACGGTAGTTTCGTAGGCGGTCGATGGAAGTCTGCGCCGCCTGCAACCCATCGAACGTAAAGTTTAGCTTCTTGCGGTACGGTACGGCGGCCAGAAGGTAACGCAGCGCCTCCGGCGAGTATCCCATCGCCACGATGTC
The DNA here is from genome assembly GCA_041746955.1 of Bryobacteraceae bacterium. Taxonomy (GTDB): domain Bacteria; phylum Acidobacteriota; class Terriglobia; order Bryobacterales; family Bryobacteraceae; genus JAPKYZ01. The sequence goes on from JBGTFZ010000051.1 coordinate 107,132, forward strand.
CCGCAGCGTGTAGATGTTGCCGAGCGACTTGGACATCTTCGTCCAATCCACACTGAGATGTTCCGAGTGCAGCCAGAAACGGGCGAACGGTTTTCCGCTGCGCGACTCCGACTGGGCGATCTCATTCTCGTGGTGCGGAAACGTCAGGTCGATGCCGCCGGCGTGTATGTCCAGGCTGTCGCCCAAATACCGCATCGCCATCGCGGAACATTCGATGTGCCATCCCGGCCGGCCGTCGCCGATTCTTGTATTCCAGGAAGGCTCGCCGTCCTTCTTCAGCTTCCACAGGACGAAGTCGCGCGCGTCGTCTTTCGAATACTCATCCACGTCCACGCGGGCTCCGGCTTTGATGCCGGAAAAATCCTGGTGGCTTAACTTGCCGTATCCGGAAAACTTCGCGATCGAGTAGTAAGTGGAGCCGTCCGTCGTATAGGTGTAGCCCTTTTCGGTCAGCTTCTCAATGAACTCGACCATGTCGTCGATATGGTCGGTTGCGCGGACGATCTTTTCCGGGCCTTCCAGCCGCAACCTTGCGATGTCCTCAAGAAACGCCTTCTCGTAGAGCGCCGTGAAGTCTTTCAGGCTGAGGGACGCTTTTTGCGCGTCGCGAATAATCTTGTCATCGACGTCGGTGATGTTCATCACGTGCATCAGCGTGTAGCCGCGCGCCTTCAGCCACCGCCGCAGCAGATCCTGAAACGTGAACGTGCGCAGGTTGCCGATGTGGACGTAGTTATAGACGGTGGGTCCGCACGTGTACATGCGGACGGTGCGCCCATCCAGGGGCACGAACTCTTCCACCGTCTGGGTGAGGGTGTTGTAAAAGCGAAGGGCCATCGGGCAAAGTTTGGGGAAACTCTCAGCTTAACAGCAGCCTTACCGCCGCCGCGAATCGTGCATGTCTGCATGGTCCTCGACGGATTCCAGATGGGTCGTAATCTCGATGGGCATGTCGAACTCCCGGGTGACGCGGTCTTCGATATCCGTGGCCATGCGGTGCGCCTCGCCGATGGACATCGTGGCCGGAAAAAGAAGGTGGACGACGCCAATCAGGCGCTGGCCGGTGGAGCGAAATCGCACGCCGTGGAAGTCGACGCCGGCGTCCCGGCAAACGTCGGCCAGCAGCGCGTTTAAGCTTGCCGCCACCTTCGGGTCCGCGTAGTCCAGCAGGCCGCGAACGCTGCGCCGCACTAGCTTCCCGCCGGACCAGAGAAGGTTCAGAGCCACCAGGGCCGCGCAAAGCGGATCAAATGGCTTCCAGCCGGTTAGCAGCACCAGCGCCAGCCCCGCGACCACGCCGAAGCTGGTCCAACTGTCGGACAGCACATGCTTGCCGTTCGCTTCGAGGATGATGTTGTGCTCGCGCCGGCCCACTTGCACGAGATACCAGCCCAGTGCCAGCGACACGAGCGACGCGACCAGGATCAGCGCCGTTCCCTCGCCGACGTGCTGAATCTCTACGCCGAAAATAAGCTGCCGCGCCGCTTCGACGATGATTCCGATGCCGGCGAATGCGATGAGTCCGCCCTCGAATCCCGCGGACACGAAGCTGATTCGTTCGTATCCGTATAGGTAGCGGTCCGTCGCGGGCCGCGTGGAGAGCCGCAGAGCGAAGGCCGCGAAGCCCACCGCGATGAGGTGGATGACGGATTCGGCGGCGTCCGAAAGAATTGCCGTGGATCGCGTAAGCCACCACGCGGCCGCCTTCCCGGCCAGCATGGCGAAGCTGACCGCCAGCGACCAGTTCATCGCACGTAGCGCTGACGACGGGCCCTTCACTCTGTCAGGTTATCGCCTAGGAAAGAGAATCAACTGCGTCCGGCACCGACGCGAGCCTCCGAGAGCGCCCGCTTGATCCGGTTGAAAACCGCCTCCGACGCGATCCTGCACTCCTTCACGCGCAGTACCGTCCAACCAGACTTTCGCAGAGTGCGCGATGCCTTGGCGTCGCGCCGTAAGTTCGCCTGGATCTTTGCGCGCCAAAAGGATCGATTCGTCCGAGGTAGGCGTTTGCAGGAACAACCGTGCCAGAAGCATCCGTCGACGAACACAGCCACTTTAACTCGGGGCCACGCGAAGTCGGGCTTGCCGACGACGTGCCAATGTTTACGGTATCCCCGGAGACCGGATGCCCAAAGGATTCGACCGAGTCGAACCTCAGTGGAACGTTTCCCTTTCGAGCGAACCGAGGCCATGATCCTCGATCTAACGGTTCGTGGAACGTGGTCCATTCTCTGCCTTCAGTCGGTCGAGGCGTACAGTGATAGGTCCGAGGGAGTAATTTGCTCCGACGGAACGAGCTGATAGTGTTTCTCCGCTACGACCTTAACGCCGTCGTCCTGCATCGTCAACTCGAAAAGAGCGATAACTCCGTTACTCAAGAACTGCGCGGAAACGGCTCTGCAGGTCAAGTAAGAAAAACGCTCGCGGCAGCATTCGATATCTTGTAGCGTTTGGACTGCGGAAAGTTTGTCCTTCCCGCCTTTCGCTTGAACGGGTACGACGAACTGGCGACCGTTGCGATTCATGCCCACATACAACTCGTCGATCTCGATCTGGCCGATTCCCTTCACCGTCGTTCGCAAGTGGCTTTGAAGGGAATAAGCGGAAATCCCCAGGAAAATGTCTACGAGGCGGTTGTACCTCACCCTGCCGAGCAGGGCTTGTTCGTCGGACAACGCATAGGCGCTAACGATTTCCGGCGTTGCGTCCGGGATCTTGATTGCGGCCATATCCGGACGAGGAGTAAGCAGGACAATCCGGACAAGTTCGAAGCGATAGCGAGAGATCCCCGCAGGCTTGATCAGCCACTCGTATCCGTTTGGCGCGGTGTCGAGAATGGCACGGGGCAGGGCGTTTCGATAGCGAAACGAGTAGAGGATGTCGCCCAGGTTCTTGGGCAGACCTACGCCGGCTTTTTCCGCCGCGGCCGCTAGTTCGTCCCGGCCGAACTCGAAATGGCGGTTTCCGCGTCGATAGTGCCGCTCGAAAATGGCCTGGATTAGCTGGGAGTAACGGTTTGGCGCGGAAGCCTTAGCAGGCTGCTGAAATTCTCCTCAAACAAGTGACCTCAGTAATGTTTTGAACGTCTCTTCGGTATGCGCGGAGAAGACATTCAACAGCAGGCCATGTTCAGCTACGGATCGCTGGAAGAGCGGGTGCCGGCGGACCATCC
>JBGTFZ010000052.1:0-13705 GCA_041746955.1 Bryobacteraceae bacterium
CAGATGAGGCGCGACGCGGCGCTTTCGACGGTTGCGGAGTTGGTCCGGGCTTGACCGCGCGAAGAGCCGCCGTCCTTGCCGCGGTCGTCCTCGGCATAGCGGCGGGTGCGTTCTGGTGGTTTCGCCAACCGCCGCGAACGACGGCGATTCCATTGGCGTTCGCACCGGACACGGCTTCGGTGCTGATCGGCGTCGATGTAGCGGCGCTTCGCCGTGCGGGACTGCTGGACCGGCTTGCGGGCTCGAAGCAATTGGAGTCGTCCGACTACCGCGAGTTCGTGCGCGCGGTGCGGTTCGACTACCGCGAGGATCTTGACTACGTGCTGTTGGGGATGGCCGACAGCGTGAACTATTTTCTCCTTCGCGGGCGGTTCGACTGGCTGGCTATCAACGCCTACTCAAAGTCTCAAGGGGGGAACTGCGAGGCCGGACTCTGTTCTCTCGCGGCCGACACGGGAAAAAACATTTCCTACTTCGTGAAGGACCGCGACCTGATCGCCATCGCCGTTGGCGGCGATGCCCGAGGCGCGACGAAACTTCAGGCTGACGCTGATCGGCCGGTGGCGGAACCCGCGCCGGACTTTCCGGTGTGGGCGCGGATTCGACAGTCGATTCTGGACAATCCATCGGCGGCTGGAGACCTCGCTGGCATCGTTACGCTATTTCAGGGCGCCAATCAGGTGGATGTCAATTTTGCAGCGGAGAGTCCGGGCGTCGTAGGACGCTTAACTGTCAGCTGCCCTTCCCAAGCCATCGCGCAAAAGATTCTCGCAGCCCTTGATCCTGCTCGCGCGCAAACGTCATTGCTGGCAGAAGCGAAGCTGTGGGTAGATGGCTCAAAGGTCCGTGGCGAGTGGTCGCCGGGACCGGAGTTGTTTCGAGGTCCATGATCCGTCCGGGAGTTCTCGTCGCGGGCAACATTGTTGCCGATACGCTGGTGCGCCACGGGGATCAGCCGGTTTGGGGCGGCACCCAATGGGTGGAGTCGATCGTCACGCAGGAGGGTGGAAACGGCGCCAGCACGGCCTGTGCGTTGGCAACGCTTGGCGTGTTCACGCGGCTGTTGGGCGAAACGGGCGACGATGCGGCAGGACAGTTTGTCCACGCGCGTGTTGAAGCGATGGGGGTCGACGTGTCGTGTATCGTCATCAGCGACCTGCCGACAGCGGTGACGGTGGGCTTGATTGCGCTCGACGCGCAGCGCGCACTGTTTCATTGTCCGGGTGTCAGTACTGTGGCCTTCGAAGGAGAGGTTGAGTTCGACGAAGGTCACCTGCGCGACATTCGGCACTTTCATCTCGCGAATCCTTACGGTCTGACTCACATGAGGCGGCGGGCGCCGGATTGGTTGCGAAGAGCGAGACAGGCGGGCTTGTCCACGTCGCTCGATACAGCGTGGGACTCTCAAGGCGAATGGAGCAGCGTGCTCGCTCCATGTCTGCCACACCTCGACATCCTGTTCGTCAATCAGACGGAAGCCGCAATGTTTGCCGAGCGGGGCTTACAGCTTCAGGTTCCATGCGTCGTGAAAAAGTTGGGCGCGCAAGGATGCGCAGTGAACGGCGCCCATGTTCCCGGCTATCGAGTGGACGCAGTAGACACGACAGGCGCTGGCGATTGTTTTGTGGGCGGGTTTCTGGCCGCGAGAATGCGAGGGGCGTCGCTGATGGAGGCTGCCGCCTTCGCGAATGCAGCCGGAGCGCTTAGCACCACTGCCATCGGCAGTATCACCGCGTTGCGGAACTACGACGACACTGTGTCCTGGATGCGAAGCATGTGAGCGCGCAGCTCAGCCGCTTGTGCCGCATCCAGCTGCGGACCCGGCTGACGAACGTGATCCGAAGTGAAGACGGCGGCTGCTTTCAGCAGCCATTTGTGCGTGGCGATTGACTGGTCGATCGTCTGCATCTCGAAATTCAGCAGCGGCAGCAGTTCGTGAAACGCCTGAAGGCCACTGGCCGACGGTCTTTTCTCCAGCAGGCGAAACACGCGCAAGTCCTCCGCCGCGTGACCACTGCCTCCCATCAGGCCGTGCGCACCGCGCGCAAGGCAGTCCGCCAGTTGAAGGCCTGCGAAGCCGATGAGATATGTGAAATCGCCGCCCAGCGCCGCGCGTAGCTGGCTGACGACTGGGCCGGGCGGAATAAAGTCCACCTTGATCGAGGAAAAGTGTGGGAACTCCGACTTCAGCGCCTGAAGCTGCGGGATCTCGAAGCGCACGCCCGTGAGGGAGGCGGAGTATTGCAGGATGTGCGGAAGATCGGACGCAGACAACACCTCTCGCAGATGCCGGTCCAGCGTCTGGCCGGAGCGTGGAACGACGAACGGCGGAAGGCACATCAGACCCGCGCACCCCAGCCGCGTGAACTCACGCGCCGATTCGCACGCCAGATAAGTAGACTGCGCGGTTACGTTCGCGATCAACCCCAGCCGTCCGGACGCGCGCCGGAGGATGCGGCCGACGCATTCTAGGATCTCCGCGTCGCTAAGCTTCCACCATTCGCTGACAAACCCCGGGTAAGCGGCGTAGTCGATTCCGAGGCCGCAGAGAAAATCGACTTCGCGGTCCAGCGACTCAAAGTCGAGCGAACCGTCTTCATGAAACGGTGTCTGCAGGATGGGCACCACGCCGCGGAACATTTAGCGAACGCCTCCCATCAGCCGGGTGATGGGCCGCGCCGCCAACGCCATCACGATCCCGAATCCGATACCGAACACCGCCACCCAGCCGAACAGAGAGTCCAGCGGGAACGACTCGTAGAACGACGCCAGCCGCCCGCCCAGATAGTTGCCCATTGCGTTTGAAAGGAACCAGACGCCCATCATGAAGCCGGCGACGCGGGCCGGGGCCAGCTTTGTGATCGCGCTTAGACCCACCGGGCTGAGGCAAAGCTCGCCCACCGTGTGCAGAAAATAGGTTCCGCAAAGCCACAACGGACTGACGAGCTGGCCACCCTCGCTTAGGCGCGCTGCGGGGACCAGCACGGCGAACCCGAGGCCGACAAAGATCAACCCCAGCGAGAACTTCCACGCGGGTGCCGGATCGCGTCTCCCGAGCGTAATCCAAAGCCACGCGAACAGCGGCGCTAGGCTGAACATGAAGAACGAATTCAGCGATTGAAAATAGCTGGCCTTCAGCTCAATACCGAAAACATCCTTGTTGGTGCTGCGGTCCGCAAACAGGTTCAACGTCGATCCCGCCTGTTCGAAGCTGGACCAGAATAATGTGGCCGCGATCACCAGCAGCGCGATGACGATTAACCGGTTGCGCTCCGCCGGTGTCCAGTCGCCGGTCGTGAAAAAGAACCCAAACACCGCGAAGAAGGTCAGGATCAGCGCGACGCCCAGGACGTTTGCAAACTGTTCGGCGGAGAACACTCCGAATGCCATTAAGGCGAGGACAACGCCGATGACTCCAGCCAACTGCGCCAGCCGGGTTCGCTGCTGCGACGCATCCTTCGGCGATTCCGCGGGCACGGGATGAAGTCCCGCGGTTCCCAGATGCCTTTCCTGAAACCTGTATTGGGCCAAGCCGAGAGCCATGCCCACGCCGGCCACGGCAAATCCCCATCGCCAGTTGATCGTTTCTCCGACGTAGCCGCAGATCAACGGCGCAAGGAAAGCGCCGAGATTGATCCCGATGTAGAAGATGGAGAAGCCCGCGTCGCGCCGCGGGTCGCCGGGTTCATAAAGCTGCCCCACCATTGTTGAGACATTGGGCTTCAGCAATCCGGTGCCCAGCACGATCGTCGCCAAGCCGCCATAAAAGAACGCCATGCCGGGTACCGCCAGCAGAAACTGTCCGGCCGCGATGAGAACGCCGCCATAAAACACGGCGCGGCGTTGGCCGAGAAACCGGTCTGCCACCCAGCCTCCGGGCAGCGACATCAGGTAGACGCTGGATGTGTAGATGCCGTAGATAGCCCCGGCTTCCACCACACCCATGCCGAGCCCCCCATCGGCTACCGATGCGGTCATGAACAGAATCAGCAGGGCGCGCATGCCGTAATAGCTGAAGCGCTCCCACATCTCGGTGAAGAAAAGCGTGGACAAGCCTCGCGGGTGGCCGAAGAAGGTGGAGGTGCCGGAAGCCATGTTCTGGTAAGACTCGATCATAGTATTCATGCCGGAACTGCCGGACATCACGATCTACGTTGAGGCTCTGGAGGCGCGCATCTTGGGCGGCACGCTTCAGAAAGTCCGCCTGAACTCGCCGTTCCTGCTGCGTTCGATTGATCCGCCTCCGGCAGCTGCAGAAGGACGGCGTGTCTCTGAGATCCGGCGCATTGGCAAGCGCATCGCGATTGGTCTCGACAACGGCGTATGGCTTGCGATCCATCTGATGATCGCCGGTCGCCTTCACTGGAAGAAGAATGGCGCAAAGCTGGCGACGCGGCGGGATCTCGCCGCATTCGATTTCGACACCGGCGCGCTGACGTTGACAGAGGCGGGAACGAAACGCCGCGCTTCGTTAAGCTTCGTCCACGATCCGGCGACGCTGGATGCCGGAGGGCTGGACGTCATGGCTTCGACGGCGGAAGAATTTCGCGCCCGCCTGACGCGCGCCAATCACACTTTGAAACGCGCCCTCACCGATCCGCATCTGTTCTCCGGGATCGGGAACGCGTACTCGGACGAAATCCTGCACGATGCGCGGCTGCCGCCGGTGAAGCTAACGCAGAGCCTCAGTGAAGCCGAAGCCATCCGGTTGCACAACTCAACCCGCGACGTTCTTCAGCAGTGGATCGAGCGCCTCCGTGCGGAATGCGGCGATGGATTTCCGGAGAACGTGACGGCGTTCCGGCCGGAGATGTCGGTTCACGGACGGCTGGGAAAGCTGTGCCCGATTTGTGGAGAGAGAGTTGCGCGCATCCGCTATGCGGAGAACGAGACCAACTATTGCCCGCAATGCCAGACCGGTGGGCGGCTGCTGGCAGACCGGTCGCTATCGCGTTTGCTGAAATCCGACTGGCCGCGCTCGCCGGAAGAGATGGAAGACCGCCTTACCGCGTCACGATCAGTTCCCGGACATAGTCCCGGGAAAGAAAAAACTTGACCGAAGCGAAATCGGAAAAGACTTTCTCCAAAGCCCGGCTGTTGAAGGCGGGCGGCGCGGGCCGATAGTCGCGCGGGATCACTTGCATCGAACCGGCGGTCTCGATCCGGTAGGAATTGACGGGCAGCCACCGGGCGCGCTCATCCGAGTTGAAGAACGCATGCAGAAACGCTCCCGGTTCCAGCAGGCGGTATAAATGGCCCACGGTATGGTCCAGCAGCGGAGGTTGCAGAAACTGAAGCGTGTCCCAAACCAATGCGCCGTCGAAAGGTCCCTGAAGGTTGGCGAAGGTCTGCGACAGGAACTGTTCGATCAGATCGTCGTCAGCTTGCCGGGCATAAAAGTCGTCGCCCGACTCAAACACTCCATCCAGCGTCGCGGCTAGATCCTCGCAGTAGAGGTGATGGCCAAACTGAAGGACGAAATTGAGGTTGGCTTGGCTTGCGCCGGACAGGTCGAGGATGCGCAGACGATCTCCTCGATCCAGATTCGAGAAGAACTGATTCAACCCCTGGCTGGTGCGGGAATGAGTCTCGGCCAGCTTGGGCTTGAGGACGCGCTTCGCGCCCGGGGATTGCTTAGGGCGCGCGGACGGGGCGGAGCCACCGAACAACGCATTGAAGGCGTCCTTAAGCATGAAGGCGCTAAGACAGGCCCTTTGCGGGCAACTTCAACTATCGCTTAGCTTCCGAGAGTACCGCTTGAGCGCCCGCCGCAGCGGCGTTCGCGACGGGGACCGCCGCCGGTTTCGGAGCCGGAGGCGCCGTCTTCGCTTCCGCTTTCACGATGTCGATGCTGCCCTTGAATACCGCGCCATCTTCGATGACGATGCGGGCGGTGCGGATATCACCGACCAGCCTTGCGTCCTTGCGAATGTCCACGCGCTCCGTGGCTTCGACATTGCCCTGGACGGAGCCAATGATGACCACTTCGCGAGCGTGAATGCCGGCCTTGACCTTGCCATTCGCGCCGATCGTGAGACGGTTCTCGGCGAGTTCAATCGTGCCTTCCACCTCGCCATCGACGTAAAGATCTTCCCGGCTGTAGATCTGGCCGGTGATCGTGACGTTCTTGCCAATGGTGGCTGAGCCTTTCGCCTGCTCTGGCTCAGGCCGGTATGCTGGTGCGGACATGGATGCTCCTTGGTTTACGACTGCGGGCGGCGCCGCTGCTGACTTTGGCTGAATTACCGGTCGGGGTAGTTCATCCTCTTTCTTTCGGTTCCACATTTGTCGGCTCCGTTTCTGAAATTTCATGATAGGAAGCATCAAGTAAAAAGGCAATCAAAAACAGAAGCATAGCGAAATGTTTTTTTCAAGCCGGCTTTGCGGGGCGGTGGGATAATGAAGGCGTGTCGAAAACCAGGGACCTGGAATCTCAGTTGGAGCGCGCTGAACAGCAGGTCCGGCTATTCCAGCAGATCAGCCGTTTCATGGTCCGCGACTTCGGTCTTGCCGACATCCTGAAAGGCATCAACCGGCTGATCGTCGAGTTCATGGGGTGCGATTCCTGCCTGATCTACCTGATCGATGCCGACCAACTGGTGCTCTGCTCTTCGAACAAGAACCCGTCCGCGCTGGGCAATGTCCGTCTGCGGATGTCGGAGGGCCTAACCGGATGGGTTGCGCGCGAAAGGCGGCTGCTGGCCATCTCGCGCGAGGCTTTCTCCGACTCCCGCTTCAAGCGGTTCAGCAATCTTCCCGAGGATTCGTTCGAAGCGTTCCTCTCCGCGCCGATCCTGGCGCGCGGACGCGTAGTGGGCGTCATCAACGTCCAGCACCGCGCGCCGCATCAGCACAGCGGGGCGGAAATGGAACTGCTGACCACCGTGGCCGAGCAGATTGGAACGCTGTTGCTGTTGGCGCGCGTCGATCCGAAGGCCATCGATGCGGCGAATCACGTGGAGCTGGTCTTTCCGGCTCCGGTTGAAAAATGACGCGGCTGCTGGTCACAGCGGCGGTTTTCGCGACACTGCTTCCCGGCGCCGTCGCGGAAGAAAAGTTCCGGCTTCGGTACTTCTACGACAGGGACGATTCAGAACTGAAGATTCTTCAAATGCAGTTCGTCAACGCTAAGCGCGCCGTCGCGATCGGCGTTCTTACGGAAAACGACCGGGTGAAGGGCGCCCTGGTGGTAAGCGACGACGGCGGCGAGACGTGGGAGGTTCAGCCGTTCAAAGAAATTCCCCGTGCCATGCACTTTATCGAGAGCGAGATTGGATGGATCGCCACGGAGAAAGGGGTGTGGCGCAGCGAGGAGGGAGGGCGGACTTGGCAGAAGGTGAAGTCGCAAAAGGGTCTGCTGGCGATTCGCTTCCTGGATGCGAATACCGGTTTCGCCGCCGGAGTGCCGAAGCTGTTTCTCTCGACCATCGACGGCGGGCGCAAGTGGACGCCCGTTCCGGAGGGTGAAAAGCCGGAGACAACGGCTGATAACACCGCCTACTCCGTCATCACTTTTCTAGACGGCAAAAGCGGAATCGTCAGTGGGTTCTCCGTTCCGCCAACCAGGCGCCGCTCCGCGCTTCCAGACTGGATGGACCCTGAACTGGCCAAGTACCGCCGCCAACGGCCGACCGTGCTGGTGCTGTTTGAAACCAGCGACAGCGGAAAAACGTGGAAGCATCAGACCAGCTCCGTGTTTGGGCGCGTCGCGCAGATCAGCCTTGCACCCAGCGCCACTGGACTTGCGGTCATGCAGTTCGACAACGAGTTCCCCTGGCCCAGCGAAGTGTACCGCCTGATGATCGGCACCGGAAAAAGCGAGCGGGTCTACCGCGAGAAAACCGACCTCGTTACCGATGCGCTGGTGACGAAGGGCGGTACCGCATATCTCGCCGCAATCCAGCAGGCGACGGCCGTTCGCGGAACTCCGATCCCGGGGAAGGTGAAAATTCTCACAGCCGAAGGTCCCGCGTACTCGCGTTGGGAGCCGCTGCCGGTGGACTACCGTGCAACCGGCCTGGACGTGTCGCTGTGCCAATCCCCGGACGGAACCATCTGGACGGTTACCAGTGGCGGAATGATTCTCTCCCGGGCTCCATAGGCCAAAACAGAACTTCCATACGCTGTTTTATCCACACTTTGTCCACCCTCGAGTTGCGCCAAATCGCTCAAATCAAAGGCGCAGAAATGTTCTTGAAAACACCTCGAAAACGTCCGTTTTTATTTGACTACAATTTGGTTTCGGATCATACTCCAATTGGTTCCAAGAGGTTGATGGAATCGGTGAGCCGGACGGTCGAAAGCGGACCTGGAGCGGTGATCCGGAAGGTGTGTGGTGAATAACGGCCACCTTACGGGGAGCAAAGGGAGATCGAAGCGAATCGTTTGGCAGACTGTCAGATCAGTGCCGGGCCTTGACGTTGAGCCGGAAGGGAAAAGACCGATGAGGTTGGATCCAGTCCAGTGAGCCAGGGTGAGGAATAGATCTGAGGCTTGATGGCCCGAAGGAAAGCACGGGTCTTGGTCGAAGACCTTCCCCGAAGCAAATTCGAGGAAGCGAGATCGAGGCGGACCGGTTTTCCCGACGGTGATTGGGCAAGAGCGAAGTAGAGGACCGGGAGCGCCGACCCGTGGTCGAAACCGGATGGAAGCATCCGGGAGATCGTGGCGAGCGAAAGGTCCCTGCGAGTTCGCAGTCTCGGAGTAAGTGGCAGAGTGGCGCTGTGGGAACGGTGAAGCATCCCCTGCAAATCGAGGGGTGCTGAGTGAACACAGAAGCAAGCTCGCGCTTACACCGCAAGGTTTCCGCCGAGCTAGACGGTGGGGAACGAGCCGAAACCAGAGGTCACTTGGAACCTTTTTCTCTTGAGCCCAAACGATCCCGCAACCAGCGTGATGAGGACGAATGGCCACGCCATCAGACCTCTGCGTGCCGGGTCCCGGACCATCCAAATGCAGCTCAGCACGCATACGATAACTAGGTCTGTCAGGACCTGCGCCGCTCCCCAACTTTCGAAGTGCGGCTTGAGAATTCCGAGATAGCCAACATCCATGAGAGCGATTCCGGAAAGCGCGCCGAACCCAAGTGAATGCCGCCGTGCGGATGATGCTGGCCAACAACCACGAACCGTTCCCCGCAATCGCCATCGACCGCGCTTGGAACAGCCTGATGTCGAATGGCCCCTTCGACAAGTTGAGCGCGATGATCGGCGGTGACGTGTGGACGCGGCTTGGCGGCACGCGGCGGAATCTGATGCGGCTGCTTTTCCATCCCGATGGCATCAGACCTTTCGTAACGAATTGGAGGGCGGTTGCGCCGCTGGTTTGGAACCGCGCACATCAGGACTCCGGCACGCTATGGGGAGCGGAAGACGCGGCGCTTTTCCCTGTGCTGCCGCTGGAGATAGTGAAGGACGGTGTGCGCATCTACGCTGTTCACGGTGATCGCAACCTTCGGGGCGGCGCAGGACGTCACCGCCGACGAGGCAACTGAACGCCTCTTCAGAAACCTGCCCGTTCGCTAAGCGCGGACGCCGCTGGCGTAGGCGGCCAATCCTTTCCGGTACTGCTCCAGAAGCCGAGCGGTTACGGGTCCATCCGTCCGGCTCCGAAGGTTCAGCCCGGCGATTTCGGATACCGGCAGCAAGTCGCGCGTGGACGACGTCAGAAAGATTTCGTCGGCCGCCTCGAGGTCAGTTGCCGTCAACGTCTGCTCGGCCACGCTAACGCCGCTCACCTTCGTCTCCAGCAGGATCGCGCGAGTAACGCCGGGCAGGCATCCGGACGACAGCGGCGGCGTCACCACTCGCTCCCCGAATACCGCGAACACGTTGGCCGATGTGCACTCACTTACTTCGTCACGCTCATTCAGCAGCAGCACCTCGTCATATCCCCGCCGTTGCGCATTCTCCAGATAGACAAGATTGAACGACCACGACAGCATCTTCGTCCCCGCAAAGACATGGCCGGCGTGACGGGCTTCGGAAGCCAGGTCCAGGCGCGCGGAATCGCCCCACTCCGCCAAGTCTTTCGTAAACGCGATCAGATCGAAGTCGTGGTGGATGCCTGGGCCCTCGAACTGGCCGCCGCGGTTGCGAACGAAGGCCACCCGCAGCGTCGCGTTCCATGCCTGATTGGCCTCAATGAGTTTCCTCAACTGCGCTTCCACCCACGGCTCGTCCGGCGGCAGCGGCACGTGCAGCATCTCCGCGTCGCGTTTCATCCTTGCCCAATGGCGTGGCCACGCGAATAGTACGCCATCGATCACGCGGAGTGTGCTGAACACTCCCCAGCCGTTTAAGAGGCCCACCTGACCCGCCGAGAGCAAGAGGTCCGACGTAGCGCGGATCTTGTCCTGGTGCAGCAGGAGGGGATGCATCTGAGAAGTAGCGTAGCCTGTCCGGAGCTACGATGGAATTTGGCGCTGGATACGGCAGTGGTTGGCGGCGGGATTATTGGCTTGTCGATCGCAAGGGAGTTGAAGGCGCGCGGCCTGGACGTGGTGGTGTTTGAGAAGGGCCGCACGGCATCGGAAGCGTCGTGGGCCGGGGCCGGAATGCTGGCCCCGGGAGGCGAGAAGTTTCCCGGCGCCGCGTGGGCGTCGCGGGCAAGGCTGGCGCTTGACGAGTATCCCGCCTGGATTCGCAGTCTTGAATCCGAATCCGGCCTGACGATCGATTTCAAGGTGACCGGCGCGCGCGAGCTTCGCGAAGGCGCGTGGGTGGAGAGCACTGGCGATGCGATCGTCGATCCGCGGGATGTGTGCCGCGCGCTTGCGGCCAACCTCCGTGTCGAGGAGGGCTGCGAAATTCGCGAACTCGACCCGCAGTTGGCCAGAAGCTTCGTCGTTGCTGCCGGCGCCTGGAGCGGTTCGATCGCCGGCGCTCCTCCGGCGGTGCCCGTGAAGGGATGGCTGATTGCGTACGATATGCCGCCGCATTCGTTGCCGTCAATTCTCCGCCAAGGGTGCGGCCACACTTACATCCTGCAACGGTCCAGCGGTTTAACGCTGGTGGGCTCCACAGAAGAACGCGTGGGGTTCGACCGGTCCGCCGATCCGGGTGCGGTTGCCGCGCTGATGGCCCGTGGCGAGGCGCTATGGCCGGAACTACAGGGCCGGACACCCGTCGATGCGTGGTGCGGCTTCCGCCCCGCGACGCCTTCCGGCCTGCCGGAGCACGGCCGTCTGCCGGGCGCGAATGTCTGGCTATGCTACGGCCACTACCGCAACGGGATTCTTCTCGCCCCGGTTGCTGCCCGCCTGATCGCGGACGATCTGGTTACCACTTTGAAAAAGGGTTGAGCTTGTGTTTCCGCGCGCCGCCGATCAGGTCCGGGACGTTCTTCCGGCGCTTCAGGATTCGCTCCACTAGCTGTTCCAGGTTTGCCTCGTCGCCTTCGATCCAACCGGCGGGGAGGGAGCGCACCGCCTCGTCCAGCACTTCCACGGGGCAGGCGCGCACCCGCGAAATCCACGGCTCAAAGCTGTTGATCGACAAAGCGGCATCGTAGACGCTGTGGCGGAAGTAGAGGCTCTGGATGGGTGAATCCGGAAAATCCCAGTGAGGACCGTTGAGAGAGAATCCGTGGTCGATCATCAGCGCGACGAAGGCTTTCTTCAGGGGATGCTCCGTCGAGGGTTCCACCCATTCGCGGACCTGCGCGCGGAAGAAGATCGCCTGGCGCGCGTCGGTGTTTCCCAGCCACTTGTCGGCGACGAAGGAGGCAAGGAAGTCGCGCAGATTGTAAACTTCGCCCAGCATCTGTTCGGGAAGGAAATCGTAAACGGCCAGACGGTCCGGATGGCCCGGATAGCGCGACCCGAAATGCCAGCCGGGCTCCACCATGATTCGCTTCATCCCTAATTGGATGTAAACGTCGGGCTGTGCGGCCAGGAAGTCTGGAGACAGCTCCACGATCGCCGTGGGCGGTGTGGGGATTTGAAGGTAGCGGTAGATCGCGGAGGCCAGCCATTCGTTGATCAAAATCCGCCGGTGCTGCGGATTGTTGCGGAACTTGACCACGTAGTGCTGGCCGTCCGAGGCTTCGATCAAATGGGCTTGGGCACCGCCGCGCATCTTCCTGAGGTAGGCTCGCGCGGTTACCGGCATTCGTCAGAAGGGCATCGAATCTAGTATGTTGAGAATCGTACCCCATTCCCCAAGGAGATCGTGAGTGCCCGAAGACAACAATGCGCAAAAGCCCGATTCAAAAGATCAGGTGGCGCTGGACATGATGAAATTTATTGCGGTCACCACAGGCTATGGCAAAGGTGGTGCAAACGCGGGATTCGGAGCCGGGAAGGGCACCAAGTCGCCCGAAGATTATGCGGATGCGCTGCTGGAATTGTTCTCGCGCTGCCGGGCCACTGTTGCCAAGAGCTAGAAGCCGAGCCTAGCGGCGCTTCTTCTTTGCGGGCGGCTTGGACTTCTTTAAAGGCTTTGCTTTGGCGAGTGCCTTCTTACGCGCGGGCTTGCCCTTCTTTACCACCGGCTTTTTCGTGACCGCCTTCTTGGCTACGGCCTTCTTTGCGACGGTCTTCTTCGCCACGACTTTCTTGGTGACTGCTTTCTTCGCCGCTACCTTCTTGACGGGCGGTTTCTTTGCCGCGACCTTCTTCGGCGTGGCGCTCTTCTTGGCCGCTACCTCTTTGGCCACCGGCTTTTTCGCGGCTGCTTTCTTGGCGACAACCTTCTTCACGAGCTTGGCGGGCGCGGCGGGCTTCGTGTCTTTCCGCACAGCGGCCTTGCCGACGGGCATTCGCAGCGGCGGCGGTGCGATGGTTGGGTCCGCGGTGACGGGCACGCGCGCCAACGCTGGAACGGGCACGGGAGCCGGAATCGCCTCGCCCTCGCCGGGCGCGGGCTTCATCAGCGGATCGTCGTCGTCAAAAATATCCTCGTCGTCGCCGTCCTTGCGATGTTCGCTGACTTCGGCCTCGAATTCGATGTGCTCGTCCTCGTAGTCGAAATCGTCCCAGTCGCCTTCGGGAAGTAAGCGGTATTCAGTCATCGACGGAATCCAATATTACACAATCGGCGGGTCCTGGAAAGCAATCTTGCCGCACCTATTTGGCGGCGGTGGCGGCGGGACGCTTTTTCGCGGTCGTGGTCGTCGAGACTGGCCGCTTCGCCGGAGTGCTTTTGCGAGCCGTGGTCTTTCGCCCGGTGGACCGGGACTTCGAACGATACACCTGCGGTTTCGGAGGACGTTCGTAGGACGCCGGAACCAACAGCATCTGGCCTTCGTTCAAGCTGGAACCTGCGTGGACGTTCGCCGCCAGAATCGTCTTCGGCGACGTCTTGTAAGTGGTGGCGATCTCGGTAAGGCTCTCGCCCGGTTTCACCCGGTGGAGACGGAAGCTGGCGCGCTGGGCGATAGGCACGGCCGCCATCGCCTGCTGGATCTCGACCGCCTGTCCGTAGGGCACCCGAACCTCGAAACCTGCCGGAGCGACATTCACCAGCAGCGCCGGGTTCAAACTGCGGATGCCAGACACGGGAAGGTCGGCGGCCCCGGCGATCAGTTCGATGTTGGTGGGCGAATCGACCGTCAGCTTTTCGTACTCCAGCGGCGGGGCGGGATCGTCGAGAACGATTCCATACTCGGCGGCGTTCTTCGAGACGATCGTCATGGCCAGGATGATCGGTACGTAGTTGGAGGTCTCCTTCGGGATCGCGCCACGCCGGCGAAGCTCCCAGTAGTC
>JBGTFZ010000053.1:0-20442 GCA_041746955.1 Bryobacteraceae bacterium
CCAGACGATTCCCACGTGCGTCGGCAGCTTGCCCAGCACC
Organism: Bryobacteraceae bacterium; assembly: GCA_041746955.1. Lineage (GTDB taxonomy): Bacteria > Acidobacteriota > Terriglobia > Bryobacterales > Bryobacteraceae > JAPKYZ01. The sequence continues at coordinate 41 of JBGTFZ010000053.1, forward strand.
GCTTGGCTGAAGAAGAACCGCGTGACATGCGACGCGCCAACGTACCAGGAGAACCCCGCCGAGCCGGAGCCATCGATCACTCCGTCGTCCCCGTCCACTGAGTCCCGCAGGGTTCCATAAGTAAGCGGTTCGCCGCCCGTGCCGGTGACGCCAGGCGTATTCAGCAGGCCGTCCTCAAAATCCTCCATATGAAAGTAAGAAAACGGTGTGCCAGTGAAGGGTGAATCCGCCGCCGAATGATAGGGAAGCGGGCCGATTGGAGCCGCAATCGCCGCAAGCGCGCCGAAGAGCAGCATCAGAACTCTCAGTACCGTCGGTTTCAAGTTCATGACGGCATCGTAGGGCGAACACCGCGTCTCCGACAGGAGCGCAAGGCCCAGTACCGCCTAGTCCAACAGTTTCTAAGGCGCTTGTTCGCCTTGTCCGAAAAGGCGTCCGGGCGTAGAATAGGAGCGGTTTTAAGTTAGGAGACCGCCATGTTTCGTCTCGATGCCGACCGTACGGTCGAGTTCTGCGACGGCTTCCGCCGCCGGGATTTTCTCCACGCCGGATCGTTGTCCGCTCTTGGGCTTGGGCTGACGCAGATGTTCAGCCTGAAGGCGCTGGGCGCGGTCGATCCGTCGAAGGACATCAACTGCATTTTGCTGATGCTGGTGGGCGGCCCGTCGCAGCTGGACACATGGGACATGAAGCCCAACGCCCCCATCGAGATTCGCGGTCCTTACAAACCTATTAAGACCAACGTTCCGGGAATCGAGATCTCGGAAAACTTCCCGCGCATGGCGAAGCATGCCGACAAGTTTTCGCTGGTGCGGTCGATGTACCACACGGCGGCAGCGGTGCACGATACCGGCCACCAAATGATGCAGACGGGCAGGCTGTTCCAGGGCGGCGTGGAGCATCCGCACTTCGGCTGCGTCTTGGGAAAACTGAAAGGCCCAAAGGGCGACGTGCCCCCGCACGTGCTGCTGCCCAGGCCCATCGGCAATACCGGCGGCAACATGCCGCATGGCCAGAATGCCGGCTACCTGGGCAAGACCTTCGACCCGTTTGTTCTGAACGCCGACCCCAGCGACCCCAACTTCCGCGTGCCCGACATGCTGCCGCCCGACTACCTTTCGGCCATGCGCGTCGACCGCCGGAAAAACTGGCGGGAGATGGTGGACCGGTCGGTGTCGAAATTTGAGACGTCGCAGGACGCGCGGCTTTTGGATTCGACCTTCCAGCAGGCGTACACGCTGATGTCGTCGGCAAAGGCCCGCGAGGCATTCGAACTTCACCGCGAGCCGGAAGCGACACGCGCAAAGTATGGGCTGAACCGATTCGGGCAAAGCTGCCTGCTGGCGCGGCGGATGGTGGAGGCAGGCGTGCGGTTTGTCACGATCAACATGTTCGAAACGGTTTTCGACGAGATCACGTGGGACATCCACGGCTCCCGGCCGTTCTCGCCCATCTCGTGCTATCGCGACCTTGTCGGCCCGATGTTCGACATGGCGTACTCGTCCCTTCTTGAAGAGCTTTCCGACCGTGGCTTGCTGTCGAACACGATGGTGGTCGGCCTCGGAGAGTTTGGACGGACACCGAAGGTAAACCCGGCCGGCGGACGCGATCATTGGCCGCAATGCTGGACCGTGCTGATGGGCGGCGGGCCGCTGAAAGGCGGCACTATCGTCGGCGCGTCCGACGAAATCGGCGCAATGCCGAAGGACCGTCCAACGACGCCGATGGAAGTGGCTGCGACGATCTATCGCGGGCTGGGTATCGACCTTCACCTTGAATTGCCGGGCGCGCAGGGCCGCCCCATCCCCATCGTTGACCGGGGCGTCGAACCCATCGGAGAACTTTTCGCATGACGGTTTTAGCCTTGATGCTGCTGGCGCCGCTCGCCATCGAGAAGCCTGCCGACGGCTGGAGTTTCCGCAACCATGTGGTGCCCGTGCTGACAAAGATGGGCTGCAATCAGGGCGCTTGTCACGGGGCGCTATCGGGAAAGGGCGGCTTTAAGCTGACGCTTCGCGGCTACGATCCGGAGGTGGATCACGACACCATGCTGCGGCAGTCGCTGGGCCGGCGGATCTCGCTCACCGAACCCGCCGAGAGCCTGGTGCTGCGGAAGGCCACGTTCGCTACGCCACATGGCGGCGGCAAGCGCTTCGCCAAAGGATCTCTGGAATACGACGTGATCCATGGATGGATCGCAGCCGGTGCGCCGGGTTTGGCGCCTAAGGAGAAGGAAGTCGTCAGCCTCACGGTGAGTCCGGCGGCGAAAGCTTTGAGCGTCGGCGACGAGGAAAGCCTGACGGTGGTGGCGAAGTATTCCGACGGCTCCAGCGACGACGTCACGCGATGGGCGAAGTTCTCTTCGACCGACGAAGGCGTCGCGACGGTGGACGACACGACGGCCAAGGTGAAGATGAATGGCCCGGGCGAGGCGGCGATTACGGTCTGGTACTCCAGCAAGGTGCTGTATGCGCGCCTGTCGGTTCCCTTCCCCAACCAGGTTTCCGAAGCCGACTATTCGACGTTTACGGTGACAAACTTCATCGACGAGCTTGCGCTGAAAAAGTGGAAGCAGCTGAATCTTGCGCCCTCGAAGGCGGCCGGCGATTCGGCTTTCATCCGCCGCGCTTACGTGGATGCGGCTGGCATCCTGCCGTCGCCGGAAGAAGTTGAAGAATTTCTGGCCAACACCGCGCCGGACAAGCGGGCCAAGCTGATCGACCGCCTGCTGCAACGCGACGAATTTATCGACTATTGGGCCTACAAGCTTTCAGACCTGATGCTGGTGTCCAGCCGGAAGCTGAAGTCCGAGGCGATGTGGGACTTCTATTATTGGATCCGCCAAAGCGTCAAAGAGAACAAGCCCTGGGATCAGTTTGCGCGGGAGATCTTTACCGCCACCGGGTCCTCGCGGGATCGCGGCGCGTTGAATTACTTCGTCCTGCACAAGGACCCGATCGACCTTACGGAGAACACCACGCAGGCGTTTCTGGGCCAGCGGTTGACGTGCGCGCGCTGCCACAATCATCCGCTGGAAAAGTGGACGCAAAAACAGTATTACCAGATGGCGAATTTGTTCTCGCGCGTCGGAATCAAGAACGGCGCGGAGGCTGGCGACAGCGTCATCTTCGCCAAGGTGTCGGGCAACATCAATCATCCGCGCCTGCTGCGCCCGCTGGCGCCGACGCCGCTGGACGGCCGCGAATTTTCGCTGGACGATACGTCGGACCGCCGCGTGCATTTCGCAAAGTGGCTGACGTCACCGGAGAATCCTTTCTTCGCGCGCAACATCGTCAACCGCGTTTGGGGCAACTACATGGGCCGCGGATTGGTGGACCCCATCGACGATGTTCGCGCCACCAACCCCGCATCGAACGAGGATCTTTTCGCGGCGGTGACGAAAGATTTCGTAGATCATGGCTTCGACCTGCGGCGCCTGATGCGAACGATCCTGAACTCCTCTACATACCAGCTGTCGTCCGACGCCAACGCCACCAACCAGCAGGACGTCAAATACTATTCCAAGTACGTTTTGAAGCGGCTGCCCGCGGAAGTGCTAATGGACGCGATGAGCCAGGTTACAGGAGTTCCGTCGATCTTCCCTGGAATACCGGGGGGCACGCGCGCGATGGAACTGCCCGATGTCCGGGTGAAATCGCAATTCCTTGACGTCTTCGGACGCCCGGCGCGCGTCATCTGCGATGCGGGAGAAAGGTCGGCCGATCCTTCGATCGCGCAGGCCCTGCACGTCATTAACGGCGAGACCCTCAATCGAAAACTGATGTCGCCGGATGGCGTCGTGGCTCTGTTCCAGCGGCTCGGACTATCCGACGCACGCTCGGTGGATCAGCTTTACCTGGCGGCGTTCTCGCGCTTTCCGTCGGCGGAAGAACGCTCTGCGGTGCTGGCGCAGCTGTCGGAATCCCGTCACGCCAAGGCCAACTCCGACGCGGTGAAAGAGTCGCGCCGCCGCGCCATGGAAGACATGACGTGGGCGTTGTTGACCTCCAAAGAATTTCTGTTCAACCACTAGATGCCCGCGATCCTATTTGCCGTTGTGCTGGCTGCTGGCGTCCCCTCATGGGAGAACGACATCTCTCCCTTGTTCGAGCAGCACTGTTACGGCTGCCACGCGGCGGCGGTGACGATGGGCAGCCTGGACCTTGAAAACTACGCAGGCGTTCTGAAAGGCGGAAACCACGGAACGATTGTCGTGCCGGGCAAGCCTGAAGAGAGCCGCCTCTACACGATGCTTACTGGAAAGCATTCGCCGGCCATGCCCATGGACGGTAAAGTGCTCGCGCCGCCGATGGTCGCGATGGTAGCCTCGTGGATCGCCGCCGGCGCGGTAGGTCCGCAGCATCAACAGTTCTATTCGTTGGCGTGGCGTCCCGATGGAAAAGGCTACGCGATGGGCGGATACAAGAAGGTTTCGTTTTCCGACGGCGCTGCTGAATGGGCCGGACTTTCCGAGGCCGTGCGCGCTATCGCCTATTCTCGCGACGGGCGCATGCTGGCGGCTGGCGGTGGCGTTCCGGGTAAGAAGGGCGAAGTAGCAATACAAGGCGGGCCCGTTTTCGCTGGACACTCCGACTCCGTCTATGCGCTTGCGATTTCGCCCGACGGGAAGACTCTGGCCACCGGCAGCTACGACAAGCTGATCAAGATCTGGGACGCCGCCACCGGCAAGGAAATCCGCACGTTGAAGGATCATATCGACGCGGTGTACGCGGTGGCGTTCACGCCGGACGGCAAGCGCCTGATCTCGGCATCGGCGGATCGAACGGTGAAAGTCTGGGACCCGGAAACGGGTGAGCGGCTCTATTCCATGGGCGAGTCCACCGATGGCTTGAACACTCTCGCGATGGCTCCAGACGGAACGCGCGTGGCCGCGGGAGGCCTCGACAAAAACATCCGGGTGTGGACGCTGGGCGAAAAGTCAGGGGAGCTGCTGGCATCGCAGATCGCGCACGAGGATGCGATTTTGAGGCTGGCATTCTCGCCCGACGGCAAGCGTCTGGCTTCCGCGTCGGCAGACCGCTCCCTGAAGATTTTCGATTCAGCGGACCTTCGAGAGGTCGGGCAACTGCCGCGCCAGCCCGACTGGATTACCGGCATGGAATTCTCACCGGACGGCGGCCGTTTGGCCGTCGCCCGGTTGAATGGAACGTTTGAAACTTACGAAATGGGGGACACAGCGAAATGAGACTCGCCACCTTCCTGATCGCGGCTTTGCTGTTTGCGGACGATCATCCGTCGGGCGAGCGGCAGACTCCGCCGACCATCCGGCAAATGGCGCCTCTCGGCGCGTCGCGGGGCATGACGGTAGAGATGACCGTCGACGGATTCAACCTCGCCGGGGCAAAAGGCGTCTTCTTCAGTGAGCCCGGAGTTACCGCCAAAATCCTCCGCGTGAAGGAGCTTCCCGACCTTCCCGACGTGCGGCTGGGATCGAACGGAACTCCATCGACTATCGATCTGGGTCCGCTTCCTCCGCGAAATCAGGTGACGATGGAAGTGGATGTCGCGCCGGATGCCGGGATCGGCCCGGTAAGCTTTCGCCTTGAAACTCCGCTGGGGATGTCGCCGCCGGCTACGTTCCTGATCGAGCCGTTCTATGGCGAAGCGCCGGATAAAGAGCCGAACGACACTTTGGACGGGGCCTTTGAAACATTCCTTCCAGCGATCCTCGCCGGCGTCATCTCAAAACCGGGCGATCAGGATATTTTCAAGATCGCGGCGCGCGCCGGGCAGTCGCTTACTTTTGAGAATTCGTCCCGCGAGATCGGCTCTCCATTGGAAGCCGTCGTTGAGATCGTCGACGCGCAGATGAATGTCGCCGCAAAGCGTTCCGAGCCGGTATTTACTCATAAGTTCGCCGCCGCCGGCACTTACTATGTGCGCATCTCCGACTATCAGCGAAAGGGCTCCGCCGGGCATCTTTATCGAATCAAGGTGGGTGAGTTTCCGGTAGTAAGCCGCGTCTATCCGCTGGGAGTTCGCAAGGGCGGCGCGGCCAGGATCCAGTTGGAAGGCGAGAATCTGGAGCTGGCTTCGACGACGGTTGCGGGAGCTGCGTCCCCGGGCTATTCCGACACGCTGGTTCTGCGCGCCGATACGCCGAACGGGCCGGCGTTCAATCAGCTAAGGCTGGCCGTCGGAACAGATCCGGAAGTAGAGGCTTCCACCACGAAGCGGCTGACGCTTCCCGTTACTGTGAATGGCCGAATCGATAAGGCTCCCCATGAGTTTCGTTTCGCGGCGAAAAAGAATCAGGAGGTCGTGTTCGAAGTGAATGCCAGCCGCCTGGGCAGCAACCTGGACTCGTTCATCGAAATTGCCGACTCCGCTGGAGCGCCGGTGGAGCGCGCCACCGTGCGTCCCGTCTGGGAGACGATCACCACGCTTCGAGATCACGATTCCATGGCGCGTGGCATCCGCATTCATAGCTGGAACGCGATGAAGGCCGGCGACTATGTGCAGATCGGCACTGAAATCCTCAGGATCGAGGCGCTGCCGAAAACGCCGGACGACGATTGCATCTTCGAGTCCTTCGGCGGCCAGCGGATCGCATTCTACGGTACAACGCCCGAGGCTCATGCCAACGAATCGCCAGTCTATAAGGTGATGGTCGGCCCGGCCGCGCAGCAGTTCTCCCCGAACGGGCTGCCGCTCACACGCCTGTACTATCGAAACGACGATGGCGGTCCGGCTTATGGAAAAGATAGCCAGCTGCGCTTCACTGCGCCCGCGGATGGCGAGTATATCGTCCGCATCGGCGATGTCCAGGGACTGGGCGGTCCGGACTTCGCATACCGCCTGACCGCGCGGGAGCCGCGACCGGATTTTCTGCTTTCCGTTTCGCCGCTGAACCTCAGCCTGCATCGCGGAGGAACCGTTCCACTAACCGTCACGGCGGAGCGCTTGGAAGGTTTTGACGATGCGATCTCTGTGCGGCTGGTGGATCTTCCTCCCGGAATTCAGGCGTCCGCGGGGACGATCGCGCAAGGGCAATCGTTCGGCACCATCCTTGTAAGCGCGCAGCCGGAGGCGGTTATGGAACAGGCAGTGCCGCTGCGGGTGACCGGAACCGCGGCGGGCATCACGCGCGAGGCGAATCCCGAGGACCGGCTGAAGTTCATTGCCTTGGCGCCCTCGCCAGACGTAGTCATGACGGCCGAAACACGCGAAGTGGAGATCGAAGCCGGGGGCACTGCGGAAGTTTCCGTCTCCATCGTCCGGCAGAACGGGTTCGGTGGACGCGTTCCGGTTGAGGTGCGAAATCTTCCACCCAGCGTCCGCGTGCTGGACGTGGGATTGAACGGCGTGCTGCTGAACGAGAATGAGACAACGCGATCTTTCACGCTGCGCGCGCTTCCCACCGCAGAGGCGCTTACCCAACTGATCTACGTGTCCGGGGCGATCGAGACCCGCGCGGGCGGGCAGCAAAATTCGTTCGCCGCGAATCAGCCGGTTCGCCTGCGTGTGACGCCTGCCGCAAAGGTGGAAGTGAGTTCAAACGGGCAGCCGTCGGCAACCGGAGCACCCAAAAAGTAGCCCTCAGAAATGGGAACGGGAGGCCGAAGCCTCCCGCGCCGCGTCGATCCGAATCCACTCTGGATCTGAAATTTCTTAGATGTTCCCAGTCTAACTGATCTTCGTCGAAACCGGCTAGGCGATCTTCTCCGCGATCGTCTTGGCCTGCAGGAACTGCAACAGATAATCGGGGCCGCCTGCCTTCGAATCCGTCCCGCTCATATTAAACCCGCCGAATGGATGCGCGCCGACCATTGCGCCGGTGCACTTCCGGTTTAGGTACAGGTTGCCGACGAAGAATTTCTCGCGGGCTTTTCGAATCTTGTCCGGATTGGCAGAGTAGGCCGCGCCCGTCAATCCGTATTCGGAATCGTTAGCCAACTCCAGCGCATGATCGAAATCGCGAGCCTTCGCGACGCTCAGCACCGGGCCGAAGATCTCTTCCTGAAACAGCCGGTCCTCCGCTTCGATGTCGGCGATCACGGTTGGTTGAATGAAGAAGCCATCGCCCTCCGCCGCCTCGCCGCCCGCGATCAACCGGCCTTCGCGCTTACCCGTCTCGATATATTCGAGGATCGATTTCTTAGCAGACTCGTTGATCACCGGACCCATGTGATTCGCGGGATCGTCGGCGGGTCCGACAGCCAAGCCGGCTACCTTTGCCTTCACCTTTTCCAGGAACTGGTCATAGACGGCCTGATCCACAATGGCGCGTGAGCATGCCGAGCACTTCTGGCCCTGAAACCCGAACGCGGCCTGCACCACGCCAGTGGCCGCGGCTTCGACATCCGCTTCGCTATCGACGATGATCGCGTCCTTGCCGCCCATTTCGGCGACAACGCGCTTAATCCATTTCTGGCCCGGTTGGGGCTTTGCCGCCAGTTCGTTAATGCGAAGTCCGACATCCTTCGATCCCGTGAAGGAAACGAAGCGGGTCTTGGCATGCGTCACCAGAAGGTCTCCCACCGCGCTGCCCGCGCCCACCAGCAACGTGTAGGCGCGATCGGGGAATCCCGCCTCGGCCAGCACTTCGGCAAACTTCGCGGCGATAGTAGGTGTGTCGCTTGACGGTTTGATCACCACCGTGTTGCCCGCCACCAGTGCCGCGCAGGTCATGCCGGCAAGGATGGCCAGCGGAAAATTCCACGGTGGAATGACCACGCCGACACCTAGGGGCAGGTACACCATCTCGCCTTTTTCGCCGGGCATCTGAATCGTCGGCGGCGGGTGGGCGTAGCCCAACATCTGCCGCGCGTAGTATTCAAGAAAATCGATCGCCTCGCCGGTGTCGGCTTCCGCTTCGTTCCAACTCTTGCCCGCTTCCAGAATCAGCCAGGCGTTGAACTCGTCTTTGCGGCGGCGGATGATGGCGGCGGCTTCAACTGTTAGCTGAACGCGCTGTTCAACCGAGGTTGCAGACCATTCGGGGAAAAACGTGAACGCGGTCTCAATCGCCCTATTCGCCAGCTCGGGCGTGGCCTTGTGGTGTGAACCGGTGACTTCAGACGGACGCGACGGATTAATCGACCGCACGAAATCGCCGGTCTCATGCGCTTCACCGGCAATGCGAATCGGATAGTCCTGCCCAAACTGCTGGCGAACCGCCGCAAGCGCGGTCTCCATCGCCTGACGGTGCGCGGACTGTCCGAAATCCCGGTACGCCTCGTTTTGAAAAGGCGGGAGGGTCATCAGCCCTCGGCGAGTTTCTTGCCGCGCTCCACAAGCTTACCGGCTTCGTCGGCGATATCGCGGCCTTTTTCGTAAATCTCGCGACCACGGTCGAGAATCGCGTCGTGGCCCTCACCCGCCCGGCGCGAGATAAGGCGGCGCATCGTTTCGCCAGATTGCGGCGAGAACAGAAGGGCAACCGTAGCGCCCACCGCCGCCCCAGCCAGGAACCAAACTGCTGTATCTCCAGAGTTACGTGACACAAGATCCTCCAGCCCCCAGTTTAACGCGCGGAGGACCAACGATACGTGTCGAACCAGATGCGCCTGCCGTCTGTACGAACGGTGACGCGCCCGTCGCGATCAGTGCGCAGCACGGAGGTGTGGTGCGATTGCAACCGCTCCAACACGTCGGGATGCGGATGGTTGTAACGGTTGCCATCTCCAACGGAGATCAGGGCGAGCGTGGGTTTGGTCTTCTCAATGAACGCGAATGTCGTCGAAGTGCGCCCCCCGTGGTGCGCCACTTTCAACACATCCACTTTGCCAATGGAGTCGTCCGCGACGAACTGTTCCTCCAGGCTTCGCTCCGCATCGCCGGGCAGGAAGAACGTACGCCGCCCCAGCCGGATGGAAAGCGAGAGCGAGTCGTTATTATGCGGCGCGCCTTCGTTCCAGGCGTCCGGATGCGGGCCCACGACGTGGAGTTCCGCCGCGCCGAAACTGCGGCGATAGCCGGAGCGCAACACGCGAACGTTTACGCCTCGCGATCGCGAGTGATTCAGGAGCGCATCCAACTCGGCGCTTTTGCCCAGACCTGAGATCCACAGTTCCTTCGGATGGAAATTGTCGACCAGCGCCATCGTGCCGCCCATATGATCGGCATGAGCATGCGTGATGGCGACGATGTCCAGCGTCCGGATTGCGCGGGACCATAGGTAGGGCGCCACCACCGCCTCGCCAACATCCATCGGCTTCGTCTTGCGGCCGAAGCCCGGGATGCCGCCCGCGTCCACGGACATGCGCGTGCCGTCGGGAAATACCACTAGCAGTCCATCGCCCTGCCCCACATCGACGGCGGTCAACTCCAGTTCCGTGCGTCCCGCTTGGGCGGTAAACGGAAACAGAATCATGACGCCGACCGCAGCTGTGGACAATCCGGCGAGGGCGAGCGCAAGGCGCTGCGACTTCCGCATGGCCCACCCGCACGCGGCAAGCGCCGCCAGCGAGAGTAGAATCATCAGCAGGGGCGGGTCTGGAACCCGGAAGTCCGGCTCCCATTGCAGATGCCACTCCGCAAGGCTTGCGGCGCGGTTGATCAACCAGCGCGTAACCCACACCAGCGGCGGAAATCCCGATAGAGTCGCGGCGAATCCGGTGGAGATTCCGAACTCCAGCAGCGTGGCGACGCCCACATTCGCCAGTACGGCGGACACGGCGAAGCGGTGGAAGTACACCAGGAAAGGCACGGCCAGCGCGAGCTGGATCGACGCCGAGACCAGCATCAGCGCCGCCAACACAAGCACAGGACGGATCGACCATGCGGCAGCCTTCAACACCCACGACGACGGAAGGCCCGTTCGCAACGACACGGTCTCGGCAAGCAGGCGAAGCTCCACGCGAAACTCCGCAACGGCGGGACTAAGGCGGATGTCGCGCTTGACGTCTTGTGCCCGGCGCAAGCCCGTGCGTAGCGGGTCCAGATAGCGCTGATCCAACGGCAGTGCCAGAATCGCGATCGCCGCGAGTGCGCCGAACGACAGTTGGAAGCTGGTGTCGAACAGCTGTCCCGGGTCCCACAACAGAAAGATTCCCGCCACGGCGGCGACGATATTCAGAAGCCTTGCGCGCCGGTAGAAGAATCGGCAGGCCAGGAAGAGCGTAAAGCCGGCGGCGGCGCGGATGGACGGGATCGACGCGCCGGCAACCAGCGCGTACAGCCAGGCGAGCGACGCGGTCAGCACCAGCGCGGGAAGCTGTGGAACGAAAAATGCCCTCAGGAAGAACGTCAGCAATGCCGCCAGCAGTGTGACGTGCGTTCCGCTGACCACCAGCGCGTGATACGTTCCAGTTTTCCGGAAGCTGTCCGTCCACTCGCGTTCAAGGCCCGCCGACTCTCCAATCAGCAGCGCGGCGATCTTCGGGGCGTCGGTTTCGTAGAGGCGATTGATCCGGTCCAGCAGCCAACTGCGAACGCGGTAGATCGCGCCCCACGCAGGGTTGCCGCAGCCATTCTCTTCCCGCACAATTGGCGCGCCGGTTCGCGCCGACACGGTCCAGAAGATCTTCTGCCGCGCAAAGTACGTCTCGATATCGAAGGCGCCTTCGTTGCCGTAGTTTCGGGGTTTGCGGACTCGCCCCTCCAGCGTGACGCGGTCTCCATAGTCCAGATGCGGAGGCGCTTCGCCCTCCCGCAGAAAGATATTCACGCGGGCCCGGGCGCCAGCGGACAGTTCCAGGACGAACTGCTCCCGGTCTGGCATGAAGCGCGGCGCGTCGATAACGCATCCCGTCAGCGTGACCAGCTCACCCGGCGCGGCATCCAGTTCCGGCTTGGGGCCCGGTTGCCGCAGCAACGCGACGAAAACACCAGTTGCGCAGAAGCCCAGCATCGACGTGGTCCAAGCCAGCCACCACGCGTCGCGCCGGGACGCCACCAACGCGAGGGAGAACAGGGCCGCTGCGGCCATCAATACTTCCGCGCGGTTAAATTCAATCCAGCGCTGAAGAATCACGCCCGCGGCAAACGCGAGGAAAGGCAACAACAGTGGTTCGCGCATCCGGGCCATACGTAGGACAGTGCGCCGGCGCGCCCAACACTCTCGGATAGAATGAGCGGGTTCATGACGCCATCGCCGCCGCCCGCCACCGTCCGGCCCACGCGCGTGCGGCACTTGGTGCTGTGGCTGACGGTTGCGGCCTACATGATCACCTACATGGACCGTGTGGTGATCTCCTCCGCGGTGCCGTCGATACAGGAGGAGTTCGGCCTAAGCAATCAAACCATGAGCCTGATTCTGGGTGCGTTCCGGTGGGGCTACGCGCTGTTTCAGGTGCCGGGCGGCTGGTTTGGCGACCTTATCGGACCGCGCAAAGCGCTTACCGTCATCGTCATCTGGTGGAGCCTGTTTACGTCGCTGACCGCGCTGGCATGGAACGCCACTTCGCTGTGGACTGTTCGTTTTTTGTTCGGTGTCGGCGAGGCGGGCGCGTTTCCCATCGCCACGCGGAGTCTGTCGCGATGGATGCTTCCGTCGGAGCGCGGCTATGCGCAAGGAATTACGCACGCGGGCTCGCGCTTGGGCGCCGCCGTCACGCCGCCGGTTGTGGTCTGGCTGATCCTGGATTATGGCTGGCGGACGCCGTTCTACATCTTCGGTTCGCTGGGCCTGGTGTGGGCGCTGGTGTGGTTCATCTGGTACCGCGACACGCCACGCGAACATGCCGCGGTGAACGAACAGGAGCGCCAGCTGATCGAAGGGTCTCTGGGCAGCCCCAGAAAGAAAACGGCGGGAGTGCCATGGCGGGCGATCCTGTCTTCCCGAACGGTATGGACGCTGGCCGCGATGTATGCCTGCTACGCGTGGTCGATCGCTATCTACCTGGACTGGTTTCCGAAATACTTGAACGAAGCCCGCGGCCTGAACCTGAAGATGATGGGACTGTATGCCAGCCTTCCGCTGTTTGCGGCAACGGCCGGCGACTTTCTGGGAGGCTGGTGCAGCGACCGGTTGGCCGCGCGGACCGGCAATCTGAAGATGGCCCGGCAGTCGGTGGCCATCACCGGATTTCTGATTGCGGCCGCCGGAATCGTGCCCGCCACTCTGGCGTCCAGCGCCGAATTCTGTATCCTGATGACCTGCGTAGGCGTCTTTGGACTTGAAGCCACGGTGGGCGTCAGTTGGGCCATCCCCTTGGATATTGGCCGCGACTACGCCGGCAGCGTTTCAGCCGTAATGAACACGTGCGGTAACATAGGAGGCGCGATTTCGACCACCATGCTTGGATACTTGGTGTCGTGGTTCGGATGGGCCTGCCCATTCCTGGTTGGCGCGGCTTTATGCGTGGTGGCCGCCGGACTTTTCACCCGAATCGACCCCGTGAAAGAAATCGAATTTAGCCCGGAGGTGGCAAGTTGAAAATCAACGCGGACAAGTGCGTGGCCTGCGGCAATTGCACCTATGTGTGCCCGATGGGCGCGATCTACGTGGACCCGGTGATCAACCGCAGCGTCATCAATCGCGACGAATGCGTCGAGTGCTATGCCTGCTTCAACGGCCTTAGCCAGGAGCATCTGAACCCGACCTTGGTCCGCGGCATGCGCACCATGCTGAAGTGGTTCCGCATCCGCTTCGACCCCGAGCCGGACGTCTGCCCCACGGCGGCTTTCGAACCCGACGAACTGGTGTGGCCCCGTTTGGTGCGCCGTGCTTTTTCCGACCCCACCGTGCCCCATGAATCGACGGGCGTGAAGGGCCGTGGCACCGAAGAGGTAAAGACGAACGACGTTACCGGGCGATGCGCGTATGGCGAAGTGAACTTCACCATCGAGTTCGGCCGGCCGGGCGTTGGAGCGCGCTTCTGGGAAGTGCAGAAAATGACGCAGGCGCTGGCGCGCGCCGGGGTTCCATTTGAAAAGAAGAATCCGGTAACGGCGCTGATGAGCGACATTGTCTCCGGAACGCTGCCGGACGACCTGCTGAATGAGAAGGTGCTGTCCTGCATTGTTGAGATCAAAGTTCCGCTGGAGCGGGCCGAGGAAATCATCCGGCTGGTGCGGGGCGTCGAGGGGCAGATCAGTACGGTTGTCGCGCTGGGCGTCGGCACACGCTGCGAGGACGACGGGGACGAGCGGCGCGTGATTGAGGTGCTGCATCGTCTTGGATACAACCCGCAACGGGCAAAAACGAATAGTGGCTTGGGCCGCCTGATCCCATCGGAGACGCCGCCCGCCGCGCCGGAAACAGTGGGGGTGTCCCGGTGACGAACACCCTGCACCGCTATGGCGCCGCCGAGAGCTTCAACGACGACGTGATCGTTTTTGCCATCACCAGCAAGGGCAAGAACGATCAGGATGCAGTGCCGCGGCTAAAGAAGTTCCTTACCCTTGCCGTTCCGTTTCAGCCCGTCAATATGGGCGACGGGGCAAAGGGCGGGGCCCTGCGCGCAACCCAGAATCTGAACCCCACGTCGCATTGGCGGCGCGATCATACACCCAACTTTGAGGCCGTCATCAATGGCCTGGACAAGCCGGGCACCGCGGCCGTCGTATTCGACAAGCGTGAAAATGCCATCGGCTTCGTGAAAGCGGTGAAGGAAGCGGATCTCGGGTTGTGCGTCAATATCTCCACCGCCGTCGAAGGGGCCGAGGAGATTCTGGACGCCGCCGGGTTGCCCCGCCACAGCGTCAACTACTCACTTGGCTTTGAGGGCCATACGGAAAAGCTGCCATCCACCCAGGTGCTTTCGCTGACGACGATGTGCGGCCATGGAATGATCAGCCAGTCGATGGCCAAGAAGATGATCGATTGGGTGAAGGAAGGCCGCCGCACGCCCGACGAGGCCGTCTGCTATCTCGCCCGCTTCTGCGCCTGCGGCGTGTTTAATCCGATGCGGGCCTGCCGCATTCTTGAAGACTCCCGCACGCACATGGAATAACGCGGATCAGCGGACGAGAATCATCGTCCCATCGCGATCCGTCTCGAACCTCCAGCCTGCGGGAACATACACGGTTGAGCCGTAGTCTTCCACCAGCATCGGGCCGCGGCCTTTCGCCGGGCGGGAAGTTGCGATGTGCTTCCAGGCCGGCTTTCGTGTCTTACGCCGGACACGAAGGCGCAGTGTCACCACTTCCGTTTCGGCATCCATCGTCGAACCGTACAGGCGTTTGTGCTGCCGCTGAAAATTCCGAGCGGCGTTGCGCCACGGCACCGTCAATTCGTAGCTTTGGCCGCGGTACCGCAAGTCGGCGAATCGCTCTTGCTTGCCCTCTGCCGCGTCCGCCTCCAGCTTCGCGAATAGCGCTTCGGGATCGGAACTTCCGATGGCGCTGGCTGAATAATCGCGCACCGGGTCGGCCAGCAGCATTCCCACCGCCGACAGAAGGCCGGCGTGCAAAGGAACGAGAACCGTGCGCATCGAAAGGGCGTCGGCCACATCGCAGGCATGCAAGCCCGCCGCGCCACCGAAAGCGACAAGAGCGAAATCGCGCGGATCGTGACCGCGTTCAACCGAAACGGCGCGGATGGCGCGTTCCATGTTGGCGTTCGCGACGCGCAGGATGCCCGTCGCGGCGCTTCGGGCACCGATGCCGAGAGTGGACAGCGCGGTTCGCGCACGCCTCAGGTTGAGCGGAATCTCGCCGCCCAGCAGGGTGCGGATTCGTCCAAGCGCGGCGTTGGCGTCGGTGACGGTAGGCAGCGTTCCCGTGCCGTAGCACGCCGGGCCCGGCTGCGCCCCAGCGCTCTCCGGACCAACTCGCAGAAGGCCGCCCTCGTCAATCCGCGCGATCGAACCGCCGCCCGCGCCGATCGTGTGGACGTCCAGCATCGGCACCCGCACGGGCATGCCATCGACGTAGGCCTCCACCGTCTCTTCAAACTTGCCGTCGGACAGCGACACGTCGGTGGAAGTGCCGCCCATGTCGAAGCCGATCACGCGGCGGTATCCGGCACGCTTGCCGATTTCGAACGCTCCAACGACACCGCCCGCCGGGCCCGAGAGAATCGTACGCACGGCAAGCCGTCCGGCATCGGCCGCGTCCAACACGCCGCCATTCGACTGCATCACGGACACTGGGTATGGCGACTCTCGGGCGAGCTTCTCCAGATAGTCCTGCATCAGCGGCGCGACGTACGCGTTAATGGCGGTTGTAGATGCGCGCTCGTATTCGCGGAACTCCGGGCAGATCTCGCTTGACCGCGATACCGGAAAGTGCCGCTGAAGCTCACGCGCCAGCGCGATCTCCTCACTCCGGTCGCGAAACGAATTCAGCAGGCAGATGGCGACGGACTCGATCTTGGCGCGGTGCAGCTTTTCCAACAGTCCGCCACCGCCAAAGGCCGCCACGACCAGCGCCCGCTTCGGGCCGGGCGTCAGGTTGTATAGCTCCCGCCGGTTCTGCCGGCCGATGGTGAGGATGTCCTCGAAGCCCTTCGTAGTGACAAGCGCCGTGCGCGCGCCTTTGCGCTCCAATAGGGCATTTGTAGCTACGGTCGACCCATGAATCACTTCGACATTGCCGCCTGTTTGCGCCGCCCGCTGGATTCCGGCCAAGATGACAGCAGCGGGATCTTTCGGGTCCGAGCGAAGTTTAAAGGTGGAGATCCGGCCCGCGTGGTCTAGAATGACGAAGTCTGTAAATGTACCGCCGGCGTCGATTCCGATTCTCAAATCGTTTATTCTCGCACCCGGCGTTGTGACAAGGAGGGGTTTGTGGGGATGATGTCCGAGTTCCGGGATTTTATCAGCCGGGGAAATGTAATCGACCTCGCGGTCGGCGTGATCATCGGAGGCGCGTTTGGAAAGATCGTCGCCTCTGTTACTGAAGACATGCTGATGCCGGTGGTCAGCCTTTTTCTGGGCGGCACGGGGTTCTCGAACCTCTATGTGCCGCTGGCCGGGCAGGCCGCCAATCTGCCGCTTGCGGAGGCCCAGAAAGCTGGAGCCGTGCTGGCTTACGGCAACTTCATCACGGCCACGATCAACTTTCTGATCATCGCCTTTGTGATTTTCCTGATCGTCAAACAGGTGAACCGTATCCTGCCCAAGCCACCAGCGCCACCTCCGGCGGGTCCGACTCCGCAAGAGGTTTATCTGATGGAAATTCGCGACCTGCTGGCGAAGCGGGCCTAAGAAATCCGGGGGAGGGTTTCGCCTCCCCCGATTCCGCGGCTACCTGGAACCGATCGTCGGCGACGTCCCGAACGCTTTGTGTATCGCGATGATGCTGGGCTTGGGGTAGTCCAGCCCATCGGGCCAGCGGCTGACGACCTGCCCGCCGCGGACACCGCCTTCGCCAGGATGCTGGATCGCGATGAAGACCGTCGAGTTGTCCGGCGTAAACTCCGGACCGCAGGTCTCTGCGCCTACCGGAACGGTGGCGAACATGCGAAGGAATCCACGCTCCGGCCCTTCGGTTGGACAGGCGTACAGCGCGTCCTGGAAGCCGATGGCGGAGTCCATGCCATCCGTGCCGATCCATAGGTTGCCCGCGTTGTCGAACACGCACTGGTCCGGCGCGCCGATCGGGCTAACCTGATCCTTCGGGAATCCGGCAAAGTCGGTGGACGGATCGCTGGGCATGCCGCAAAGCATGAACATGTTCCAGGAGAAGCGCAGGGCCGCGTTGTCGCCGCCCGCTTCCACAAACTCGATGATGTGGCCGGAGCGGTTGTTCGGACGCGGATTCGCCGGGTCGGTACCCGGATTGGTTCCCACACCGCGATTCGAGTTGTTCGTGAATAAGCCGTAGACCTTCCCCGTTACCGGATTGGCTTCGACATCCTCCGGACGATCCATCTTCGTCGCGCCCAGTGCATCGCCCGCCGCACGAGTGTTGATCAACACGTGCGCTTGATTCCGCCACCCGTTGGCCGTGGTCAGCGGACCCTGACCGAAGATCAACGGAATCCATTCGCCCGTTCCGTCGTCGTTCAGTTTCGCGGCATACAGCGTGCCGCTATCCAGCAGGCTCATGTTCGCGGCGCGGTTATCGGGATTGAATTTGCCGCTGGTGACGAACTTGTAGACGTAGTCGAATCGCTCATCATCGCCCTTGTACACGACGACGCGGCCGTCTCGGGCCAGAATCGTGGTGGCGCATTCGTTCTTCGCGCGGCCCAGCGCAGTCCGCTTCTTCGGAACGAACGTGGGGTCGTAAGGATCGATCTCCACAATCCAGCCAAAGCGGAACGGCTCGTTCGGTTCTTTCGCCAAGTCGAACCGGTCGTGGAAGCGCTCCCACTTTCGCCCGGAGGCTCCGGTGGTAACGCCGTAGCGCGCATGCGCCGTCTTTGCCGGACCGTCGGCCATGGAGTTCCGGTTGGCGAAATATTGGTTGAAGTTCTCCTCCGCGGTCAACACAGTGCCCCAAGGAGTCTTCCCGCCGGCGCAGTTGTTCAGCGTGCCGCGCACGCGTGTTCCGGTGGTATCCGCCGTCGTCTTCATCCACTCATCGCCGGCCGCGGGGCCTGTGATCTCGCAAACCGTCTCGCCCGTCACACGGCGTCCGAGAGGGCCAACCACGTTCACCCACGCATCGGGCATCCGCTGCACTTCGAAAAAGCCCATGCCGTGCGCCGCGATCTCAATGTCCACCTGCTCCTTCGTCGGATTGCTGGAGCTATATCCGGGGAAAATGAGCTCTGGGTTCGTGTATTCGAAGTTCACGGCCAGGATGCCCAGCTGCGAGTTCTGCGATTTCCAATCGGGAAGGGCAAAGTAGCCGACGAAGTCATTGTTGTAGCCAAACTGGCCCGCTTGGCTCGCCGCAGTCATATTGTTGCCGTCGAAGAGCGGAGCACCACTCACCACCGGATCGCCCCACCGGATCACCAGCGAAACGTTGTAGTTCTCTGGAACATTGATGAAGTCAGCGGTGCCGGAGGTGGTTGGCTTCAGCGGCGAAAACTCGATTCCGCTGCGAAAGAAAGCCTCATTCGGTTCAGTGGAATCCGTTTCGGCGGCTGAAATTCCGGTGGCGGCGACGCCGGTGACAAGCGCTGCGGCCGCGGCTCCTTTTAGCAGTGTGCGGCGATCCAGAACTTCCTGGAACGTCGTGCCTGAGGGTTTCTCGCTGTCTTCGTCCTGATCGCCAATCCACGGATAGAGCGGCTGAGACATGATGTGATGGTTCTCCTTGTTGAAGCGGTCTTAATGACTCACCACTATGTCGAAGCCAGATGAATTCACAATGGCACTTGGATTTCTTTTGCATGACGTCCGCACCTCTTTTCGATGAGCGCAAGAATATGCCGTCGCTGATAACATCAGGAGCGTTATGAAAACGATCTCTGTGCTGCTACTGCTGTGCGCCTGCGCCGCCGCGCAACCCGTCGTCACGGAGGTGACAAAATCCATTTCGCCCGAACTGGACGCGAAACCGAACAGCGACGAGGTTCCCGACGTGGTTGCGATGGACGCCACTATTGAGCGCGTGGTGATCCTGCGGTTCAAGTATCAGGCGGACCTGTTGGCTGGAATCGAGTCCGCGATCAAGGCGAAAGGAATTAAGAATGCCGTGATTCTTTCCGGCATCGGATCGGTTCGCAACTACCACGTCCACGCGGTAAGCAACCGCACGTTCCCTTCGAAAAATGTCTACATGAAGGATTCCAGCACGCCAGCGGATATCGTCAGCGTGAACGGCTACGTCATTGGCGGCCGCGTACACGCGCACATGACGATGACGGATCGCGACAAGGCCTTTGGCGGCCATCTGGAGCCTGGAACCAACGTTTTCACCTTCGCCATTATTACGCTTGGCGTGCTGCCGGATTCGATGGATCTTTCCCGCGTCGACGACAAGACGTTCCGATAGAATCGGATGGGGCGTAACGATCCCCGGGCCCGGTCCGCCTTTACGAATATGCGGCGCAAAACCATTATTTCGCTCATCCTGCCGCTATGTTTCGGCGTTTTCGCCGCCGAAACACGCTCCGATCTTCCCGGCGGGCTCGACAAAACCGTCCGGCCGTTTCTTGCCGGATACTGCGCGGGATGCCACAGTGGACCCTCCGCGGCCGCGCACTTCGACGTCCAGAGCTATTCGACGATGAATGAAGTGGTGCGCGACTACGCCCACTGGAACTTGGTCCTGGAAAAATTAGCGAACGGTGAAATGCCGCCGAAGGGCATGAAGCAGCCGCCCGCCGACGACCGCCAGAAGGTGATCGCGTGGATCGAGACGATGCGCACGACGGAAGCGCGGAAGAACGCCAGCGATCCGGGTTTGGTACTGGCGCGGCGGTTGAGCAACTCCGAGTACAACTACACGATTCGCGATTTGACAGGAGTCGATATCCGGCCCACTCGCGAATTTCCGGTCGATCCGGCGAACACGGCGGGTTTCGACAATTCCGGCGAGTCTCTCACCATGTCCCCGGCGTTGCTGAACAAATATCTGCAAGCCGCGCGCGAAGTCGCGAACCACATGGTTCTCACTCCGGATGGAATGCTGTTCGCGCCGCACCCGATGCT
>JBGTFZ010000054.1:0-19568 GCA_041746955.1 Bryobacteraceae bacterium
GTAGCTGAACATGGCCTGCTGTTGAATGTCTTCTCCGCGCATACCGAAGAGACGTTCAAAACATTACTGAGGTCACTTGTTTGAGGAGAATTTCAGCAGCCTGCTAGACTCGTGTCTCAGGCCAGGGTACAAGTTCAGAAAGCCTCGGTGGATGTGGCGGTCCGATCACGACTGAGCATCTCGCCTCGAAATCCCTGTTTGGGAAGCGAGTTCGTATCCAGGGCGGATTGCTTGGGACACCACCCGTAGAGACTACGATCAAAAAGCTGACGGCGAACATTCTTTGGCAGAAGCACACCAACGAACTCGGGCGGACAGCGGACGCAGCAGCACTCCAACTCTATCGCCACCTCAAGACGAGTCATCAACCTTTGCAGTTGCCAGGCTCGCGCATACTGAGACCACCAGTGGATCGGCGAGTTTCGGGCGTGAACTACGGGCGATGGCTCTGCAAGACACACTGCAGTTTCATGGTCGCTCAAGGCATGACAACTGACCCGGCCTATGTCCGCTATGCGTTCGCTCATCCTCCCGAGAAGCCCATCTACTTCTACTTTGCAGGAGGATTGGGCGATCCGCTACGGCTTGCTGATGGGCCCGAGCCGGTGGTGAGTTGGCGTCAACTTCTCTCGGACGATCAGCCGGACTTCGATAGCTTCTTGATCTTACTGGCTGGATTCCCCATGGCCGTACGAACTGCGCCAATCCGGCGGCACGGATTGCAGATGATTGATCGCATACGGGCAGTCGAATGGCCAACACCGCTTGGAATCTAACGCATGGCGAGCGTAACTCCCGGCTGACTTACTCCAGCACCAACTGCAAGCACCACCGGAGTCGCGTTCGACGGTGCGAGCCCCACTGGAATGCGCACATTCAACTGCATGACGCCCGCCGTACCAGGAGCCTGACCGCGGAACAAGAGGTCCGCCGCCAAACCGCCGATCGAAAGCGACGCGGGTGCGGCGGGTTCCGGGAATGCGGTCCCGGTGGGGAAAGCGCCGGACGGCGTGGGCGGACTGGTGGCTCCCTGGCCGGTTGCGAATAGAACCACGATGCCGCCCGGCGACGCGGGACTCTCTGGCGAGTTGACCGACCCATCGGCGTTGAAGATTCGCGGAAAGATGCCGGGATGAGTGGGAGCCAACGGAACCGTTGCGCGCTCGCTGGCCGATCCGTTGACCGTGACGACGACGGCAGCCTCGGCCGCATCCGGCAATTCATAGGGCACTTGAACGTTCAGTTGACCCGCCGACACGAAATAGAGCGGCGCCGCGACGCCGTTGAATGTAACTTCGATTCCAGCGCCCGACACCGGCAGCCGCCCCGTCGCGGCATCAACTCCAAGCGACAGCCCTTCAGACGGACCCAACTGCGCGCCATAAAGCGAAACAATCTCACCCGGTGCGACCGCTCCGCCCAATCCACTAAACGCGTTGACGACTCCACCACTGAAAAGCGCCGGGGTAGAGGAGACGGCGGGCGGACCCAGCATCCACAACTCATTAGTCTGGCCTCTCGGAGTGCTCCCTCCGAAGAAGAAACTTACTCCACTAGCGTCGGCAACTCCCTGGTGGCGGCTGCGGGCGGGCGGCGGCGAGCCGGAGATTTCCAGTTGACGCCAAGCGTTCGTGCGCGAGTCGAACTCCCACGTGTCGTTCAACCGGCCGGGGCCTGAACCGCCAAAGAGGATGGCACGCCGACCGGCACTGTCGAACGCGATGCCGTAATGCTGGCGCGCGGGCGGCCTTGCCGGCGACAAAATCTCAGTCCACCGGTTGGTGGCCAGATCGAAGGACCACAAGTCACCCAGAGGGCATGGCCCAGCCGGACTGGCACAGCCTCCGTACATCAACATTCGGTTGGCATCGCCGTCATAAACTGCATGGTGCAGGCAGCGCCGGAGCGGGCGTGCGCTGGGGCTGATGTCGCGCCAGGCGCCCGTCGCGAACTCGAAGGCCCACGTGTCATCGAACCGGCCGGAGTCCGTAAAGCCATGCGAGATAACCATGCGATCGCGCGCGGCATCATAGATCCCGGAGTGCCCATAGCGGCGGCTAGGTCCCGCGCCGTCGGCGGCAAGCCGCTGCCATCGGTTGGCGCTAAGGTCGTAGGCCCACGTGTCGCTGAAGAATCCACGAGCCTGCCCGCCGAAGACCACTACACGCCGCCGGACGGAATCGAAGACCAACGTGTGCCCCAGCCGCGCGGGCGGACGGTCGCCTTGCGGCTGCAGTTCGGTCCAACGCCGCTGGACCAGCGAGTAGGACCAGATGTCGTTCAGCTCGGTGGCCCCGGAACCGCCGAAAAGAAAGATTTGCCGCTGGACCGGATCGTAGGCGATCGTCCCATCGAAACGTGGCGACGGCGCGGGACCGGGCGCTTCCAGCAGCGTGTAGGACAGCGATTGCCCCCACGCCGTCAGGCCCAGGACCGGCAGCAGGACTAGAGTGGCGGGTTTCGTGATCGTTACATGCCAGAAGCCTCGCCGGATATTCCGCGCCGGTTCTGTGAAATCGTGGCTTGCCGCATCTCAAACGGATCGGCGAAACTTACAATATGACGATGCGAATGGCGGCGAAAGCTCGGGAGCCCAGACCGATGCGACTAGCTGTCGCTCTATTGTCTGTATGCTTTGCGGTCCTGCCGGCCCTCGGCCAGCCGATCCCGGCAGACTATGCACAGGTGGTGAAGACGCTTGGGAAGCAAGGCGACTTCAAGGACAACGTACTAAAGATCAGCATCCCCCGGAGTGATTTGAAGGTCACCATCGACGGCATCGCGACGCCGACGCCGTTCGGTTTTGGGGGATGGCTCGCCATGACCAAGGGAACGGGCGGAATGGACGTCATGAAGGGCGACCTGGTTCTTTTGGAGGATGAGGTAAACCCGGTGATGTCCGCCTTGCTGGACCACGGCCTGGAAGTGACCGCCATCCACAATCACTTCTTTTTCGAGAGCCCGCGCATGTTCTATATGCATGTGCATGGACATGGAGAAGCTGTGGATCTAGCCAAGAGGGCCAAGGCCGCCATTGATCTGATTGGCCGCGACCCGGCGCGGCATCACAGCACGGTGAGTGGCGGAGCGTCCACGGTGACGGCCGGCGCGATCGATACGGCAAAGATCGCGGCCATCGTTGGCCACGCCGGAGAGCAGAATGGCCCGGTATATAAGATCACCATCGGGCGCAGCGACCTGAAGTTGAGCGAAATGGGCGCCGTCATCAACGCCCGGATGGGACTGAATACCTGGGCAGCGTTTTTCGGGAGCGATGCGAACGCCCAGATCGCCGGCGACTTTGCCATGTTGGCGGGCGAGTTAACGCCTGTGCTGAAGGCCTTGCGGTCAAACGGACTGAATGTGGTTGCGATTCATAACCACATGACCGGCACCGACCCCGCCATCTATTTCCTTCATTACTGGGGAACTGGCCGGGCGGAACGGTTAGCCTCGGCGTTTAAGGTGGCCCTGAACGAGCTGGGCAAAGCTGCAGTAGCGCGCTAGGAAGTCCGGCGCGATTCTCCCGCGGAGTCAATCGCGACGCACTGAAACAACCTCTCGCCAAACCAGACTCGAAACCATTCGAACAGCTTCTTGCGCGACGCTCCACCGGCCGCCGACACCGCGCCTCCACCAATTGCGGCCTCGGAATTCCGTCGACTTCTCGAATGAAGTCCAGCAGCCGATCACCCAACCTGTTCAGCGTTTAGGTCTCCGAGGGGCACACGGAGAAGTAGAGCCGCGCCAACTCATCAAAGGTCACCTCGCCGAGGAATCGAACCAAACCTGAATAGTCGACTTTCAGCGCTTCAACCAGGCGCAGTTCGTACATGCCGCGAGATGTCCAGACCCTCCGGCGGCGCCATAGTCTTCGACGCGCGGATGAGCCCCTCCGCCTTGCCAGGAGAAAATTCCTTCTCGGCGGCGGCCGTCTCAACCGCCTTCCGCACAGGACCCTGCGTCACGATGCAGGCTTGCATCCATCGCTGCAGAGTAGCCAGTTCCGCTGCATCTGGTTTATGCCGCATGCACTATCGGGTCTTTCGCAACAAGTGAGCCGACGTTCGTCCCACTCCAGCAGGGTGGCGATCCGCCCATCCTTTGATACACCCGGCGGTACAGCTCCGAAGCCGCATCGACAACATGATCGCTGTGGGTGTCCAGCGCGAACGAGTTCTCTCATGTGGCGGTATGGCACGGATTGACGATCCTGATCTCTCTCCGGCGGCTACTGGGCCGGGAGCAGGAACGCTACGCATAACTCGCAGCCTATCGCGCGATGCCGCCGTTAAATCGCTCCACCCTCACGTAGACTTCAAGCCGGTTGCCACTGGATGGATCGTCCAGGCTTGCGATCCGCACTTCTGGCCCGATCCCTACAAGAGTGGTTGTCGAGACTTGACGGTTGTTGATATGTGGCGGGAACCCGACAGGTGGCGCCATGGCCGGCTGGTCTGGAGCGACATAGCCACTCTCGAAGGAGCAATTCAACCGAACGTTGGCTTCCCTGTCATCCACAGTGCAGTCGATAATGCTGCCAACTGCGACGGTATGCAGTTCCTTGGCCTCGCCCTTTACACTCGTGTAGAACGGGATACGGCGGGAGGCATTGATCCTGCCACGTGAACCACTCTGCATGGCGATGACGTAACTAAGGGTTACAGGCTTTGAGCTAGTCCCTGATTCGACCATCCGAAAACTAACTCGGTAGTTCGACGGCGCTTCTTGCCCAGGAGCAACGGGCGGGAAGGCGCCGACAGCCAGCATCCAAGCAATAGCGAATTTCATGAAACGTTTGACGGGGCACCGATCCGAACCGTGTAAGCCAAGCGGCGAAGCCGCTCATCCTATAGTCGAAGGATGCTGACGCTCTTCGCACTCCTTGCCGCCGGACCCGCCTTTGTCGAGCCTCCTTCCGTTATGGCAAACCCCAATCCGGCCGTTCCCCTTGCCGCTGTCCTCCGGTTCAAGGTTTCCGAGCCGGTAGCAACGCTGATCGATATCTCCGACGGGAAGAACTCCTGGCAGCTTCAATACCCGCCGGAGCGCCTTCCCTCCGATGGCCTGCCCATCATTGGGATGAGAGCCGGCCGCGAGCACAAGATTCGGGTCACGGTATCGGGACGCGATGGCCGGAAAGTTTCCGCGCCGGCCGCGCTGGCCTTCACAACTCCACCGCTTCCATCGGAGGAAGGTGAATTCCCGCCCATTCGAGTATCCGTCTCCCGCCCGAAGCAAATGGAACCCGGCGTGACACTGTTCAGTCCGCGGCGCAGCGGCCGCGACAATGCCTTTTCAACCTCGTTCGGCATGCTGATCATGGTGGACGCACGCGGTGAGCCCATCTGGTACTATCGCGCCAAGTCGCGCATCAGCGACCTTCAGCCGTTGCGCAATGGCAACCTCGCTTTTATTACGCAGGACTACCGCGCCATCGAGATCGACATGCTGGGCAATGTGGTGCACCAGTTTTATGCGGCCCGTCGCCCAGGTGGACCGGCGGCCGGCACTCCGGTCGAGGCACTCACATTTCATCACGAACTCGACGAACTCCCGAACGGGAACTTTCTGGTACTGTCGTCGGAAATCCGGGAGGTGGACGGCTTCTATACGTCGGAGACCGAAGCGAACGCGCCGCGCAAGAAGATGAAAGTGATGGGAGACGTTGTCATCGAGTTTACGCGCGACGGCGAGGTAGTCTGGCGCTGGAATGCGTTCGACTATCTAGACCCATTCCGCATCGGATACGAGAGCTTTGATGGCTACTGGACGCGGCGCGGCTTCCCAGAGGTGCTGGCCGACTTCTCGCATGCCAATGGATTGGTCTACAATCCGGTCGACGATTCCATTCTTGTCAACTTCCGCCTGCTCTCCAACGTTGTCAAGATCGACCGGAAAACCAAGGAGATCCGGTGGATTCTGGGCGACCCGGCAGGCCTGAAGCCTGACCTCCGGGCGAAGGCTTTCCAGTTGGAACCAGCACGCGCGCGTTGGTTCTACCACCAGCACGCGCCGACGCCCACGCCTCGCGGAACGTTCATGGTGTTCGACAACTCCAACTACCGGGCATGGCCGTTTGACGAACCAGTCCCGCCCGGCGAATCCTATAGCCGCGCGGTGGAATACAGGCTCGATGAGAAGAATCGCATAGCTCGCCAAGTGTGGGTGTCGGAGTCTCAGCCGCCGCCGGAAGATTGGGCGTACAGCATTGCCATGGGGGACGTCGATCCAATGCCGCAAACCGGAAACGTTCTCGTCCACTATGGTTTCCTAATGCCCAGGACCGCTGCCGCCCGGAAGAGCCGCGGCGGCCTCGGCGACAGCAAGGAGTGGACCCGGATCCGCGAGTTCACTCACAAACAAAAGCCAGAGATGGTTTGGGAGCTTATCCTAGGCGATCCATCAGGCAATACGGAAACGGGCTGGCATGTCTACGGCGGCGAGCGCCTCCCTGGACTCCAGCGTTAACGCTTGTGGCGCGCGCGAGCCGCCAACCCCAGCAGGCCGGACACGATCAACACCCATGCAGACGGCTCCGGAACCGCGGTATCGATGCGGAAATATGCCGCGCCTGACTCTAGAACCGTCGCCAGTGGAGCGATCGTAAACGAGTGAGCGCCGCTGGCGAGCCCGACGACGGCATGGCTGATGGCGGCGTCGGCCAGACACGGAACGGGATCGTCTCCACAAGCGGCGCCCTCCGCCACAAAGGGTGTCATGACGAAGGGGATGCCGAAGTCCAGCACCTCAAACGCATCCCCGGAGAGGAACGCGTCCGTGATTGTAAAAGTGCCGCCCGCCGGCAGCGTGATCGTCCATGGCGGAATGTCGAGAAACGTCGTTGGCGTTCCTGTGCTGGGTACGCAGGCCAGCCCGCCCGGATCGGCCGGCGAACACCCGCGGGCGCCCACACCGGGATCGGTAAAACTAAACTCGTACCAGACGCCTGGCAGGATTGGTCCTGCTACGCACGGCGCGGCGGCTAAGCAAGCCGCCATCAGGATCGTTTTCGTGTTCATCGGTTCCTCCTCCAACGCGTGATTCCTATCATGCGGAGCGACCGCGCGCAACCGTGGTCCCGGCTTCCGCACGCGCACCATACGGTAGTGTGAGTTTGTGCGGTTGAAACTCATCGCGGTCTGGCAGGCGTTGCGGAGCAGCTATTGGTTTATCCCTACGCTGATGGCAATGGGCGCCAGTGCGATCGCCTATGCTCTTGTTTCGATCAACGACATCATTCCTCCGGAGGCTGTCAGCAAACTGAGGTGGCTTTACGCCGGTGGGCCCGAAGGCGCGCGCAGCGTTCTTTCCACCATCGCGGGTTCAATCGTCACCGTCGCCGGCACAACTTTCTCCGTCACGATCGCGGCGCTGGCGCTGACCTCGTCGCAGTTTGGGCCACGCCTTCTGCGGACGTTCCGCCGCGATACCGGGAACCAGATTGTCCTGGGCGTTTTTCTCTCGACGTTCCTTTACTGTGTGCTGATCCTCCGCACCATTCGGGGAACGGACGACGGCATCTATGTTCCACACTTCGCCGTTTCGTTTGGAGTCTTGCTGGCCATCATCAGCCTGGTCGTGCTGATCTACTTCATTCACCACTCGGCGGCTTCGATACAGGTTTCGAACCTCATGTCGTTGGTGTCGGAAGACCTGATCGCCACCGTGAAGCGGAACCTGCGCCCTATCGAGGACGATCCCGGCGCGCGTCTGGACGAGCCCAAGGACGTTCCCGGAGAGGAAACGATTCTGAAGGCCAAAAAGGCTGGCTACCTGCTGCGTGTCGATTACGACGCGCTGGTTCGTAGTGCGGCGGACAAGAAATGCGTAGTCACCGTTCATCTCCGGCCCGGCAACTTATGTTTGTCCGAGCTGCGCCTCGCAACGGTTCACTCCGCCTCCACACTGGATGAGGATGACGCGAAAGACTTCCTGGGCCACTTCTATATCGGATCGGAGCGCACGCCGGAGCAGGACCCAGAACATGGTTTTCAACAACTGGCCGAGGTCGGCGTTCGTGCCTTATCGCCCGGGATCAACGACCCTTTCACCGCAATGGCCTGCCTCGATCAGTTGACGGAAGGAATGGCCGAGGTTGCTTGCCGCCGCATTCCGTCACGGTTTCTTTTCGATGAGCACGGCCAGTTGCGCGTGGTTGCGGTTTCCTTCACGTATGAGGAACTGGTGGTTGCGGGGTTTCAACACATCCGCAAAGCGGCACGGGCTAATCGCGAAGTGCTGGCGCATCTTTCACGCCGCCTGCAAGTGCTTGTGGAGCGGGCGGAGGACCCGGATCTTCGTATCGCCCTGGCACGCCAGTTGGTCCTGACGGAAGAGCAAATTCGAAAGTGCGATCCCTAGCCGCGGTCGCGCTTACTCGCCAAAAAACCGCCAGCCTGCTCCGCCGCTGCCTTCACCAGCGCGCCCATCTTCGGGCTTAGCGGGGCGATGTCCGCCTTTAGGCCTCGTGCTTCAAGGGCCGCCGTCATCACCGGACCCACGGAAGCAATCACTACCCGATGGGTCAACGCCTGCATGATCTCCTCTTCGATTCCCAGGCCCTGTCCCACTTCGAGGAGATGATCTAGTTGAACGGAAGACGTGAAGATGACGACGTCGAATTCATCTCGCACAAGGCCAGTGGCAGCCTTCCGAAGCGGCTCCAGATCGTCCGGCAGTTCCCATCGGTACAGCGCAAACGGCGTCACTGTGGCGCCTAGCGCTTCCAACGCCGCATTCATCTCCAGATTGGGACGTCCATACTCCTGCACTGCGATCCGTCGCTCCGTTCGCGCCGCGAGAGCGAGAACCACTTCCTTCCAGGTGTTGGGTTCCGGAATCATCACTTCAATCGGCACTTGCAGGGAACGAAGAATTGGGACGGGCTTCGATCCGCGCGAGACGATAACGGCCTTGCGCAGCGCAGCGCCAAGACGCTCAGCAGGCATGGCTTTCGTTACGACATCGCGAAGAAACGCGAGGCCAACGCCCGTCATGCAGATGAGCAGATCGAACGCCCCCGCCTCCAACTGCTCGACGAGGCTGAAGGCGATGGAGTGATCCTCCACGGCTTTCTCCTTCACCGACGGAGCGACGAAGGGAACACCCGCCTGGCGCAGAATCAAAGACTCGATATCTTTGGCGCGGCGGCTCTCCAGACTAAGAACGCGCAGTCCCTCAAAGGGCATGCAGATTAGTGAAACACTCCTTCAACGAGTATCAACGGTTCGCGCGTCAGTCGCCTGCGCCCACTGCGGCAAGGGTAGGCGATCCCGCAAGGCGCGTCATCAGTTCTTCCCGCGCCCGCGATTCTTCCCGTTCAGAGAATCTGACCAGCACGGCCAGCACCGAACTCACCGAAATGATACACCCCAGGATCAGCAGCGCCTGCGGCCACGTGACGCTCTCCGTCTTGAAGAGAAATCCGGCCAGTACCGCGCCGATGTTGCCGCCCGCGCCGACGATTCCCGCAACTGCGCCAAGGGCCTTCTTGTTGATGAAGGGGACCACGGAGTAAGTGGCGCCGTTCGACATCTTGACGAATAACCCGGTAACCAGCATCGTTGCCACGGCCATTGGCAGCCATCGCGCCTGCGAGAACGTCATCAAGGCGATGCCCTCCAACGCGATCGTCGCGCCCAGAAGCAGCGTGCGTCCGCGCAGGCCCCATCGAAGGCCGCACCGGTCGCTGACCATGCCGCCCAATGCCCGCGCGAACAGATTCATCATTCCGAACGTTCCGGCCAGCAACCCCGCCGTCGCCAGGTCGAGATTGAAGTAGTCCACAAAGTAAAGCGCCGCGATGTTGTCGATAGTAAGTTCCATACCGAAGCAGGCGGCGTACAGCACAGCCAGCGCCCACACTCGTGGGTCGCGGCACGCTTCCCAGAATGCGCCCGCGGCGGCCGACTTCGCTTCCAGTTGACCTTTGGCGCGCAGTTCCTCGAAGTTGCCGTCCGGCGTATCCTGCGTCCAGATGGCGTATGCGATGCCCGTCAGCAGCAGGGCAATGCCCGGAATGATCATCGCCAGCCGCCATCCCCACCACGCGCCCACGCCGAGACTGAGAAATCCACTGAATAGCAGCGGCATCACCATCTGCGTAACTCCGCCGCCGAGATTGCCCCAACCAGCGGCAGTGGCGTTCGCCGTGCCGACGATGTTGGGCGCGAACATCACCGACGTGTGGTACTGCGTGATCACAAACGACGCACCGATGGCGCCGATGGCGAGACGGAACAGCAGGAACGATTCGTAGCTGTCGGCAAGGCCGATTCCCATCACCGGAAGCGCGCCAATCACCAGCAGCCACGCGTAGGCTTTGCGCGGGCCGATACGGTCGCACAACCAACCCATCAGAAGCCGCGCGAGTACTGTGATCGCCACCGACGCGATGATCGTGTTGCCAATCTGCCCCTTCGTCAGGTGCAGTTCCTCGCGGATCACCGGCATCAACGGCGCGATGCCGAACCATCCGAAGAAGCAGAGGAAGAATGCCGCCCACGTCATGTGGAAGGTGCGCATTGGGACGCTCGAAAAGTCGAGCAGCCGGAGCCTTGTGGCTTTGTTGCGGATCGTCATTTTGAATTTCCTTCGTTGCCGCTATGCGGCTGCCTGGAGATCGTCCACGCCGAGAAGCAGTACACCGTTCTCGACCTTTACGGGATACGTCTTCACTTGCGGCACCCCGGCGTCACAGGGCTTGGTGACAGCGCCGGATTCAAGGCACACTCGCCAGTTGTGCAACGGACAGGTAACCGTGGTGCCGCCGACAATGCCGTCGGCCAGCGGTCCGCCCATGTGGGGACACCGGTTGTCGATCGCGACATAGCGATCGCCCAGATTAAAAACCGCGAGGGTTCGATCGCCCAGCGAAAGTGTGCGCCCCTCGCGCAACGGAAGATTTTCTACCGGCGTAATCTGGATCCAGTTCATACGGGAATGCTCTCCATGGTTTGGATAGAAACGAATTGCGTCGGACGGGGACGGACTCGCTCCATCCACGCGTCGTACGATTTGTCCTTCGATTTCCGCAAGCGTTCAAGCAGCGCGTGACGGGCCTCCGGCGTGGCGTACACCGACTCCTTGCGCACCTTCTCGATTCCCAGGCGTTCGACGAAATCGTAAGTGCGTTCCAGATAGTTCGCGTTCTCGCGGTAGTACTGGAAGAAGAGCTCGCAGGCCTCAAGTGCGGACTCCGTCGTCTCAACGGTGGCCAGCAGATCCGCCTTCCGGACTCCCTTGCCAGCGGCGCCACCCACGACGATCTGCCAACTGCCTTCCTGCCCCACCATGCCAACGTCTTTCACCGTCGCCTCGGCGCAATTGCGAGGGCACCCGACGACGGCGGCCTTGAATTTGTGCGGCGTGTAGAGATTCTCCAAGCGCCTTTCTAGTTCGATGCCGGCAGTGATCGAATCCTGTGTGCCGAACCGGCAGAATTGGCTGCCGACGCACGTCTTAACCATGCGGACGCCCTTCGTATAGGCCTGTCCGGAGGGCATGCCCAGCTCATCCCAGATGGCGGGAAGGTCGGCCTTCTTCACGCCCAAAAGATCCAGCCGCTGGCTTCCAGTGACTTTCACCATCGGAACCTGATACTTCTCCGCAACATCGGCGATCCTTCGAAGTTCGGCGGGCGTCGTTAGGCCGCCGCGCATTCTGGGAACCACGGAGAACGTTCCGTCCTTTTGGATATTGGCGTGAACGCGATCGTTGATGTAGCGTGCCGAGCGGTCTTCCTCGTGGCCGCCGCACCAGACCATATCGACGATGTAGCTAAGCGCCGGTTTGCAGATCTCGCACCCGCGGCCATTGCCATAGATGTCCAGAACGTCCTGCACGGCGCGCAATTGCTGCGTCCGCACCATCTCGCGGAGCTGCTCCTGCGTAAACGGCACGCACGCGCACAACACCTTCCGCCCGTCTTCCTCAAACTCCGGGACGACGGCCTTCAATAGCCGGGAACAGAGTCCGCTGCAACTGCCACATCCGGTGGACGCGCGCGTCCGGTCTTTCAACTGGGCCATGGTGGCGACACCGTGCTGATGGATCGCTTCGATGATTACGCCCTTCGTCACACCCATACAGCCGCACACCGTGTCGCTGTCTGGAATCTGCGCGACATCCAAACCGGCGTCCTCACCGGGCGGCGGAAACAGAAGGTGACGGCGGTGGGGAGTGAGATCGACGCCGCTGCGCAGCCAGTCCGCGTATTTGTGATCGTCCGACGCGTCGCCCACGAGAATCACTCCGTGAAGCTTGTTGTCCTTCAGCAGAAGCTTCTTGTAGATTCCCAGCGCCGGATCTTCGTATCGAACCGTCTCGACACCCGGCTCTTCGCTATCGATACTTCCGGCGGAGAAGACATCGACGCCCATGATCTTCAGCTTCGCGGCGGGCGATGCGCCGGTGAACACCGGTCCGCGATTTCCGGTGATGGTCGCGGCCAGCACCTTGCCCTGCTCAAACAGCGGAGCAACCAAGCCGAACGTCTGGCCATTGTGTTCCGTGCACTCGCCGACGGCGAAGATGCTGCCGTTCGACGTCTCCATGAAATCGTTCACTACGATTCCGCGCCGGACTTCAAGGCCCGCCTTGCGGGCGAGGTCCACGTTGGGACGGATGCCGGCGGCGATGACGACCAGGCCGGCTTCCAGTTCCTCGCCGCACGCGAGCCGCAGTCCTTCCACGCTTCCATTGCCGAGGAATTCCGCGGTTCGCTTGCCGGTAAGCACGCGCACTCCCAGCGTTTCCATCTTTCGACGCAGGTACGCTCCGCCGGCGGCGTCAAGCTGGCGTTCCATCAACGTATCCATCAAGTGCACGACGCTAACTTGGCAGCCCTGCACTTGAAGTCCCCGCGCGGCTTCAAGACCCAACAGGCCTCCGCCGATCACCACCGCCTTGCAACCCGGCCTGGACTTCTCCATCAGCGCGCGCGTATCGTCCAGCGTGCGGAACACGTGGACATTCTTCTTGTCCAGACCTTCCACTTGAGGAATGAACGGACTGCTGCCCGTCGCCAGAATCAACTTGTCGAACGGCGTTTCGCCACCCGCCGCGTCGATCACAACCTTCCGCCCGCTATCGATGTCTACAACCGGCGTGCCAAGCTTCGCGCGAATCCCATTGCGCTGATACCAGTCGATTCCGTTCAGAACAATGTCGTCGGCGGTCTTCTCGCCGGCCAGGATCGACGACAGCATTATGCGGTTGTAATTGACGTGCGTTTCATCGCCGAAGATCGTGATCTCGAAATCCTGCCGGAATTTCAGAATCTGCTCGACGCAGGCGACGCCCGCCATTCCGTTTCCAACCACGACCAGTCTGTTCATTTGATGGCTCCCGAGCGCTCGATTCGCACGGCGCTCTGTTTGTAGTTCGGCTCGCGGGAGATGGGGTCGAATGCGCTTTGCGTGACTTCGTTCACGTTGGTTTCGAAGTAGTGAAAGGGCATGAAGACCTGTCCAGGGGCGATGATTTCGGTAAGGCGAAGTTCAACCCCGGTGACGCGACCGCGCCGTGACACCACGTCGATGCGGTCATGGCTGCGAAGGCCGATCTTTCCGGCGTCGCACGGATTCATCTCCAGCCACGCGTGCGGAGAGAGACGTTCCAGGATCGGAACCTCTTTCGTTTTCGTGCGCGTGTGCCAGTGCTCCACCGTTCGCCCGGTGTTCAGCACCATGGGGTACTCGCGGTTCGGTTGCTCAGGAAATGGCTCCCAAGCGGCGCAGATCAGCTTCGCCCGTCCGTCTGCCGTCTGGAAGTTCCCGTCGCCGTAGATTCGCGGCGTGCCTGCGCCAACCGTTCCTTCTGGATAAGGCCACTGGACAGCTCCCTGCGACGCCAGCAGTTCGTACGTGATACCGGAGTAGTCGCAGAGGCGGCTTTTTGATACAAGCCGCCACTCGTCGAAAGCGTCGCGCGGGGTAGTCCAGCCGCGGAATAATTCGTCGCGGCAGTTCAGCTTCTCCGCGACGTCAAGGAAAATGTCGAAGTCGGAGCGGGCTTCGCCAAGAGGCGCGACCGCTTTATTCACTTTGCTGACGCGGCGTTCGGAGTTGGTATAGGTGCCTTCTTTTTCGCCCCAGATGGCGGCGGGAAGAACAAGGTCCGCAAGCTCCGTTGTGGGTGTCGGATGATAACCGTCCTGCACGACCAGAAAGTCCAGACCCTGCAGGGCTTGCCGCAGAACGGCCTGATTCGGGAAAGACACCAGCGGGTTGGTTGCAATAATCCACAGCGCGCGAATCTTTCCGCCCACTGCGCCTTCGACAATGTCCGGATACGCCAGGCCGCGCTTCAACGGCAGCCGCGACTCTTCGATCTTCCACAGCCCTGCAATCTCCGCGCGATCTTTCGGATCGTCAAACTTGCGATACCCGGGCAAGGATGAAGTAAAGCCGGCTTCGCGAGTGCCCATCGCGTTGCACTGCCCGGTGATCGAGAACGGCGACGATCCCGCAGTGCCGATCTTTCCCGTCAGCAGCGACAGATTGCAGATCGCGTTTACCGTCTCCGTCCCCTTGGTGCTGTGGTTGACGCCCATCGTCCAACCGATGAAGGCCGATTGCGCCCGTCCGATCAGTAGAGCCGTCTGAAACAGCTGCTCCTCGCGCAGCCCCGTGATCTCGCACACCTGCGCGGGCGCGTAATCTTCAAGAAACTTTTCCAACTGCTCGAAGCCCGTCGTGTGCCGGTCGATGTAGTCCCGGTCGATCATGCCGTGCTGGATCAAAAGGTGGGCGATGCCGTTCAACAGAGCCAGGTCCGCGCGCGGCTTCAAGGGCAGGTGAAGATCGGCCATCATCGCGGTTTTCGATACGCGCGGGTCGGCGACGATCAGCTTCTGCGACGGGTTCGTGTTCAGGTATTGGCAAAGAATCGGATGATTGTCGGCGATGTTCGCGCCGATCAGGAACACGACGTCGGCGTGCTCCATATCCTCGTACGCGCCGGGCGGTCCATCGCTGCCGAACGACGCTTTGTAGCCGGATACCGCGCTGGCCATGCACAGCGTGGTGTTGCCGTCATAGTTCTTCGTCCCGAAGCCCAACTGCACCAGCTTGCCTAGCGTGTAGAACTCTTCGGTCACCAGTTGCCCGGTGCTCAGAACGCCCAGTGAGTCGTTTCCATGGCGGCTCTGCGTGCTCTGGAACCGCTCCACCATCGTGGACAGCGCTTCGTCCCAGCTGACGCGCACCTGCTTGCCGTTCTTGCTCAGCAGCGGATGCTTCAGACGATTCTCGGCGTCGATGATGTAGTGCTCCGAAAGGCCTTTGGGGCACAGCTTGCCGCGATTCACGGGATGCGCGGAGTGCGGGCGGCACGCGACAGCCTTGCCATCCTTTACACCGACCTCAATCCCGCAGCCCACTGAGCAATAGCCGCAAGTGGTGGGCACCCACGACTCGGGAATCTTCGCGGCGGAGGTGTATCCGGTTTCCTCTCCGCGGGCGTAAGCGTACTCGGCGCTGAGATTATCCAGCCCGATCAGCCGCTTCAGATTCATGCGGCCCTCCGCGCCGCCGAGAAAGCCGCCGCCATGTTCTTCGGAACCACGCCGACGAAGAACAGCCAACGGCCCATCCACTCACCAGCAAGCGCAATCACCAGCGCAGCCACCCGCGCCA
The DNA here is from genome assembly GCA_041746955.1 of Bryobacteraceae bacterium. GTDB lineage: Bacteria > Acidobacteriota > Terriglobia > Bryobacterales > Bryobacteraceae > JAPKYZ01. Next base: position 15,642 of record JBGTFZ010000054.1, read on the forward strand.
CTGCGGAATCGGCGGTCAATGGAAGTGCGATTCCCGCGACGACCAGAATTCCCAGCCGGACGAGAAACTCCCGCTGGAACTGGCCTGACAGAAGCAGTGCCGACGCGCGAAGCTCGAACGCGTCGGATCTTGAGAGCCAAAGGAACTTCAACGCCTGAGTCAGCAGTTGCGCCGCCGCGCCCGCAACCGCCGCCCACACCGTCCATGGCGCGTCCGACACGCTCATCGCGCGAACGAATAGCGGACCCAGAAGCAGGGCGGTCGAGAAGAACTCGGCGATCGTGTAGCCGCTGAACCACGCCGGACGCGCCCGCACAACATAGATGCGCGCCGAACTCATCACGCCCGCCGCGCCGCACAGCGTCGTCAAGAATCCGACCAACGTCCGGTGCGGAAGGTCGAACAGCAGCATTCCCGCAAAGGCGGACGCGACACCGGCGAACAGCGAAAGCGACAGCACTTCGCGGCTAAGCCACGATGTCCGCAACCCGCGCAGCGCGCGGTACGCATGCACTGGACGGCCCAGATGCAGGGTGGAGGCACCCAAACTGACACCCGCAATGCCCAGCGACGCCAGCGCTGATAGCCACAAGCTTGACCCTTGGCCCAGCGTGTCCAGCAGCCACATCATCGCGAATGCGCCGGCTGAGAGTTGCGTCAGCACCAGCATGAAGACCAATGGCCAGTGCGGATGCTCCGGCTGAATCCGTAGAGTGTCTACACGATCGACACTTGGCGACAGATTCTTCGGCAGCGTGACGCGCGTCGTCGACAGGCTGTCGTCGGCGGACGGCATCCCCGGCGCATTGCCGGCCTGATTGTCGGCCCGCCACGCAGCCACATCGACGATCTCAATCGCGATTGCCCCTTCCGGACACGCCGCCGCGCATGCCGGCGCCATCCCATCGCTAAGGCGGTTGTGGCAAAGGTCGCACTTTCCGACGACGCCGCGTTCCGGGTTGTACTGCGGCACGCCGTAGGAGCAGTTCCAGGTGCAGTACTGGCAGCCGATGCAGGTGTCCGCATTGTGGACGACAACGCCGGTAGTTGCGTCCTTGTGATACGCCTCCACTGGGCATCCCGTCATGCAGGACGGTTCCAGGCAGTGATTGCAGCCCATCGAGAGGTAGTGGCGCTGCGTGTTGGGATAGTGCCCGCCTTCAATCTCCCCGACGCGCCGCCAGTTGATCGCCGCGGGGTTGCCGTTCTGCTCATTGCACGCCACCACGCAACACTTGCAGCCGATGCACTTCGTCATGTCGAAGTGGAACCGGTATTGCTCACCCGGCGCCAACGCGCGATCCGGGATCAGTGGCGCGGACGCGGGGCGGATCTTCACCAGGCCTTGCGCGGATGGGAAGCCGCGAAGGTTCAACAGCTCGCTTTCAAGAAGCGGCAGCGTCGTCAAGCGGACATCTCCTGAACCTGCCGGACGGTCCGTTGAGTCCGAAGCCGCACCACTTCACCGATGATCATCACCGCAGGAGCTTCGACATCGACTTTCCTTGACGCAACCTCGGCAAGAGTCGATTCGACCAGCCTCTCGCGGTCCGTCGAGGCGTTCATGAGGAAAGCGACCGGTTGGCCGCCCGGCCTGCCGTTGGAGATCAGGCTGCCCGCGATGACATCGCGATATTCGACACCCATTAGGACCACCAGCGTGTCAACACCGCCGTAAACCGCCCAGTCGAGCGTCGTGACGCCTTGCCGGTGTCCGGCGACGACTGCAAACGAGGCGGCGATGCCCCGGTAGGTTAGCGGGATTCCTGCCAGCGCAGGCGCTGCGATTGCCGATGAAACGCCCGGCACGACCTCGGCTTCGATTCCATTGCCGCGGAGGAATTCCAGTTCCTCGCCCCCGCGCCCGAAGACCATGGGGTCTCCACTTTTCAGGCGGACGATTGTCCTCGCGCGGGTCGAGAAGTAAAGGAAGCTGTCAAAGATCTCGTTCTGAATTTCTTCCTGCCGTCCGAATTCCTTGCCACCGTTTACGAAGACGGCGTTCGCATTCGCGAGAGCGAGAACTTCCGCGCTGACCAGGCGGTCGTAGATGACCACATCCGCTTGTTCCAACAGGCGCAATGCTTTGCGCGTAAGCAGCTCCGGGTCGCCCGGACCTGCGCCCACAAGATACACTTTGGCCGTTCGCGTCACACACGCTCCTTAGTTGGACAAGGTCAGGACACGGCGGGAAACGTGGCGCTACGCGAACCTGTATGTTGAAGCGAAATGGCTCTGCTCAGAGCCGAAGGTGGGAGCGCAGACGAGGGTCCCGGCTGACCGCCGGAAGACCCGTTCGTTTCGCTGGCGAGCAATTTCAGAGTAGATCAAAAACGGCCAAATGGGAAGAGAGTAAGTGATAAAAAATTCTTCTGGCCTGGATGGCGGTCGTTCAGGATTTTACTCAGGCTGCCGATAAGCCGGGGGAAGGAGCAGCCGTGGTCTTCCTGATTTTCCTTTCGTCATTCGCAGTGCTGGAACTCATTCTGTGGCGGGAGTCGCGCAAACAGAAGCAGGCGCAGGCGGCCGTTGCGTCAGAAGCTATCGCCGTTGCTCCCCTTGCGGCGCCGGCGGAAACTACAGGGGCTGTTGTGGCGCTGGCGGAAGCCGTAAACGCCCTCGGCCGTGGCCAGACGCCGGATTCGACGCCCGAGATCCAGACGCCGGAAGAAGCAGCCGAAACCGTCGCCGCCCGCGTTCCGAGGGACTGGTAAACTCAACGGGAGTCATGGTCCCGTCGCGATGATCGCGGTTAGTGTCCTTGCCGGGGCAGCTTTCCTCGCCTTCTACATCCTGCTGGGTTATCCGTTGGTGCTGTCCTTCTGGCGCTTTCGCACACGCCCTCCGGTGCGGAAGGACCCGTCGTACACCCCCACGGTCTGCGCGCTAATCGCGGTACACAACGGCGAGGCATTCCTGCGCGCGAAGCTGGAATCGCTGCTGGCGATGGAGTACCCCAGCGGAAAGTTCTCCATCCTCGTCGTGTCTGACGGATCGACCGACGCGACCGAAGATATCGCCCGTGAGTTCAGGTCTCGGGACGTGCGCCTGATGGTGTTGCCGCGTGCCGGAAAACCGGCCGGGATTTCGGCGGCACTGGCCGCAATCGACGCCGAAGTGATCCTGTACACCGATGTCCGGCAGGCGTTCGACCGGATGGCGCTGCGCCACCTGACAGCGAATCTCGCCGATCCAACGGTGGGCGCGGTTACTGGCGAGCTGGCGTATCTCGAGGATTCCGGGCACGGCGAACAGGCGACGCTGGACCTCTATTGGCGATACGAGCTTTGGGCGCGGCGGAAGCACTCCGGGATCGATTCGCTATTCAACACCACTGGCGCAATCTACGCGGCGAGGCGCGAACTGGTTCGCCCGATTCCGGCGGATACGCTGGCCGACGACGCCGTGATCCCGCTGAAGATCTACTTCCAGGGATTTCGTGTGGTCTCCGAACCGGCTGCGGTCGCGTGGGACCGCCGCGCCCTTACCGATGCCGAGTTTGGCCGCAAAGTTCGCACGATGGCGGGCGTGTGGCAGGCGTTCGCGCGGCTGCCGAAGCTGTTCGGTCCGCACCGTATGTGGTTGCATTTTCTCTCGCACAAATTCGGGAGGCTGATCCTGCCGTGGACGCTGCTGATGATCGTTGGCGCGACGTTCGCCCTGCCGGAAAGTCCGCTGCGCGCAACACTGATCTGGAATGAAGCGGCGCTGGCCGCGCTGGCGCTGCTGGCGCCCCTGGTGCCGGAACGGCTGCCGCTCCGCCGGATCTTCTCGGCTGCCCGGACCTTCCTCGTCATGAACTTCGCGGCGGCAAAGTCCATACAGGTGTTCTTCCGGCCCGCGGAAAAAATCTGGGCTCTTCCGACGACGAACGTCCGGCCGCTCGAGAAAAAGGAAGCGGCTCCGCGATAGTGACGGAGATGGCTG
>JBGTFZ010000055.1:0-15501 GCA_041746955.1 Bryobacteraceae bacterium
TCACGTCTTGTAGTTTCATCATCCGCTCCATCTCGCGGACGGACACCATCTGGCTCGCTTCCACCTCGCCAGATTGCCCCGCCCGGCTGAACCGGACAACTCACATGCTAATTCCACCGGACAACTCACGTGCTACCGACACGTTCACACTTTGCGCCTTGCGCCACCGCTCCGTCCGCCATATCCTTGTTGGCTATGGAGAACCCCGAGAAAGCGGAAATATTCGGCGCCAGCAAGAAGAAGATTCCATGGTGGAAGCTGCCCACGCTGCTTTCGGTCCCCAAGCTGATTCGCTTCCGGAACGAACTGCGGCAGCAGAATCTGCACGACACCGAAGAACGTCCTCTCGATCAAGGCATCGATCCCATCGACAAGGTTCCGCAGCTCCGCTTCACGCGAACTCCGGATGGAACCTACAACGACCTTCGCTTTCCACGCATGGGCGGCGCGGGCGCGCGCTTCGGACGCAACGTGCCGTTGAAGTTCTGTTTCCCCGATCCGGACAAGCTGATGGTGCCGAATCCGCGCGAAGTGTCCCGCCAGTTGATGACGCGAACCGAGTTTCAACCGGTACCCTTTCTGAATCTGCTGGCTGCGGCGTGGATTCAGTTTCAGGTGCACGACTGGTTCGCGCATGGGCGGGACGAGCAGAATCCCGTATGGTTCGAGATCCCGTTGTCCGGCGACGATCCGTGGACGGACCGTCCGATGCGCGTTCCGCCAACACCCGCCGACCCCACATTCGATGCGGCGTCCGGAAGGCCGCCCGCGTTTGTCAACCACAGCAGCCATTGGTGGGACGGGTCCCAGATCTACGGTTCAGACCATGCGACGATGGCGCGATTGCGTACCGGCGTCGACGGGCATTTGCGGCTTAACGTCGATGGCCGCCTGCCGCTGAATGCCGACAACGGCCTTGACGATACCGGGTTTGTCGACAACTGGTGGACGGGCCTAAGCCTGTTGCACACCATCTTCACCCGGGAGCACAATGCCATCTGCGACGGCCTGAAGCAAGCCAACCCCACCTGGACCGACGACCATCTCTGGGTAAAGGCGCGGTTGATCAACGCCGCGCTGATGGCCAAGATTCATACGCTGGAATGGACGGTGGCCATCATCCCCAACCCCACCGTTCAACTGGCCATGCGCGTCAACTGGCGCGGACTCTCCGCGAATCTTCAGAAGGTTTTCGCGGGCCTCGACGATAGCGAACTGCTGGGCGGCATCGTCGGCTCGAAGGCCGATCACCACAGCGCGCCTTACTCGCTGACGGAGGAATTCGTTTCGGTCTACAGAATGCATGCGCTGATGCCGGATCAGTTTGAGTTCTGCCGCATGGATGGCGGCGGTTCAAAGACGTTCGAACTGCCGGAGATCTTCGGCCGCAAGGCTCGCCCGGTGCTGGAGCAATGGACCATGGGCGACCTGTTCTACAGCTTCGGCCGCATGCATCCGGGCATGATCCGGCTGCACAATTATCCAAAGCATCTCCAGAATTTCACCGACGACCGGGGCCAGCAGATGGATCTTGCGCTAATCGACATCCTGCGCGACCGCGAGCGCGGCGTGCCCCGCTACAACCAGTTCCGCGAACTGCTGCGGATGCCACGCATAGAAACATTCGAGGAACTAACCGACATCCCCGAATGGGCCCAAGAGATGCGCAAGGTGTACGACGGCAAGATCGACGACGTGGATCTACAGGTGGGCCTTCAGTGTGAGCCGCTGCCGAAGCAGTTCGGATTCTCCGAAACGGCCTTCCGGATTTTCGTGCTGATGGCGTCGCGGCGCCTAAAGAGCGACAGGTTCTTCACCGACGACTACACTCCCGAAATCTACACGCAGTTCGGGCTGGATTGGATTGAGAACAATTCGATGAAGTCGATGCTGGTGCGGCACTATCCGGAATTAAAGCCGGCGCTGGCGGGGGTTGACAACGCCTTCAGCCCCTGGAAACAGGTCTGACGATGGGCGACCCGATCTTTCAGCCGCTTCAGTTTCGGTCGCTTGAGTTGAAGAATCGTGTCCTACGATCCAACATCTCGGGAAGGTTCGACAACTACGATGGGTCGGGAAATCAGGCGCGGATCAACTGGGAAGTGAAGTTCGCCAAGGGCGGCGTCGGCGCGATCATTTCTTCGTGGACCGCCGTCAACATGCGGGGCCGCATCCTGCCGAACTACGCCTCCATCGATCGCGACGATACGATTCCGTTCTGGCGCGAGTTGGGCAAGCAGGTCCACAAGCACTCCTGCAAGTACATTCTTCAGCTCAGCCATGGCGGGCGCCAGCGGGACATCGGTGGCTTCGAGTGGGAGAAGGGCCTTAGCTCCACGGACAAGCCGGACCCGCAGCACGGCTTTCCGTGTGAGCGCATGACGAACGAACAGATCGCGCAGACCGTTTCCGATTTCGCCGAAGGCGCCCGCCGCGCGCAGGAAGCGGGCCTTGATGGAGTTGAATTGCATGGCGCAAACGGCTACTTGATCACGCAGTTTCTTTCGTCGGCCATCAACGACCGGAAGGACGAGTATGGAGGAACGCTCGAAAACCGCGCGCGCTTCGTGATCGAGATCGTCAAGGCGATTCGAAAGAAAGTCGGGACCAAGTTTCACCTCCAGATGAAGATCTCGGCCACTGAGAGCTTCAACGCCATGAACCTCGGCGCGCCGCGGGGCAATACGATCCAGGACTCGGTTCAGGTCTGCCAGTGGCTGGAACAGGCGGGCGTCGATGCCATCCATGTCTCCGCTGGTGCGACATTCCCGCATCCGCGAAACCCCGCGGGCGACATGCCGGTAGCGGACTTGGTCAAGACGTTCGACTCGATGGTCTCCAGCGGGTCGAAGACGTTCAACGAACTTCTTCTGCTACGAAATCCCGTGACTGCAGCCCTATTCCGCGACCGTTGGATTAAACAGCGCGGAAAGGTGATCGAAGGCATCAGCGTGGCGGACTCGGCGGCGATCAAGCAAGCGGTTTCGGTGCCGGTGCTGGTGACGGGTGGGTTTCAAACCGCATCCTTCATCCGCCGCGTGCTGCAGGACGGCAGTTGCGACGGCGTCACCATTGCGCGCAGCCTGATCGCGAATCCGGACTTGCTGAAACAGTTTGCAGCGGGGAAAGATCAGCCGGACCTTCCCTGCACGTACTGCAACAAATGCCTGGTGAACGCGGTGGAGAATCCGCTGGGGTGTTATGAGGAGTCGCGCTTCGCGTCCCGCGACGAGATGATTCGCCAGATCCTGTCCGTCTTCCAGCCCGCTCCGTTTGCGTAGCTTTCGACTGGGGCGAGTTGCTAAAAATGTGTGGCGAAACGCCGTTGAAATGGGTATTCTGGGGAAGAATACGGGGCGTCTCCGATTCGGTTTGGTCGTTGGGGAAAGGGGTGAATCGGAGACGCTGGTTCCCGTTTTCCATATATACGCTCCCGCCCCGGATTCGTTCCGAAAAAGTTTCGCTTAAATCATTCCCAGCACCGCGTTCACCAGCAGCGCGATCAGTCCCAACGGAATTAAGGACTTCCATCCGATCGCCATCAACTGGTCATAGCGGAAGCGTGGCCATGTTCCGCGAAACCAGATCAGGCCATAGACAAGGATTCCAACTTTCAGAAAAAACCAAAAGAACCCCACCAGATAGTGGTTGGTAGCGGGCAGTGCAAACAGAAGCGAAAACAGGATCAGAGCCACACCTACGACGCGCAGTCCGGCCCGCGCGATGGGGTGCGGAACGTTCGGCGACATCCACAAACTTGCGGCTCCAGGACCGCCAATCGCCAGCACCGGGATGACATAGGCGAACGGAATCTCCAGCCACGCGACGTTGGCGAACGGCCGCAGCCAGCCGCCAAGGAACAGCGTGACTCCAACGGAGCTGATAACGAAAATGTTGGCGTACTCCGCCAGCATGTACAGCGCCCATCGAAACCCTGAGTACTCCGTATGAAAGCCGGCCACCAGTTCCGATTCCGCCTCCGGCAGATCGAACGGTGCGCGATTCGTCTCTGCCGTCGCTGCAATCACGAAGATGATGAACGGCACGATCATGAATCCGTAGTTGGCGAAGACGAACCAAATTTCGCGCTCCTGCTGGGCCCGCACGATGTCGACCATCGAAAGCGTGCCCGCGGCCAGCACGCCGGAGACCAGTGACAGCGACAGCGCCACTTCGTAGCTGACCAGTTGAGCGGCGCTCCGCAACGCGCCCAACAGTGGGTAGTGCGAGTTTGAAGACCAGCCGCCCAGAACAATTCCGAGGATGCCCACCGCACCCATCGCCGACACGATCAACAGTCCGACATTGACGTCGGCGGCGACAACTCCGTCGTTGAACGGCAATACGGCGAATGCGGTCAACGCCGTGAAAAACGAAACGACCGGCGCGCCGAGAAAGATCCATCGATCGGCTTTCGTGGGGACGATGTCTTCCTTCAGCAGCAGCTTCAACGCATCGGCCAGCGGCTGCATCAGTCCGTATGGCCCCACGCGCATGGGTCCCAGGCGCAACTGGAAATCCGCCAGCACCTTCCGTTCGAGATGCACCATGTATCCGGCCACCAGCGGAAACACCAGAATCACGACGGCGAGGATGATCAGTGGCATCAGCATGCGTTCACCCAACGGAGCAACGGTTCCGGATAGATGCCCAGCGCGATCGTGCCCAGCGCAGCCGCAGCCAGCGAGATCCGCACGCCCCAACTTCCGGCCAGCGGCAGCGGTTGTCCGGCGTCCGACAGGAACATCGCGCGGACAACACGCAGGTAGTAGTAAAGAGACACGACGATGTACAGCGCGCCCGCAACGGCCAGCACATACTGCCCGGCTTCAATCAATGCCGCAAAGACGTAGTATTTGGCGATGAAGCCCGCAGTTGGCGGAATCCCAGCCAGCGATAGAAGGAACACCGTCATCAGCACGGCATAGACGGGCCCGCGCTTAACCAGCCCATTCAGGTCGTCGAGACTCTCGCCGCCGATGCCTTCGCGCCGCAGCACCACCAGCACAAGGAACGCACCGAGGTTCATGAACGCATAGACGGCGACGTATACCAGCACGCCGCGATACCCCATGTCGTTGCCGGCGATGATGCCCAACAGAATGTAGCCGGCGTGCGCGACGCTGGAGTAGGCCAGCATGCGTTTGACATTCGATTGGCTGATGGCGGCAAGGTTGCCGATGGTCAGGCTTGCCACCGCCAGGGCGACTGCCATGGGCTGCCAAAGATCGCGGAAATCGCCCAGCGGTCCGCGGAAGATTCGAAGCATCAGGGCAAACGCCGCAGCCTTGGACGCAACGGAGAGGTACGCGGTCACCGGTGTGGGCGCGCCTTCGTACGCGTCGGGAATCCACATATGAAAGGGCGCGGCGCCGATCTTGAAAGCCAGCCCAGCGCCGGTAGTCGCCACAGCAAGCAACAGCAGAGGATCCGTTGGGTCCAGCCGTGCAAGACCCTGCGCGATCTCCGCAAGGCGTGTTGAACCCGACAAGCCGTACAGCAGCGAGAATCCGTAGACCAGAAATCCTGTCGAGAACGCGCCCAGCAGCAGATACTTCATGGCCGCTTCGTTCGACCGGCGGTCGGCGCGCAGGAACCCGACAAGAATGTAGAAGCTGACGGCCATTGTTTCCAGGCCGATGAACATCGTCACCAGTTCCGTCCCGGCGGCGAGAAAGAACATGCCCGACTGCGCAAGCAGCATCAGCCCGTAGTATTCGTTCCGGTCTTCGCCGGCGATCTCGAGATAGCGGTAGCTGACCAGCGCGCACAACACGGCGGCCAAGACGAAGATCGCGTTGAAGAACAGCGCCATCCCGTCGATGGTCAGGCCGCCCTGAAACGCAACCAGCGGCGATCCGTTGGCTTCGACAAAGCTCCACTGCCGCCACAGCATGAATCCGGTGAACCCTTCGCCCATCAGCAGCAGAACCAGTCCGCCGCGGCGGGGAAAGAACATCGCCGCAAGGCCGAACAGAGCCAGCAGGGTCGCCGGCAGCAATGCGAAGTTGTCCGATGAGGTGTAGTAGCCGGTCATTCAGCCGACGCTCATCGCAGGGATTCCACCAGCGCTTTCACCGGCCGCTCCAGCAGGTCGAAGTACGGGCGCGGATACACGCCGATCAGGATCGCCGCCGCCGCAAGGGGCGCCAGCATTAGCCATTCGCGCGCGTTCAAGTCGCGCAGAGCTTCGTTCGCGGGATTGTCCAGCCGGCCCAGCATGGTCCGCTGATACAGCCACAACAGATACGCCGCGCCGAAGATGATGCCGGGAATCGCCCAGTAGGCCCATGCGCGGTTGGCCTGGAACGCTCCGCTGAGAATCGTAAACTCTCCAACGAAGCCGTTCAGCAGCGGCAGGCCGGCGGAGGCGAAGACGGCGATGGCGAACAGGCTGGCGAAGTTCGGCATGCGGGTGGCCAGCCCTCCGTACGCGGCGATCTCGCGCGTGTGCCGCTGGTCGTACACAATGCCCACCAGCAGGAACAGCATGCTGGTGGTGATTCCGTGGTTCACCTGCTGCAGCACGCTTCCCGTGATGCCAAGTTCGTTCAACGAAAACAGCCCCAGCGTGCAGAAGCCCATGTGGCTTACCGACGAATAGGCGATCAGCCGTTTCCAGTCGTTCTGCATCAGGCTAACCAGCCCGCCATAGAGAATCGCGATCAGGGAGGCCACTGCAAGAAGCTGGACGATCCGCGCCGCGTCCGGCACCTGCGGCAGCAACGGAAGTGCAAACCGCAGCAGGCCGTACGTGCCCATCTTCAACATCACGCCCGCCAGGATGACGCTTCCCGCGGTTGGTGCTTCGGTATGCGCGTCGGGCAGCCACGTATGAAAAGGAAACATCGGAACCTTCACCGCAAAGGCGAGGAAGAAAGCCCAGAAAATCCATTGCGCCGCCGCCGGGCTTAACTGCGAGGACAACAGCGTGGCGGCGTCAAACGTCCGCGCGCCGGAAACAACGTATAGCGCGACGATCCCGATCAACAGCAGCACGCTACCGGTCAACGTGTACAGGAAAAACTTGATGGCCGCATACATCCGCCGCTCGCCGCCCCAGATTCCGATCAGGAAATACATTGGCACCAGGCTGAACTCAAAGAAGACGAAGAACAGCAGCAGATCCTGCGCGACGAATACGCCATACATCGCCGCTTGAAGCAGCAGCAGCATCGCGTAGTACTCTTTCACGCGATCCTGTATCGACGCCCATCCGGCAAGCAGCGCCAGGAATCCAATCGCCGACGTGAGAAACAGAAACAGAATTGAGATCCCGTCCACGGCGACGTGGTAGTCGACGCCTAGTGTGGGAATCCAGGGGACGCGTTCGACGAACTGGTAGCCTTGCGCGCGGTCGAATTGAAGGCTCATACCGGCCACCATCAGCGGTCCGGCGGCCTGGGCGACCAACGCCCACCAGCGCGAAAGCCGCGCGGGCAGAAACAGCAGCACCAGCATCGCCACGAAGGGCGTCAACAGAAGCCAGGTAATCATTGGCTGAACGCCCACCCCAGATACACCGCCACCCCCAAAAGGAAAACCAAAGCATAGGACTGTAGCGAACCCGTTTGCAGCGCCCGCGCCGGCCAGGAGCTTGCGCGAACCACCAGCCCAGTGGACCGCACTACGCCATCCACCACCCACGTGTCCCACAGCATCGCCGCACGCGATACGGCGCGCGCAGTCCAACCCGTTCCGTCCACAGCGCCGTCCACCACGCGGCTATCGAAAGCCTGCAGGATTCCGCCGCCGCCGCGCCCCAGACCCCGCGCGAACAAGCCGAACAGCACTTCGTCCACATACCAGCGCTGGCGGAACAAAAAGTAGAACGGCGAAAGAAGTCGAATGCGGCGCTGCGCGGCGTACATGCCCAGAAGGGCCGCCACCGTCGCCACCGACATCAACAAGTACTCGCGCCAGTCTGTGTGAGACTCGCCGCCATTGGTCAGCGGAACCCATCCCGCAAAGATGCTGCCCAGCGCAAGGACGATCAAAGGCAGCCTCATCGACAATGGCAGGTTGTGCGCTTCGACGTGATTCGGTTCGCCGAGAAAAGTCATCCGCACCAGGCGCCACATGTAGAATGCCGTCAACAGCGACGTCAACAGACCGAACGCCCACAGCGCCGCCGACTTGCGAAACGCCTCCCAAAGAATGGCGTCCTTCGACATGAAGCCCGCAAGCCCCGGAATTCCCGCGATGGCCAGCGTGCCGATCACCATCGCCCAGAAAGCGAAGGGCAGCATTGTTCGAAGCCCGCCCATCTTGCGCATATCCTGCTCACCATCCAGCGAGTGAATCACCGCGCCCGCGCCCAGGAACAGCAGCGCTTTGAAAAAGGCATGCGTGAACAGATGGAACACCGCGGTCCAGTATGCGCCAACGCCCAGCGAGATGAACATCAGCCCCAACTGGCTTACCGTCGAATAGGCCAGCACGCGCTTGATGTCGTACTGCACCATGGCCGTGGTGGCAGCCAGAATAGCCGTAACGGCGCCAATCGCCGCGATCACCGGCGGCACCGAGGGCGCCAGCACGAAGATGGGTTCCGATCTGGCGATGATGTAGACGCCGGCCGTCACCATCGTTGCCGCGTGTATCAGCGCCGATACGGGCGTGGGGCCTTCCATGGCGTCCGGCAGCCACGTGAACAACGGAAACTGTGCCGACTTTCCGCACGCCGCCATGAACAGCAGCACTGCCACCGCTGTCGCCCATTGCGGGTCGGCGGCGGCAAACACGTCGGCGTATCGCAACGACCCGACGGCTGAAACCAGCACGAACATCGCCAGCAGATAACCGCAGTCGCCCACGCGATTCATCAGGAAAGCTTTGTTCGCGGCATCGCCGGCGTTCTTGCGGTCGAAATAGAAACCGATCAACAAATAGCTGGCCAGGCCGACGCCTTCCCATCCGGCGAAGGTCAAAGCGTAATTGTTCGACATCACCAGCAGCAGCATGAAGAACAGAAAAAGGTTCAGATATCCGAAGTACCGGTGATATCCGGATTCGTGCGCCATGTAGCCGGTGGAGTAAAGGTGAATGAGGAAGCCCACTCCGGTGACGATTAGCATCATCAGGCCCGACAGCGCGTCGATGTAGAAGCCCCACTCCGCGCCGATGCCCGGTATCCAGGTTCCGAACCGGTGCTCGATCGAACTGCCTCCGCTGGCGCGAAGTTCCAGCAGCGTCAATACCGTCAGGCCAAACGCCACCGCGACGGTGCTGCAGCAGATCAGATTGATAGCCGCCTTCGGCAGCCGCCTGCCTAGAAACAGCATCAGCGCCGCGCCGAACAAGGGCAGCGCCGGAATCAGCGTCACCATCGCAGCAGATTTACCTCATCCGCGTTGACGGTTTCTTTATTGCGGAAAAGCGCGATCAGAATGCCTAGGCCCACCGCCGCTTCCGCCACCGCCACCGTTATGACGAAGATGGCGAACACCTGCCCGTCGAGCTTCTGAAAGCGATCCGAGAACGCAACCAGATTGATGTTCACCGCGTTCAGGATCAGTTCGATCGACATCAGAATGACGACGATGTTGCGCCGTACCAGCACGCCCAGCGTGCCGATCAACAGCAGGGCGATACTCAGCACCAGGTAGTGCCCGGTGCCGATCATGCCTGCCTGCCCCTGGCCATCAGCACCGATCCGACAACCGCCACCAGCAGCAGGATGGAGGCCACCTCAAACGGCACCAGGTAGTCCGTGAACAACAGGTCCGCAATACGTTCCGTGTTGCCGGCAATCTCTCCGGCGGTTGCAACGGCGGGGGGAAGGCTGGGCAAGCCCTTCCAGAAAAAGTAAGCCATCTCAACGCCCACCAACGCCACCGCCGCGCCGCCCAGCCACCACTGCCCGTTGAACTGCCGCTCCGCCGCGTGCTGGTCGAGATTCACCAGCATGATCACGAACAGGAACAGCACCATGATGCCGCCGACGTAAAGAATGATCTGCACTGCAAACAGGAACTCGGCCTTCTGAAGCAGGAACAGCCCGGCGGTGCCCAGTAGCGACACGATCAGCCAGACCGCCGAGTGAACCGCGCTGCGGCTGAGGATTGTCAGCACTCCGCCGCCCAACGTCAGCAGCGCGAACGCCCAGAAAAACACCGCGTCCAACGTCACTGCGTATACTCCGTCGGGCGCGGACCCTCTTCCAGCATCTGCCGGTCCCAGATTGCGCCCTCGCGCGTGTAGCTGGCCAGCTCGAAATCCTGCGTCAGTTCCAGCGCGTCCACCGGACAGGCGTCCTCGCATAGCCCACAGAACATGCAGCGCGACAAGTCGTACGTGAAGGTGGTCAACTGCTTGCGATTGCGCGCGTCGCGCTCCCATCCGACGACGATCAGATTCTCCGGACACACGATCGCGCAAAGGTTGCAGGAGATGCAAAGCGTCTCCCCCGATTCCGGGTGAATGTTCAGTCGCGGCGCGCCGCGATAGCGCTCCGCCACCTGCGGCTTCTCCAACGGATACTGCTCCGTATAGATATTTCTTGGATGTTGATTGCGGAACGTTACCCACAGGCCTTCAAACAGGTCGGCCAGCAGCAGCCGCCGCAGAATCCGGCGAATCAACGGTCCACCTCGCCCAGGACAATGTCGATGGTGCCGATGATCGCCACCACGTCCGCCACCAGTGCGCCTTTTGCCATCCGCTCCAAACTTTGCAGATTCAGAAAGCTGGGTGGACGAACGTGCACGCGGTAAGGGTTCAGCGTTCCGTCGCTGACGATGAAGTAGCCAAGCTCGCCCTTCGGCGCCTCGACGGAAACATAAACTTCGCCCGACGGTGGCTTGATCACCTTCGGTACTTTGGCTATGATCGGCCCGTCGGGGATGCGCCCCAGCGCCTGCTGAATGATGCGGACGCTCTGCCGCATCTCCTGCATGCGCACCGTATACCGGTCCAGCGTGTCGCCGGTTGCGCATGTCGGAATTTCGAAATCGTACTGCTCGTAACCCGAGTAGGGCAGCGCCTTTCGCACGTCCCACGCGACGCCGGCCGCGCGCAGCAACGGCCCCGTCACGCCCAATTCCATGCAGTCTTTCGCGGTAAGAATCCCGACGCCCTTCAACCGGTCAACCCAGATTCGGTTGCCCGTCAGCAGGCTTTCGTACTCATCCAGCCTCGACGGAAAAGTCCCGCAAAATGCGGCGATGTCCTTCTCGAATCCCTCGTAGAGCTGATACTGAAGGCCGCCGATACGAAACGCGTGCGTAGTCAGTCGAGCGCCGCAATACTTCTCGAAGATCTTCAGCACTTCCTCGCGTTCGCGCATCGTGTAGAACAGCGGAGTGATCGCGCCAATATCCAGCGCATGCGTACCCAACCAAATAAGATGGTTTGCGATACGGTTCAACTCCGTCAGAATGACGCGCACCACCTGCGCGCGCGGCGTAGCCTCAACACTCAGCAGCTTCTCGACGCCCAGGCAATAGCCCAACCCGTTTGAGACCGCCGAGATGTAGTCCATGCGGTCGACGTACGGCGCGAACATCGCGTACGTGCGGCTCTCGCCGATCTTCTCGACGCCACGATGCAGGTAGCCGATGACGCATTCGGTACTGATGACACGCTCACCGTCCAGTTTCAGGATCACGCGCAGCACGCCATGCGTCGACGGATGCTGCGGACCCATGTTGAGGGTCAGCTCCGTCGAATCCAGAAACGCCGCGCTCATCCGTTACTGCCCGCTCTCGATTCCCAGATTGGCCTTCACCCAATCGTTGTCCATCGCCAGGATGTCCATGTCCTTGCGCAGCGGGTGGCCCTTCCATTCGTCCGGCAGCAAGATTCGTTTCAGGTCCGGATGCCCGCGGAACACCACGCCGAACATGTCGTAGACTTCACGCTCCGGCCAGTTCGCGCCCGGGAAAAGGCCGGTCACCGAGTCGGCGGGATCGTTCTCGCCCACCCGCGTCTTCACCCGCAGGCGTAAGTTCGATTCAAACGAGTAGACAAGATAGACCAGTTCGAAACGCAGATCGCGCTTCGGGTAGTCCACCGCCGTCAGGTCCACCAGAAAGTTGAAGCCTTCGCGATCCTTCAAATGCTGCAGCAGCGCATGCAGACCGTCCGCGCCGGCTTCAACGAAGGGCTGGTCCAGGTAAGTCAGCGCCGCCAGGCCCGGGAACGCCGCCGTCAGCCGTTCGGCCAGCGGGTGCGTCCACGGGTCCGCCTGCATCGCGGGTGGCGGAGGCAATGTCTTATGACTCGGTTTTTCTTCCACTTGGAGATAACTCTTAATTATAGGGAGCGCGCGCGCCTTTCCCGATACCTTCGCATCGGACGGAGCAAAACGCACGGCGAGGTGGGAAAGCGGTCAGCGGACGGGTTCGCCCTGAATTCGCAGATTGCGGAAGCTGCCGGTTTCGTTGAACGAACCCAGGCCCACGCGGCCATGCCGGAGGCTAAGGTCCACGGCCTCAAGGCTGGGGTTTCGCCTTCCATTCACCTCAACATGGCATCTGCCCGATTCGCCGTCGAAGACCAGTTTCACAGGCGTCCAGGCCGGCGTCTCCGCGAAGGACGACGGACCGTCGAGCGATGAAATCCGCACCCGCTCTCCGCCGAACACGTGAAACATGCCGTTGTGGACATTCTGCTTTTTCGCCTCGTCCGACGACACGTGCGCATAGTTCCAGTGGTCCTTGTCCTGCCATCCGTAGACGATGATTAAGGACCGTCCCTCCCGCAGCATCTCCACTTCAACCGTCACCTTGCGGAACATCGGCGTTTCGGCGATCGCAAACTTCGTGGGCCGTCGTGGAACTCCGGGTTCGCCCTTGCGCAACAGGTGCATCACGGCCGTTCCGCCATCCTTCGTAACGGACCAGTCGGCCGCATCCTGAACAGCCCACTGGTAGCCCAGGCCTTCGATGTCCCCGCCCGCGGCGGCAACGCAGCAGACTAGGGCGGCCAATGCCGTTTTCATCTCCGAATTGTGTCACGGACGGATGGCGGGTGGTTGATGCTAAAAAATTAGCTTGACGCGGAATTGATCACATGCTAAAAATTTACCATGTGGGAAAAACTCAGCCGCCGGGAACGTCAGATTCTGGAAGTTCTCTATCAGCGAGAGCGTGCGACGGCGCAGGACGTGCTGCAGGCGATCGACGATCCGCCCAGCTACTCCGCTGTGCGCGCCCTGCTGCGAATTCTCGAAGAAAAGGGCCACATCCGCCATATCGAGGAGGCGGGGAAGTATGTCTACTCTCCGGTGGTCGGGCGTTCCCGGGCCCGCAAGACCGCGTTGCGAAGGCTGGTGGAGACGTTCTTTGAAGGCTCCACTGAGCAGGTGGTCGCGGCGCTGCTGGACGGATCTTCCCGCAAACTCAGCGCCGGCGAGTTGGACCGGCTGGCAGAAATGATTCAGTCTCGACGAAAGGAAACGAAATGACTTTGGCACTGATCCTGCAAGCTTCAATCGTGCTGGCGATCGCACTGGCGGCGGCCGCCTTGTTTCACCGAAAGGCCGCGTCGGTGCGGCATCTGATCTATGTGGCCGGACTCGCCGGCGCCCTAATACTGCCCTGGGCTGCGCGCCTTACGGGGCCGGTGCCGGAACGCCTGTCGGCCCTTGAGGTCCCTACAATCACTGTTAGCGCCGTTGGCCCAGTGGCGGCGGCGATCAACTGGGACATGTGGATCCATTGGTTGTGGATCGCAGGTATCGTCGTCCTGGCGCTGCGCTTTCTGCTCGGCGCTGGGCGGGCTCTGTGGCTATCGGGCACAGCCCGCGTGATCCAGCCGGGAATTCGTCAGCACTGGGCGATCCGCGTGCCGATGGTCTTCGGATGGCTGCGGCCCGTGATCCTGCTGCCCGAGAGCGCCCACCAATGGCCGCAGGACCGGCGGGAGGCCGTGATCCGGCATGAGCGCGCGCACATCCAGCGCCGCGACTGCTGGTGGAGCCTGTTGATCGAGGCGGCCACGATGGTTTTCTGGTTCCTGCCCCTTGTCTGGATCGTCGCGTGGAAGGCGCGCCAGGAAGCGGAGCGCGCGTCCGACGATGCCGTGCTTCGCGCGGGAGAAGAACCCGGCCGCTATGCCCAGCACCTGATTGAAATTGCACGTCAGGCCAACGGGTGGGAAGCGGCCGCAGGCATCGCAATGGCGGAGCCATCACAACTGGAGCGCCGCGTAGTCTCCGTCCTGGACGAAACGGCTGTCAGGACACCGGCGTCGCGGCGGTTGGCGGCAATGGTCGTCACCGCAACGGCGGCAGTTCTCTATCTCGTCACCGGGTCCGTGACAGGACGCGCGCAATCCATGCCCGGCGGAACCATTCAGGTAACGGTGCTGGACACATCCAACGCGCGAATCTCGAACGCGCTCGTGTCGATCGAAGACGGTTCTGGCGGAACACAAACCGCCTTGCGGACCGGCACAGACGGCGTGGCGTCGGCCAGTTCACTGCCGTCCGGCGACTACTTGCTTGAAGTCAGGGCGCCGGGATTCCGGACTTTCGCGCGAGGCATCCGGCTGATCTCGACAGAAGGCCGGGCTCTCGACTTGATTCTCTCGCCAGATTCGGCCGAGACCGCCGTTGGCACTTCCCGCATTCGCGTAGGCCGCAGCGTGCAGCAGGCCAAGATCGTCCATCGCGTGCGGCCAATGTATCCGCAGTCCGCAAAGCAAGCCGGTTCACAGGGGACGGTCTTCCTACAGGCGGTGATCCTTCAAGATGGGCGCGTGGGAACGCTGGAAGTGTTGAGCGCACCCGGCCCGGACCTTGCCGCGGCAGCCGTCGAAGCCGTCAACCAGTGGGTGTACGAGACCACATACCTGAACGGCACGCCGGTTGAAGTGGTCACCAAGGTTGCGATCAACTTTACTCTGGCGCCTTAGGCGTAGCTGCAGCTAAGGAAGCGGCACCACCGGGAGAATGACCGCCGACGGCCGTTCCCCGGTGTGGAAGACGGTGTTTCGCGCTACTCGCACCTTGGCCGACGCGGCTCCTTCGCCCGTATTCAGGTTCCGGTCGAACTGCGGGAAGTTCGACGACGTCACATCCACACGGATTCGATGCCCGGGTAGAAACACGTTGGCCGTCCCCACCATGTCCACTTCGAATTCGTAAGCCTCATTCGCCTTCAGCATCTCCGGCTTGTCGAGACCTTTGTGGAATCGTGCCCGCAGAATGCCCTCCGCGATATTCATCGAGTAACCGTTGGGATAGACGTCCACCAGCTTCACCATCCAATCCGTATCCGGCCCATCGGTTGCCGCCCACAGCTTCATCTTCACGGGCCCGGCGATCGCAACCGGTTCGCTAAGGATCGGTCCGGTGTAGACGAGTACGTCGTTGCGGCGCTCAACGGGACGCTGGTCGTGTGGGCCCGCCTGTGTCGGCGTACCGCAGCAGTTGTTGCCCCCCAATGTCGCCACCGGATTCATCGGGTCGTAGGTATACGCGTCGCTGGGACGGCCAGACGCCTTGTCCCATCCCAGGCTTCCGTCGCCGCGCAGGGAGTTTGCGGAGCCGCCGCT